>JBBDRK010000032.1:12235-43196 GCA_040905465.1 Trueperaceae bacterium | reverse complement strand
TAGAAACCGCAGAAGGAACAGCCGATGGTACAGACGTTGGAGTAGTTGATGTTGCGGTCGATGAGGTAGGAGACCTCATCGGGGACGGTGCGGATGCGCCGCGGGGCGTCAGCCGCCGCCGCCAACTCGAACAGCGGGGCACGGTACAGCGTGAGAGCCTCATCGGCCGTCAGGCGCTCTCCGGCAACGGCCCTGGCAAGAACTTCCATGCCGTCGAGCATAGCATCGGCCGCCGGAAATCACGTGTCCAGAGCGGACGCCGACAATCGGTGCGCGGGCTCGGCAGGGGCGAGCCGCTTGTGGCATCCGACGATTGCTGACAGAGCCAGCGCAACCGAAAGAGCGGAGACGCGAGTGTCCGGACCGGTCCTGAGAGATTCGCCACAGGGAAGAGTTCTCCCCCGCTTTGGGGAGGCGGACCAGCCCTCGCTGCTGCTACAACACAATTACCTGGCCTGCCTCCCACGCCCTTTAGGGCACGCGCCCCAAAGGGCGTCAGCGGGCAGGGGCGTCTCTTCGCCAGACCGTGAGCAGGGACGCCCACGACAGACCGGTGCGATTGCAGAGGTGAACGACTTGCCGCTAACCGATACCACAGCCCAACCTCGCGCCGCCAGCGGCTCGCCCCAGCACGGCTTCAGCCTGATTGAACTGCTGATCGGAATAGCCATCATAGGGGTAATGGCGGGCATCGGATTCATCGCCATGCCGCGCGGCAGCCTGCAGGCACGTGAAGCAGCGCGGGTGCTGGCCGCCGACCTGAACCGGGCCCGCACCGAGGGGATCCGGCTGAACACCAACGTCGCCTTCGACTTCGACAACGCCGCCTGCACCGGCTACTGCATCTATGCCGATCCGAGCCGGAGCGCCATTCCCGACGGGGACCTCGACGGCGATCCCGATAACGGCCTCGAACTCGACCCTGCCAAAATGCTCGACCGTACGCTTTCCAAGGAGTTCGGGCGCATGACGGTGGTGTCGGCCGACTTCGGATCTTCGCCCCGGGTGTGGTTCGACGTTCGCGGGCTTCCCCGCGCGTCGACCGGCGCGTACTTTGCCGCGACCGGAGAGATAATCCTGCGTCCGACCGACGGCGGGAAAGGCTACGTCGTTACCCTCGAGCCCCAAGGACGGGTGCAGGTGACCCGTGAATAACGAGATCGCAATAGGAGATCGGCATGAGGAGATCGGCATGAGGAGGTCAAGATGAGACGCTCCGATCAAGGCCTCACCCTGATCGAGGTGATGGTGGCACTGGTGTTCACCGGGATCGCGTTCACCGCTCTTGCCCTGTCACAGGTAACCGGCTTTCAGGTCACCCGCTCCTCCCAGGAGGCGGCTTTTGCCAAGGACATAGCCATGCGCCAGATGGAGGTCTTCCGCGGCTACGGTTTCCAGCCTTTCAACCTATGTCCGACCATCGACCCGGAGGACAAAGACACCTCCCTGGCCGGCTACCCCAAGTGCGAAGGCAGCGAGGCATCGGCCGAACACCCCGGATTCACCTTGGAGTGGGTCCTCAGCAACCGGCCACAGGGTCTCCCGCAGATGAGCAAGCCGGCGCTGGTCGAGGCGAAGATAACCGTCCGCTGGCAGGGCAAGGGCGGCGGGAAGGATTACGCGATCACCAGCTACCTGTCCTGCGGGGACCCGGGCGAGTTCGCCACCACAGACGTCCCCTGCCCGAAGGAGTCGTTGAGACAATGACTCGCTCCGGCACTCGCAGAAACGGCTTCAGCTTGATCGAGATCATGATCGCCAGCGCCATCACCTTGATGTTGTTCGGCATGATCGCCCAGTTCATGGGCCTGCAAGGACGGGCCAGCTCATTTCAGAAGGCCACCAACGAGGCCACCGATTCAGCTCGCATCGCGCTCTCGCTTCTCTCCTGGGATATCCAGAACGCCGGCTACCGGGTAACCGTTACCGATGACCCGGCCGACATGCTCGGGCTGCGGGCGATCGAAAACGGCAACGCCGACGGCTTCGTTATCCGCTACCTCGATGAATCGCTGGCCACCCCCGCCAGCCAACGGATCAGCTATAGCCTCGGAGACGAACCGCGCTCGCTCAAGCGCGCTCAGTATCCGGACACCAATGCCACGCCGCCGAGTGAACAGCCGACGGTAGCGACCGTGGTGGCTCTCAACGCAGCCTATGTGACCCGCAGCAACCAGTTCGTCTCTCCCGATCCGAACACAAGCTCCTGTCCGGCCGGAACCGAACCGGTGGGAAGTCCCGTCGAGAACTGCCTGGTCACCTGGAAGAATCAGCCGACCGCCGAGCGGCTGGTGCGCTCGGTCGACCTGGAGATACTTGCCCGCTCCAGCTCCAGGGTCCCCGGCTACCAAGATAAGAAGGGCACTTACACCTTCTCGGACGGCAGCACCTACACGACCGAGCCGGGTTTCGTCTATCACTACGCGGAGCAGACCGTGGTCGCTCCCAACCTCGGGAGGTAGCGGTGTCAAACAAGGGATTCGCGCTCGTAACGATGCTGATGGTCGTGTCGGTGGTAGGCATCCTCACCGCCGGCTCACTCATTCTTTCGGTCACCAACTTGCGGCTAAGCCGCAACGACGCCACCGCCAGCCAGGCGCTGGCCGTAGCGCAGGCGGGCAGTGCCTACTGGCGCGCCGAACTGGTGAGCCTCTACATGTACATGATCGACAACTTCGACGACTACGCCGACGATATCGACGCTTACAACGAAAACAACCCGGACAACCAGATCGCCTGCGGCAACTTCCTGGCGATCGGCGTTGACACCGACCGCGACGGATCACCCGATGTGTCGCAAAACGAGTGGCTGCCGGAGATCGCGATCCCGGTCGGAGGCGTCACCGGCAAGGCCCGAGTCAAGTTCTACACGCGCGGTTCGGCTATCGTCCTCGACTCGCAGGCGACCGTCAACGGAGCGCGCGGCCGGATGGTCGACGAATTCCGGATCTCCGCCATCGACATGTGGAACAACGCCGTGTTCGCCGGGAACAGCGCCGCCAGCGCCGTCATCCAGGGGCGCGCCGAAATCCGCGGTTCGGTGCACGTGCTCGGCGAGGGCCTCACCAGCACCGAGAAGGCGCTCGATCTGAGCGGCTCCTTCGCGCTCGGCAACACCTACCGCAATCTCAATGCCAGCATCGACCCCACCGGGAGCGACAACCCGATGCGCCTCACGACCAAGGATCCCACCGATCTGTGCGCGACCCTGCGCGTCAAACGGGGCTACGTGCAGCTGGGCGGCTCGGGACAGATCGGATTTCCGGAGGACGAAAACCCTGAACCTTTCATGGATCCGCTGCGCGGCGTGTTCACCAACGACGGCATTCAGGGAGGGACGCTGGACTCGAACGTCTTCTCGGAGAACGGCATGACGGCGGCCTACGATGCGGGTGATTCGTTCAAGTTCCCCTACCTCGACAATATCAACCCGGAGACGAACGCATCGTGGCGAGATGGGATGAGCAACGAGAACGCACTCCGGCTCTCCAAGAGTGATTTGGCGTACGACGACCGCAACCGGCCGGAATACCAGGGGGTAACCGAAGAGAACGCCGCGCACGAGCAGCTCTACTTGACCCCGGGGTGCTTCGACGACCATGAGCTCAATAGCGGCGGCCTGTTCGGCGTTAATCAGGCCGGAGATACCATGGAGGTTTTCAAGGACAACGGCAAGAGCTCTTACAAGGCCGAGGGCTTCGTCATCAAATGGGGCCACTCTTCGAGCCCCCCGACCCCCAGCTTCAAATGCGCCAAGAAGCGCAAGAACGCCTACGGTACCGACGAGACCCTGGTCGAAGCGATATGGGATGGCGCCAACAACGAGATGTACGTGGGCGGAACCAAGGGAGTCGTCGTGTTCAGGGGCAATAACCTCCTGTTCACCGGACCGGCGTCGAGCGGCCGGGAGATAGGCTACCGCGGAAACGGCATATTCTTCACCGAGGATGCTGACGGCAAGAACGGCGGGAGCGGCGGCAGCCACGAACTCGAGTTCGACTTCGTGCCGGCGGACGGAAACGCGGCGGTGAGCGACGAGGGCGGCGGCGCCGAGATCGAAAACGCCAGTTCCAACCCTTACCGGGTGAAATCATCCACCAGGAAGAACAGCTATCCTGCCACCTCGGTATTGGCGCTGGTTGCGGACCGAAACGTCTTTAGCGCCGGCGCCCAGCAACGTTTCACGGTGGCCTTGTTCGCCGAAGGATACGTGTACATGACAAAGCAGACGCTGGTCGTTGGCTCGATCGTCTCACGCGCATTCCACGCCGGTTCGCAAGTCCCCACCGTGCTATACGTCCCCAACCTGGCCGAGAGGCTCTCCGACCTGCTCCCGGGGGCCGGAGGAACCTCGTTCGCGGTCTCCAACGTGGCGTTCAGCCGCCGCTGACGGCGCTGCAACGTTAGCGGGGCCCGAGGAAACTCGGGCCCCTTCCCGTGCACGACTATGTGCTCGAGCTCGTGGTCGCGTAAAATCGGGCCAATGGCCATGCAACAGCAGTCGGGAAAAACCAGCCCCTGGCGTCGGCTCTTGCACGCGGTAAGGGATGCGGCGGGGAAGCAACGCGACGAGCACGGCATAAAGGGCAGCATCAACTGGTTGCGCAAGCAGATGGAACTACGAAACGCCAATCCCAACGTGGTCCGCAATATCATCTATCGCGATAAGGGCAGGCTGTCTGACAAGAGGGTCCTCTTCGATATTCTGGCGGAGCTGTGGCGGCAAAGTTCGGGCGAGCAGTTGCACGATCCGGAAATCCAGGCGTTGGTAGTCGACTCCGGTGGCGCCGAAGCCGAGATCCTAAGGCCGCTGGGGAGGGAGAAGCGCCAGGCCTTTCGGACTTTCGTGAGCGGAGTACGTGCAGGGGGGCGCCCCAAGCTTCTGGTGACCGGGCGACCCGGGTCCGGTAAGACTCTACTCATCGATTACGCGCAGGAGGCTCTCGAAGCACCGCCTCGGGCAAGCGCGCGAATCGTGAGGCTGGAATTCGTGCCCGGGCACGTTTCGGCCGGCCTGGTCCGACTCGGCTCGGCGTTGGGCCTCCCACAGGCGGCTATTGAAGGGAAGCTAGCAAAGATCTCTCCGTCCGGTGCGTTTGCCGTGCAAGCCGACGCTCAATCCGAAGTAGCGCGCCTGATCCTGGACGAAGCGCGACTGCGCCAAGAAGACCTCGTGCTGCTCGCCCACCTGTCGCGATCCTCCGGCGGCGTGGAGCATCTAGGCGGGGCGCCACTGCGGCTGAACACACTCGAGGTGCCCCGGGTCGCGGCCCCCGAGTGGCTGTGGTTCTCCTTGTTCGAGCCGCTCTCCCGCTTGCCGCACGTGTGCATGCTGGTGAGCATCACCGAACTGCCGACGGCCATTCTCACCGACAGGGGCGGGTTCGAGGAACCGGTACGCCTGAAACCACCAACCGCCCACGAGGCGCGCCGCTTCGTGCGTGCCCGGTTGCCTCAACTGCAGGCCGCGCAGCAGGAGGAACTTGTCAGGCGCGCCGGGCGCTCCTATGAGGATCTCCGGACATTGATTCTGCTGACCGAGGCTCGCGATGGCTTGCCGAAGGGCGAACCGGACTCGCCTAGGGGCAAGGATGTCAATCTTGTTCGCCTTGCCTCGCTGGTTCACGACGCCACACAGCAACGACTCGCGGATTTTCTGACCGCGCTGGCCACCCTCACGCTGCCGCCGTACCACGCCTTCTCACAGGTCGCGCTC
This sequence comes from Trueperaceae bacterium, assembly GCA_040905465.1. Lineage (GTDB taxonomy): Bacteria > Deinococcota > Deinococci > Deinococcales > Trueperaceae > DASVCN01. Next base: position 37,480 of record JBBDRK010000032.1, on the reverse strand, counting down.
CGTGCCGTTCGGGAGTTCGATGACGAGCCGAGCTCTCTCGAACTCGCGTTCCTCGACCCGGCACCGTCGACGGCCGACAGCTGGCGGGCCTTTTCCCGCCAATTCACCCGCCTTTTGCAAGAGGAGCTGCGGGAGCGCCGGCCCGAGCAGCACCGGCACTTGAATCTGCGGGCGAGCGAATTCTATCGCATAGAGGCCGAGCTGAATCCACGGAGCGACTCCGCCGGCCGCTACGTTCAGCACCTGTTCGAAGCCAGGGAATGGCGCTCGTTGAGCGGCTGGATGGAGCGCTGCGGCATCCAGCAGCCGCTGATAGGGCCGCTCTGGGCCGCCGCGCAGGCCGAGTTGCGCAACGGCCCGGTTTTCGAGAGAATCGCGCTGCGAGTAGCAAACCACTACGTCCGGCTCGGCTCGTATGAGCACCCCGGCGCGATCCAGGCGCTCGCTGCTCTGAGCTCCTCGCAAGAACAGGGGCTTCGCGCCTGGGCGTTGGTCCAGCGAGCCGAAGGAGCGGTACTGCGCGGCAAGGTGGACCGGGCCGAGGCGCTGCTGGCGAAGTGGCCGCCGGTAACCGACGAGCTGCGCGAGACCGAACGAGCGCTCGTGCAAGGCAGCATCGCGAGATGGCGCGGGGCGCTCGACGAGGCGGCCGACCTGGTCGAGAAGGTCGCGCGTCCAAGATTGCCCGCGGTGCGGGGACGCGGTCGGGAGGGCCGATTGGTCGTCGTCAAGGCAGGCGTGTGGGCCGGGATGATAGCCAAAGACAGGGGCGACCTGGAACTTGCGCTGCGCGAATTTACGAGTGTCCCGACCGGCGACGAGCTGATAGAAGCGCGCGTCGCCTTCCAGAAAGGCGACGTCCTCTCGATGATGGGAAGGTTCGATGCTGCGATGGAGGAGCTGGATCATGCCGTCGAGCTCGCCAGGCTGAACCAGGCGCCAAGCGCCGAGCAGGCGCGCTATCTGACCCGGCGGGCCAGGCTCCTGAGGATGCGAGGTGAGCTCGACCTGTCGCTGGCCGACCTGTCAGCCGCGCGCGAAACGGTAGGTTCCGCGCGCGACATTCGGCAGGGCCCGGAGCGAGCCTTCCACCTTTCGCTGTGCGACGAGGAGTACGCGCTGACCACACTGGCCCAAGGCGCTTTCGAGCAGGCAATCATCATGCTCGATCGGGTGCTCTGCATTTTCGCCGACTATGGGCGTCGCTGTGGGATCGACACCGGCTATCGGAGTCTCCGAGCCACACAGCGGCTTGCTCACGCCTACCTCGCCCGGTCACTCAGCCAGCCGTACCTAACGCCTTACGCACGGACCGTGGAACGTGTCGACGAGCCAGTCGACCTCGCGCATGCCCGATCGTTGCTGGCCAGCGTTCAACCGCACCTCGCCGCGCAACAGGACGGCAGGCTCCGGTGGTCTCTTCGCCGTCAGGCCTACCTGCTGGGAGCACTCTTGGCGCACGAGGCCGTCGACGCAGCCGCCCAAGCTCGTTTCGCCCTTACAGACTCGCGTGTCCCTTACCACGACGCCGAAGGCTTTGCGCATCTCGCGTCGGCCACGCTCAGGTCAAATGGGTTAAATGACCTGGAAAAGGCTTTCGAATTCGCCCAGCAGGGCCTGAAGGCCTTGGCACAACTCTGTTCCGGGCTCGAACGCTCCGACCTGCGGCTGAAATCGTGGCTCATTGCCCTGCAAATCCAGGCGGCACTTCGCTCCGGTCTCGACGCCCAGGCAGGTCGGTTGCTGGCGAACTCTCTCGCCGACCTCTCGCTTGAAGCGCTGCACGAACCCTTGCTGCGGATCTTCGCAAATGAGGTGGAGGGCAGTAGCCGATTCGAAGCGTTGCGTGTTCCGGCGCTGATGGAGGCGTTAACCTGCACGGAGGGTCCACGTGAGAGCAGGCTGCGCTTGCCCGACCAATTAGTCGCCCGCTGGCGCTCTGTGCATGAGCGCCGGGCCGACACCGCGGCTTGAGGGCGTTGCCGAAATCGGTCGGTCCAACCCGGGCGGCAAACACAGTGCTGGGATCGACCAACGAATGGAGGAAGCAATGCGCATAGGGTTCATCGGCCTGGGAACCATGGGGGCGCCAATGGCGCTACGGCTCCTGGCGGCTGGACACCAGTTGACCGTACACAACCGGACTCGCGAACGTGAGGTTCCGCTTGAGCGAGAGGGGGCCAGGCGAGCCGGCACGCCCCGCGAAGCGGCGACCGGCGCCGAGGCGGTCATCACCATGGTGTCCGACACGCCCGATGCCGAGGCCGTGGTGCTGGGTGAAAACGGTGCCGCCTACGGCATGTCGGCGGGGAGCCTGCTGGTCGACATGAGCACCATCAGTCCCGAAACCACCCGAGGTATGGCGCGGCAGCTCGCCGACCGAGGCGTATCCATGCTGGACGCGCCCGTTTCCGGCGGAAGCGAGGGTGCGCAGGCGGGCACGCTGTCGATAATGGTAGGGGCCCAGCAGGCCGACCTGGAGCGGGTGAGGCCGGTGCTCGAGGCGCTCGGCAAGACCATCACCCTTGTCGGACCGGTGGGGAGCGGTCAACTGGCCAAGGCGATGAACCAGGTGATCATCGCCGGCACCTACGCGGCTGTGGCCGAGGGCCTGACGCTGGGACTGAAGGCGGGTATCGACATCGAAGCGGCACTACGTGCCATCGGGGGTGGAGCCGCGGCCTCCTGGGGCCTCAGCAACCGAGGACCGAACATGATCCGCAACGAGTACCCGCTCGGCTTCCGTACGCGGCTGCATCGCAAGGATTTGGGCATCGCCCTGGAATCGGCGCGGTCGCTCGGCGTGCCGATCCCCATCGCGGCCTACGTGGAGCAGTTGGAGACCGGACTGGTGGCCAGGCAGTTGGGCGATGAGGACGTCAGCAACATCGCCAGGGTCGTCCGGGAGCAGGCGGGGCTCGACTAGAGTGGTCGGGGAGCGGCTGGTCTCGACTAGCCGCGGCCCGGGCTCGACTGGCCGCGGCCCGAGGAAAGTCGAGCGCAGAGCCAGATACGCTCCGCGTCCGGCGGCGCAACGGAACCATCGGGGAAGTTGAGTACCTCTATCTCTTCGAAACCGGCGTCGGCAAGAAGCGCCACCGTCTCGTCGGCCTCGAAGGGCCGTTCGTAATGGACCTCGCTATGCCGGCGGCCGCCACTTTCCCAGGACGCCTCCACTCGTGCCAGGTTCGCGTAGGCATCGAAGCTGTGCAGCCAGCTGTAGTGAACCTCCTCCGCCCAGCCCTCCACCCGGCCGCCCTCCCACAGCTCCCGCAACCCAATTGCGGTGTTCACGTCGAACAGGAACAGGCCGCCGGGCAGCAGATGGTGGGCAACGCGGGCAGCAGCGGCACGGAACTCGTCAGCCGACAGCAGGTTGTTGAGCGAATCGAACATCGACACGACGAGCGAAAAGCGTGCCGGCAGGTCGAAGGAGGAGAACTCCCCTAAACGCCAATCAAGCTGAGGTAGCTTGTCGCGCGCCACCGCCAGCATCTCCGGAGAGGAGTCGAGGCCGGTTACCTCGAAGCCTCGCCGGTGCAGGGGAACGGTTGAGTTGCCGGTGCCGCAGCCCAGATCCAGGGCCGGCCCGCCGCGGTAGCCGCGCTTCGAGGCCTCCCGCACGACGAACTCGCACCACGACTCGTAATCGACATCGGCCATGATCGAGTCGTAAACCCGAGACAGGGCGCTGAAGGGCGGGTGACGCACGGGGGGAAGTATAAACGCCGTCGAGGTGTAGAAAACTGCGCAGGCGACCGCGGCTGGAAAGGCTATAACCGAGCGTGAACGTCAATCTGCCGATCCCGGTCAAATCAACCGCAAGCTGCGTTCGGACGGGGCACGAAGATCGGCGTGGGGAGAGTTCTGGTTCATGTTCTCGTCTGATCGAGCCGAGCCTCGACAGTAGAAGGTGACAAGTTGCGCTCGTACTCGGGCAGGGCCCGACGGCGCCTGGCTGCGGCTCTGCTCGCGCTTTTGTTGTCAGGAATCGCCTCGGCACAGCAGTCAGCCACAACCGTGATGGCCGAGAACGGTCGGGCGCGGGCCGTGCTGGCGCTTGGGGAGCGCTTCGAGGCGGCCGAGTTGCGCGTCGAGTTCCAGGGCTGGGACTCCGGTGACGGACGAGTGCGTGCCGATCTTCCACAAGCTCTCACGCTCACCTTCCCGCGGGTGCTCTCCCCTTCCGCCGCCCCGCTCCTGCCGGTGATGCTCAGCAGTAACGCCCAGCTAGGCCGCCTGACCGAGCTGACGCTTCACTTCCTGGTGGAGGGCGAGGATGAGCCGTACCCGGTTTCGCTGACGGTAGAGCTTCCCAGGCTGGTGGCCTTCGAACTGGAGGCTCCCGAGAGGGTGCTGGCGTTCCGGGACCGCTCCACGCTGGTTCCGCTGGTGGTGAGAAACAGCGGCAATACCCCTGGACGGGTCGAGCTCTCGTTCTCCGGCGTCGCGGCCAAGGCGCCGGCAACCACCGTTGCCCCTGGAAGCGCGGCGACCATTCACGTGGAGCTTCCGGCGCTGACAAACGGTAACCGCACCCTGGCTGTTACCCTCGAGGGCGGCGCCGATACCGTCCGAAAGACGATCTACCTCACCGCCGCGGGCACCGGCCGCCGGGCCGGGTACGGCCTACTGGCAACCGTTGCCGCGGACGCGAGCGCGACGCTCGGGCAGCCACTATCACTGCCTGAGAAACCGTTCTCGGTGTCGTTCGTGGGAAGCCTGAGTCGCAACACCTACCTGGAGCTGAGCGCGCGAGGAATCGGCTTCTCCGAACTTCCCGAACCCCGGCTGTTGCTGCGCTATCGCAACTCGAGCCTGGAACTCACCGACCGCAGCGTCGGGAGCCCGGCCGGCAACGTCGGTAGAGGCTTGTACCTGTCCCAGCGCTTCACGCGACTGCCGTTCCTCGGGGACATCGTTATCGGAGCCGCGATACCGTTGGAGCGCGCCGACGAATCGCCTCGCTTCGGAGTGGTGTTCGAGGGTCCCCGGCTCCGCTCGCAAGCGGCGTTGAATATCGCCGGCGACGAGGTGACCGCCGAGGTCAGCGCGGGATTGGCCCCGTTTCACGCCTCCCTCAGATTCGCCAGCGCGGAGAACGTTCGCTGGCGTGGCAGGGCGCAGTACGCCACCAGCTCGTTCGGACTCGAGGTGGCTGCCGAGCTGCTGGAGGGTGGCACGAGAGTGTCGGGCAGTTCCAGATACAAGGCCCGACTACCCGGCCTGGGACCACTTGCGTTCTCGCTTCGCGCCGCGCTGGACGACTGGACTTTCTCGAACGCCGCACTGCGGGCAAGCGCAGGCGGATTCGGATTCGGCGTGAGAGCCGCGCCGCAAAGTCTGCTGCTCAACGCGGATCAGCAGTTCGCCGTGGGATCGGCGTCATTCCGGCTCGCCGGTGAATTGCCGTTGCTGGGCGCCGGCACCGCGGTAGTCCACGCCGGCGCCTCGCTTCCCGTTGGCCCGGTGATGCTCGACCTGGCCGGGCGCTGGACCGACGCGGGGACCCTGGAGGCTGGCGCTAGCGCCGACTACACCGCGCTCCTGCCTTCCGGCACCCTGACCGCCGGCCTGGGTCTAGAAGCCCCGGACCTGTTGGCCGACGCTTCGCTCAGCGGACGAGTGAGCGCGGCCTACTCCGCGCACGGCGGCTTCAGCGCCAAGCTCGGGCTCGAGGCCCCGATCCGTGGTGAGGGCGGCCTGGCGGTAGGGCTCGGTGTCTCCTACAGCACCTTCATCCCGACCTCCCGTGCCCTGGCCTCCTTTCTGGACGGTCCCGACCCCACCGAAAGGCGGGTTCAGGTGGAGTTCGAAGGCGCGGGAGGGCGCCGCGGGCTGCCCAACGTCCGCCTGCTGGGGTGCGGTCAGCCGGAATCGACCGACAGCACCGGCAGCGCCACGTTGCGGGGCAGACCTGGAGAGTGCGAGGTACGGGTCGACGAGGCGAGCCTGCCGCCCGACACGTTCGTTGCCGACCAGCCGATTCTCGTCCAGCCGGGCGGCGACGTCACCCTGGCCGCCGTTCCGACATCCGCACTGGATATCGTCGTTCGCTACCGGGACCGGGATAGCGGTGAACTCAGGGACAGCGGCCGGGCCCGCGACGTCAGGGTGCTGGTGCAGGGTCCGGTGTCGCGCTGGGCGAGCGCTTCGCTGCCGCTCGGTTCGGTCCGGATGACCGGACTGCCCGCCGGCGAGTACACCGTTGGCGTGTCCGGCGAACGGGAGCGTTTGACCGTGGACCTCGGGCAGGAGGACGAGGAGCTGCTTCTCACGGTACCGGCGCCCAGGCGGACCGTCCTCGATCCCAGCGCCATTACGCCCCCAGTCAGGCTGGAGTTGGCCTCGTTACTGACCGGCCGAGACCAACCCATCAGGCTCGTCGTGACCTCGCCGGCGCCGATCGCGCGGGTGAGGATCAGCGCGGCGGGCGCCAGCACGGTGCATGAAAGGCCGGACGGCGCGAGCGGGACGTGGACCCTGGAGGTTCCCGTCCCACCGGTCCCCGCCGGCGCATTGAACCTGGAGGTGACGATCGAGTTCGAGGAGGGGCAGGTAGCGCAGCGAACGGTGCAGGCCATCGTTACCGGCGAACCGGCGCCAGCGGCTGAAACCAAGGTGGCCACGGCCGAACTCGGGCCGGTGGAGGAGCCAGCCAGCTCGGCCGGCGAGGCCCAGGATCGGCCGGTCGAGACCCGGCCGGAGCCCGGGGAGCCAGAAGCGATCGACGAGCGCGGCCGGCCCCTTCAGCCAAACCCGGTTGATCCCAAGTACCTCGTATCGCTGCCCGGGTCCGACGAGCTGCTCTCTTTCCGCGCCACGTCCGCCACCGTCCCGCCGGGCATCACCCTCGCCGTCTACGTCACATCGACCAAGGAGATCTCCAGCATACGGATCACCAACTTGCGCCACCTGCAGAGCTCGCGGGAGCGGCAGGTGGAGGGCAGGCAGCTTCTGTGGGTGCTGTCGATATCACCCCTCGACGCAGCAGAGCGGGTCGACGTGCCGATAGAGGTTACCTTCACCGACGGGTTGGTGGAACGGCGGATAGTGTCGTTCGAGGTGGATCGCTACGCTCCGATCCCGCTCATCCCCGGTTACAACGTGCCGCTTCCGGCACCGCCACGATAGAGGAGGAATACAGGTGAAATTCGGACTTCTCAAGTTCTCCGCTGCGATTCTCGTAGCGATGATCGCAGCTCAAGCGGGTAGCGCTCTCGCCCAGGTCAACATCAACGGGCCGCGCCAGGTGTCGCTGGCTCCCGGCGAGTCTCGGGTTCTTCGTTACACGATCGTCAACCGCGGCGACAGCCGGGCCGAGGCGAGGATCTTCTTCAACGACTACGCCCAACTATCCAACGGATCCCTCCAGCACATTCCGGCCACGAGCCTGCCCCAGAGCCTCTTTCAGATCGCCGAGCTGGAGCGACTGGAGTTCGTCCTGGAGCCGGGCGAAACGGCCGAAGTTCCGATGTCGGTCACCGTCCCCGACGAACCCGAGGGGGGTTACTGGGGGGTCATCGGGGTCGAGGTTCCGCCCTCGGCCGATACCGAGCAGGGTAACGCGCTGATGTTCAACATCCGCTACGCGATGGTGACGGCCGTCGAGATAGAGGGAGTGGCCGAGCACGAGTTGGGCATCGAGAATCTGTCCTCAATCAGTGTCGACGATGGCGCCGGAGTCGTGGTCACGATCCGCAACTCGGGGAACGGCTATCAGCGTTTCACTCTCACCCTGTCGCTCGACGGCAGCGACGGCGCCAGCGAGACCATCGAGAAACAGGGGGTGGCGCTTCCCGGGCTCACCATCGACTTCCCGGTGGCCCTGCCGGCCGAGCTGGCGGCGGGCCGGTACGGCGTGTTCGCGGTTCTCGAGTACCAGGAAGGACTGAGAGCCGAAGCGGTCACCACGATAACGATCGAGACGGAGCGCTAGGTGTCCGTAGCGGTGTGAACCTGCCGACATCGCGATGCCGGGCGCATCGATGTCGGGAATCTGACGACTTGATGAGAGCGCACCTGTAGAATCAACGAGGTTCGACCTGAGGTTAGGCCGAACTGCCTCGGAAGCGACGAGGTCCACCCTGCACATGGGCGCTTGGGGTGGATGGAGCTTGAAGCGCAACCGGCCGAGGGATGATCTTCCGTGTTCATCCTTTCCCTCGAACGAGTCAAGCGCCCAGCCAGGACCGGCATCTCTGGCCGGGCTGTACTCATAAGCGCCCGATCGGGCGAATTCAGGATCCAAGGAGAACCACATGAAGATCGTCAAGATACTAGGCACTACCGTGCTGATCGCGCTGATCGCCGCAAGCTTCGCCCAGAGCGACAGCCTCACGCTGGACGGACAGATGCCGTCCAACACGGTCACCGTCACCCTGCAGAACGAAGCCGGCTCCGATCTGACGGCCCTACAGAAGGCGATAGACCTGCGCCAGCTCAGCACGTCGGCGTACACCTACAGCGACCCCTTCACGGTCAGGATCGACTACAGCAACGTTGCCGCCAGCAGCACTCTCAGCCTGGACATCAAGATCGACGCCGTCGACGCCGACTACGACGTGGCCTACCGCTTCCTGGCGTTCTCCGCCACCGCTTCTGCTGTAAAGACCGCTCCGGTCGTCCTCGGTACCACGGCCACGGCACTCGGTAGTACGGCCGCATCCGGCGCTAACGCCGGTTCGGTGAAGGGCGATGCCGATGCCGGCCCGCCCCAAGTGGCCTTCGAAGCATTGACCACGACTACCACTGAATTCACCTTCTTCGAGGTCGGCGCCCAGGCCAAGGCGTCCGCTTCCGCCGACCTCACCCAAACCACGGTCACCCTCACCGCGACCGTCAACTAACGACCGCTCTTCCCCGGGTTCACTGGAACCTGTCCTGCTCTAACAGTTGGGGCACGCGAGGCACTTCGCTTCGCGTGCCCCAACTGTTGGTCCCTACGGCGCTCGGGCCCGGCCCCTCAACCCCGCGGCCCCGGGAAGGCCGCCCCAACCGCGTCACACCAGCCCGGCCGCCCGACGCGGCTGTCCCAACGAGGCGACTCTCTCTTGAGGTAGGCTGACTGAGATGCTCAAGAACTCGCGACTCTCGTGGAGAAGCCAATGTCGCAAGCGGCCCGCCCCAGCGCCGTACCGGCGGGCGCTGCTGATACTCCTCCTGCTGAGTTGCGCCGTCGGTCTCGCCCAGCCCTCCGTCAGCGTGCAGATAATGACCGACTCGCCGACCCCCGAGGACTTCGGCAGCGGCTACTCGCTCGGCCAGCTCAGCAACAACTTCTACACCTACGGGACCAACTTCATCATCCGGGTCTCCTATTCCGACCTGAGCTCGAACTCGTTGAGCCTGGCCCTTTCCGGCTTTCAGCCCGACTACCTGCTCGCCTGGCGGGTGGCGGGCACCAGTGACGACAACGACTTCGAATCGAACCTGGGCGCCGACGTAAGCGCCCTCAGCGGCTCGGATTCGGGCTACTACCGCAACGATGGCACGCTCCGCGAGCAGTCCTCGGAAGCGACGCGCTACCGCGTCGGCGCCAGGTCTACCATGGCTGCTTCCGAGGATCTGCTTCTGCAGGTCACGTTGAGCGCCACGCTGAACTAATTAATCGCCGCCGCTCCAATGCCGGCCCGCGGCCCGTTAGCCGCCGCACCCGCCGAATAGGTCGGTGCAGGCGGACCGGGCGACCGAAAGAGCCGGCCGGCGAGCTTGGGAAGATTCCCACATCCTTCTCACGGCCTTGCAATATGCGCTGAGTCTGTTAGAATCTCTTAGAACTTTGGGAGTTGCATCTCCGCACCCCGCTGCCCCCCCGGCGGAGATCCTTCCAAGGTTCTTTTTTTATACCTACTTCAATCCGTTCTGGCAACTCACCCTCGACCGAGGTCTCGGAGGTTGGCACCTTGTGCCAGCAACGCCTCCTGCACTCGGGAGCTGGAGACGGCTCGCGGCGAGGAACGCTCCGATGAGGCCAGGGCGGCACAGACGCCGGCGGCCTGGCCGGTCGCCATCGCAATCGGCGTAACCCGATAGGAGGAGTGCGCTTCGTGTGTTCCCGAGATGCAGCGGCCGGCCACCAGCAACCGCTCGACGCCGCGCGGGAGCAGGCAGCGCAACGGGATGTCGTAGGCCTCGCCCGGAGGCAGCCTCTTCAGGACGGTGCCCTTGCCGCTGGGATTGTGGATGTCGATCGGGTAGGCCCCACGCGCTACGACGTCATCGAAACGCTGGGCCGACACCACATCGGCGCCCGTCAGCACATAATCACCCATGATCCTGCGGGTCTCGCGCACCCCGATCTGGATCCCGCTCTGTGCCATATAGGCGTCGGCGAAGCCCGGCACGCGTTTCTTCAGGAAGGTGACGATCTGCCTCACCTGGCGCCGGCTCTCCCACTCCGCTCGCGTGAGGTCCCAGACGTCGGTGCCCAGCACACCGCCTACGCGAGTGCTGTTGACGCTCAACTCGCGCTCGTAGGGAGTCGCGAACAGCAGTATGTCTTCCCGGGGCAGGTCGAGTTCGCCGGCGCGCGTAGCGTCGTCGATGAGCGACCACAGCCCGTGAACCCCGCGCCACTCGGTCGGGTTGTCACGCACGTAGGCGGCGAAGTCCGGCCGCTCGAACTCCACCATTCGAAACATCAACGTCATCGGCTGCACCAGGCCGTCCTCTTCGCGTCCGACCCGATACTCGGCCCCCGCCGCTGCCGCCACGTCACCGTCACCGGTAGAGTCCACGACGGCATCGGCGTAGATCACCAGCGGTCCCGACTTCGTCTCGAAAACCACGCCCTCGGTAGCGTCTTCACCAACCGTCGACGACGCGAACGAGTGGAGGAGGAACTTTACTCCCGCCTCGTCGAGCAGCTCCAGCGCGACCGCCTTGAACCCCTCGGGATCGAAGGGCACGGTAAAGCCGGTGCTCTGGTCTGGTGCGAGACCCCAGCCGGAGGAGATCAGTCGGTGCAACAGGACCTCGAGCGCTCCGGCCACTACCGGATCGCCGGGTCCATGATCGGCGGGCAGCAAGCGGGTGAGGTCCGGATTGGCGGCCGGCTCCTTCTGGGTGAAGTGGGACATCAGCGGCATCACCAGCGCGGCGGTAGCGTTTCCGCCCAGGAACCCGTACCGCTCGGCAAGCACCACCTCGGCACCCGCCCAGGCGGCGCCCAGCGCGGCGCCGAGTCCGGCCGGGCCGCCGCCGACCACCAACACATCGACGTCGGCGGCCACGCGTGCCTCCCTCGCCGGCAGGGTGACGTGCTGCAGGCTCTTCTGAGGATCGAGCGGTGGCATATGTCAGCGTCCGTCCTGAACGTCCGCCGGAACCTGTGCGAAGGGTCGCCCCTCCAACACCTCCAGCAGCATCCGCAACGTGACACGAGCGCGATCCTGGATCTCCGGTACCTTCCGCTCGAGGTGCTCGCGTCGAAGCCCGCGATGGTCCCAGAGCCTGTCGATCGAAGCCAGCAACGGACCGGCCCGGCCGTCTTGCACCATGCTTTCGACGGGCAGGTCGAGTGAACGGATCATGCTGCTCACCTTGCCAGCATAAGGCAGCGGAAGGAAGGGAACCCGGGCGAGCGCGCAGAAGATCAGGAAATGGAGCCGCATCCCCACCGCCAACTCGAACCGCGATACCAACCCCAGGATTTGGCTGGGCCGATAGCCGCCCTTGAGCACCGTCGCATGCTCGGCGTTGCTCATTTCGGCAATCACATGGTGAGCGTGCCGGATGTCGGCCCTTTCCATGGGTACGAACACGATGTCGGTTCCGTACCGCTCTACCGCAAAGTCGGCCGCGTCGGCGATCAGGCGGTGATAGGCGCTTTCATCGAGACCGGGCGCGGCTCCACCAGGCTCGCGAACCGAATATCCCACCAACGGGACTCCCGGGGTGATCCCCTCGCGAACCAGCATGCCGTCATCGAACGGGCTCGGCGCGAGCAGCCAGGCGGGATCTGCAGTGACCACGATATTGCGCTCGACGCCGATCTCCTCCAGCAGCCGCTTCGCCTCCAGGTCGCGTACCGTCACACCGTTCATTGCATCCAGGGTGATCCGCGCGGCCTTGCGTCCCTCACCCCGTTCGAGCGGCCCGGCGCCCACGCTGGCCGCGAAGGTCGGTATGCCGAGCTGCTGGGCGAGTCTCACCTCACGCAGGAAGGTAAGTACCTCGTCGTCGAAGAGGATGCCCCCTCCCCCCAGGAGCAGAACGTCGAGAGATTGAATCTCGGGGGTTACCTCCTCGCGGGTGAGTTCGCGCACCGGCACTACCCGGTGTACAGGGTAGTGCCGGCGAGTGTGCTCGGCATCCCGCGAGAAGACCACGAGCCGCACATCGGGAAGGAGGTGAGCCAACTCCTCCGACAGGCAGGTAAAGATCGCTTCGTCGCCGATATTGAGGCCCCCGTAGGAGCCGACGATTCCGACAGTAGGCATTCGCCGTTCCCCCGCACCCTGAGCGCTCATGACAGTCCGTATTTCCCTCACGGCTGCCTCGTCCTCACCAGTCTGAATGCCGCGAGCCGAACTCCGGCAGGCGCCCGGTCCGTCCGCGTCTCCCCACGCTCGCTGAACCGGCGGAGGGGCACCGTGTCTCCGGCTATGTTCGCTCCGGCGGCCCTGAGGCGCGTCTCATCGTTTGTTGTTAGTGTAGGCGGGTGATAGGCGTCGATCTCGGCACGACCAACGTTCGCATTCACGTCAAGGGCAAGGGCGTCTTGCTGCGCGAGCCCGCCGTGATCGCGGTCATCAAGGGAACCACTCAAGTCAAGGCGGTCGGCGCGGAAGCGTACCGAATGCTGGGACGAACACCCGGAAACATTACCGCCATCCGGCCTATGGACCAGGGCGTGATAGCCGACTACACGCTCACCGAAAAGATGCTGAAGGCCTTCATTCGCAAGGTCCTCTCCGGTCCGGGCCGCTTTCTGCGCCCCAACATAATGGTCTGCATCCCCAGTGGAATAACCGAGGTGGAGAAGCGCGCCGTCCTGCAGGCGATGAACGAGATCGGGGCGCGCAAAGCTTACCTGATAGAAGAACCTGTGGCGGGCGCGATCGGCGCCGGAATCGACATCGCCGAGCCGATCGGCTCCATGGTGGTGGATGTCGGCGGAGGAACCACCGACATCGCCGTAATCAGCATGGGTGGAATCGTGGTGTCGGATTCGCTGCGAATCGCCGGCAATACCTTCGACCAGGAGATCGTGCGCTTCGTGAAGGCGCAGCACAACCTGCTCATCGGCGAGCGGACCGCCGAACAGATAAAGCGCGAGGTGGGCGCCGCGACGATGGTTGGTGAAGACGAGAACCGCTCCATCGAGGTACGGGGTCGCGACCTTATCGACGGTATGCCCAAGTCGATAGAGATAACCACGGCGGACGTAATGTCCGCCCTGGAAAGCTCACTCGAGAAGATCGCGACCGGAGTCAGGCGAGTACTGGAGCAGGCGCCACCGGAACTCGTATCCGACGTGATAGAGCGCGGCGTGGTGATGACGGGCGGCGGTGCGATGTTGCGTCGACTCGACACATTCCTGGAGCGGGAGGTCAACATTCCGGTGGCCGTCGCCGAGAATCCCACGGACGCGGTGGTGATCGGCACGGCCAAGGCGCTCGACCTCGCCCACCTCCTCCAGGAAGCCAGGCTCACCAGCAAGAAATATTGACCGCCGGGCGCGACGCCTGTTGCCGGCACCTCGCCGGTTCGCCGGGCGCGACGTCATTGGGCGGCACCCCCGGATCGCCGGTCGCGACGCCTGCGGCCGGCACCTCGCCGGTTCTGCCCTGAGGAATCGGTGCTCTCGACACGGCAAACGTTCTGGCTCCTCGCTATATTTGCATGCGCAAGCGTCGCGAGAGGAGCTCGAACGTGAACATCATCCTGTGGATAGTCTTCGGCGCCCTGGCCGGCTGGATCGCAAGCCTGATCATGGGCACGAACCGCCAGCAAGGCTGCCTCATGGACATCGTCGTCGGCGTCGTGGGCGCGTTCCTCGGCGGCCTGGTATTCAGCCTGTTCGGTGGCCAGGGCGTGACCGGATTCAACATCTACAGCTTGCTGGTCGCGGTTCTGGGCGCCGTCGTCCTGTTATGGATCGTCGGAGCGGTGCGCAGGAAACGTTGAGGACCGGACTGCCCGTCCGGCTCTCCGTTCAGGTCCCTTCGATCTCCACCAGCTCGAGCTCGAAGCTCAGATCCTTGCCGGCCAACGGGTGGTTGGCATCGAGCGTTACGCTTTCGTTGCCGACCTCGGCAACAGTAACCGGCACCGCCTGGCCGTTCTCCTGCTGCAACTGCAACTGGGTTCCTATCGACACCTCGACGCCCTCGGGGATCTGTTCGCGGTCGATCTCCAGGACCAGGTCCTCGCGTCGCGGTCCGTAGGCCTCGTCCGCCGGCACGTTGGTCGAGCGGGTTTCCCCTACCTCCATGCCCGCTACGGCGCGTTCGAAGCCCGAGATGACCTGGCCCCCGCCCAAGGTGAATTCCAGTGGCTCGCGTCCATGTGAAGAGTCGAACACGCTGCCGTCGTCCAGCCGACCGGTGTAGTGCACCCGAACGACATTTCCGGATTGTGCGCTGTTCATAGCTCGTTCCTTCCCCGGCCGTGCTCGATCAAACGGCCTCTTCCGAGCCTAACGTGCCGGGCGTCCATCTGTGTCGGCCGGACGCCAATTCGGGTCCGGATCAGAAGCCGGCCGCCTGGCCGTCCTTTCGCGGGTCGGAGGCCGCCACGTATCCCTCGGGACCACGCCACGCCAGCTGACCGCCACCGAACGCGAAACTCTCCTCCGGCGCCGTTCGCCGAAGCAAGTGCCCGCGCGCGGACAGCTCGTCCAGGGTTCGCCCCGGGAAGCCCGGCTCGACCGCCACCTCGCGACCCCGCAACACCTGCCAACGTGGCGCGTCGCAGGCCGCCTGCGGGTTCTGACCGTGCAGCACCGTCCGCAACACCATCTGCAAGTGGCCTTGCGGCTGCATGGGGCCGCCCATCACGCCGAAAGCGAGGAGCGGATCTCCGGCGCGCATGAGGAATCCGGGAATGATCGTGTGAAACGGTCTCTTGCCGCCCCCCAGCCGGTTCGGATGGCCCGGTTCCAGGGTGAACCCGGCCGCCCGGTTCTGCAGGCTGATGCCGGTACCCGGCACCACGACTCCCGATCCGAAGCCGCGGTAGTTCGACTGGATGAAAGAGACCATCATGCCGCCGGCGTCCGCCGCACAAAGATAGACTGTCCCGCTGTCCGCGGGCCTGCCGTAGCCAGGGTCGCCGGCGCTGGCCGGGTCGACCAACCGAGCTCGTTCGGCGAGATAGCCATCGTCCAGCAACTCGCCGGGGTGCAGCTCGAGCGCCTCGGCGTCCGCCACATAACGGTAGGCGTCGGCAAAGGCCAGCTTCATAGCTTCTACCTGCAGGTGAATGCTGTCGGCGGAATCGACCTCGAAATCGGCGATCGGCAGATGCCTGAGGATGCCCAGCGCCAACAATGCGGCAAGTCCTTGACCGTTGGGCGGTATCTCGTGCAAGGCGACCTCGCCGAATTCGCCCGCTACCGTGCCGACCCAGTCCGCCCTGTGCTCGGCCAGGTCCTGTTCGTTCAGGGCGGCGCCGTTGGCTGCTGCGTCCGCCGCCATCCTGGCCGCCAGCTCGCCGCGGTAGAACTCCTCGCCGTTACTGCTTGCAATACGCTCCAAAGTGGCGGCCTGATCGGGATAGCGGAACAGCTCGCCCGGCGACGGTGCCTTCCCGGACGGAAGAAATCCCCGTCTGAACTCGGCGAAGTCCGAGAACTTGGCGGCCGCCATCGCCCACAGCCGAGCCACCTGCGGAGAAACCAGGTAGCCTTCGCGCGCGTAGCGGACGGCCGACTCGAACAACCGCTCGAACGGCAGCACTCCGAAGCGACCAGAGAGCTCCACCCACGCCGACACGGCGCCGGGGACGGTGACGCTATCCCAGCCCCTTTCCGGCACTGCACCCTGGCTGGCGAAACGCTCGGGCGTCCAGGACGAGGGCGAGCGGCCGGAAGCGTTCAGGCCGTGCAACTCGCGCCCGTCCCATACGATGGCGAAAGCGTCGGAACCGATCCCGTTGCCGGTGGGTTCCACGACAGTGAGCGTTATGGCGGCCGCGAGTGCGGCGTCTACCGCGTTGCCACCCGCCTGCAACGCCGCCACGCCCGCCTGCGAGGCAAGCGGCTGGGAAGTGGCGACTACGTTGCGCGCCAGTAGCGGCGGGCGGCGTGAAGGGTAGGGCTGGCTGAAGTCCACGGTCTATCCTCTCGAGTCGCGTTCGGGCGCTCCGCTGACCTTCCGGGAGGTCAGGCCCGCAGTACGAAGATGCCCAGCAGTCCGCCGGCGACTATCAGCACCGCGGGATGCACGTTGAAAAACACCCCCAGGACGAAGGCGCTGACCGCGAGCAGCCAAAGCGCCCACGCACCCAGCCACTGGCTCGGCGGTCCGAATGCACTCGGCACGAACTGCCATACCACCATCAGCAACAGGGCGATTACGACCGGCCGCACACCGCGCAGGAAGCCCGTAAGCGCTTCCGCCTCACGATAACGAACATACAGGCCGCCCAGTGCAAGCATCGCGATGACCGTCGGCACGCTGATTCCGATCAATCCGGAGATGGCCCCACCGACTCCGGCTATCTTGTAGCCGACATAGCCGGCGATCTTGGTCGTAATGGGCCCAGGAAGCGTGTTACCGAAGGCGAAAGCGTCCAGGAACTCCTCCCTGCTGAGCCAGGCCTGCACCTCGACCACTTCCTCCTGCATCAGCGGAATCATGGAGGGGCCACCCCCGAAGCCGAACAAGCCGACCTTGGCAAAGGCGTAGAACAGCCGCAGAAACTCCATGCTCCTCCTTAAGTCGACGGCCGGCAGGAGCCGACAGCGAAACTCCGAACCGCTCTCGACCGGTGACCAACGAACGGCGAATACCGGGTCGGATGGCACTGAGTGCCGATACACCCACTAGAAGATGTAACACGACCCGCGGCAGCCCGCGGCGCCTAATCGTCTTCGTCGAAGCCGGCCGAGGACGCCGCCACTCGCCGGGCGAACCGGCCGGTCAGCACGAAACCGAGTGCGTAGCCGGCGAATACCGCGACTCCGAGCGTTGCCAGCGGCAGAGCTCGTTGCGAGGTTATGAGTGCCAACATCAGGAACCAGGCCGGCGTTGCCAGCAGTACCGCGCCCAGCAATGTCGCCGACAAGGCGCTCCCCTTGGTGCCGGGCCGGGCGATCGACTCGGGAAGAAAGACGCCGAAAACGCACTGCAGCAGACCGAGGCCGGCCAGCACCGGCCCCAGCGCCGACGGGCGCGCCGCCAACGACCCGGCCAACGCCAGGATCGCCACCGCAACTGCTCCGGCCATCGCTACCTGGGCAAGGAACATCCCGGCGAACACGGAACGCAGGGCAGCGGTTGCCGAAGCTCGGCCGGGGTGCGGGTCAGTGAGGAAGACGCCGAGAGAGCCGGGTACCGAGCTGCGATGGGCGGCTCCGCCGGGTGAATCAGTGGGCGTGGTGTTCTTCAGAGTTGTCCACCAGCCAGACGGCCAGAGCAACCAGGGCGCCGCCGAAGATCGACAGGGCCGCGAGCACCAGGACGCTGTAGAACATGATCGACACGAAAACTTCCATCAGGATCTCCTTCCCAACACGGCGGGCATTGTACCCCGGCGTCGGCCGAAAGTCCGCGAGCGCCAGCCCAGCCGAGCCAGCAACAGAACCGCAGCGGTGGCCAGTCCCAGAACCAGGCCGGTCCACAAGCCGCGGCCTCCCCAGCCAAAGACGAACGCCAGGGTCGTACCGGCACCGATTCCCACGCACCAGTACGAAACCAGTGAGATGACCATCGGGACCGCGGTGTCCTTGTAGCCGCGCAACGCCCCTGCCGCGCTCACCTGGATCCCGTCGAAGATCTGGAAGGTAGCCGCTATGCCGAGGAAGAGCGTTGCCAGCCGCACCAGTTCGGCGTTGGAAGCGAGTCCCGGGTCGATGAAGATGCCTATCACCGCTACCGGCGCCAGCCAGAAGAGCGATGCCGAAAAGATCATCGCCACCACGCTGACGGCTACACCCGTGAGGGCCGCGCGGCGGGCGGCTCGGTAGTCGCCGCGGCCCGACGCCTGGCCGACGCGTACCGAGGTGGCGACTGCCAGACCGACCGCGACCATGAACGTCATCGTGGCGCTCTGAATGGCGATCTGGTGCGCGGCGAGCTCGACACTGCCCACGATGCCCATGAGCAGCGCAGTAACTGCGAACAACCCAGCTTCGAAGCCCAGCGTGAGTCCGATCGGAATTCCCAGCCGGGCAAGCTCTCCCAGCAGGCGCGGGTTCGGACGGCGAGGCGCGCCGAACGCCGCGAACTTCCGGTGCCGCCAGGCGATGTAGGCAGCCGCCAGTAACACCATTAGGATGTGAACCAGGGAGGTGGCGTAGCCGGTTCCGGCCACACCCAACGCCGGCAATCCCAGCCGTCCGAACATGAGCGTCTCGTCGAGCACTATGTTGGCGGCGAGGCCGACGGTCATCAGCAGCATTATCGGCCGGGTGTCGCCGATCCCTTCGAGGAACGCCCGCAGCGCCACCAGCAGCAGCGACGGAAGGAACCCCCATGCCGCGGCCGACAGGTAGGTGCCGGCAAGCCGGGCACTGCTCGGCTCCTGTCCGATAGCCAACAGCAGCGACTCGGCGTTCAACAGCACGGGAAAGGCCGGCAGCGACAGGAAGAGCGCCAGCCACAGACCCTGACGCGCCGCGCGCCCCGCGTCCCCGTAATGCCCGCCGCCGTAGGCGTGCGAAACCAGCGGCCCCACGGCGAACACCACTCCCTGGAGGAAGATAGTCAGGAGCATGTAGGTGGTCGCTCCCAGCGCGATACCGGCCAGCGCCTCGCCACCCAGCCTCGCCACCATCACCGTATCCACGAAAGCCATCCCCGCCTGCACGAGTTGAGCGAGCACGAGCGGTCCGGCCAGGGTGAGCAGGCTTCTGGTTTCTGTCAGGAAGGGACGCGGCACGGGTGCCTACAATACCGCTGCGCCAGGCGCCACGGCTCCCGGTTGAGACAACAGCTGCTTACCAACCGGTCTCGGCATCCGGACCGAGCGGGCGAGCGGAACCGGCGTGGTGTTTTTGACCGCCTGGCGGCAGCCGTGGGCGTATCGTTTCGGTCATGTTGCGTCTTGTCCTGACAGTGCTTATCGTGGCCGCCGGAGCCGTCGTGGCCCTCTGGCAACTCGATGTCGTTCGCCTGCCGTTGCCGGGCGGCACCACGAGCGCTCGCCAGGCCCAGTCCTCGCTCTTCGAAGTCGTCGAGGCTGGGGAGATCGACCGCCTGCAGGCGCTGGTCGCGGCAGGTTCGGCGGTAGACGCGCGTGACGAGTTCGGCCAGACGCCGCTGATGTACGCCGTGAGCCAGAACGCCGACCAGTCGCTGGTAACGGCCTTGATCTCGGCCGGGGCGGACGTGAACACCACGACCGATTCCGGCTGGACTCCCCTTATGTACGCCGCGCGCGACACCCAGGCCGCTGAGACGGTGCAACTCCTCATGTTCGCCGGAGCCGACCCGACCGTTACCAACAGTGACGGGCAGACTGCGGCCGACCTAGCCCGCCGCAACCCCAAGGTCGCCAGCACCTGGCTGCTCGCCCGCCTCGATGAGCTGGCGACGAAGCCGTTCACGCCGATGTGGCCCAGCGGCTACACGGTCCCGGTCGAGGGCGCGACGATAAGCTCGCGGGCCACTCACCTGCCCGGTGCGCTACGAGCGTATCGGAACGGGACTCACGAAGGTTTCGACTTCTACGACGGCACGGTGAGCGTTGCAATCGACTATGGCACCGGCATTAGCGCCGTCGCCGGCGGAGAAGTCATCCGCGCCGACCACGACTACCTGGAGATGACGGCCGAGGAGTACGACCAGATCATCGTGACCGCTCAACGCAACCTCAGCACTCCTGACGAGATTCTCGACAAGCTGCGCGGGCGTCAGGTGTGGATTCGTCATCCCGGCGGTTTCGTCTCCCGCTACGCTCACCTCTCGGCGATCAGCGAGGGGGTCCGCGTCGGTGCCCAGGTTCGGCAGGGCGACCTGATCGCAGCTACCGGCAACTCGGGCACGCTGGAGGCGGTGCAGGGCACCCGCGACGATCCCCACCCGCACGTGGAGATCTGGCGGGGCGAGGAATCCTATCTCGGAGAGGGCCTGGGCGCCTGCGACGTCTATCCGTTGGCAGCTCAACTCTTCGGAAACGGCGCGCTGCCCCCCTACACCGAAAGTTGCCCGGACGTCTGAGCGTCGGTCGCAGTCACGACTCCAACGGCGACGCCATCCCGGTTTGCAGGCGGCCCTTCAACAAGCGATCGCGTGTGTCGCTATGAAGTTCGAGCATGTCCTCGAGTATCCGGGCGAGTTCCTCTGACCGCCCGGCGGAAAGCGCCAACTCGAAATCGAGGTGCAGCGCCCGCACGTAGCTCGAGATCACCCCTGCCATGTCGTGGTCGATGAACAGCCCGTAATCGTCGAGAAGGCTCTCGATTGCGCTCCTGGTCGTGTCGACATCCCGCCTTAGTTTGCTCACCTGCTCGAGCATAGGCCCCCCTCTGCTGGAACGGTGCCGGTGACGGCGCCTGACGCCGTCGCCGAAACTGGCAAAGCGACAACGGGAAAGATGATCCTGTGGAAGCGATGAATCGAGTAGCGCGCCGGATCATCTTCTACCGCTGCCCGGGATTTGTATCCCCGCACCCTCTTCGATTACAACAGAGCCTGGGCGGAGCGGAAAGATGCCGTGATACCGGAAACTGCGGTATCACTGTCACTTATCGGTCCAAACTCCTGCTCGCGCTGCGGCCCGCTAGACCGGTGGCGGGCTCCCGCCTGTACCGATGGCCAGCCGGCTACTCGTGATCCACGTTGATCTTGCGCACCTTCGCCTCGGCCACCTTGGGCATCCGCAGCTGCAACATGCCGTTGCGGACTTTGGACTCGACGCCGTCGACGTCGACGTTTGCCGGCAATGAGTTTTATGCTGCTCAGTCGGGAACCTCGAAACCGGCGTGCCCGATCTCGGCGTAGTATTCCTCGATCTCGCCCGGGATGCTGGAGACGTCGTCGACCACCTTGAACAGGCCCATATCCGCCTCGGAGACAGCACCGCTACGCAGGAGCGTGCCGTTGATCCACTGGAGTAGGCCCCGCCAGTAGTCGACGTCGACCAGGTACACCGGGAACGGCTTGATCTTCTTGGTCTGTATCAGGGTCAACGCCTCGAACATCTCGTCGATGGTGCCGAAGCCACCTGGAAAGACCACGAACGCGGTCGAGTACTTTACCAACATCACCTTGCGCACGAAGAAGTACTTGAACGACAGCGTATCGCTCTGGTACGGGTTCGGAGCCTGTTCGTGAGGAAGGTTCACATTCAGACCGATCGACCGCCCACCCACCTCGAACGCGCCCTTGTTCCCCGCCTCCATGATGCCGGGACCACCGCCGGTGATGACGGTGTAGCCCTTGTCGGCTAGCTCGCGCGAAAGCTTCTCGGCCTGATGATAGACGTCGCTGTCGGAGCGCAGGCGGGCGGAGCCGAAGATCGTGACCGCCTTGCCCACGTCGCTCATCTCCTCGAAGCCCTGAACGAATTCGCCGAGGATGCGGAACATCCGCCACGAGTCCTCCGCCAACGCGTCGATGACGTACTGCTTTTCGCTGTTGTCCATGGAGCATGCTACCGCGCCGTTCCGGCTGCCGACGGACTGCCCGACCGGGCACCGCGCCAGCGCCGACCGTAATATGCCGTGTCGTTTCCCTGGACGCGTTATTACAGTGTTGGAACCAAAGGCTGGCCCAAGCATACCGTTTCTCTGTAATTCCCGGCCTCTTCTGGTCATTTGCGCAGATCGATTGCGATTTCGGCCGAAATGCCTAGTGGAAATCGCCGGTATCGCAGTCATTTTGTACCGTAGGTGGCAACAGCGTAATAACCAACCCAGGGAACCGAAAGAGCCATGTCAGCGAGCCAACTCGCCTCGAGTAAATTCATGCCCCGCGTCTAGACCCAACGCGTCGCAAACGCCGCGCGTGAATGCGGCCTAATCGATCCGGGTAAGCTCGAGCAGACGGTCCAGATTCGGCTCGAGCACATCGGGCCGTGCAGCGGCCAGTGTCTCCTCGTCATGGGTACCCCAGGTGACGCCGTAGGTCGCCGCGCCCGCAGCACGGCCCGCCAGGATGTCCCCTACGGTGTCGCCGACCATCCAGGCGACGCGGCCGGCTAGGGCCTCCCCTGCCCGGAGCACCACGTCGGGAGCCGGTTTGTGTGCGAACTCGTCGGTCCCTTGCACGTGATCGACATGAGGCGCCAGCCCGACAGCCGCTACCAGCGCCTCGGCCATGGCGGTTCGCTTGCTGGTCGCCACCGCCAGCCGGTAACCGCGGGTGCGCAGCGCCCCCAGCACTTCCAGCACGCCGGGAAAGATTCGCGTTCGACGCGTGAAGTTCCTCGGGTAATGACGGCGGTAGGCAGCTGACAGGGCCGCCACCCGGCCCTTAGGCACGAACGTCCCATACATCTCGTCGAGAGGCCTGCCGACGAGCTGCCGCACCGATGGTTCGTCTGGCGACGGGAGGCCGAGCTCCTCGAAGGCGTGTCGGAAGCTTGCAACTATGTCTTCCAATGAATCGACGAGCGTGCCGTCGAGGTCGAACGCTATCACCGGGGCCGCCTGAGTCATGGAGGGAAGTATGTCACGGCGTGACGGAGGGCATAACCACGTCATCCAGCGCCCCGGCCGGCTCGCAAGCGGCCTTCGGCGCCCCGCTCTCGAGCCCGTTCGCCGGGACTACAGCCTCAGATACGCCACCGTTACCCCGTGCCCGCCTTCATACGGCACGGCGTCTTCGAACCTCTCCACGCGCTTCTCGTCCTTGAGGTAGGAACGCACCGCGTCACGCAAGGCGCCGGTGCCCTTGCCGTGAAGGATCCGGACCTTCTCCATCTTGAGGGCGTGCGCTTCGAATATCAGCTCACGAACCTGCTCGAGACCCTCCTCGACGCGTGCGCCGCGGATATTGAGCTCCTCGACGCGGCCGGCGCCAGCCGGGTGGGGCGGTGCCGCGCCGGACTTCGGCTTGGCCACCTGACGCTCGACCAGCTTCACCTCGCGGCGCGGCACTTCCACTTTCAACAGTCCCAGCTGAACCACCAGGTCGTCGCCGCGGACTTCCACGATCGGACCTTCGGCGTCGTAGGCGTCCACCCGCACGAGCGCTCCGGGTTCCCAGCGCTCCACCGTCCTGGCGGGCTGGCGGCCGACCGCTTCCTTGCGCGCACCCTGCCGCAGCTTGTGGATCTCTTCAAGCGCCTGCGGGCGCCTGGCCGGATCGCTCGTGGCGGTCCGCTTCAACTCCTTGGCGCGCTGCAGCGTGTCATGCAACAGCTCGTCGGCACGTTCTGCCGCGGCCGCCAGCACGTCGGCTTCCTTGCCGCGCAGGATCTCTATCTGGCGGCGAAGCAGCTCGGCTTCCCGCAAGGCTTGCTCCTCCGCCTCCTGAGCTTCCTTCAGCTCCAGCCGCAACGTCTCGCGTTGAGCGTCGAGCTCCTCGAGCAGCGACTCGAGCCGTTCACCCGCCGGGCCGAGGAGTTCGGAGGCGCGGCTCAGGAGATCGCCGGCCAGCCCGAGCCGCCGCGCTATCGCCAGGGCGTACGATCTGCCCGGTTGACCTACCGTCAGCCGATACGTCGGCTGCAGCCGATCGACGTCGAAACGCATCGCCGCGTTCTGCACGCCCGAACTCTGGGATGCGAACACCTTGAGCGGCGCCAGGTGAGTGGTGATCAGGCCACGCGCGCCGGCAGCCAGCACCCGTTCGAGGATCGCCTGCGACAGTGCCGCCCCCTCGTCGGGATCGGTGCCGGAACCGAGTTCGTCGATCAGCACCAGAACGCGCTCGTCGGCCTCGTCGACGATGCGGCGCAGGTTGGTCAGGTGCCCGGCGTAGGTCGACAGGCTGGCCTCGATGCTCTGCTCGTCGCCGATGTCTACCAGCAGCCGCTCGAAACGCGGCAGCAGCGCGGGCGACTCCTTCGACGCCGCCACGAACAGGCCGCAATGAGCCATCAGCGCAACCAGTCCGAGGGTCTTTATCAACACCGTCTTGCCGCCCGCGTTCGGGCCCGTTACCACCAGCAGGCGCAGATCCGCGCTGAGCTCCAGGTCGTTCGGGACGCAGCCCTCGATCAACGGGTGGCGCGCGCCCTGGAGGCGGACCCGGCCACCGCCCGAAAAGGTGGGCCGAACCAGCCGCCAGTCGCGAGCCAGCGCCGCGCCGGCCTGACTGAGATCGAGCCGGCCGACCAGTTCCAGGGTTTCGTCCACGCCCGGCGCCGTGGACAGGCGCCTGCCGAGTTCGATCAGGATCCGCCGGACCTCGTCACGCTCCTCGAACTCGAGCAGCGCCAGCTCGTTGTTGAGTGGCACGATCGAGGAAGGCTCGATGAAGACGGTGGCACCTGAGTCGCTGCTGTCGAGGGCGATCCCGGGCACTCGCGACTGCGAGGAGGCTTTGACGGGGATCACGAAGCGATCGCGTCGAAGGGTGACTATGGCGTCCTGGATATGTTCGGAATAGTGCCCGAGAAGCTGCTGAAGCCGCTCCCGGATCCGATTGCGAAGCGGATTCAGGCGCCGGCGTATGTCGCGCAATTTGGGAGTGGCGTCGTCTCTGACGTTTCCGTCGGCGTCCAACTGCTCACGCACCTGCCTCAGCACGCCGTCGAAGGACCCCATTCCCGACGCCAGCTCGGTCAGCCGGGGGCGGCCGGATGCAACTATCGCCCGCTTGACACGAGCGGCCGAGTCGAGAGTATAGGCGATCTCCAGGAGCTCGCTGCCGTCGGCGAAGCCACCCTCACGCAGCCTGGCCAGCAGCGGTTCTATGTCCTCGATGCCGCCCAGCGACAGATCGCCACCAGCCAGCACCTCGTCGCATCGCTCCAGCGCCCGTTGCACCTCGTCTGCGTCGGTCAGCGGCGCCAGTTCCAGCGCCAGTCGGACACCGAAGCGCGTCGACGAGCGTTCGGCAAGCGCCGCCCGGATTCGGAGAAACGACAGCTTTTCGAGTGTTGCGTCGGCGACGATCACGGCACGAGAGTATACCCGCTGCCGTCGGCCGCGCCGTCTGGCGGCACGACCGATACCCGCTGCCG
>JBBDRK010000032.1:0-12135 GCA_040905465.1 Trueperaceae bacterium | reverse complement strand
ATACCCGCTGCCGTCGGCCGCGCCGTCTGGCGGCACGACCGATACCCGCTGCCGAGACGCCCTGTTCAGCCGGCGCGCCGGTAAGGCTTGTTGTAATGCCGCTCGATCGCGCCCACGGCTATCGCCGACAGATTGCTGAGCAGCAAGTAGACCAGCGCCACCGCCAGGTAGACGATCAGAGGCTCGAAGGTCCGGTTGATAACCGTTCGCCCGGCCTGGAGCAGGTCGGTGACGGTGATGATCGAAACCAGCGAGGAGTCCTTGATCAGCGAGATGAACTGGTTGCCCAGGGCCGGCACCGCGTTGCGAATCGCCTGCGGGACCAGCACGAACCGGTAGGCGCCGGGTGGTCCGAAGCCGAGAACCCGCGCTGCTTCTTCCTGACCGGAGGGGACGGCGGCGAACGCACCACGGATTATTTCGGAGAAATAGGCACCGGCGTAGAGGCTCAGCCCGGTCACGCCCGCCCAATACGCCGGCATCGGGTCTACGAAGGGGAGCGAAGGCAACCCGAAATAGACGATGAACAGCTGTACCAGCAGCGGCGTGCCGCGAAAGAACTCGATGTAGATGCCGGCGATCAGTTTGCTGATCCTGCTGGGCGCCATGCGCCCCAGCGCGGCCATCATTCCCAGAACTAGACCGAACAGGCCGGAAAGGAGGGTGACCTCGATGGTTATGCGCGCCCCACGCAGCAGCAGCCGCGTGTGTTGCGGGTTGAAGATATCGACGAGGGACTCGATCATTGCTCAGGGGCCGGTTTCGAGTGGGGTGTTCCGGCCGGTCGGCCGGAACACCCGAACACTCCTACTCGCCCGGGGGCGTGGTGATGTCCGCCCCGATCCACTTCATGCTTATCTCGCGAAGCGTGCCGTCGGCGCGCATCTCGTTGAGCGCCTCATTTAGTGCAGCCTCGAGCTCGGGTTGATCCTCGGCGATGGTCACCCATGCGTTCTCTTCGAAAAGGAGCTCGTCGATGGGCTTGATATCGACGCCCTGATCCTTGATCGCCAGGTTGCCGACGATCGGCGATGTGAAGATGGCCGCGGCCCGACCGGACTGCACCGCCTGCAACTCATCCTGAATGCCTGAGTAGGTGGCGATGTTGGGGTAGCCGTGATCGGCGAGCCACTGCTGGTTGGTGCCACCCAGGTCGACAGCGATGGCTGCGTTGTCCGCTTCCAGCTCTTCCAGGCTGGTGTACTCGGAGTCGCCACGCACGAAGAGCTGCGCTCCGCTGTAGTAGTACGGCGTCTCCAGGAAGGTAACAGCTCGCTCCCGTTCCGGGGTACGGGCGTGCGATGCCACGGTTACGTCGAAAACGCCTGCCTGAATGCCGGCGATGATCGACGAGAACTCCGCCTGTTGCAGCTTCGGTTCGACGCCCAGCCGGGCGGCCAACTCACGGGCCACGTCGGCATCGAAGCCGATCATCTCGCCATTCTCATCCGGCATGGAAAAGGGCGGATATTCTCCGGACATCACGAAGACCGCCTCCCCCTCCGCCAGGATGTCGTCGAGTTCTGCATGTGCCACTGCACCTAGAACCAGCAGAGCCGCCGAAGCGAGCGAAATGAAGCGACGTAACATGGGCGCACTTGTCATCAGGGTCTCCTTTGCTTCTGTCGATGGCCCGAGGGCCGTTGCGGACAAACGTTCGGGACGGGGTCTCCCGGGACGGCTGGAGCGCCGGCCGGGCCGGCCACCAGGATGCCGAAGGAGACATGGAGCTTTGACGCCGAACGATTCGACGTTAGCACCGGTGGTATGCGACGTCAACACCGGTCCCGCCCGGTGGCGATCCGTTCGTACCCATCCGGCCGATGCAACTGTCGCTCCTCGTGGCCGGCGGTACCATGGCGATTGCATGCGTCGGCCGAGGGAACGGGCATGCGAACGGCATCGTGAAAAGTCGGCAAGATGACAACCGGGATGGGACCGATTGGCGCCGGGCGCTGATAGTCCTGAGCGTTGCCCAGTTGCTGTCGGCGATCGGCTTTTCGATGATCTTCCCGTTCCTTCCCAACTACGTCGAGTCGCTCGGATCGAGCACCGGTACCAGCCTGGTGTTCTGGGCGGGCGCGGTGTTCAGCGCGCAGGCGATCACCATGATGATCGCCTCGCCGCTGTGGGGGGCCGCCGCCGACCGCCTTGGCCGCAAGCCGATGGTGGCGCGCGCGATGTTCGGGGGCGCGGTGATAATACTTCTCATGGCGTTCGCCCGCAGCGCGGAGGAACTCACTCTGCTCCGGGCGATTCAGGGCCTCATCACCGGTATCGGGTCGGCCGCCAACGCCCTGGTGGCGTCGATCACACCGAAGGAACGCTCCGGCTATGCGATGGGGGTGCTGCAAACCGCCCTGTGGAGCGGTGTGGCGGTGGGGCCGGTGCTGGGCGGGGTGCTCGCCGACCTTTACGGATTTCGCATCGCGTTCGTCGTTACCGCGGCGTTGCTGACGTTGGGAGGGGTGCTGGTGCTGTTCGGCGTTCGCGAGAAGTTCCAGCCGTCACGAGCTGCTGGCGCCGGAGTGCTGGGCGACTGGCAACAGATCCTGGGCACGCGCGGGGTGGCGGTGGCTTTTACGGCCCGTTTTACCTCCACTTTGGGGCGCGGCCTGCTGGTGCCGGTGCTGCCGCTGTTCATCCCCCTGATAATGGTGGATCCCCAGCGGGTAGGCACGATGATAGGACTGGTGATCGGGATCTCCTCGGCCACCGGAACGGCGAGCGCCATCTTCCTGGGCAACCTCGGCGACCGCGTCGGCCACAAGCGGATACTGGTTTGGTCGGCGTTGGCCGCCGCCCTCGCCTACATTCCGATGGCTTTCGTAACCCACCCCTGGCAACTGCTGTTGCTGAACGCGCTGAGCGGCGTGGCAATTGGGGGTGTGATGCCGTCCCTGTCTGCCTTGCTGACCGGCTACAGCAGCGGAGGACGGATCGGCAGCGCATTCGGCCTGGACAACTCTGTGATGTCCGGCTCGCGTGCGGTGGCACCGCTGGTCGGCGTCGGAGTGGCGAGCCTGTTCGGCTACCGCGCCGCTTTCCTGGCCGGCAGCGCGATCTTCCTGGTCACCCTGGCGGTTGCGGCGTTGAAACTACCCGATCCGCGCAGCGGGGCTCGCACGAGCATCGGAGGACCGGTCGGTCGGGACGGCGCCGGAAGGGCCGCGCCGGGCCCGAATCGGTACCGGCCGCCGGCTGACGTCAGTGACCGGACGGGACGATGAGCATGTGGCAAGCGAAGTCGAGCCGGCGCAGGCACGACGGTCCCCGACCGGTGATTGACAGGCCCCGCCGCAAGGGGTAGCTTTGATTCGTCACCAGGGGTGCCTCGGGCGCGACACGCGTCACTTGGCTGAGAGCAGACCCTAGTACCTGATCCCGTTCGTACGGGCGTAGGAAGCGTGATGTTCCCAAGACTCCCGCCTATGTTCGCGCTCCTCTCCGGTGACGGAAAGGGCCACAAAATGTTCAGAAGCATCGTCCTGACGCTAAGCCTGCTGTTGCTCGCCGTGGGCCACGCCCAGCCGCTCAGAGTGCTCACCCACGATTCCTTCGACCTTTCCAGCGACGTGCTGGACCGGTTCAGCCAGGACACGGGAGTGGACGTACAGATACTGCCGGCGGGCGATGCCGGCGAGGTGGTGAGCCGCGCCATCCTCACGCGCGCCCGCCCGATCGCCGATGTATTGTTCGGCGTCGACAACAGCCTGCTCACGCGGGCACTCGAGGCGAACATCTTCGAGCCGTACCGCAGCCCCCTGCTCGACAAGGTGCCGGAGCGCTTCGTGTTCGACCCGGAACACCGGGTAACACCGATCGACGTCGGATACGTGCTGTTCAACATCGACGTTGGCTGGTTCGAGCGCGAAGGCCTGGCTCCTCCCCAGGACATCTCCGAACTCACCGCGCCCCGCTACCGCGGCCTGACTGTGGTGGCCGACCCGGCTACCTCTTCGCCCGGCCTGGCATTCCTGCTCACTACCGTCGAGCGCTTCGGAGACGACGGCTGGCTGAGCTACTGGGCCGACCTTCGCGACAACGACCTGCAGGTCGCCAGCGGCTGGTCCGACGCCTACTACACCGCCTTCACCCGCTACGGCGGCGACCGGCCGATCGTTCTCTCGTACGCCACCAGTCCGGCGGCCGAGGTCATGTTTGCCGAAGAGCCGCTCGACAGCTCGCCGACGGCCAACCTGCTTTGCCGAAGCTGCGCCTACCGGCAGGTGGAGGCGGCCGGTATCCTCCGCGGCACCCAGAATCTGGACGCGGCCCGGCTGTTCATCGATTTCCTTCTGAGTGAAGAGGTGCAGGCCGATATCCCAGGCGTGATGTTCGTGTACCCGGTGCGGCAGGATGTGCCGCTACCGCGGGAGTTCGAGCTCCACGCCGACGTTCCCGACGAGGAGCAGACCGCCGAACTGGCACCCGGTCTGATCGCCGAAGGTCTCGAGCGCTGGCTGGACCTTTGGACTCAGGTAGTGTCGCAGGGTCGCGATCCGGAACAGGCTCGCTGAGCGCTGGCTGTCGTCAGGTACGCTGGGAGTCGCCGTCAGAGATTGAAGCGGTCGCCTTGCGCGCGCTCTGCCCAGCGCCGCAAGGTGGCCCGCTCGCGGCGGACGGTCCGATTGCGCACGCGGCCGGCGTCATTGCCGAACAATCTGTCTTTTAGCCGTCTGAGAATGCTCATCATCTTTATTACTCCCCTGCCGAGGAACTGTTATACACCAACCGGGGGGCGTGTGTGCAATCCCAGCGTCGAAGTGCCGCCGCTACCGTGACCCTGCTCCCATTTCAGCCAGCCGTAGCTCGTCGGCAGTCCCGGCGACAACCAGCCGGCCGTCGTTCAGCACCAGGATCCGGTCGGCTCGCGCGAACGCTGCCGGACGGTGTGAAACCACCAGGCAGGTGACGCCCTTCCACCGCTCCAGGCGCTGCCACAGCAGGGTCTCGGTCTCCACATCCAGCGCGCTCGACAGATCGTCGAACACCAGCAGCTCGGCTTCGCGCAGGAACATGCGCGCCGCCGCGCTGCGCTGCACCTGGCCGCCGGAGAGCTTGACGCCGCGGCTACCTACCGGCGTGTCGAGACCCCGGTCCAGGCGCGCGACGTCCTCGCTCATGACCGAGAGCTCGAGAGCGTTGGCGACGGCGTCGGCGGTGACGTCCGCGCCGAGCACCAGGTTCTCGCGCAGCGTGTCGCTGAACAGCCGGGGCACCTGCGGCGTGTAGGCGCTGCGCGGCGGCACGAAAAACGACGCCGAATCGTCGACCTGCAGACCGTTCCAACCGATCCTCCCGGCGGTGGCCGGCAGTTGACCCAGCAGCACCCTTAGGAGCGTCGACTTACCAGAGCCGACCTGACCGGTGATCACGGTGAACGACCCTCGCTCCAGGGTGAAGGAGACGTCTTCCACGCCGTGAGCTCCGTCCGGATGGCGGTAGCTCAACCCGGCTACCTCCAGGGTGCGCAGCGGCAACGGTTCCGGGCGCGGATCCCGGAAAACCGGTGGCAGCCCGTGAACGGGCAGGACCGAATCGGCCACCGCGACCTCGCTGCCGGCCCCTGCCATGAGACGCTCGAGCCGCTCGAAGGCGATGGCGGTCCGCTTGTGCTGCACCAGCATCGCGCCGATGAACGACATCACGCCGGTGAGGCGGGGCAAGTAGGCCACGAACAGCGCGAAATCCCCCACCGTGAAGCTGCCGTCCCGAAGCGCCCCGGCGGCGAGCAGGAGGATGATCCCGGTAGCAACGTTCACCATGTTGTCGGTGACGGACTTGAACAGCTCGGTTATGAGCGTGTCTTCCAGCGCTGCCTGACGGCGTCTGCCATTCAGCCGGTCGAAGTGACGGAGCGCAGACTCCTCGCTCGCCGAAACCTTGAGAGCCTGGACACCGCCCGCCATCTCACCGATGTAGTCGGTGACGCGACCGGTGGTCTCGCGCATCAGCTTGCGCACCCGGCGGATGCGGGGCCTGAGCAACCCGGTGAGCAGGAATGTCAGCACCAAGGGCAGGCAAACCAGGCCGGTCATCAACGGATCGATGCTGACCATCACTGTCAACGCCACCAGCGCGAAAGCGGCCAGCCCCCAGAAGTCGATCCAGGTCTCCACGTACTCCGCGATGTCGTTCACGTCGTCCCGAAAGCGGCTTATCGCTTCGCCCGGCGAGTCCGGCAGGCGTCTCGAGCCGGGGGCGGTGAGCAGGTACTCGAGCAGGTTGCGGCGCACCAGCAGGGTGATCTCTATCCAGTAGGTACTCCAGGTCCGGATGCCGCCGGCCAGGCCGATGAGCCTGGCGGCGTCTACCGCCAGCGCCAGGGCGAGGAACGTCCAGGGGCTGGCCCCGGCCGGGCTCTCGCCGGTGAGCGCATCGAAGAGCGCCTTCACGAACACCCCGTAGAGCACCGGAAGGGAGTGGATCACGCCCCAGAGCAGGCAATTGAATAGGAAGAGTGGACGCCGGTGGCCGACCAGCCTGATGGCCAGTCGCAACGGGTCCGGATGCGAACCGCTCATCGGCCTGCCCTCCCCTGGCCTCGCCGGCCGCTCGCCAACGCCTGCTCGCTGGTATCGGCAACGGTGCCGAGAGCGGTGCCGAGAGCGGTGCCGGCCGCGGTGCCGGCCGCGGTTCCGGACCGGGCGCCCACCGGCGCGTCTGCCAGCCCGGCCGCGGCAAGCAGGCGCGCATAGTGGCTCTCCGGGTCGAGGACCAGCCGCTGCCGCTCGCCGAACTCGACCGCTCGTCCACCGTCGAGCACCATGACGTAATCGGCTCGCTGCACCGTCTCCAGCCGGTGGGCGATGAGGATGCCGGTACGGCCGGCAAGGAGCCGGTCGACTACCCGCTCGAGCTGACGCCCAGTCGCCGGATCGAGTCGAGACGACGGTTCATCCAACACCACCAGTCCGGGATCCTTGAGGAACACCCTGGCGAACGCGAGCAGTTGGGCCTCGCCGGCCGAGAGGTTGCCGCCCCCGGCAGTGAGAATGGTGTCGAGTCCTTCCGGCAGCGAAGCCAACCAGCGACTCATGCCCAGGCCGTTCAACAGGTCCGTCAGCTCCTCGTCGGGCACGTCCTGGCGGAAGAAGGTGAGGTTGTCGCGAACGCTCGCCTGAAAGAGCTGCACCTCCTGGGTTACCAGCCCCACGCGTCCTCGCAACGATCCGGTCCTCACCCTCGCCGACTCCACTCCACCGAGAACTATCCGCCCCGAGGTCGGCTGGTAGAGCCTGAAGAGCAGGCGCGTCATGGTCGTCTTGCCGCTGCCGGTGCGCCCCAGCAGTCCCAGGACCTTGCCCGCCGGCAACCGGAAACTCACGTCGTTCAGCGTGCCGCCGGGCCGATCTCGGCCTCCGTCGGCGCCAGCCCTGTGATCGCCAGCGGCCGCATCCGAAGGATCGCCGTTGGTTACGGGTTCGCCATAGGCGAACGAGACCCGGTCGAACTCGACCGCCAGGGCACCGGCCGGCAGTACCGGTCCTCCCGTCGGCTCGGGCGTCCCC
The DNA here is from genome assembly GCA_040905465.1 of Trueperaceae bacterium. Taxonomy (GTDB): domain Bacteria; phylum Deinococcota; class Deinococci; order Deinococcales; family Trueperaceae; genus DASVCN01. The sequence goes on along the minus strand of JBBDRK010000032.1, from coordinate 4,621 downwards.
TGCTCCGCGAACAGGTTGCGTACCCGTCCGATGCTGGCCGCTGCCTTCTGCAACTCCTGCATCTGCTGGGTTATCTGGTCGATCGGAGTCTGCAGCATCACCAGATACTGAAAGATCATGTAACCGGTCCCGAGGGTGATCGAACCCTGCGACACGAGCACTATCGCGGCGGCCAATAGTGTCGCGCTGGAGGCGATGAACAAGCCGTACGACAGCAGCCACCCGAGCGAACGCATCATCCAGGCTCTGCGGGTGCCGTGGAAGAAGTCGCGCATCACCGCACCGAAACGGTGCACGGCGTGAGCGCCGGCGCCGTTGGCGCGCAAGTCCTCTATGCCGCCCAACCGCTCTTCGATGAAGCCGAACAGCCTGGCGTTCACCTCGCGCTCTTCGATCGTCGCCGGCACGCCCAACCGCCGCGTCCAGGCCAGGACCACGAGCTCGAGACCGGTAAACAGGGTGAGGACCAGACCAACCAGCGGGTTCTCCAACCACAGCAGGATCAGGATGCCCAGGAGCAGCAGCAACCCTCCGAAAACGCGTACCGAGAACTGGCTGAAGAAGTTCGACAAGGCGGTCACATCGCCGTCTATCCGCTCGATCATCTCGCCCGGCGTGCGCGCGGTGTGGAAGGACATGTCGAGCCCCAGGATGTGGCCGGCCAGCTCGCGCCGGAGTCGATTGGTCGCCGTCCAGCCCACGTCGGCACCCACGTAGGTCGCCACGGCCGCCAGCAACTGGTAGCCGAAGGCGATCGCCAGGAACCAGACTGCGGTCCGGCGCAGTTCTGCCACCTGGACCCCGGCCATTGCGTTGTCTATGAAACCGCGAAGGATCTGCGGGATGGACAGTTGCAGGCCGATCGCGCCGACCAGAAGGGCAGCCATCAACACGACCTTGCCGAGTTGAGGCCTGAGGTAGCGAGCGAGGGTGGCCCCGCTGCCCTGGTTCCGGCGGTCGCCGGTTCCGGCTCGGTTGAAGCTGCTGCTGGTCATGATCTCCTACGCTGGACAGGTCGTCGTCGTTGATGGCGCGCCGGAGGCCCGGTCGTTGGGGACAAAGAAACGACCGTGGGCGCTCTCGGAGTCACCCACGGTCGTAAGCGGTCAGTCGACTAGGCTACGAGCAGGCAGACTCCTCCCCTTGCGGGTCGCCGGTGAGGTAGATGTGGAAGATCTTCGTCATCTGTGCTCCACTGCTCGCTATCGGCAATAACATTAGCGGCCAACCCGATTCCTGTCAATAGAGCGACCGCTCGCTCCTGCCGGTACACTTGCGGCAATGCGAGATCAAACGCTGGCGCACGGCCTCGGTCTTCTGGCGGTTGCCTTCCTGGCCGTGTTCTTTCTCTTCCCGCTGGCGGCGATCGTCGCACGCAGCGCGGATGTGGAAGGGCTGCTGGCGGTGCTCGGCAATCCCTACTATTGGGGCAGGTTCGGCTTCACACTGGCCCAGGCGCTGCTGTCGACGGCGCTGACCGTGCTCTTCGGACTGCCCGGCGCGCTGCTGTTCGGCCGCTACGACTTCGCCGGCAAGCGGCTGTTGCGCAGTGCCTTCACGGTCCCCTTCGTCATGCCGACCGTGGTCGCTGCCATCGGATTCCTGGCGCTGGTCGGTCCCCGCGGCGTCCTCGGACTCGACCTTCGCGGGACGCTGACACTGATCCTGCTCGCTCACGTGTTCTACAACTACCCGGTCGTCGTGCGCGTGGTGGGCTCCTACCTCGAGGCGACCGCTCCGCGCCTTCGGGACGCCTCGGCGGTGTTGGGAGCGACCTCCTGGCGCACGATCTGGCGGATAGACCTCCCCTTGGCAGCGCCGGCGCTGGCGGCTGCGGCAGCGCTGGTCTTCGTGTTCACATTCACCTCGTTCGGTGTGATCCTGATCCTGGCGCCAGGGCTGCCCACTGTCGAGGTGGAGATCTACCGGCTCACCGCCCGCCTCCTGCGCCTCGACGCCGCCGCCGTGCTGGTTATCGCCCAGTTACTGGTGGTGGCGTTGGTGAGCCGGTTCTACGTGGTGCTGCAGTCCCGACTGGCGGTCGCCATGGCCGGTTCCGGCCGGCCGCTGCCCAAGCCCCGAACGGTGGCAAAGGTCCTGCTCGCGCTGCAGTTGACCTTCGCCGCGGTGCTGGTGCTGTCGCCGCTGGTCGCTCTCACCGTGCAGGCTTTCTGGCCGTCGGGTCAGGGAGAACCGTCGCTGGCAGGCTTCCGGGCACTCGCCCAGGGGCAGCGGACGGCCACCTTCACGGGCGCCGGAGCCGCCGTATCGAACTCATTGCTGTTCGCCGCCGGCACCATGGTTGCGGCGGTAGCGCTCGGTTTCGCCTTCGCCTATGCGGTGGTACGGGGGGGTTGGCGCTGGCTCGACGAGGCCAGCCTGCTGCCGCTGGCGGCCAGTGCCGTGACGCTGGGGCTCGGTTATCTCCTGGCCTTCCCGCGCCTGGCAACAAGCCCCTGGGGGCTGCTGTGCGCTCACACTCTGGTGGCCTTCCCGTTCGTTGCTCGGGCGTTGTTGCCGGCGTTGCGCGCCCTTCCCGCCAGCCTGACGGAGGCGGCGGCCACGCTCGGCGCGGGGTCCCGGTCGCGGCTCCTCCGTGTCGAGCTTCCGCTTCTGAGGCCATCGCTCACGACCGCCGCCGCCTTCGCATTCGCCGTGTCGATGGGAGAGTTCGGTGCCACGCTGGTGATTACCCGGCCGGAGTTCGCCACCATACCGGTGGCGATCTTCGACCGCCTGGGTCGGCCGGGGGCGCTCAGCTACGCATCCGCACTCGCGCTGGCGGTGATTCTGATGGCCGTCACCGCCCTGGCGATGATGGTCCTGGAGCGCTCCGGTGCGAGTTCCGGCGAGTTGTGACGGTATGATCGGCACGCCCCGATGACTCTCCGTCTTGTCGACCTCAGCAAGCGATTCGGCTCCATCCGCGCGTTGGAGGCTGTGTCGCTCGAGCTGCCGCAACGCCAGACCGTCGCACTCCTGGGACCTTCCGGGTGCGGCAAGAGCACGCTGCTGCGCCTGGTGGCCGGGCTCGAACACCCCGACCGCGGCCGCATCGTGCACGGCGAACGCGAGATCACCGGGCTTCCGCCTCAGAAGCGTGCCATGGGGGTGGTGTTCCAGGACTATGCGCTGTTCCCGCACCTGGACGTGGCCGGCAATATCGGCTTCTCGCTGGTGGAGCAGCGGCGACCCGCCGCCGAGGTCAGAGGGCGGGTGGCGGAGCTTTTGGAAGTGGTGGGGCTGGCCGGCTACGAGCGGCGGAGGGTGTTCGAGCTCTCCGGCGGGCAGCAGCAGCGGGTAGCGCTGGCCAGAGCGCTGGCGGTGGAGCCTTCGCTGCTGCTGCTCGACGAGCCGCTGTCGAACCTCGACGCAGAGTTGCGGCAATCGTTGCAACTCGAACTGAGAACGCTCCTCGCCGACCTGGGGGTGACGGCGCTGTACGTTACCCACGACCAGGCGGAGGCGTTCGCAATTGCCGAGCGGGTTGCGCTCATGAAGGCCGGTCGCATCGTCCAACTTGGGCCGAGCGACGAGGTGCTGGCTCGCCCCCGCGATGCCTGGTCGGCACGCTTCCTCGGGTACCGCAACATCTTTGGGAGAGGGGAAGTGAGCGCTCCCGGACTCGGTCCGGGACCGTTGCTGTTGCGTGACGACCTGGTGAGCCTGACGGGCGGCCTGCCGGCCCGGGTAGAGGCCGTGGAGCGAGCGGGCCACCGCTTACGGCTCACGCTGGTCGTCCCCTCCTGGGGCGCCGGCCTGACCTGGGAGGGGTATCGGCGCGAGCTGCCGTCGGACCCGTCGGCAGGGGACGAAGTGGGACTCGACGTTCCGGCGTCGGCCTGGGTGGAGTTGGAAGACTCGTGAGCTACCGGGCGAGTGCTCTGCCGGAGGCAGGACGATGAAGGCGGTGATCCTGGCCGGCGGCCGTTTGGCGCCGTCGCCTCACCTCGAGGAGTTGCTGGCGGGCCACTCGCTCGTTCTGGCGGCTGACTCGGGGCTGCGGCACGCACTGGCGCTGGGGCTCGAGCCGGCGGCGATCGTGGGCGACTTCGATTCGGTAGCGGAAGCCGACCTGGCAAGCTTTCCGGAACTTCCGCAACTGCGTCACCCGGTCCGCAAGGACCAGCTCGATCTCGAGCTGGCGATAGATCTGGCCATGGAGCGGGGCGCCGATGAGTTGCTGGTGCTGGGGGCCTTCGGCTCCCGGCTCGACCAGTCGCTGGCTGCGCTGCTGATAGGAGCACGGCTCCGGACACAGGGGATAGCCATCTCGCTTCACGATGGCGTGCGCGACGCCTATCCGCTGACGGCCGGCGACACCCTCGACCTGGCGCTGCCGCCCGGCATGACGTTCAGCCTGCTGGCGCTCGAGCAGTCCCGTTGCACCGTCGCCGGGGCAGACTACCCGCTTTCCGACGCTCCCCTGCCCTTCGGGGTCGGGTTAGGTCTGGCCAACCGGGCGATGGACGGACCGCGCATCGCGGTGCACGAGGGTGCGGTGGCCGTGATAGTGGAACGGACGGTGATGGAACCGTGACAGATTCGCATCCGGAACCGAGAGTCTGGCGACTGTTCGGTTGACCCTGATGAAGCCGCGGTGGCCCGGAAACTTCGAGTC
>JBBDRK010000031.1:0-43572 GCA_040905465.1 Trueperaceae bacterium | reverse complement strand
CTCACCTTTAGCTATCGCCGCCTGACGCACCTCCCGCTCGGCCAACAACTCTCGACGGCGCTGATCGAATTCTCGCTGCAAACCTGCAACGAAGTTCAACGCGTCCGAAGTGAGTATTTCCCTGAACGACGGGGTAAGCTCTTGGCTGACGATCCTGGGGTGGGCGTGCGGTGCAGTCACCGTTCAACTCTCCGTTCAGCAAGCCTGATCGCTCACACGGCCGCAGAAACAAGGAATGGTGGCGCGCCCGCGCTGATACCTCTGATATCATATTGCATATGGCAAGGCCTCGGCTCTCCCCCGGTCTCGAGCGCTTCGCTCGCCGCCTTCGGCCATCCCACGAGACGGGGGTACCCGGTTAGATGCAGACCAATTCCAAACCAAAGAACCTCAGCCAGTTGCGAACCGAACACCGTTCGATCACCGACAAGACGGCGGACACGCTCAGAGAGGCAATCCTCGAGGGCGTATTCGCTCCCGGTGAGCCTCTCAAGGAGCGCGAGTTGGCAAAGCTCATGGGCGTTAGTACCACGCCTGTCAAGGCGGCTCTGCAACGACTCGCGCTGGAGGGTTTGGTCGACTCCGCGCCCATGAAGGGGAGCGTCGTAGCGGAGGGCATTGGCTCGATCACCGCCGAATACGGCCTCATCCGAGCGGCGCTCGAAGGAACGGCGGCCTACCTCGCAGCCAACAAGGCAACAAGCGAGGACCTCTCCGAGTTGCGCGCCCAGCTCGAGGTGATGGAGGAGTCCACCAGCCGGCGGGATGTTGCAGAGGCCGTTCGCGCCAACGAGAGGTTCCATCGACTAATTATCGACGTCGCCCGCAACAATCCGCTAAAGCAGATGTCGGCCGTGATGCGCCGCTACGACGAGATTACCCGGCCCCAGGCGCTGTCCGACCATACGCAGATGGTCGAAGGCTTCAGCGAACACAGAGCCGTGTTCGAAGCCATTGCAGCAGGTGATCCGGAGAAGGCGGATGCGACGATGCGCGAACACATCCTGAAAACGGCGAAGTTCCTTGCCCGGCGCACGAAGGTCAAAGGTGAGCGAAGCTGATGTCGACGCATATAGATCGTTCCATCGGCGAGTTCGCTTACTCGCCCACCACCTCGCCGCGAGCCTCCATCCGGCCGGGACAGATCGTCGTAGTGGAGACGAGGGATCCGAGATCGGGCGCCATCCTGAAAGGCGAGCCAGGCACCCTGCAGGAATATCCGCCTCCGCCCGGCGGTAGGTCCAACGCCCTCACAGGACCGATCGAAATCGCCGGGGCGGAGCCTGGAGACGTACTGTCGGTCGAGGTGCAGGGCATCGAGCTCGCCCCTCGTGGATACATGGCGGCGGCGGACCTCGGCTACGTGGTGCCCGATGGGCGAATCGCCGATCGCAAGATCGGGATCATCGCCAATCACGACGGCTTGGCTCACTGGAAGAACGGCATCAGCTTTCCGTTACGGCCGATGATCGGAGAGATCGGAGTGGCCCACGCCGACTCCCCCAGGTCGGGCAGCATAGGCGTAAATGGAGGAAACCTGGACTGCATCCTGGTTACCACCGGCACGCGTATATACCTGCCCGTCCAGGTGGCAGGGGCAATGCTTTACCTGGGCGACGTTCACTCCGCAATGGGTGACGGCGAGCTCAGCTGCGGAGGCGTGGAGACTGCGGCCGATGTCACCGTGGCGGTCGAACTACATAAGAACGTCGCATTACCGGGTCCACGCCTGGAGACGGCCGACCGGATCGTGACGACCGGCTGGAGCCGCGACTTCAGCGAGGCCCGCCGTATGGCGGTCGACGATATGCTCCGTCTGATGGAGGCCGGCATGCGGATCAGCCCGGTCGAAGCGCTCATGCTGATCGGAGCCACAGGAGACCTGCGGATCGGGCAGTCCTGCGGGAACATGGAGATGACACTCCGCCTGGAGATGCCGCGCCTTCCGGGTCTGTACGTCCTTCCTGGCTCGACCGGCCTTCCCGGCTGAACTGCCGGCACCGGTCAAGGCCCTGCCTGCGCCGCCGACCGGTTCTTGCTGCTGGCCTTAGAACGTCTTCCTGCTCGACCAGCTCGGTTTTACCGGGCTGGCGGCTGGACCGCCCGTCTCAGTCGAGGAACCTGTTGAGCACGTTCGACGTTACCTTCGATAGCGGGTCGTCGACCAACAACGACCCCACGTAGGTAATCGAACCCGTAGAGAAAACCCGGCCGCCGGACGCGGACCGGTAGCAGATCATGTCCGCCCCGCCATCGTCGGGATTCGTGCCTTTGGCGAGAACCTCCACCCCGGCAGGAGAGAAGAGCGGGGAGACCTTGTCCGTCTCATGGCCGGATGCGCCTCCACTGATGCGCTCACCGAGCGAGGTGACTCCGAACAGGTCGCCGTTGTGGAGACCGCTGCCGCTGAAGGCCCAGTGCTGATCGTCCAGCACGCGGTAAGGAGCCGCCGTCATTATTCCGCGGTCATCGTAAACGACGCCCAGCAGCTGCGCCGGTGACTCCACCGCCTGCGTGAAGCGATTTCGAAAGATCTCGCCCGGTTGCAACGAAGCGTCCTCAGGAACATGGTTCAGGAATCGGAGGGTCGACTCGTCCAGGAACTCCACCGGCCCGTCGATTCCGTTCCCGCCCAGGTACATCAGCCGACCGCCGCGCTCTATCACCCAATTCTTCACCTGCCGGTACATCTCCGCCGACCAGTACTCCGGGTGCACGCTTATCATCAGAATCTGGTATTCATCCAGATCCAGCTGACCATGGTGCAGATGCGCCTCAGCCCACAGGTCATAGTCGAAACCCTCGCGCTCGAGCCATCCGAGCAACCGCCATTCGGCGGGCGAGAGGGCGCACTCGTTCCGGCCACGGATCGCGTCCGTTATCCGGTCCTCCAAAGGCACGAAGTTGCCGGGCTCTGGGCGCATGAAGGACAACGGCAAGTACGAATCGTTAGGATGGCCGTAAGCGTTGTAGCCGGGACGGTATCTGTCGAGCTCGAGGCGGGCGTTCATGGTAGGCCGGTCGGGCAGCCGGTCTGGGTGGATATAGTTGCTGCGGCCGCCGAAGTTGTTGTAGGCATTCCAGGTGTTGGTGGCGGCCAACACCGCGATGCGAGCCTGCGGCGAGCGCGGCGCCACCACCCAGGGGAGGGCGGTAAATGCTCCGGACCGTCCCTCGAGATGGATGTAGTAGAGGCCGGATCGTTCGGGTGCGGTTATGCGGAGGGAATGATGTTTTGAGTCGTAGCCGACCCGATTCCACTGCACACCAGCCTGGGTATAGTCGCCGTCGGGAACGACCTGCACGTTTGCCCGTGGGCCATGCTCGCCGTGCCAATTGATGAGGCGAACGAACTCCTTCTCGAGTCCGTAACGCCAAAGGCTCACCCGGCACTCTTCACTGGCGTGAATGCAATACTCGGCGCTTTCACCGGAGCGGACCCATTTGGGCCACATGTAGCCGTAGAGGCTATCGGAGAGAAGGCGGAACTGGTGTGCCTCGGGCAGCGGTAGGCTCAGGGACACGCTCTTTGCGCCATTTCCGTCGCGAGCCAACTCGACGGTGTAGTCACCGTTGGGCAGATCGGCGTAGATCGCGCCCCTGGGGGAGGAGCGAACCCGTGCGACCGACTCGTCGCCGCGCAGGAACTCTACGTTCACGTCGTGCAGCGCCAAATAGCGTTCATCACTTACATAACCGATCAACATGACTGGCCTTTCAGGTAGCGTCTTTCGCCGTCCGGGTAAGGATTCGGCGCGCCGGTCCGAGCTGCCGGCTCAACTCCCCCGTAGCCGGGGATCGAGTCGGTCCCGCAGTGCATCGGCCACCAGGTTTACCGCCAGGACGGTGATAGCGATGGTGAGACCGGGGTAGAGGGTGAGCCAGGGGGCACGTGAGAGAACGAGACGCCCCTCGGAGATGATGCCGCCCCAGCTGGGATTGGAGGTGGACCCGCCGACACCGAGAAAGCTGAGTCCGGCCTCGGTGAGCAGGGCGTAAGCGAGGATCAAAGTGACCTGGACCAACCAGGGGGCGATTGCGTTCGGCATCAGGTGGCGGATTATTATCCGCCGCGCCGGGATAGCGGTTGCGTGAGCGGCTTCGATGAAGGCCAGCTCGCGAAGCACCAGCACCGAACTGCGTACCACACGAGCGATGGGTGGCCCGAATACCAGTATCAGGGCGAGCAGGATGTTGAACTGGTTCGGTCCCAGCAGCGCTACCACTACCAGCGCCAGAACGAGGCTGGGGAACGCCATCATCCCATCCATGAGAAGCATCAGCGGGGAGTCGAGGCGCCTGAAGTAGCCGGCGAGTAGGCCGACGATCATGCCCATGATCCCGGCACCCAGCGCCGAGCCGAAGGCGATCATGAGCGAGACGCGCCCGCCGTAGAGGATGCGGCTGTAGAGGTCGCGGCCAAGATCGTCGGTGCCGAGCAGGTGCTCGCCTCCTGGTACGGCATAGGCGTCGCGCACGTTGATCTCGTTGGGTTCGTATTCAGTCAGCAACGGAGCGAACACCGCCGCCAGCATGATCGCCGCCAGTACGAGCACACACGCTACGATCAGCGGATTGCGGTACATCGCCCGCCACAGACGACTCAGTGCCCGACGTCCCGCTCGTGCAACCGAACTCGGCTTCGGCCCCTGCAGCGCCGGATTCATCGTACCGCCTCCCCGGCTCGCCGATGGAGCGTCATCCGTACTGGATCCGCGGATCGAATAGAACGTAGGTCAGGTCTACAAACAGGTGGACGACGACGTTGGTCGCCGCGAACAGTAGGAGAAGCGCCTGGAGTACTGGAAAGTCGCGTCGGGCGACGGAGTCCACCAGCATCGACCCGAGGCCGGGAATGTTGAACACCGTTTCCGTGACGACCGCTCCTCCCAGAAGGCTCGAAAAGCTGACGCCGATAGCTGCCATCAGCGGAATCATCGCATTGCGCAGCGAGTGCTTGTACAACAGTGAGCGATGGGCGACACCTTTGGCGCGGCCGGTCCGAACGTAATCTTGAGACAGCACCTCGAGCATGGTGGAGCGGGACATCCGGGCGATGCTGGCGGCCACCGACATCCCGAGAGCGATGGTGGGTAGCACCAGGAATCGCATTGTCTGCACCGGGTCATCGGTTATGGAAACCCAGCCGGTGACCGGGAACCAGCGACGCTCGACCGCGAACGCCAGTATCAGCATCAGCCCGAGCCAGAAGTTCGGTACCGATACGCCGATGAGCGAGGTGGCCATGAGCGACTGGTCGAGGAGGGTGCCGCGGCGATCGGCGGCCCATACGCCGATCGGAATGCCCACTGCCATGGCCAGTGCCAGTGAGGTCAGCGCAAGTATCAGTGTCGACTCGAAACGAAGGGCTATCAGCTCGATAACGGGAAGGCGGAAGAACAGCGAGGCTCCCAGGTCACCGCTGGCCAGCCGCGTGATGAACCTGTAGAACTGGATGGGCAGGGGTTGATCGAGCGCAAGTTGCGTGCGAAGCATCTCGATCTGCCAGAGCGGTGCATCGACGGGCAACATTGCGGTTGCCGGGTCTCCCGGCATGAGGCGCAGCAGTGCGAATGCCACCAGCGCCACGATAAAGAGGACGGGAATGAGGGAGACGAGTCGCACGATGGCGTAGCGGGCGATACCACTCATGTCATCGGCCTCGTCTCCCCGAACAAGCGTTTACTTGACTACTCTTTGCTTACGTTCCAGGCGATGAAGTCTTTGTAGTCCTGCACGCCACTGAGGTTGGAGCGGTAGGCGCGGAGGGCATGGAAATCAGCCAGCAGGATCTGCGGAACGAACTCCTCGAGCATGGCCCTCTGCAACTCCTCGTAGATCTCCTTGCGGTCACCGGGATCGAACGCCTCGGCCGCGCGCTCGAAGATCTCGTCGAGTTCCGGATAGCAGTGACCGGTCCAGGAACCCGACTCGCAGGTGAACGCCTGTCCGTAGATCGCCGGGTCGAAGGTGGTGCCCCAACCAGCCGGAATGATGTCCCATTGGTCCGGCTGAGTCCGCACCTGCCTGATGGTCGCGCCGTCGTACCAGTCGATGCGAACATTCATTCCGATTTCTTCGAGCTGGGCCTCCATGACAGTGGCCATCTTGTCCTGCAGGACGTTCGACTTGGTCGAGATGATCACCAGCTCTTCGCCGTTGTAGCCGGCCTCTTCGAGCAAGCGGCGGGCCTTGTCGGGGTCTCGCTGATCGAACGAGTCTGCGGCGACGTCGCTGCTGAAGAACGAGTCCGCGATCGGCAGGCCGGGGTGGATCTCGAACAGGTCCGGGTCCCCCACCATGGCCAACGCCAGTTCCTCGTGGTCCAGGACCGCCGCGACGGCCTGGCGGAGCACCTGGTTGCCGCCCAGTGGCCGGGCGCCGTTGAAGATCGGTCCCCACTTCTGGAAGCCGCGGACGATCTGCACCGTTATGTCGGGATCGGCCTCGAGGGTGGGGCGATCGGAACCCGAGATGCCCGCGGGCACGACGTCGATCTCCCCGGCACGCAAGGCAGCCACGCGGGTGGGAACATCCTTGATGATGCGAAACTCCACCATCTCCACCAGCGCCTCTTTGCCGCCGGCGCGGCCGCTTGACGGTTCGTCCCGCGAGACGTAGTCGGGGAAGGCCCGCACGCGCACGTATTGGTCGGGGACCATGCTGTCGAACATGAACGGTCCCGTGCCGATGTACTCGGTCAGTTCGTTGGCGGCGACGCCTTCGATCACCTCGGCCGGCGAGATCACCAGCGCCTGAGAGGTCTGCGCGAGATCGAACAGCATATTGCCGCGAGCGGTAAGCGAGACCAGGCGGAACGTGTTGTCGTCGATTCGCTCGAAAATGACGTCATCCCACTGCCGAGCGATCTGGCTGGTCGTGCGCCAACGGTTGTAGGACGCCTCGACATCGTCGACCGTCATTGTGTCGCCGTTGTGAAAGAGAACTCCCTGGCGCAGGGTGAACGTCCAGGTACTGCCGGTCTCGTCGACCTCATAGCTCTCGACCAGTCCCGGTTGGGGCCTGAAGCTGGTATCGAATGCGAACAGGGTTTCGTAGATGTGACCGGCGGGGAACACGACTTCGAGGGTGGTGTTGGACATCTGGTCCAGGTTGGCCGGCGTAGCGTCGAGCGCCACCACCAACGTTCCGGACGGACTGGCTTGTGCCAGTGCCGAGGTCGTGACAGCACCGGCAACCAGCAGAATGGCGAGAAGTCCGAATCTACGGATGCGCATTCGTTGACCCTCCTTCAGCGACAATCCTCCCCTTTACCGGGTCTCGCGAACTCGATTTCCGACTAGCGGAGGTTGGTATATCATATCGCAAATCGAAAATAGCTGTCAATGGATGCCCTGCGGCCTGAGAACGAGCCGGTCGGAGGCCGTCGCTGCTCCCTGTGCCCGGCCCGTCAGCGATCGTCCAGCCGGAACAGCCGCGCTGCGTTGCGGCCGAGGATGTCCTCGCGCTCAGCGGCACTGATGTCCAGTTCCTCGATTTCGATAAGGCGGGCGGGGAGCTTGCTGCCCAGCGGCGACAGCCAATCGGTTCCGAACAGTACCCGCTCGGCGCCGTGATCTCGAATGAAGCGCTCCAGAAACACCTTGTTGGGTTGGCCACTCGACTCGATATAGAGATTGTCGGCGTAGTGGGCGAGCGCCAGGCAGTCCGCATTCAGGTCCGTCTTGCCGCCATGGCCGAGGATGACCTTGATGCCCGGATAGCGTTTGGCAACGTGGAACATCTGCGCCGGTGTGCTGTAGGGGATCGTCCCCGAGTGGAAGATCAGCGGCAGCTCGCGCTCGTGCGCGAACTCGAAGACGACGTCAAGCAGATCGGCATCGGCATGATGCGCCGATAGCCAGGAGTGGATCTTGATGCCGCGAAACCCGAAATCCTCGACGGCCTCGCGCAGCTGCCGGCGGACGGTCGCTGGCTCGCCGTACGAGTCGGGGATGTAGTAGCCCACCACCCGGTCCGGGTAGCTGCGCATCGCCGCGAGCACCTCCTCGTTCCCGCCGTGTGGAAGTCGCTGCCAATTCCACCAGCGGAACGGCGCTCCACCCATCAGACAGACCACGTCCACTCCCCAGCGATCCATCTCCGCAATGAGAGGTTCGGCTCCAACCTCCCGCTGACTGGCGGCTTCTTCGAGGGAGCGAGGGTACAGCTCCAGGTTCAGATGCGCGTGAGCGTCAATGATTCGCATCTTGTTCCCCCACGCTGCCACTGGGGCCGGACGCATCGATGAGTCGTCGCAGGTTCCGTCCCATCAGGTTCGCCTTCTCGAGGTCGGTAAACGTCGGCAGCGACTTCACCGTCTCGATCCAGGTTCGCATGCTGGTAGCCGGCCAATTTGATCCATAGAGCACCCGGTCCGCGCCGATGGCGTCGATCGCGCGCCTGGCTGCCGACGGGATCAGCATGGAGAACTCCAGGATCAGGTTTGAGACCCGTTGCGCCGAAGGGATAGCGTGCTGATAGAGTTCCAACGACCCGGCGTGGGCCATGATCACCGTAACGTCGGGGTGACGGGCGGCCAGGTCGGCGATCTGGCCGGGCATGGCATAGGGAATCGTTCCCGAATGCACCATCACCGGCAATTTCCAAGCGGCCGCCCGCTCCATGACTCGGTCGACCCGGAAGTCGAGGATCTCGTAAGCGTCTTGGGTCGGGTGCAGCTTGATGCCCCGGAACCCGTGCTCCATGACGTAAAGCTCGAGCTCCGCCTCCCATGCTGGGAGGTACGGGTGTACGCGCACGAACCCGAAGAAACGGTGAGGGTAGGCCGACACCGCCTCCCGGCAGCGCTCGTTCATCAGCGGCAGCGTGTCGGGCCTGCCGCCCCCCATCAGCACCGCGGCCGTCACTCCGCAGCGATCCATGTGGTCGACCAGCTCCTCGGCAGTGTAATCGTGGTCGGAGAAGCTCCAGGTCGAAGCCGCGCTTCCTACGTGGGTGTGCGCGTCCAGGATCTCAAACGCGTTCACGGCGAGTCCCACACAGTCCTCAACACCCTGAGCCAGTTGCCTCCCAGGATGCCGAGCAGCTCGGAATCGGAGAAGCCGAGATCGATGAGCGCGCTGGTCAGGTTGGGTAGGCCGCGCACGTCTTCCAGGCCTGGCGGCGGGAATCCCCCGTCGAAGTCGGATCCCAGTGCGACGTGCTCCGGGCCCATCACCTCCGCGGCATGCGCAAAGAACCGCGCGAGGTCGCTCACGTCGGCCTCGGGCTTGGCCAGTTCGCGGTTGGCGCTGAAGAACACCCCCAACACTCCCCCCTGCCCCGCCAAGGCCTTCATTTGATCGTCACTCAGGTAGCGGCTCGGCGCGTGATCGTCGAAATTCTCGACCAGACTGCGGCACGAACCGTGCGAACAAACGACAGGCGCGGTCGACGCTTCCAAGGTGTCCCAGAACGTCTGCTCGGTCGCGTGCGCAACGTCAACCGCGATTCCCAGCTCGTTCATCTCGCGGACAACCTCGGCCCCGAACCCCGATAGGCCGGCGCCGGTGTCTTCCCAGTTTCCCTCGGCCACCTCATTTCGATACATCCAGGTGAGGCCGAGCATGCGCACGCCGAGACGGTAGTACACATGCAGCATGTCCAGGTCACCTTCGAGAGCCTCGGCTCCTTCGATTGCCAGCACCAGCCCCACGACGCCATCCCGATGGGCACGCTCCAGGTCGCTCGTCGTCTTTGCAAGCAAGGCGAGCCGCGGGGCGTGCTCCAGGTCGGCAAGGGCACGATGGTGGCTCTTCAGGCAGGTGCGAGCGAACGGTCCTTCCCGGGGCCTCGGAACCAGGATGTTGGTGATCTGGCCGGACTGGCCGGCTTCCAGTGCGCGGGGGAAGTCCCAATGACCGCTCGCTCCCTGCTCCCACATCCGCCTTGGCCGTGCAGGGCCGTCGGGAAGCGGGTTGTAGCGGGGATCGCCGACAGCTGATGCCCGCAGGCTGTCGTTGTGGCCATCGATAATGATCGCCTCGCGGTGCAACCGTGCCACGTGCTCGTCTCGCTCGGGCGTCATATCTCGATCACCCCCCAGAATGCTGCGTTGCCGTCCACCTGCATCACCTCCACCCAATACACGCCTTCCCCGGCCAGCCGGATCCGGACCGAAGCTTCGCGGGCCCCTTCCTGGTCTGGCGCAGGGCCGAGGCTGATGCCACCGTCGACGACCTCCGGCAGGGCCGAGTAGTATCCGCCCCGGTCACAGCTGAAGCTGTGCACCGGCGTTCTGCACTCGAAGTGTTGCGCCTGCGACGTGAAGTCGATGCTGGCACGGTTGCCGGCCGTCACACTCCGCCATGCCAGGTCCTGGCTGCCGGATCCAGCCAGGGTATCGATCGGCGCGATGAAACCGCTCAACGAGGACACCTCCAGAGCTGCATCGGCGTGGAGAGTCCCGTCCCATTGAAGTCTCTGATCCCTGGTCGTGCCTTTTTCCCGGCTGCCCCACCAGGAGAGCCGCAGCCGCCGAGGGTGGAGACGAGCCAGCGGCCGCCGAACGACCACCTCGCCACCGCGCCGAACGATGATCTCCTCGATGGCGGCGGTGCCGACTGCATCTACGACCAGGTCCGACGCTTCGCGCCGCACGTCGAGTAACATCCGCGCCCCGGTAGTGGCGTAACAACTGCCGTCACGGAGCGCCTCCCAGATCGAATTGCGGTCGCAGCCTGCCGCCCGGACGGCCGTCAGGCCGTTGGACAGATTGCGTGACTGTCGGCGACCAGGGTGATCGGACCCCGGTCTGCCGCTGATACTGTCGCTCCCAGCCGTGATCGCGGGACGCAAACCCCGCGCTACCGCATCCTCGACGAACCAGCGCGAGGTGGCATGGGTCGAATGTATCTCGATCATGCGCTCGAGCCGTGGTTCGTGCCAACGGAGGTCCGACGTGAAACCACCGACGTGCAGGTTTATCAGCGCATCGGTCCGGGCCAGTCGGGAGTAGAGCTCGGGCGGCGTGGAAGCCAGCGGCCAGTCGTCGCCACCACCCTCGTGCCACCGCGCGGCGCGATAGAGCTCGGGCTGGTCGTGCAGGTAGAAGACGTTTCGATCGCCGCCTCCCGGAGGCATCGACGTCCATTCGCAGCCGAGATACGAGATGAAGCTGCCCGGCTGGTGGTGTGCCTCGGTGACCTGCCGGGTGTAATGCCAGTCGTCGCGAGCGACATAGACGTCGTTCGCCTGATGCGATGCGAAATCGAGCCTGGCCACGTGCCGGGCGAAGGTGAAATATTCGTCCAGGTCGCCCTGTCCACAGCCCAGGTCGCACTGGCCCCCGTGCATATCGCCCCAGAGGGTCGAATTCGCGGAGGGCGCATCGAGACAGCGCATCGGGTTTCCCTCGACCTCTCCAAGGCGAATCCGATACAGGCCGGCCTCGGCCAGACGCGCGCTGATCTCCCAGATGTCGGCGGCCCCGCGCCGCCGCCTGTCGAGCACCTCGAGCGCCCGGGCAGTCAGCTCTGGCGGTGTCGAACCGGAACTCGGATTGCCCCAGACATCCTTGCGACAGGCGACCAGGGTGAAGGCCTCACCTGTCAGGCACTCCGAGGGGCACACCAGCGTCCACTCCCTGGGCTGGCCGGCCACGATCGGCAGCTCCGGCGTATCGGGGAGGCGGGTCCAGTCGGCCCCGGCTTCCTCTCGTATCATCCACAGGAACGGGTGGGCGCGGTGGACGGCCGTCTGCACCTCCCAGCCTCGGCACTCCAGGCCGAGACGGGCGTTCGGGGGCAGTTCCTCCGGGAGAGTAAGGGTGAGCAGGTGATTCCAAGGCGCCGGGCCGCCGCGGTGCCCGAACTCGAACTCCACTGGCACGGTTGTCGACGCGAAGTAGTTCGGTTCGCTGGCGCTGTCCCATTGTGGTTCGCCCCAGTCGCCGGGAAGTCGCCAGGCCATGCCCAACTGCGACCCGCCGCCCAGGCCCTCTTGCCCCGCCCGATATTCGAACCGCAGATTCACCTTCGCACCGGCGACCGCTTCGTCTGGGCCGGTGAGGACTACGCCGCCGTGGCGGCTCCGCCGCTCGCTAAGCGACAGCCGATCAGGTCGATCGAGGCGCGACGACCATGGCCCGAACGTGATCATGCACCCAGCACCTCACGGAAGACCCTCAACCAGTTGCCGCCGAGGATCCCGAGCAACTCCGACTCGGAAAAGCCTTCATCGATGAGCGCGCTGGTCAGGTTCGGCAGGCCGCGAATATCCTCCAGTCCGTGCGGCGGAAAGCCGCCGTCGAGGTCGGAACCGAGCCCTACGTGCTCTGGGCCGCAGACGGTAGCGGCGTGGGCTATGAAGCGTGCAAGGTCGGTGGTGTCGGCTTCGTCATCGTCGAGCTCGCGATTGGCGCTGAAGAAGACTCCCAAGACGCCCCCGTTGGCGGCCAACTGCTTCATCTGCTCGTCGCTCAGATAACGGCTGGGAGCATGGTCATGAAAATCCTTGACCAGTGAACGGCACGAGGTGTGCGAGCAGATCACCGGCGCGGTGGAGGTCTCCAGGGTGTCCCAGAAGGTCTGCTCGGTCGAGTGCGCTACGTCGACCAGCATCTTCAGCCCATTCATCTCACTCACGACTTCTCGCCCGAACCCGGAAAGCCCTGCGCCGGTGTCTTCCCAGTTGCCCTCCGCCACTTCGTTCCGATACATCCAGGTGAGTCCCATCGCCCTCACTCCTAGGCGGTGATAGACGTGCAGGAGATCGATGTCGCCGGCGATCCCCTCCGCTCCTTCGATGCTCAGCAGCACGGCTACCTTGCCCTCGGCGTGGGCCCTCTCGAAGTCGGCCGCGGTTGTGGCAAGCAGGGCCATCTGCGGCGCCGCTTCGAGGTCGGCCACCAGTTGTCGATAGGACTTGAGGATGGCGTTGACGTGGGAGCCGTCCTTTACCCATGGGATCAGGATGTTGGTCACCTGGCCGGTCTGGCCGGCCTCCAAGGCTCGCGGGAAGTCCCAGTGACCGGACCTGCCCTTCTCCCAAAGCCGGCGCGGCGTCGCCGGACGGTGCTGCAGGGCGTTGTACCGGACATCACCGAACAGCACGCCGTGCAGGCTGTCGTTGTGGCAATCGATGACCGGCACCTTTCCGTGAAGGCTCATCACCTGCTCCCGTCGATCGGGCTTCATCTTCACTCGCCATCTTCCAGGCGTTCCACGCGCAGGGGAGTGAGTCCTCCGGTGCGGACGCGCCGGCAGGCTTCGGCGAACTCCGTCCAGTCGTACTTCCAGTCGCCGGGAACCCGGGCAAAGAGATTGCCGTAGCTCGGCATGCCTTCGGGCCCGCCTAGCCGCACCGCCCGTCCGAACGCCATAACGATCTCGGCAACGGGCCGGCCACCGGAGGTGACCGCCGTTCCTTCGTCACGCCAGTACAGGATCTCGCCCGGCAACGGCATGTGGCAGCGCTGCTCGGGCGGTACTTCCGGGGCGTCGTCGAGGAGGACGAATACCTCGGATCCGGAGAAGCGTCCGTGATAGAGATCGTGCTCCAGCGGAAGCATGTTCCATACCAACTCACAGGTGGCGGGGGCTTCGTCATCGAGCAGTTCGGCGATCACCGATTCTCCGGTGGCAACGAACGTCAGGCGGATACGGCGTCTCTTCTGCGGCATTTTCCCTCCCTTTCCGGCGAGGCCGGCCTGGCGGCTGGCAACGCAAAGCGTCCTGGCACAGGTGGCTGGCTGTCCGGCTCCCGAGCTAGGCGATCACCTCCAGCTCCAGCTGAAGAAGTTCGCTCCGGACCTGGTCGCGAACCGCCTGCGGCAGGTCCAGTCGCGGCGGACGCATCCTGCCCCCGGCCAGGCCCACGAGGTCGAGGCCTGTCTTGATCACCGCGTCACCGTAGGCGGTGCGGAGCCGGTCGAGACCGGCGAGGCCGAGTTGGATTTTCTCCATCCGGGGCCAGTCGCTTGCAAGCGCAGCCTCGTGGAGGTCGAGCTCGAATGCGGGCGCGAAATTGATTATCCCGGCGGTGAACCCTTCGATGCCGGACATGTACCTGTAGTGCAGGACGGCCGGATCGTAGCGTTTGTTGCCGATCCAGACGAAACGGTCACCCAGGCGGCTGATCGCCCTGAACAGCACGTGCGGCTGGTGCATCGGATCCTTGATGGCGATGATGCTGTCGATCTCGGACAGACGTTCGAAGAATTCGAGTGGCCAGCCCTGGGTGTTGTAGGGGATGAGCGGCAACCGGGTGGCTGCGCCGAGCGTCTCCAGGTAGTTGGCGACGCCCTCGAGGTCGCCGGGAACCTGGTTGCGGATGAACGGCGGCATGGCGAGCAGCACCTCCGCCCCCAGCTCCTCATACCTGGGGATCAGGTCGAGAGCCACCGCCAGATTGCCCGGCAAGGTGGGCAAAACCAGGGAGCGGCCCTCCGTCATATGGAACGCCGTCACCTGGAACGTTGTACGGACCAGCATCACGAGCTCCTCGGGGCTGAGCGCCTCGACCTCGGCGGTGCCGCCACCCGCGTTGATGACCCTTACCCCGTGATGGACCAGGAACTCGAGGTTCCGGCGCAGGCCGTCTTCGTCCAGTTCCGACAGGTTGGCGTGATTGAACGGCGTCGTGGGATAGGCGTGAACGTTCTTGAGGCGAGCTCTCAAGTCGACCGTAGACATGCGCTGTTCCCTCCTTCAGGGCCGGAGCGGCCCGCGCTACTGCACATCCGCTTCACCCAGCGCCCGACGGTGGAACCGCAGCAGGTGGTCGGCCAGGCGGTTGACGATCCCCTCGAAGAAACGCTCGCCGTGCTCGCCCGATGCCCGCGACGCGTCGTCGCTGTAGCCGTCGGCAGCTTTCCAGCTGCCGGAATGAAGGGTCAGCGGCAGACCGGTCGGCTCGACCGGCGGCCCGCTGACCACGCCCCCGTGCGATGAAGGCAGGCGCTCCCTTCGCACCAACTCCGGCTCCAGCGCCAGCATCAGCGATGTCTCGAAGCCGCCGGCGTGACCGGGCACCCGGCCGACGTCGCCGGCGCCGCCGTCGATCAGCGATTCCCAGGCGATGGTCCAGTACGAACCCGCGCCGACGGCAAGGCTGTGGCGCAGAACCAGCTCGCGCGCCGCCATGCGGACCACCTCTTCGTTGCCGCCGTGACAGTTCAGTATGAATATGCTTCGAAATCCGCTCGACACGAGCGAGTCGGTTAGATCGGCCAGAACGCGCAGTAGCGTGTCTCGGGAAAGCGACAGCGCCCCCGGGAAGACCAGGTGATGGTGGGAAGCGCCGAACGACACGGTTGGGCAGATGACGACCGGGGCAGAATCCGCGATCCTCTCACCGGCGGCAAGTGCCAGGCGCTCAGCCACGAGTGCGTCCACCCATACCGGCAGATGCGGACCATGTTGCTCGATGGCCGCAACCGGCAAGACGGCGGTGGCACGCGGGGCGATCTCACCGATCTCTTCGCGAGTCAGTTCCCGATAACAGACCGATCTCACTTCGCCCACGACGCCTCGAGGCGACCGGCCTCCATCAGCCGGTCTTCGATCCAGCCAAAAATCGTGCGAGCTCGCGCAGACCCTCGGCGGCCAGGTACCGGTTGACCGATGGCTAAGCCCACAGCGGAAAGAACTTCTTCCAATTCTCGAAGATGATGCTGTCCTGAACCTCGATCGGCACGGTCGGAAGGTTGGTTCCGGCTACCACGTCGTTGACGCGCCTCAGGCCGCTGATTACGTTGTCGATGGTTCCTGACGGAAAGTCGGACGCCAGAAGGATCTTGTGGTCCACCCCGTACTCCAGGGCCGCGATCATCGACTGCCAATATCGCCAGGGACGATAGTGAACCGCGCTGATGTCGGTGTAGAGGTTGGGACACTTGCGGATGAGCGCGATGGTATCGACCTCCCAGGGATGGCCGAGATGCGCGATGATCATTCGCAGGTCCGGGAATTCCATCGCGATGTCTTCCAGTTGGAGCGGGTGTGCCCACTTGAGTTTTGCACGTGACGGGAACGTCGTTCCCTGATGCCACATGATCGGCAGGTCCAACTCCTGGGCCTTCTCGAACAGCGGCCAGTGCTTGCGGTCCTGCGGGTCGAAGTGTTGGTAGACAGGGCCGAGCTTCAGGCCTCGCAGGCCGAGTTCGTTCACGCAGTGCTCGAGCTGCTCGACACAGTCGGGCTCGTTCGGGTCCACGCTCGCCCAACCTTCGAGCTTCTCCGGGTGCTGCCGCACATAATCTGCTATGAGTTCGTTCGGCACCCACACCCCGCAGGCCTTGGCCTGCAATCCGAATACCACCACCTTGTCGGCACTGGCCGATACCTTCCAGTGCTCTTCCGGAACCGAGTCGTAGGAATGCCGGTCGAGCCTGCCAGCGTAGGCTTCACCACCCGAACGTTTCAACTTCACCAGCTTCGACTGAAGCGCCTCATCCACATAACGATCTTCCAGGTGGTCCGGGTACCACATCAGGTGAGTATGACAGTCAACGATCATAGTGGGTCTCCCAGTCGGGCCCATGCTCGAGGCCGGTTGACCGGCATCATAGCCTGATGAAATATGATATTTCAAGTTTAATTGTTGTATGGTGGCTACTCAATGATCATCGTTGACGGTCATCTGGATCTCGCCCTCAACGCCCTCCAGGGCAACCGCGACCTTACGGTTTCGGCGTACGAGACCCGCATAGCCGAGTTCGGCCGCGTCGGCAAGGGAATGGCGCAGGGAACGGTGGCGTTGCCGGAGATGCGGCAGGGCCGGGTAGCACTGTCGTTCGCGGTGCTGACCGCCCGCTCGACCGGCTGCGTCGCCCCCCACATGGACTTCGCCTCCGCGGTACAGGCCGACGCCTCCGCGCACGGCCACCTCGCCTACTACCGGGCGCTGGAGGCGGAGGGTCACGCCCGGTTGATAACCGACCGTCAGCAGCTCGACCACCACATATTTGCCTGGCACCAGTGGGAGCAACTGGCTGACGGCGTGCCCGCCCACGCGGACATGCCCCCGCTCGGCTTCGTCGTGCTGATGGAAAGCGCCGATCCGGTTCTCGCGCCCGACCGCCTCGAAGTGTGGTGGGACGAAGGCCTGCGGATAATCGGACCCGCGCACTTCGGCAGCGGGCGCTATGCGGGCGGCACCGGTAGTGAGCAGGGACTGACGCCGATGGGCCGGGAGCTGCTGGCGGAGATGGACCGACTGGGTTTCATCCTGGACCTCACGCACCTCTCTGATGCCTCGTTCTGGGAGGCGCTGGAGCGCTTCGAGGGCCCGGTGCTGGCCAGCCACAGCAACTGCCGGACACTGGTGCCGAATCAGCGGCAGTTCGGCGACTCCCAGATCGCCGCTGTTGTGGAGCGCGGAGGTGTTGTCGGCGTGCTGCTGGGATGCTCCGACCTGGTTGCAGACTGGGTGGTCGGCGCCAGGCACAACGGAGCCGTGACCATGCGCGCCGTTGTAGATCACATCGAGCACGCATGCAGCGTCGCCGGCGACGCCCTGCATGTGGCGATCGGCACCGACCTCGACGGCGGCGTGGGCCGCGACGAGTTCCCTCGCGATCTCGACACTATCGCCGACCTGCAGTCGCTGCCCCGATTGCTGCAGGAACGGGGATTCTCGGCCGGGGACGTCGACAACGTCATGCACGGCAACTGGCTCCGCTGCCTTCGCGGCGCCTGGAGCAGCCCCGCGGCTGCCCGCCAGGTGGACGGCTGATGCTAGTCGTGGACGGCCACCTCGATCTGGCCATGAACGCCCTGCAACTCAACCGCGACCTGCTGACCTCCGCCCACACGATCCGCAGCAACGAGCTGGGCACTCCTGGAGTGGGAAGGGCCCAAGGTTCGGTGGCCCTGCCCGACATGCGGCGAGGCAAGGTGGCAGTGTCGTTCGCAACAGTATTTGCCCGCTCATCCGGGCAGGCCGTTGCTCATCGCGACTATGCATCTCCCACGCAGGCCTACGCAATCGCGCAAGCTCATCTGGCCTATTACCGGGCACTGGAAAGCGCGGGGCACGTTCGGATCCTGGAGGACAACGCGTCCCTCACCGCTCATATGCGGCAGTGGGAGGAGTGGGACAGCGGCGAAATCGCCGGAGATGGACCTCCCCTGGGGCTGGTGATCGCAATGGAGGGCGCAGACCCGCTGCTGACGCCCGAATCGATAGAGGAGTGGCATTCGGCCGGCGTGCGCATTGCGAGCGTCAGCCACGACGGCGTGGGCCGATTCGCGGGCGGAGCCGGCAGCGCAGTGGGTATTACCCCGCTGGGGGCCCGGCTGTTGCCCATGATGGCCCGGCTCGGCGTCGTGCTCGACCTGAGTCATGCCTCCGACAGAACGTTCGACGATGCCCTGCAGCTCTTTCCGGGCCCGGTGCTCGCCAGTCACAGCAACTGCCGGTCCCTGATACCGCATCCGCGTCTGCTCACGGATCGTCAGCTGAGCGCAATCGTAGAGCGTAACGGCGTAGTGGGAGTTTCGATGACCGGTTGGCAGCTTCGTCCCGGCAGGCGGGTGGGTCGGAGCGACGAGCCTCGTGCCAGCCTCGCCGACTTCATCGACCACATCGATCACATCTGCCAGCTTGCCGGCAACGCACTCCAGGTGGGAATCGGAAGCAACCTGGCCGCGGCGCTGGCCAGGGAGGATTATCCGGTGGACATCGATACGATTTCCGACCTGCAGGCGGTTTCCGGAGCTTTGGCGGCTCGCGGCTACTCGGACGCCGACGTCAGCGCGGTGATGCATGGAAACTGGCTGCGACTGTTGGACGATGCGTGGGGCCGATGATCGCCGGCACCACGGCCGGCGCTCCCGTATGGAACAGGAGGACTCCGTGAAAATTGTGGCGATCGAGACGATTCCGGTGAGTGTAGGTGTGGACAGGCAGGTCGGAACGGTCGCCGACCCGAAGGGCTTCCGCTTCACGTCTCACCTGCTGATTATCCGCATCACGACAGACGCGGGCATCGAGGGTATCGGGGAGGTCAACGGTTCCCCCGACTGGAGCGGGGAGATTCAATTGGGGTCCAAGGCGGTGATCGATCGGCACCTGGCCGAACGGCTCGTCGGCGAGGACCCGTGCCGAATACGTTTCTGCATGTCGAAGATCGCGCGGACGTTCGCCAACCCGTTCGTCAAGGCCGGAATCGAGATGGCGCTGTTCGACATCCTGGGCAAGACCCTGGAGGCTCCCCTCTACGCTCTTCTCGGGGGAACCGTTCGCTCTTCATCCCTTCCGCTCAGGTTTCCGATAATGCCGGTTGGGCCCGAGGAGTCTGCCGCGGCGGCGACGCGGATCGTGGACGAGGGCTGCCGAACGATCAAGCTCAAGGTCGGCCACGATCCTCTTGCCTTCGACCTGGAGAGGGTGCGGCGGGTACGCGAGGCAGTGGGCCCCGACGTGAGGCTGACGGTTGACGCAAACGGCGGCTGGTCGGTCAACGAGGCGGTTCGAGCCTCGCAGCGCCTCGAGGAGTACGACGTCGCCTTCGTCGAGCAGCCCGTCCATCGCCTCGACCTCGAAGGGCTCGCCGAGGTGCGGCGTCGCACGGTGCTGCCGGTAATGGCCGATGAATCGGTATTCACGCCCCAGGACGCCGGGCGCTGCATCCGGGAACGCGCCGCGGACATCATCAGCGTCTACCCCGGCAAGAACGGTGGAATTCTCGGAACGATGGCGATAGTGGCGATGGCCGAAGCGGCGGGCGTCCACTGCGCCATCGGGAGCAATCTGGAGTGGGACATCGCCTCGGCCGCCAACGCTCACGTAACCGCAGCGTTACCGAATATCATGGTCGAACGATATGCGGCCGACATTATCGGGCCGGTGTTCCACACCGAGTGTGCCCTGGTGACTCCACTATCCGTCGAGGGCTGGCGCTTGACCGTACCGGAAGGGCCGGGGCTCGGAGTCGCACTCGACCGGGAGCAACTCGCCGCCCTGTGCGACTGACCACACCCACCGACCACACGGCGGCCCGGGGGCAGCAGCATCTCGTCCCCGACCGATTCGAGGAGCGCAATGAAGATCACCCGCATCGAAACCGTCCCCGTACGCATCCCCATCGACCCCAAGCGGGCAATCAAAGGCGGCCGCGGCTCCCACAAGGTCTCGCCCTTCCTGCTCCTGAAAGTGCACACCGACGAGGGAATCGTCGGCCTCGGTGAGGTTTCCTGCACTCCGGGATGGAGCGGTGAGGACCAGACGACGGCGGCCCACCTGATCCGGGAATACTTCGAGCCGCAGCTGCTGGGGCAGGATCCGACGCATGTGGAGCGTCTGACCATGGTCGTTCGCAAAACGGTCGCAAACAATCCCTTCACCAAGTCTGGTCTGGAGATGGCGCTGTGGGACATCCTCGGCAAGGCGGTAGGACTGCCGGTATACCGGCTGCTCGGTGGGCCGGTGCGCGACTACGTGCCGACGAAGTTCTCGGTATCGGGTGTCGCCCCCGAGCAGGCCGCCGAGATAGCCCTATGGGCGGTGGCACAGGGCTTCCAGGCGATGAAGGTCAAAGTCGGCCTGGGGCCGGACGCCGACGTAGCCCGGGTACGGGCGGTGCGTGAGGCGATCGGTCCGTCAGTTCGACTGGGGGTCGATGCCAACGGCGGCTGGATGCCGCGGGTGGCAATCGCGACGATCGAACGACTACGAGAGTTCGACCTGTTCTTCGTGGAGCAGCCGGTGCCGGCCGCTGACGTTTCCTGGCTGGCCGACGTGCGCCGCCGTTCCGCCCTGCCGATCGTGGCCGACGAGAGTGTGTACAGCCTTCAGGACGCCATGGCGATCGTGCGAGCCGAGGCGGCGGACGTGCTCTCGGTTTATGTGGGCAAGGGCGGCGGGATCGGCGCCGCACGCAAGACTGCGGCGGTGGCGGAGGCAGCCGGTATCACCTGCACCGTCGGCAGCAATCTCGAGATGGGTGTCGCCAGCGCGGCCATGATCCATCTGGCAATGGCGACCGTGGGCATCGGAGCGGAAGAGTTCCCCTGCGACATCCTCAGTCCGTTCTTTTATGAAGGCGACCTGCTGGCCGAGCCGCTGGCGATATCCGGCGGCGAGGCACGCCCCTCCCTTAAGCCCGGCCTGGGTGTCGAGCTCGACGACGGCAAGGTCGAGCACTACCGGACGCCCTGATGCAGCCCGTCATCGACTATCACACTCACATAGGTACAGCCGAACAGTGGGGCGAGCCGATTCTCGCGGAAGCCGAACGAATGCGCGGCGCCGGTGCCGCGACTCTCGCGACCAGCTTTTCGGCCCACGGAGCGGCAATGGCCAACGTTTCCAGGGCGATCGTGCTTGCCTTCCGCAGCCTTCACCTGGGTGTCGACGTGCCCAACGAGTATGTCGCCGAGTACGTCGCTACCGACCCCCAAAAGTTCATCGGCTTCGCGTCGGTGGATCCCCACGACGGCAACGCCCTGCCCCAGCTGCGGCGCGCGCACCGCGAGCTGGGCCTTCGCGGCCTCAAGACCAGTCCGATCTACCAGGCCTACGAGCCGCTGGATGCCCGCATGCTGGGCATCTACCGCTACTGCGAGGACCACGGGCTGCCGATTCTGACCCATCACGGGACCACGTTCCCGCGAACTGCGCCGCTCAAATGGGCGCATCCGCAGCAGATCGAGGAGATCGCTCTTGCGTACCCCGAGCTCCGCATACTGATTGCGCACCTGGGCCATCCCTGGGAGGCCGAGACGATCGCCGTGGTACGGAAGCATCCCCATGTGTACGCCGACATCTCGGCGCTGTTCTACCGGCCCTGGCAGCTGTACGGCTCGCTTACCCTGGCGAAGGAGTACGGAGTGTGGAACAAGCTGGTGTTCGGCACCGATTTTCCCGTCACCACGGCGGACGAGACCGTAGACGGGCTCGAGCGGCTGCTGGGCTATGCACGCCACATGCCGTTCCCGTCGTTCAGCCGCGAGGACATCGAGGCACTGATCGGCAACGACATATTGGGGGAGCTGGGCCTGCACTAAGGGGAGCTGGGCCCGGTCTGATCCGACAGGCCCCCGCGGCGAAGGTTCCTGCCTGTACGAGTCAGGCAACCACCCCGCCAAAAGCAGACGAGTGCAGCTGACAGAGGACGTCGCCGGCCGGCGGTTGTTACAGCAGGTTGAGGTCGGCGCAGATGTCGTTCTGAAGAAGCGCTTCGATATCGTCCCGATCGAAGCCCGGAAACGGCATCGCCTCGGCATACTCCGCCATCCTGCGCAGCCCGGTTATCGACTCATCGGTCTCGCTCACCGGATAGTCCGTTCCGAAGACCAGCTTGTGCCACACCCCGTACTCTCTGCACAGCATCAACGAGCTGTAGAGCTGCCAGGGCCGGTAGAAGAGTGCGGAAACATCACTGTAAACGTGCGGGTGCTTACGGATGACACTGATCGTTTCCGCCTCCCACGGGTGTCCCAGGTGGGCGATGATGATGCGCAGGTCCGGGAAGGCCAGGGCTATGCGCTCCACCTGCTCCGGATGCGCCCAGGCGAGAGGCGCCCGACGTGGGAAGGTCGTGCCGTGGTGGGTCAGAATCGGCAGACCCTGATCGGCACAGTAGCGGTAGATCGGGAGCATGCGCTCGTCCATCGGGTCGTACCCCTGATAGATCGGGCTGGTCTTGAGGCCCCGCAGCCCCAGTGAGCCCACGCACCGTTTCAACTCCTCCAGGGCGCCGTGGACGTGCGGATCTACGCATGCGAAACCGATCAGCCGCTGGGGGTCGCTGGCGCAGTATTCGGCGACATAATCGTTGGGAACCTCGAATCCCAGATGAACACTCTTGAACGCCAGGACGATGACCCGGTCCATCCCGTTCATCGCCTCCCGATGCTGGTCGGGGCCCGATCGCCGCGGCGGCCTGCCGCGCATCCGGTAGCCCTCCTCCGCATACTCCGGGCTGTAGTGGCTCTCTTCGCCGATGTGGGTGTGATAGTCGATCATGATTCGCGATCAGGACCCTGGAGGAGACGACTCGGAAGGGGCGAGCAGGGATCCGCCGGGGCTCACCATCGAAAACTCCACCGGACGGTTGGCCACCAGGGTAGCGCCGATCGAGTCGAGCCGCGCGGTCGTGAAGAAGGTGTCGTCCGGCCGACCGCCCTGCGGGAAATCTGAACGATAGTGGGCGCCGGTAGAGTCCGCTCTTGCCAACGCCGAAGCGCAGATGACCCGGCCGACAAGTATCAGGCTATCGAGGTTCAGCCAGTCCTGCCAGCCGAGATTGAAGCGCCGGTCGCCTCCGTTGACTCCCACCCGGTCCAGCCGCCGCTGAAGCTCCAGCAACCTGTCCTCGGCCTGCTCGAGCCCTGGACCGTCCCGGACTATTCCCACGTGAAGCCACATCAGGCCGTCCAACTCGCGGCGAATCTCACTCAGGTCCCCCGCCGGCTGATCCAACGGCCTCATTACCCGGGCGGAGGCCTGCGCCAGCACGTCCCCGTCTGGCTGGACGAACTCGACCCCGTCGGAAATTTCGCTAGCCATGGTCTCACCGGCGATGCCACCGAAGACGGTGGAGTTGGCCACGCCGTTGCCTCCCAGGCGATTGGCGCCGTGGACGCCGCCGGTGTCCTCACCGGCGGCGTAGAGCCCGGCGAGGCCGGTAGTGCAGTCCGGACGGAAGACGACTCCTCCCATCATGTAGTGCGCGGTGGGCGTTACCTCGACCGGCTCATTGACCAGGTCGAAGCCGCAGTCGCGGCACCGCTCTACCATGCCTTTGAAACGTCGCTCCACCTCGGCGGTATCCAGGTGAGCCATCGAGATGTATACTCCGCCGCCCTCCGACCCGCGGCCCTCCTGGACCTCGGTAAAGATGGCGCGCGAGACGATGTCGCGCGTCGCTCGTTCGGCGCGAGGATCGTAGCGGTGCATGAAACGCTCCATCTGGCCGTTTAGCAGGTAACCGCCCGCCCCGCGAAGACCCTCTTCGAGTACCGTTCCGGTCATTCTAGTGTGGTCTCCGGCGAGCAGCCCGGTGGGGTGGAACTGGACCATCTCCATGTCACGAACCGCGAGTCCGGCGCGCAACGCCATTGCCAGGCCGTCGCAACTCTTGTCGCCGGAGGGGGTGTGGTAGCGGTACATGGTGGGACCGCCCCCGGTGGCCAGCAGTACCGCCCTCGCCTGAACGAACAGGAGCTCTCCGCTGCGAACGTCGAGGAGCAGGACCCCGGCGATGCGCGCGCCGCTGCTGTCGGGGATCAGCGCTACCGCCCGGTGTTCCTCGAGCCGGCCGATTTTTCGCGCCCACACCTGTTCGGCGAGACGGTTGATAATCTCTATCCCGGTCAAGTCGCCCTTGTGCACTGTCCGGTCGAAGGTCTGGCCGGCGAACGCCTTCTGGTGCAGGGTGCCGTCCCGGTTGCGGTCGAAGAAGCAGCCGATCTCGTTCTCCAGCTCGCGCACGCGCTCGACGGCGCCGGTGACCAGGGTCCACGCCAGCGCCTGATCGGAGAGCCACTTGCCGCCTTCGATTGTGTCCATGAAGTGCCGCTCTGGCGAATCGCCCGGCGCCAAAGCGACGTTGTAGCCGCCTTGTACCATTCGGGTGCAGCCGCACTTCCCCAACAGGCCCTTCACGGCGACGGTGATGTCCAGCTCGGGGTTGGCGTCGTGGGCATGCAGGGCGGCCAACAGGCCGGCACCGCCGCTACCGAGGATGAGGACGTCGGTGCGTTCGTTTCTCAAGGGTCTCCTGTCACCGGACGGCCGCAATCGCTGCCACGGAGAGCCCGACGGCGAGCAGTAGCGACAGCTTGAACAGAGTGGCCGAGTGCCTGGCCATGCCGAGGTCGATGAGCACGACTCTAAGCCCGAAGAGCACGTGGAAGGCGAGGGCGAACAGGAGCAGCCCGTCAATTACCGGATCGACGTGCAGGGATGCCAGGCCGGCGGGTCCGGACGCTTTGCCGGTGAACACATAGCCCGACCAGATCTTGATCGGCAACAGCACCAGCAGCAGTAGCGCGCTGAGTCGCTGAAGCAGCCACGCCCATGCGCCATAAGCGCCGCGCGACAACTCACTCGGCAACGCCCTAGAGCGGCTTCGAGCCATCCTCGACACTCGGTCCTCCCTTCTTCCGGCTCGCCCCCTGTCGAGACGCGCCGGATCCGGCCGGCAACTCGCCGCTGGTTCCGGCCGCGGGCCCGTCGCTGCCGGCGCGATCATGCCGTCGAGCGACTCCCGGCCCCAGCAGTCCCGGGACGGTAGCGCGCTTCAGGCCGGCGATGGAGGCCGTGAGCGGTATCCGTTTGGGGCACAGGTCGGTACAGCTCATCAGCGTCTTGCAGGAGTGGCAGCCGCCGGCACCTGCCGCGACGATCAGTCGGTGGGCTCCGGCTCCATCACGTACGTCGTTCAGCAGTGTCCAGATCCGGTTGAGGGCAGCGGGTCCCAGATAGCGTGGATCCATCGCTTCTACAGCGCAGGACGCGTAGCAAGCACCGCAGCCTATGCATTCGATCGCTTCGTCGACCCGCGCCCGCTCTAGCGTGTCCGGCGGAACCACCGCGAGCTCGTCGTTGCGCGTGCGGGTAGGCCGGAAGTAGCCTCCGGCCTGGGCAAGCTTGTCGAAGAACTCGCTTACGTCGCACACCAGATCCTTGATAACGGGGAAATTCCGGAGTGGCTCGATCGTCAGCGTTTTCGTTCCCGCCACCCGCTCGACGTGGGTACGGCAAGTCCAGCGGGGAACGCCGTTGACCGTCATGGTGCACGACCCGCACATTCCCACGCGACAGGCGAACCGGTAGGCGAGAGTGGAGTCGAGGTGCTGCTGCACGTAGCTCACCACATCGAGCACGGTCTGGTTGCTCAGACGAGGCACTCGGTAGCGCTCGAATCGCCCCTGCTCCCCACCACGCCAGATGTCTACTGCCAGGCTCTCCATCTAGACCTTATCCCGCTCCGCGATGCCGTCGACCCTTGTCGCGAGTTCCTTCTCCTCTGTTGTGATTCGACTGCTGCGCTCCTCGATCATCCGGTGAACCTCAACCGGCGCGGTGCCGCCGCGGCTGACGTGAGCATTGACGAAGGCCGTGGGATCGAGGGCACCCTTGATCTGGGCGGTAATGAGCTCCAGTGGGCGGCCGATCACCTTGACGGCCGCTTCGTTGACCAGCACCTCGGTTACCTCCACGGCAGCCAGTTTCCTGCTCACCGCTCGTCGCACCACGTCGCCGACGATCCTGTGGGACGTGCGGTAGGAGAGGCCGCTGGTGCGGTGGATGACCGCCGCCAATTCGGTGGCCGTGGAGAAGCCCTCGGTGGTGACCTGGAGCATTCGTTCCGCGTCGAACCGCACCGTGGACAGGGTGCCGTCGAGCAGCTCGAGCGCGCGTTCGGTCTGGGTGAGGGCCTCGAACACCGGGTAGAGCGCCTCCTCCTCGACATCCTTGATGTCCTGGAAGTTGGTGTTGTGCAAGATGGTGTGAGCCGAGCTCATCAGCCCTGCAATGTGTCCCGCTCGCGCCCGAACATACTCGAACGGATAAGGGTTCTTTTTTTGCGGCATCATGCTGCTGGAGCCCGAGTAGTCGTCCCCGATCTCCAGAAATCTGAACTCCCAGGTGTGGAGGGTGTAGAGATCGTCGCAGAATCGGCTCAGGTTGATCATCATGCCCGTCAGCGCGGCTATCGTCTCGGTGTAATGGTCGGCACCCGCGACGCAGTCGAGCGAGTTCTCGATCAGGCCGTCAAATCCCAGTGCCCTGGCCACATGCTCGCGATCGATCTCGTACGACGTACCGGCCAGCGCTCCGCAACCCAAGGTGCAGCGATTGACGGTAGCGTACGCGTGGTCGAGCCTGACGGTGTCCCGCTGCAAAACATCCTGAATGGCGAGGAAGTAGTGCCCGACGGTAGCCGCCTGCGCATGCTGGAAGTGAGTCCAGCCCGGCATCACCGTGCTCGCTTCACGCGCTGCCAGCCGTATGAGGGTTTTGCGAAGCGCGATGACCAGACCGATAACGGTGAGCAGCCGCTCGCGTATCAGCATCCGCGCCAGAGGCTCGGGGCGGGTCCGGGCGATGTTGATGTTGCCGGCCACATCCTCGCCGAGCCGTAGGTTGAGCTGATGCTCCATATGGGAGTAGAAGTATTCGAGGTTCGGATCGAACTCCCCGAGCGCCGTATGACCTTCGCGGCCGAGGTCGTCGAGTGTGGCGAGGAGCTTGGCCGCGTCTACCGATGTGACGTTGCCGGTGGTTTCGAGCATGGCCACCCAGGCTTTGTGCGCGCGGACGAGCGCGAGGTAGAGGTGCTGCCGCTTGAATTCGAAGACCGGGAGCAGAACGGTTCGTGCATAGATTTCGCCGGGACCCGCTTCCAAACGCTCGCGCGAGACTTTGATTCCTTGGTCGTTCACGTTATCCTCCCTGCCGCTACTCCGCCGGCCTTGCTGCCGCACCGCTTCCGGCTTCGGCGGTCGTAGCCTTTCCCCTGACCTCGATCATGGTCGGTAGCTGCGCACGGCCGGGAAGTTGCTTCGTGCGCTTTCCTCGTTGCGATCGTCCTGCACCGGCTCGAC
The DNA here is from genome assembly GCA_040905465.1 of Trueperaceae bacterium. GTDB lineage: Bacteria > Deinococcota > Deinococci > Deinococcales > Trueperaceae > DASVCN01. The sequence goes on along the minus strand of JBBDRK010000031.1, from coordinate 16,069 downwards.
GCGCTCGCCGGCAACCAGTGTGATGGCAGCGGAGAGGCGAATCGCTCCTAGTCGCCTCTCCGCCTGGGAGTCGAGCATCGGGAACTCGCCCGCGTCCGCCGATAGTACGGCAATGTCCGCCGGGTTGCCGACACTCAGCGAGCCCGCCCCCTGGGCTCCTATGGCCTTGGCAGGAACGTGAGTCGCCCGCGCTATCACTTCTTCGAGCTCCATCCCCAGTGCCAGGAACTTCGACATGGTCGTGGGGAGGTCGTGTACCGGACCGTTGAGGTTTCGTGCATGGAGATCGGTACTGATCGTGTCGGGCGGGAAGTCCTGCATGAGAGCCGCCTCCGCGACCTCAAAGGAGAAACTTCCGGCGCCGTGTGCAACGTCGAACAGCACCCCGCGCTCGCGAGCATCTCGAACAGCGTCCTTGATCCGCAGTCGATGGTCCACTATTCCGCCGTGATACGGAGTGAAGCAGTGGGTGACGATATCACCCTCCTTCAGTTGGTCCAGGACGTCCTCGATGAAGGGTGGTGGGGGCCCGACATGCACCATTACCGGCAGCTCGAGGGCGTCTCCGGCGGCGCGGGCGATCCTGAGAGCGTCGAGACTGTTCGGGCCGGTGGCGTTGACACTGGCCCGAACCTTTACCCCGCAGATCGCGTCCCGAAACTTCTCCCCAACCCGGATGATTTCGTGAAGATTGGCGAAGCGGAAGTCGAACAGCTCGCCGCCGTTGAGAACGAGCCCGGCGCCCAACAGCGTGCCGACATGGGAGATGTTGAGAAGGGGCAGAATCCGGACCGTGGAGCGCTTGATGACGTGGTAGTAGAAGCCCTCGAAGTTCCCGGCTCCGGTCGAGCCGGTGTCTACCCAGGTAGTCACGCCGGTGGCGGGACCGATCTTGTCTGCGTTGATCCCGCCCGGGTTGCCGCCCCAATAGCAGTGGGCGTGCAGGTCGACGAGGCCTGGCGTGACGTACATCCCTTGGGCGTCGATGGTGGAGCTGGCCTGATCCGTCGGGAGCCGCTCACCTATCTGCGCCACCCGGCCTTCCTTGACGCCGACATCGCATCTACGGGCGACGCCCTGGGAAGGATCTATCAGAGTACCGTTGGCGATTACCAGGTCGAATTTCATCGAACTCCTCCAACCGCAGTGGGCGACGAGGGGTCGCTAGCGGCGCCTTCGGCCGCCAGGTACCGGTAGAGATCGTCTCCGGCGTTTCTGATGTGTCGCATCATGGCGTCGGCGGCAGCGTCCGGCAAGCCCTCGGCCATCAGCCGTACGATCTCCCGGTGCTCACCGATCGACTTCTCCAGTCGACCCGGCACCTCCGCCGAAGTACTCATCAGCAGCCTGACCTGTCCCATGAGCCCCTCGGCGATCTCGACCAGCCGCCTGTTGTCCGATGCCGTCCATATCAGCTGATGAAACTGCATGTCCGAATCGCCGTAGGCCTCGAAATCGCCCCGCGTGGCCAGCTTGGCCTGCTTGTCGACCAGCCGTCTGAGGCGCGAGATGCTACGAGCGGTCACCTTTGGCGTCGCCAGCCGGGCCGCCAATCCCTCGTGCACCTGCCTGATGCTGTAGATCTCGGCAATATCTCGTGCACCGAGTTGCTGCACGAAGAATCCCCGGCGCGCCTCGGACCTGACCAGCCCCTCCTTCGCCAAGGTGGTCAAGGCCTCCTTGACAGGGGTAGGCGACAGGTCGAGGTGCTCGGCGAGCTCTCGCACTATCAATTTCGAGCCGGGAGCGAACGTTCTTGCCAGAAGGGCCGATCTCAGTGCCCGATGTACTTGGTACGATAGACGGCCACGGCTGCTTACTTTGCTGATCGGCATGACTGGCGCAATGCTATCACAGCCGCAATTCGATATATCGAATCCAATATATCGCTTACCTGCTTGACCCGACGGCAGCCGAGCGTCAGGCACAGCAGGTGAGCCGGGCGCAAGTAATGATCCTGCGCCCGTTGACACTCGAAGCGGTTGTAACTAGGCTGGCTACAGCCGCTCCGGAGCGAGGTGCCGCTGACATAACTTCACGAACCCGGCATTATCGAGGGAGAGGGAAATGAAAATTGAAATCTGGTCAGACGTGGTGTGCCCCTGGTGCTACATCGGCAAGAGGCGCCTGGAGAGTGCGCTGTCCGAATTCGAGCACGCCGAGTCGGTACAGATCGTCTGGCGCAGCTTCGAGTTGGATCCATACGCCCCGGGCGAATCCGGGCAACAACCGGTAGACGAGATGCTGGCGGGCAAGTACGGAGTCAGCCTGGAGCGCGCCCGGGAGATGAACGCGCAGGTTACCGAGTTGGCAGAGGCCGAGGGAGTCGAGTTTCGGCTCGATGTCGCCAAGCGCGCCAACACTTTCGACGCCCACCGGCTGATCCACTTGGCCGCCGAGAACGGGCTGCAGCAGCAGGCCAAGGAGCGACTGCTCGCCGCCTACTTCAGCGAGGGCAAGCCGATCGGGGAACGCGAAACCCTAACCGAGCTGGCGGCGGAGATCGGCATCGACCGTGAGCGGGCGGCAGCGGCGCTAGCCGGCGACGAATTCGCGGACGAGGTACGCGCCGACGAGCGCCGGGCCCAGGAGCTGGGCGCGAACGGCGTGCCCTTCTTCGTCTTCGACCAGCGCTACGGCATCTCCGGCGCCCAGAGCCCGGACGTATTCCTTCAGGTTCTGGAGAGGACCTGGTCCGAAACACGCCCGCTCACCATTCTCGGCAACGACGCCGGCTCGAACGAAACCGATCCGGGCCGCTCCGACGGCGAAGGCTATTGCGACGACGGCGGTTGCGAAGTAGTAGACAGCAAGGCCTAGCCGCTCGCCTTGGCTCGCCAGCGCCTCACCGTGTTACAGTCGGCGGGCAATAAACGCGTGTAGGAGGTGCTTGATGCGGGTAGGTATCGTCGGTGCCGGCTCGATGGGGGAGGCGCACGCCGCCGGCTGGCGTGCAACTGACGCCCGACTCGTCGGCTTCGTGTCGCAGGGCCATGCGTCGGCCGAGCGCCTGGCGGAGCGCCACGGAGCCCGCGCCTACCGCACCCTTGACGAACTGCTGAGCGACGTAGATGTCGTCGACCTGTGCGTTCCCAGCGACCTGCACCACCCGATGACCCTCGAGGCGGCCGCCGCCGGCGTCCACGTGGTGTGCGAGAAGCCGATCGCTCTCGGCCTGGTGCAGGGACGGGAGATGATCGAGGCGTGTCAGCGGGCCGGCGTGAGGTTGTTCGTGGCGATGGTGGTGCGCTTCTTTCCGCAGTACCGCTCGGCGGCTCAGCTGATTGCGGACGGCGCCATAGGTGACCTCGGTGTCCTGCGGCTGAAACGGGTCTCCTACCCGCCAAGGGCAGGGGAGCAGAGCTGGTTCGACGACGCGCAGCGTTCCGGCGGAATGATCGTGGACCTGATGATCCACGATTTCGACTACGCCGCGTCGCTTGCGGGCGAGGTGACCAGGGTACACACGCGAACGGCGGTCCGGCCAGAGGGAGAGCTCGCGGACTACGCGCTGGTGACCTTGCGGTTCGCCTCCGGCGCCATGGCGCTGCTCGAGGGCGGCTGGGTTTATCCCCCGGGCCTCTTCCGCGTCGGTTTCGACCTGGCCGGCACCGAGGGTGTGATCGAGTGGGATTCGGACAGCAGCGAGCCGGTCAGACGGTTCTTGTCCGACTCGAACGCCAACGCCGCCGCAGTCGGCCTGCCGCTGGGCGGGCTGGAGGAGGATCCCTACACCGGGCAGATCCGCCATGTGCACCAGGCGCTGGAGAGTGGCGACCCCTTCGCCGTCACGCCGGAGGAGGCGCTCGCCGCCCTGCGGGTTGCGCTTGCCGCCAAGGAGTCGTTGCGAACGGGACGAGCCGTCGCGCCGTCCGAGGTCGCCTGATGCGAGTAGGAATAATGAGTATCGCCCACATGCACGCCGAGGGTTACGCCGCCATCCTGGGCAGGCTCCCGGGTGTGGAGCTGATCGGATTCTCCGACGGCGAACGGGAGCGCGCGAAGCAGTTCGCCCAGACGTTCGAGCTTCCCTGGTTCGAGCGGCATCAGGAGCTGGTCGAAGCTGGGGTGGACGCGGTGATCATCTGCTCCGAGAACGCCGGCAGGCTCGAGCTGGTCGAGCTGGCTGCCGGGGCAGGAGCGCACGTGCTGTGCGAGAAGCCGATCGAGGTATCGCTGGACGAAGCCAGGGCGCTGGGCGAAGCCTGTGAGCGCAATGGCGTGTTGTTCATGACCGCCTTCCCCATGAGGTTCGACGCCTCTGTACGCTCGGTCAAAACGGCGCTCGAGCGAGGCGAGCTGGGCCGGCTCCACGGGATCAACGGCGTGAATCACGCCGAGATGCCGGCGCGTCATCGGGCCTGGTTTGCGCAGCGCGAGTTGGCCGGCGGCGGTGCGGTTATGGATCACACGGTGCATCTCGTGGACCTCATGCGCTGGTTCCTGGGCTGCGAGGTGAGCGAGGTGTATGCCGAGGTCGGTAACCCGTTCCAGCAGGGCGAGCTGGACGTGGACAGCGCCGGTCTGATATCGCTCGCCTTCGAGGATGGTACCTGCGCGGCGATCGACTGCAGTTGGAGCCGGCCGGCCGGCTATCCCAGATGGGGTCACCTGAAGATGGAGTTGGTGGGCGACCGCGGCGCGCTCTCTTTGGACGCCTTCGCCCAGTCGCTCACCGTTTACTCGGGGCGCCAGGAGCGCAACCCGAGCTGGCACGGCTGGGGCAGCGATCCGAACGTGGCGATGCTGGAGGAGTTCGTTTCGGCCGTGCGCGAAATGCGCGAGCCGGCGGTGAGTTGGCGCGACGGCTACGAGGCGCTGCGCGTGGCGTTGGCCTGCTACGAGTCGGCCGAGCGGGGGCAGCCGGTATCGCTGTAGCTCGTCGCCCGAAGATTGCTCCGGGTGGCTCTCCGGCTCCGGATGTCTCTCATACCGGCTGTCCGGCTGGCTGTCCGGCGGGCTCTCCGGCAGCCGTCTATCGCACCGCGCCGGCGGTGAGGCCGCGGATCAGTTGCCGGGAGAAGATCACGTAGAGGATCACCACCGGCAGCATCGCCAGGGTGAGCGAGGCCAGCACCGCGTTCCAGTCGTTGACGTACTGCCCCAGGAACACCTGCGCTCCCAGGATGATCGTCTTGGTGCTTTCGGACGAGGAGAGCACCAGCGGAAACCACAGGTCGTTCCAGATCGGGATCATGCTGAACACGGCGATTGTGCCGAGCGCCGGCCGCACCAGCGGCAGGACCAGTGCGAATATCCGGTACTCGCTGGCGCCATCGACTCGCGCCGCGGCCTTGAGGTCGCCCGGCACCTGGCGCATGAACGTGGTCAGGATGAACACCGCCAACGGAATGCCTTGAGCCGAGTAGACGAGGATGAGCGACCACAGCGTGTCGCTCAGGTCGAGCTCCACCATCATCCGCAGGATGCTGACCGTTCCCACGCGGATGGGGATCATGATACCCACGGCCAGGTAGAGGGCAAGGAGGGTATTGCCCCGGAAGTCGTACTCGGCCAGAGCGAACGAGGCCATTGCGCTCGTCAGCAGGATCAGCGCCAGCGCCGTCAGGGTCACGATCAGGCTGTTCAGGAAGTAGCGCTCGAAGTCGGCACCCTCGATCACCCGCTGGTAACCGACCAGGTCGAACGTTTCCGCGTTGGGCAAAGCGTAAGGCGAGCCGAAAATCGACCTGCGGCTCTTTATCGAGTTGACTACGACCAGCAGCACCGGAAAGGTTGCGATGACCGTGTAGGTGAGCAGTATCGCGTGGGCGGCGAGTGACGAGAGTGATCGGCCGGCGCCCCGAGTCCGCTCGTTGCGTGATGTGGATCTGGAGCCAGCGCTCGCCACCTTAGAACTCGATCCGCTGCAGCCTGCGCTGATAGGCGAACATGTAGATGAGCACGCCGGCGAGGATTATCAGGAACATGACCCCGGCAATGGTCGCACCCATGGTCGGGTTGCCCGACTGCAGCTGGGCGCCGAAGAAAGTGCGGAAGAAGAAGGTTCCCAGGATATCGGTCGAGAAGTTGGGACCCGCAAGCGCCTTCTGGGTGGTATAGATCAGGTCGAAGGCGTTGAAGTTGTTGACGAAGGTCAGCACGGCGACGATCCCCACCGTCGGCAGGATCAGCGGAAAGCGGACGCGCCAGAAGACCGCCCAGGGCCCCGCCCCGTCGATGCGGGCCGCCTCGACCAGCTCGTCGGGGATGGTGATCAGTGCCGCCAGGAACAGCAGCATCGGAATCCCCACCCACTGCCAGACCGACACCAGTGAAAGAGTCACCAGAGCGGTCTCTTCCAACCCCAGCCATGGCCTGTTCAGGTGGGAGAGACCGAACACGCCGAGGATGTCCTTGGAGATGCCCCAGATGGGACTGAGTATGAGCCGCCAGATGAAACCGATGAGGACGACCGACAGCACGGTCGGCAGGAAGATGAGCGTCCGGTAGACAACCCGTCCGCGAATGGCGGCGGAACTCAGTAGCGCCGCCAGCAACAGTGCAATCGGATTCTGCACGGCCATGTGGACCAGGAAGAAGACGAAGTTGTTCTCGACGGCGTTGCGCAGCAGCGGCGCCCAGTTGGGGTGGGTGAAGAGCCTCCGGTAGTTGTCGAAGCCCACGAAGCTCTCTCCTCCTCCCGCTGCAGGCGCAAACATGCTCAGGCGCAGCGAATCGACCAGCGGGAAGATCATGAACAGCGAGTAGATCAGCACGGCGGGAGCCAGGAACGCCACCACGTGCACCGGGAATCTCCTTCGTCGCCTGGCGGTCATGGCTTCATTATCCCTCGGTAGCCCACGCGGGTGGCCCGGGCAACCGGCACAAAGACCGGGGCGGGCCGATCGGCCCGCCCCTCGCACATCTCAGAGAGAGAAACCCGAACCTACTGCTGGGGCTCGTACCAGGACTCCAGGCCCTCCTGCACCGCCTGCGCGGCCTGTTCCGGCGTCTGCGTGCCGTTGAGCACCTGAGCGCTCGCGTTCCACAGGTCGTTCTCGTTGTTGGGCGTGCCGCGGGAGAGGATCTGGTAGCTCGAGCGGATGGTGGACTCGCACTCGCTGCGCCAGCTCACGAACTCGCGCGCCAGCGGATCCTCGAGCTCGACGTCGTGGTTGGAGAGCGAGAAGAAACCGGGAAGCTGATTCGAGTAGATCTCGGCGAAGTCCTGAGTGGTCATCCACTCGAGGAAGGTCCTGGCGGCCTCCTTGTTGTCGCTGGCAGCGTTGATGCCCATCGCGATGTCGGTGTGGTCGCTAATGTAGCAGGTGTCCTGACCTTCGGGGACCGCCGGCTTGAAGGCGCCCATCTCAAAGTCGGTCATGTCGTTGAAAACGGAGATATCCCAGGAGCCTGCCGGGTATATCGCTCCCATTCCCAGCCCGAAGAAGTTCTGGGCGTCAGGGTAAGCCATCGCCTGGTAGCCGTCCGGCAGGTAGGGAGCCCAATCGGCGAGCGCGCGGAAAGCTTCGAGGAAGCCGGCCTCGTCGTACCCGATCGTTCCCTCGATCAGGGCAAGACGACCCTCCTCGCCTTGCCAGTAGTTGGGGCCGATGTTCTGGTAGCCCATGGTAGCGGCTTCCCACTGATCGGCCGACCCGATGACCAACGGGGCGTAGTTCCCGTCCTGCTTGACCTCGTCGAGCAGCGCCAGGAATTCTGATTCGGTTTCCGGCTCTTCCAGGCCCAACTCGTCGAAGATCGCCTGGTTGTAGATGAACCCGTGTATCACCGAGGCCATCGGCACGCAGAAGACGTCCGAGCCGTCGTCGGTCACCCAGGCACTCTTGGCCACCACGCTGAAGTTCTCCATGCCGGGCAGGTCGTTGAGCGACTCGAGGTGGCCCTGCTGAAACTGCTCTAGGGAGAGGTCGAACGGCCGGCAGGTGATCAGATCCCCGGCGTTGCCCGCCTCCAGCTTGGAGTTGAGTACCGCGTTGTACTCGGCAGGCGCGGAGGGCGAGAAGGTCACCTGGATGTCGGGGTGCTCCTCGTTGAAAGCCGGGATGATCACATCCCGCCAGATCGCCAGGTCGTCGTTGCGCCAACTCTCGATCGTGAGCGACGCCTGGGCGACCGCGGACCCGAGCGTGAGCAGCGCCACGAGGGTCGCAAGGGACGGAATGAGCTTTCTCATCGCAACCTCCTTCGATTCGTACTGCTGTTTTCCCCACTCTACACCCGGTGAGTTCGCATGTCAGGGCGTTGGCCGCTCCGATTTCCGGCAAAGAGGCAAAGTTCGCTTCCACAGTGGCTACGACCACAAGCGCCTCCGCCGCGAGGACGCGGATTGATCCTGGTAGACACCTCGGCCTGGATAGACTTCCTCTCCGGAACCGAAACGCCGGCAGCCGCGGCGCTAGACGAACTCGTCGAACGGGGAGTCCCATTCGGACTGACCGAAATCATCCTCCAAGAGTTGCTGCAGGGCCTAGCAACGGACGAAGAGTTCGAACGCCTCTATTCATACCTGCGGACGCAGCGGTTCTTCGGGCTCACGAACGGACGCGACAGCTACGCTGAAGCAGCCAGGCTCTACTTTCTCTGCCGGCACCAGGGAATCACTGTTCGAAGCACGATCGACTGCCTTATCGCGCAGATCGCGATAGAGAACGAGTTGCTCCTGCTCCACAACGACCGAGACTTCCTCCGGCTTGCAAGTGTCATTCCGGAACTACGACTCTTCGAAGTCCCATGAGCATTGCTCCAACCGGCCGAGCCCGCTCCCGTACCAGCGACTGTCTCTAGGCCCGTAATTGCCGCAGGCATCGGCTAGTAGGCTCGGAATCGGAGGGACGAGAGCTGGAGTGAACGGCCGTCAGCCGAACCGCCCATGAAACGCCGCGAGTTCCTGAGCTGGAGCGGCAGGGCGGTGCTGGGGCTCTCGATTTGGCAAGCGAATGCGGACGTGGTCCACGGGCGGACCGGGCCGTCTGGCGGGCAGCTACGCCTCTTCCTCGCCGGCGACCTGATGACCGGCAGAGGGATCGACCAGGTGTTGGCGCACTCGGTCGACCCTGTACTTCACGAGCCGTACGTGAAGGACGCCCGCCGCTACGTCGAGTTGGCGGAAACGGAGAACGGGGAGATCCGTGCCCCTGTGTCGTACCGGTATCCATGGGGTGACGCGCTCGAGGTGCTGGAGGAGATCGACCCGGCGGCGAGGATAGTCAACCTGGAGACCTCGGTGACCACCAGCGACGACTGGTGGCGGGGCAAGGGGATCCACTACCGCATGCACCCCGAGAACGCCCGGCTGCTTACCGTTGCCGGACTCGATGCGTGCACGCTCGGCAACAATCACGTGCTCGACTGGGGGCACGAGGGCTTGCTGGAGACGATCGCCACCCTCGAGCGGGCGGGGATCGCCGTTCCCGGTGCCGGCCGCAGCGAGGCCGAAGCGTCAGAGCCTGCGGTGCTCGAGCCTGAAAGCGGCCGGCTGCTGATCTTCTCCTACGGAACGCCCAGCGCGGGAGTTCCGCGCGATTGGCAGGCGACGGCGGAGCGGGCCGGCGTGAACGTTCTTCCGCAACTCGGTGAGAGGCAGATCGCCCGCGTGACGGAGAAGGTCGAGCGGCACCGGCGTGACGGGGACAGGGTGATCGTCTCCCTGCACTGGGGCGGCAACTGGGGTTACGAGGTGCCGCAAGAGCAGCAGGAGTTCGCCCACCGTCTGATCGACGCCGGCGCAGCCGACGTGGTCCACGGACACTCGTCGCACCATCCCAAGGCTATCGAGGTGTACCGGGGGCGGCCAATACTCTACGGCGCCGGTGACCTGTTCAACGACTACGAGGGGATCGGCGGGCACCCCGAGTTCCGCAGCGAGATCACGCTGATGTACTTTCCCGAGCTCGACCGCTCGGGCTCGTTGGCTTCGCTCGAGATGGCGCCGATGCGGATTCGCTGCTTCCGGCTCGAGCAAGCCGGCGACGAGGAGGCCCGCTGGATCGGCCAGAGGCTCGACCGCGAGTGCCGCCGCTTCGGCGGTCGGGTGGAGCTCACTAGCGAGGGGAGGCTGGCGCTCCGCTGGAACGAAGCGTAGTGTCTCACCTGTTTACGATCCGAACATCTGGTCGGTCAAACAGTGAGCAGGGTAAAAACGCCGCCGGCCACAGAAGAGAGGCCGACGATCCTCCTTATCAGGGGCTGTGATGTGAAACGCGACCGCAGGAGGTTGGCCAGAAACGCGAACGCTACGACGATTGCCGGGAAGAGAACCAGCTCGACTGTAGGCTGCACCGCCCCGCTGGCCCCCAGCAGAACGACGATGCCGACGATGCTGATGACGACGCCGTGCAGCAGACCCGTTCCAATGGCCATCACCTGGTTCTGGCCTTGAGCGGTCAGCGCCGGTACCGTGACCGCCGGTCCGCCGATTCCGGCCAGCACCGCCGACAACTGGGCGAGGGCGCCGATTCCCACTGTCTCGAGAGTTTTCACCGCCCGCCGCCCCACGCGAGGGCGCTGACGACCGAACAACACGACCATTCCGATGGCCACCAGGAACAGAGCGACGATCACCCGGGTTATCTGTGGGGACAGATTGCTCACCAACCAGGCGCTGCCGAGGGCTGCGGCGCTGCCGCCCAACGACAGCCAGCCGAAGACCCTCCACAGGACGTGGCGCCGGACCACGGCGACCGTGCCGGTCGCCAAGGTAGCGGCCACGTTGGCGAGTAATGCGGTAAGGACTGCCTCTGCCGGCGTCGAATCGGTGAGGAGCAACATTGCCGGCACGATCAGGAAGCCGCCGATACCCGACACACCCACGCTGGTGCCGATGAGGGCACAACCTACTACCAGTGCGATGGTCGGCAACATCACAGGTCCCCTCTGGTGGCAGGCTGGCTGAAGCGCCGGCGGAACCACCCCACTAGAGGAAACCGGAATTCCTCAACGTTGCACCGTCTTGACGTCAAAACGCTACAAAGCTAACATAATGGCCTTATGACTAAGGCGTCCAAGCGCGCGACTGTTTACTTCGATCCTGACATTCACAGGGCCTTGCGATTGAAGTCGGCTACCAGTGACCGTTCGCTTTCAGACCTCGTGAACGACGCCGTGCTCGAGTCGCTTGTCGAGGACCAGGAGGACCTGGCAGAGTTCGGCAGGCGAGCGTCCGAGCCGACCCTGAGCTACGAGCAGTTCCTGGACGAGCTGAAATCGCTTGGCAAAATATAAGCTGGTATTCAGAGAGTCGGTCCTCAAGGACTTCAGGGACATATCCAAAGATCGAGCCGGCAAGATCCTGTCTCGAATAGAGGGCCTGACCGACGGCCCAAGACTTCGTGGCAGCATCGAGCTCGCCGGGCAGGAGAGGTACCGCCTTTGCCAAGGCGTGTACCGGATTCTTTACGAGATCGAAGACGACGAACTGCTGATTACCATTGTCAAGGCAAGTCAGCGCAAGGACGCGTATCGGTGATGCATGCCTTACCGCTTGAAACCGACTCTCTCCAGCAGCCTCAGCGCATCCCAGGGCGCGTGCCCCTCGGCGTCGTTGTCGAAGTAGACGTGCACGTCGCGCCCCTCTTCCAACCAGTCGCGGGTCTTCTCTGCCCACTCGTCCAGTAGCCGGCCGCCGTACTTCGAAGCGTACTTGCGGGTGTGGCCGTGCAGCCGGACGTAGACGAGGTCGGTCGTCACCTCGTCCCACAGTGGGAAGTCCGGAGCGTCCGACTGGCATACGGCCACTTTGCCGCCACTCAGGCGCTCCGCCACCTCCTCGTCGAACCAGCTCCTGTCGCGAAACTCGATCGAGTGCCGAACCTCCTGCCACGACTCGAGCCCGCTCAGGAACCTCTCCAGCTTCTCCATCTTCTTGCCGAAGTTGGCGGGAAGCTGCCACAGGACCACCGCAAGCTTCTCCCCCATCGCCTCCGCACGCTCCTTCACCAGCGCGATCGAGTCGTCGACCTCGCCGAGTTTCTTGTTGTGCGTCACGTACCTGTGCCCCTTGATCGCAAAACGGAACTCGCGCGGCGTCTCGTCGCGCCACTTGCGGTACGTGTCTCGCGCCTGGAGCCGGTAGAAGGTCCCGTTCACTTCGATTCCCGTGAACCGCTCGGCGCAATAGCTCAGCCACTCGGACTTGGGGACTCCGCCGAGGAAGTCCTCCTTCCAGCCCTTGTAGCTCCAGCCGCTGGTACCGATGTGCGCACGAGCCATAACTCAGGTTGAGGTGTCGGCCAGGAAATCGAGCACCCGCCGGCTCAGTAGCGCGGCGGCGTCCGGGTCGTACGACGAGAGCGAGCTGTCGGCGAACAGGTGCTGGTCGCCAGGGTAGAGGAACAACTCGGCGGCGGCAGCCTCGTCAACTATCGCGCGTGCGGCAGCCAGATCCCACTCGTTGGCGAACTCCGGGTCGTCCTCCTTTCCGTGGATCTGTACGGGCACGGTGGCGGGCCACGACGGCCCGAACTCCGAGCGAGGGAGGCAGGCCGAAACCAGCAGAGCGCCACGGGCCCCCTCCCGGGTCTGAGCCAACCTCTGGGCCGGAACCACCCCGAGCGAGAACCCGGCGTACACGAGCTCGGCGGGCAGTGCCTCGACCGCACTGATGCCGCGCTCGGCTACCTCACCGAAGCCGATCTCCTTGGCATGCGCGACCCCCTCGTCGAGGGTGGCGAAGGTCCGGCCGTCGTACAGGTCAGGCGTGTGCACGGTGTGCCCGGCGCCGCGCAACTCGTCGGCGAAGGCTGCTACGCCTGTAGTCAGCCCCTGTGCGTGGTGGAAGAGCATTACCTCGGCCATCTATTCGTCACACTCCTTGTCGAAGCAACAATCGAACGATCCGAGATTATAGCAGTGCCCTTCTGCCCCGCTCCAACCCCTCCTCCAGCGCACGACTTGTCGATGACATGGCATTCGAGAAGACGCAGTAGATCACGGCGATCGTTATGTCCTGGCAAGCGGATCTACTGCAAGTGAAAGACCTGCGGGGATTGGAAATGGGTCGGCAGCAGTTCGCTGCCGGCCCATGGAGCCACGGTCAGCGGAAAGGAGGCGAGTACATCAGCCCACCATCGGTGTGGAGCGAGTTGACACCGCGGGGCAGGTCGAAGGCGGTGTCCGGCCCCAGGTGACGTTCGTAGATCTCGCCGTAGTTGCCTACGGCACGGATAATCCGCGCGGCGAAGTCGTCGCTAAGGCCGATGCTCTCCCCGGTGTCCCCGGCGATGCCGAGGAACCGGCGGATGCTCGGGGCGTCTGCGTCGGAGTCGGTGTCGGCAAACGAATCCACGTTTTCCTGAGTGATTCCCAACTCCTCGGCGGTAATGGTGGCGAACACCACCCAGCTCACCACGTCCAGCCAGGCCGAGTCGTTCTGGGCGACGACCGGCGCCAACGGCTCCTTGGATATGGTTTCCGAGAGGATGCGGAACGCGCTCGGGTCAGAAGCGATCGCCTTGCGGGAGACCAACACCGACCGGTCGCCGGTGAACGCGTCGCAGCGGCCTTCCTCGAACACCGACATCACGCGGTCGAAATCCTGGTAGGTCACGAGTTCGAACTCGACGTCCCGCGCCCGCATGTAGTCGGTGATGTTCCGCTCCGAAGCAGATCCCTGGGCAGTACAGATGACGGCGCCTCCGAGGTCGGTTATCGACTCGACCGGCAGGTCGGCCCCGATCATCACGCCTTGCCCGTCGTAGAAGTTGACAGGTCCGAAGTCGACGCCGGCGTCGCTCCTGGAGGTGTGGGCGGTACTGCGGAAGACGACGTCCACTTCGCCCGACTGGATCGCGGTGAAACGGGTGGAGGAGTTCAGCGGAACGAACTCGACCTTGCTCGGGTCATCGAAGATCGCCGCTGCCACGGCGCGACAGAAGTCGGTATCGAAGCCGGCGTAGACGCCCTGCTCGTTGAGCACGCCGAACCCGGGCTTGGAGTCGTGGACGCCGCAGATGAGGTGGCCGCGGTCCTGGACCACGTCGAATCTGGACTGGCTCTGAGCGAACGCGCCGGACACCATCGCCAGGACGAGGGTCAGCTGGATCGCGGAATCGATGATCTTCAACATGTTTCTTGCTCCTTGTGGCGCCGATGCTCCGTCGCCCTGGCCCACACAACATGGCGTCCAAGCCGCCGCCCGACGCATCGCGCGGACGCGCACACCTTGCGATACTGCTCCTAATCGGCAGATCTGGCTTCGTCCAGCCAATCGTCTACCTGCTCCTGGTGTTCGGCAATCCAATCCGCCGCCATCGACTCTATCTGTCCGGGTGCGTCTTCACCTTCGCTGATTCGAGCCGACATGTCGGATATGTCCTCCAGCGGGACTTCGATCAGCTCGAAGAGCCGCCTCGCTGCCGGATTCTGTTCGAGAAACCGGTTGTTGGCCACCGCGCTTATATCGTTGACGACAAAGCCCAGCTGGATGGGGTCTGTCACAGCCCCCTCCAGTCCCTCGACGACCATAGCGTCCTCCAAACCTTCCTGATCTTCGGTCGGGATGATCTCCGGAACGTTTATCCACACCACGTCTTCACCCGGCACCAGCTCAAGAATGGTGAAGTTCGGCGTCCAGGTGTAGAAGAAAACCGGCTCGCCACTGCGGTAGCGCGCCACGGCATCGGCAAACGCTGCCGTGTAGTTGGCCTTTATGGGATTGACGTGATCACGCAAGTCGTAGACATCCAGGTGATACTCGATGACGATTTCACAGCCGGTGCCAGTTGGGCAAGCGGTAAGGTCGGCCTTGCCATCACCGTTGTCGTCGAAAGCAGCCTTTACTTCTGGTCGTTTGAAGTCGTCCAGCGAGGTGATGTCGTATTCCTCGGCAGCCGCCTTACTCACCAGATAACCCTGAATGCCGCCGGACTCAACGATTGTCCCGACGATCGAGGCCTGCTCCTCGAAGTCGTCTGGAAGATGTGCGAAATGAAGTGGAAACCAGCCGTTTGCCCAATAGTCGATGTCGCCTTGAGCAACTCCCTGGTAGAAAATCGGGTTGGAGAGAGTGGCTGGGTCCCCGACGTCGTATCCGAGTTCTTCGAGGAGTATCCGGAAGATGGCTTCGATGGGGAAAGCCGATAGCGAAACGTCGATTCCGGGCTCGACGGTAGCACCGTCGCCAGGCATCGCCCTGTCTTGAGCCACAGCCACTCCCGATAGTGCCGCAAGCAATACGGACGCGGCCAGGATCAGTTTCAACTTCATAGAGCCTCCTCTTATAGCAGGGGGCGGGTTTTCGCAGGGGCGGGTAGAACAACCTGGTAGTTGTTCGCGGTCCTCGAATGCTAGCAAGGGCATCCGTCCTGTTCGCGGGTTCTGGAACACGAATGCTGCCCGCCGTTGAGGTTCGGCAGAACGAGAACAATCTGACTCACGCCGCCGCCGGCCGATGCAACCATCACCACATGACATGTCGCGATGCAATACAGGAGGTCTTCGACCGAGAGCGGCGCGTTCTGTCCACGAGCGACGTCATCTCGCAGATCTATTCGAAATACCCGGACCAGCCCTGGCAACGCAACACGATTTCCGCCTACCTGATCGGGTTGAGCGTCAACCATTCGTCGAGTCATCACTATCCTTCGTTTCGGAAGCACGCCTTCCTGTTCAGCTTGGGGAACGGGCGCTATCGGCTGTGGAACGCCGAGAGCGACGGCACCTGGATTGTGACCGGTAACGGAGTGCGGCTCGAGGACGACAGTGAAGACGTGCTCATCGCCGAAGAGGCGGCAGAAGAGGCGGCAACCGAGTCGGACGCGCTGAGTGGAATCGGCCTGTCCCTCGAAAGAGACCTCGAGAAGACGCTGCTTGCTCGCCTCGACCAATTGGAACCGGGTCTCAGGCTCTACGACCACGACGGAGTGGGCGGCCAGCAGATAGACACCGGCATCGTCGGACGGCTCGACCTGCTGGCGGTCGATGCCGAGGACCGCCTGATCGTAATCGAGTTGAAGGCCGGGCAGGCCGACGACAAGGTCTGCGGTCAGATTCTCAGGTATTTGGGCTGGGTAAAGCGAGTGGTCGCCGATGGCCGGGAAGTGCGCGGGATCATCATCGCGAACGGCTTCAGCGAGCGGATTCTCTACGCGGTGGAAGCGCTGCCGGC
>JBBDRK010000030.1:42629-44158 GCA_040905465.1 Trueperaceae bacterium | reverse complement strand
CGCAAGGGGCGCTATGGCCAGGCTGCCGACTATCTCAACCTGCCGTTCGATGAGGAGCAGTACACGAGATTCATCGACGCCCTGGCCAATGCGCTCAAGCACGTGGGGCACGATTGGGAGAAGCTCGAGTATTTCGAGGGGTGCATCCCGATCGAGGAGTTGGCTCGCCGCGGTGCCGATACGCCCCGATTCGGTCCGATGAAGCCGGTAGGGCTCGAGCACCCGCAGACCGGCGAACGGTTCTACGCTGTCGCCCAGTTGCGCCAGGAGGACGCCCGGGGTCAGATGTGGAGTCTGGTCGGGTTCCAGACGGGGCTCAAGTGGGGCGACCAGAAGGAGATCATCCGGCTCATTCCCGGACTCGAGGGCGCCGAGGTGGTGCGCTACGGCGTGATGCACCGAAATACGTTCCTCAACGCGCCGCGCCTCCTGGACCCGCACCTCGCCCTGAAGGAGTCGCCCGACCTGTTCGTGGCGGGTGTGCTGGCCGGAACCGAGGGCTACCTCGAGTCGTCGGCTACCGGCTGGCTGGCCGGCACCAACGCTGCTCGCCGGGTACTGGGCCTGCCGGCGGTATTACCGCCCGAAGTGAGCATGCTGGGTGGCCTGGTTCGTTTCCTGGCGACCGCCAACCCCGACAACTTCCAGCCGATGAACGCGAACTGGGGCCTGGTCCCGGCGGTGGCAAAGCGCAGGGGCGTCGGGCGCAAGGAGCGGCGCGAGGAGATGTACCGGCGCGGACTCGAGGCCTTCGGGGAGTGGCTGCAGGAGTGGCGGGCAGCGGCAGAAGCTCCGCTTCCGGTCGCTACCGGCGCCGGCGGCAGCTGAGCACCGGCGTGAGCGCGGCGGTTCGCTACCGAACACCGGGAGGGCCGCGAGTCCGCGATATCCTGTCCCGCTGCCCGTGCAGCGCAACGGCGGCCGATGAGAATGACTGAGCGAGGGCTTCGGCAGCGGCTGCGCCGGATCATCTTCGAGACGGACACGCCGGCGGCTCGTGCCTTCGATGTCGTTCTGCTGTGGTTGATCCTGCTTAGCGTGCTGGCCGTTACCCTGGAAAGCGTTGCAGGCTTTCAGGTGCGCTGGGGTACGGCGTTACGCCGGCTGGAGTGGGCTTTCACGATCGCTTTCACCGGCGAATACCTGCTCCGCGTGTACTCGGCACGCGACCGGCGCCGCTACATATTCAGCTTCTTCGGTCTGGTCGACCTGCTGGCCGTCCTGCCCACCTACCTGAGCCTGCTGGTTGCCGGCGCCCAATACACGCTGGTGCTGCGCGCCCTGCGGCTGCTGCGAGCCTTCCGGGTACTGAAGCTGACACATTTTCTGGACGACGCCGATCTGCTCATCCGGGCCATGCGGGCGAGCCGCGAGAAGATCCTCGTCTTCCTGTTCGCCGTGGCTACGCTCGTCCTGATCGCCGGTGCGGCGATGTACGTGGTGGAAGGGCCGGCGAACGGTTTCGACAACATCCCGCTGAGCGTGTACTGGGCGATCGTCACCCTCACGACCGTGGGCTACGGGGACAT
>JBBDRK010000030.1:0-42529 GCA_040905465.1 Trueperaceae bacterium | reverse complement strand
CGCTGAGCGTGTACTGGGCGATCGTCACCCTCACGACCGTGGGCTACGGGGACATCACTCCGTTGTCCTCGCTGGGGCGGTTCCTGTCGTCGCTGCTGATGGTTACCGGTTACGCGATCATCGCAGTGCCCACCGGTATCGTCACTACCGAAATCGGTCGTGCCGACCGGAACCGGCCGGACTGGCAGCGGACCTGCGGCAGGTGTGGTGAGAGGGAGCATCTCGAAGCCGCCCACTACTGCCACCGATGCGGCGAGCAGCTGCCGGACGAGCAGCCGGTCTGAAATCCGGATAGTTCAATCCCGAAGGGAACGCGCCGGTGCCTCCGCTAGCCCGCACCCGTAGATGCTGTAGCCGTCTGCCTGAAAAGCTCCGAGTATAGTCCGCCCTGGTCGATGAGCTCGGCGTGTCGGCCGCTCTCCACCACACGGCCGGCTCGCATCACCATTATCCGGTCGGAGTTGACGACGGTCGACAGCCGGTGGGCGATGACGAATGTCGTTCGGCCCTGCATCAGCTTGTCGAGCGAGCCCTGGATCAGCCGCTCGGATGCGGTGTCGAGAGCGGAGGTGGCTTCGTCGAGGATGAGGATGCGGGGATCCTTGAGAAACGCCCGGGCGATAGTGAGCCGCTGGCGCTGTCCCCCGGAGAGGAAGCCGCCGCCCTCGCCGACCTCGGTATCGAAACCGTGAGGCAGCTGCTCGATGAACTCCAGGGAGTTGGCGGCCAGGCATGCCGCCTCCACGTCATCGTTGCTCGCGCCCGGCTTGCCGTACAACAGGTTGTCTCGGACCGTGCCGCTGAACAGCACCGGGCTCTGCAGAACGATGGAAACGTTTCGCCTGAGCGAGGCCAGCGAGACGTCGCGCAGGTCGTGACCGTCGACCCGCACGACGCCGCCTCCGGGATCGTAGAAGCGCGGGATCAGGCTGATGATGGTGCTCTTGCCCGAGCCGCTGGGTCCGACCAGCGCCACCGTCTCGCCGGGCCGAACCAGGAAGCTGACCCCGCGCAGCACGGGGGCGGTCTCGGGGTCGTAAGCGAAGCTGACGTCGTCGAACTCCACCTCGCCGGTTACCCGTTCCAGCTCCAGGGCGCCGGCCTTCTCCGCCACTTCGGGTTGCTCGTCCATCACCCGGAATACCCGGTCGAGGGCCGCGCTGGAGTTGGCGAAGATCACGTTCAGGTCCGAGAAGCGCTGCAACGGAAGGTAGAGAGCTCCCAGGTAGAGCGTGACCGCCACCAGGTCGCCCACGGTGAGCCGGCCGTTGATCACGGCGGCGCCGCCGTAGAGGATGACTACGAGCGGTGCGACCTGGGTGAGTAGGCCGGTGACGAGGGCGTTCAGGCTTTGCAGCCGAACTGAGCGCAGGTTGCTGGTGAGGAGCTGCCGGGCGTCCTGGTAGAAGTGTTGCTCCTCGGTCTTCTCGCGTCCGAATGCCCGCACGACCGTCGATCCCGCGATCTTCTCCTGCACGTTCCCGGACAGCGTCGAGACCTTCTGCTGTACGTCTTCGGAGGTCTCGCGTATTCGGCGGTTGAAGCGGCGGAAGAAGAATAGGTAGGGAGGGAAGGTGATCAGCGCGACGAGAGTGAGCCCCACGTCGATCTGCAGCAGCAGGATGATGACCAGCGCCAGCGAGACGATATCCATCCATACGTTGGTGAGAGCGCCGCCGACGAGATTCTGAACCTGCTCTATGTCGTAGGTGATACGGGTGACTATCGAGCCGGACTTGTGACGCGTGAAGAAGGAGGCCGACATGCGCAGGATGTGATAGTAGAGGCTGCTGCGCAGATCGAAGACGGTGCGTTGCGCGGCCATGCCTGCGTAGACGTGACGCACGAACACCCACGGTGCCCAGAAGAGTACGAACATCGCGATCAGGCCGCCCGCAACCAGCCACAGCTGCCGGAGCTTCTCGCCATGAGTCAACTGGTCGCTGAGGAACACCTCGTCGAGCAGGTAGCGAGTCGCCAGCGGCACCAGCAGCGGAATGCTGAATTTGACGATGCCGCCGAAGCTGGCGAGTGCCAAATGTCCGATGTAGGGCTTGAGATACGCTCCGAACCGTCGAAAGTTTTGCCAGCTGGGGGCTTGGATCTTGGCGCTCATCAGCGGCTGCAATGCTAGCGCAACGGCCGGGGCAATGGTCGAGGTCGGGGCGTACGGAGACGCCCCGTTACAATCGCGCCCAGTTACAATCAGGAATGCCACCAGCGTTCTCGACGATCGATCTGAGGTCTGATACCGTTACCCGCCCCACCCCGGCGATGCGTCGGGCCATGGCCGAGGCTGAGGTGGGTGACGACGTATACGGCGAGGATCCCACCGTCTCGCGCCTCCAGACCCTGCTCGCCGAGATGGCCGGGTTCGAGGCCGGGTTGCTGCTGCCGACCGGGACGATGAGCAATCTGGTCGCCCTTGCGGCTCACGCCGAGCGCGGCAGCGAAGTGATCCTGCCGGAGGGTGGTCACGTATACGAATTCGAGCTGGGCGGCATGGCCGTGGTTTCCGGTTTGCTTCCGCGGCCGGTGCCGGCGCCGATGGGGGTGCCGACGGTAGCTGCGGTGAAGGCGGCTATCGGACGGTCGATCCATCAAGCCCCGACCGGGCTCATCTCGCTGGAGAACACCCACAACCGGGCGGGGGGAACGGTCGTCCCGCTCGAGCGCTGTCGCGAGCTGGCGGAGCTGGCGGCGGCCGAGGGCTTGCCGTTTCACCTCGACGGCGCGCGCGCCTTCAACGCCGCCGCCGCGTTGAAGGTTCCGATCGCCGACGTCTGCCGCGGCTTCGACTCGGTGTCGATCTGCCTCAGCAAAGGCCTTGCCGCCCCGGTCGGAACGGTGCTGTTGGGCAGCAGCGAGCTCATCGGCCGAGCGCACCGCTACCGGAAGTTGCTGGGCGGCGGGATGAGGCAGGCCGGCGTGCTGGCGGCAGCCGGAATCGTGGCACTGGAGACGATGGCGGGACGGCTGGCGGAGGACCACGAGCGAGCCCGTGCGCTGGCGGACGGGCTGGCCGATGTGCCGGGTGTGCGAATCGAGTTGGCAGCAGTGCAGACGAACATGGTCTACCTGCAGGTCGACGATGCAGCCGCGCTGGCCCGGGAACTGGGCGAGCAGGGCATCCTGTGCAACGCCCTGCCGGGCAATGCGATCCGGCTGGTCACCCACTACGAGATCAGCGATGAAGATGTCCGGCGGGCGATCGAGGTGACCCGGCGGTTGTGCGAGCGGCGAGCGGCATGATGGCGGTGCGAAGGTGAAGAGGGTCGAACTCTTCGCTTATCCGGCCTGGCACAGCCTCAGTCCGGCGATGCAGAACGCTGCCTTCGAGAGGCTGCGCATAGGTGCCCGCTACCTTACCCGCGAGGTCCCGCCCGGCGAGCTGCCGGCGGCGGTGGCCGGACTTCGTGACCCCGAAGTGCTCGGTGCCAACGTGACACTGCCCCACAAGGAGAGCGTGCTGCCGCTGCTCGATGCCGTGAGCGCCGAAGCGCGCGGCGTCGGCGCGGTGAACACGATCGTGAACAGGGGAGGTGCGCTGGAGGGGCACAACACCGACGTCTCCGGTTTCATGCGCTCTCTTGCCGACCTGAAGTTCGACGTGAACGAGCGCAAGGTGGTGGTGCTGGGCGCGGGTGGGGCGGGTCGGGCGGTGGCATATGCCCTCCTGATGTCCGGGTCGGGCGAGGTGTTGGTCCACAACCGGGGCAAGGAGCGAGCGGAGCGATTGGCGGTGGACTTCTCGCACCTGGGCGAGATACGGGCGGTAGCGAGCGACGAGCTCGAAACGGCAGCGCGGGCCTGCGACCTGCTGATCAACGCTACATCGGTCGGTCTGCTGCGCGAGGGGATGTCGTTCGATGAGACGCCGTTGCCTGCCGGGCAGTTGCCGGCCGCCGGCGCCGTGATCGACCTGGTATACCGTCCGGCACGCACCAGGCTCCTGCGGGACGCCGAGGCCGCCGGGCTGGTGGCTCAGAACGGTCTGCCGATGCTGGTCTACCAGGGGGCGGAGGCGTTCTCGCTGTGGACCGGCCACGACGCACCTGCGGAGGTAATGCTGGCGGCCGCCGAAGCGATGCTCGCGGGGTGATTCGGCCGTTGGAGGCGGGCGGGGTGAAACTAGCGGTATTAGCCGACATCCACGGCAATTTGCCGGCTCTGGAGGCGGTACTGGACGACGCCGCCGCGCAGGGCGCCCAGCAACTGGTAGTCAACGGCGACATGGTCAACCGCGGGCCCGACAACGTGGCCGTGCTCGAGCGGCTGACGAAGACCGGCGCGCCGATGCTGCTGGGCAATCATGACGACCTCCTGCGTATGTGGATAGATCGCGACGGCGGCCTGCCCACCGAATGGTTCGGCGACCCGTTCTGGGAGGGAACCGCCTGGTGCGCCCGGCAGTTGGAGCGCAGCGGCTGGATCGACGCGATTCGGGAGCTGCCGATGACGTACCGCCCGGTCCTCGGCGAGGAGCGGATTCTCATCGCCCACGGAAGCCCGCGCCATTACCGGGAAGGGTACGGGCGCTACCTCAGCGGTGGAGTCATAGACGAGATCGCGTCGGAGTACCGGGCCGCGGTGCTGGTCGGGTCGCACACCCACATACCGATGGTCCGCAGGCACGGCGGCGTTCTGGTGGTCAACAGCGGCGCGGTAGGCGCGCCCTTCAACGGCGATACGCGGGCGCAATACCTGCTGCTCACCCACGAAAATGGCGAGTGGCGGCCGGACTTCCGCCGCGTGGTGTACGACCGGGAGCGGTCGCTGCGGGCTTTCGAGCAGAGCGGCTATCTGGCGGAGGGCGGGCTCTCGGCTCGTATCTTCTTCGAGGAGCTGCGCATCGCCCGCTCGTTGCTCACGCCGTTCATCGAGTGGGTGCAGGGAGCGGACGCTGCGCTCGACGAGTCCGGTTGGGGCCGCTTCCGGGAGGCGCATCCTCAGCGGTTCTCGGCGCCCGCTCCAGGCGCCGGAACCGCCTGAGCGGGCCGGCCGAACTGTCACTGTGGCCGCAGCGCCGCTCGCGCGACGCTGCTAGAGCTAAAGGGATCAGTCGACCGGGAGGGGTGATGGCATGGTGGTGGTGGGAATGTTCGACGACGCACAAGCGCTCGAGCAGGGACTGGCGCGATTGACGGATGCCGGTCTCGATCGGCACGTGCAGCGGCTGGAAGGACCGCCCGGTCCGGGCACGCCGGGCGCCGCCGGCGCCAGCGAGGGCGGTGACGAGCCGCTCGACCTGCCGCACAGCAAAGGGGTCGTGGCCCCGTGGCCGACTCATCTCAGCTCGGCCGAGTCACCGATGATCGGGGGCAACGTGCTCGATTCCGAGGAGCGCGACTATTACCGCAGGCTTCTCGAGGATGGTGGCCGGATCCTGGTGGTGGAAGTGGACGAGGGACGTGGCGACGAGGCGGAACGTCTGCTCGATGGCGCCGGGGCGAGCCGGGTGGCACGGCACGTGCGCTGACAGTCGCGAGCACTGACGGCCACGAGCGCTGACAGAAACGCCGCTCGCTCAGGGCTCGTGTTCGCGCCTGGTGAAGGCCGCCCCGTGACGCATGTCCTCCTCGATCAGCGAGGCGTCGCCGGCGAGCGACTCCACGTGGTGACGGAGTTCGTGGGTGAGGGTCTCCCAGATCTCCTCCTCCCAGTCGAACTCCGGGTCGAACTCGGCGATCCTCCGGAACGATCCGTAGTAGAGGGCGACGTGCCGGCCGAGGCCCTCGCCCGCACCCAGGAAGTCCTCCGCGCCGGGATCGAGGTATTCGCCCATGCGCCAGACCTCTTCGTACTCCTCCTCCGGCCGCTCGTGCTCGAGTGCGTGCACCCCCTGGAGCCCGCGCAGGAACTCGTCGGGGATCTCACGGACCATCTCCTCGACCAACCGCTGGAACTCCTGGTAGCTCATCGCGTCCTGTCCGATCGCGTCTCGTCCCACCGTTTCGTCCTCAACCGTGTCTTCTTCCATGGCGTCGT
Organism: Trueperaceae bacterium; assembly: GCA_040905465.1. Taxonomy (GTDB): domain Bacteria; phylum Deinococcota; class Deinococci; order Deinococcales; family Trueperaceae; genus DASVCN01. The sequence continues at coordinate 36,541 of JBBDRK010000030.1, read as the reverse complement.
TGCTCATCGGCTGGTACTCACCTCGCCCGGTCGGGGGTCAGTGATGGTCGATGCCGTGGAAGGACTCGATGAAGTCGCGCATCGCCTCCGGCTCGATTTCGTCGAACCGCTGGAGACGCTGCCAGGCGGTGAGCGCATAGCTGGTGGTCATGTCGTCCCGGGGCGCTATCACTATGCGGCGGTATCCCTGGGAGACGTCTTCGAGCGCCACCACGTGTGCCTCGTTCTCCTCCGGTGTACCGTTGCGGTACCAGAGGATGACGCCGCCGTCTTCCATGTTGTGGATCAGGCGCTCGTCGGGCTGCACCTCTTCATAGGAGCCCCACGAGGCCAGTTGCGGGGTGTGCCAACCGGAGGTGGGCGGATCGCTGTTGTACGGCGGGTGGGCGGCGCCCAGCGAGATGTGGGTGTTCCCCTGGCTGGCGAATCCCTCGCCCGGCAGGTTGGCCAGGCGCATGACGTTGAGCACGATCGGCAGAGCGATCAGGGCGACGACGGCGGTCGTTCCCAGGATCCACGGCAGGCGGTTCTGCCGGCGGCGCTTTCCGCGGGTTCGCCCGGACTTTGTCTTCGGTTTCGCCATGGCCAGAGTCTATCAAAACTCAGGTCGCGGTCCCGGTCCGCACCGAACCCGGCAAGACCTGCCGTGGAACGGGTGCCGTGACCAGTGCCGCTGCGAATGCCGTTGCGAGTGCCGAAACAGGCGCGGTGTCCCGACCGCCGGGAGCCTGCAGAGGTAGCCGCTGCTCCCCAGCGTTAAGATGACCGGCAACGTGTCTCGAGGATCTGCAGCGAACTCTTTTCGGGCATTCCGGGTGGCGGTCGAGCAGGGTGGCGTCAAGGCCGGAGTCACCCTCCTATCCGAGTCGGATCTGCCGGCCGGCGACGTCACGGTCCGAGTGGCGTTCTCGTCCCTCAACTACAAGGACGCCCTGTCGGCGCGCGCCAGGCCCGGGGTTACCCGCGACTACCCGCACACTCCCGGAATCGATGCCGCGGGAGTGGTGCTGAACTCCAGCGACCCACGCTTCAGCGAGGGGCAGCGGGTGATCGTGACGTCGTTCGATCTCGGGATGAACACTTCCGGCGGCTTCGGCGAGTTGATCCGGGTTCCGGGCGACTGGATAGTGCCGCTGCCGGCCGGGTTGAGCCTGCGCGAGGCGATGATCCTCGGAACGGCCGGGCTCACCGCAGGCCTTGCTTTGGAAGCGCTCGAGCGCCACGGACTTGCTGCACGATCGGGACCGGTGGTGGTGACCGGGGCCAGTGGCGGCGTCGGCAGCCTGGCGGTCGCCCTGCTGGCGGCGCGAGGCTACCAGGTGGTGGCCTCGAGCGGCACGGCCGGGGCCCGGGCGTGGCTCGGCGAGATCGGCGCCGAGCGCGTGATGGACCGGGGCGAGTTGGGCGACGCTTCCGAGCGCCCTCTTCTCAAGGCGGTCTACGCCGGGGCGATCGATACCGTCGGTGGGAACACGCTGGTCAACGTGCTCAAGAGCCTCCAGTATGGCGGGGCGGCAGCGGCATGCGGCCTGGCGCAGAGTCCGGAGCTGCCCCTGACCGTGTTCCCGTTCATCCTGCGCGGCGTCGCGCTGCTGGGCATCGACTCCGCCGGTTGTCCGATGGAGCGACGTGTCGAGGTATGGCGGCGCCTGGCGAGCGAGTGGAAACCGGCGGACCTGGAAGGTTTCGCGCGAGAGATCGGCCTGGACGAGCTGGACCTGGCGGTAGACGAGGTCCTGGCCGGGCGAACGACAGGCCGGGTGCTGGTGCGGGTGGCCGGGGAGTAGGGCCGCTCTGGCGTCCGAACGGAGTTGGTGCCGGCTTACGGCAGGATCGGGGGATCGGTGGAGCAGATCGAGATAGTCGTCGGGGACATCACGGTTCAGCGAGTGGACGCGGTCGTCAACGCCGCCAACGAGCAGTTGACCGGTGGCGGTGGTGTCGACGGCGCCATCCGCCGAGCGGCGGGCCCCGAGCTGGACGCCGCCACGAGGGCACTGGCGCCCTGTCCGCCCGGCGACGCTGTGATCACCGCGGGCTACCGGTTGCCGGCACGCTACGTGATCCATGCGGTGGGGCCGGTTTGGCGCGGCGGTCACGAAGGCGAAGACGAGCTGCTGGCATCGTGCTACCGGCGGTCGTTCACGCTGGCCCGCGAGCGCGACCTCGAGAGCGTCGCCTTCCCGGCGATCTCGACGGGAGCGTACGGCTTTCCCTTCGAGCGCGCGGCCCGCCTCGCCCTGATCGAGATCAAGCACGAGCGCGAACGGGACGCCGATCCCGAATGGCGGCCGGGAGTGCGTCGCGTCGTCGTGGTACTGCACGACCACGAGCACGCCCGCATCTACCGCGAACTGCTGGCTGAGGTGATGACGGAGGACCCGAGCGGACCTTGAAAACGGCGCCGGCATTGTAGGCCGGGGAATAGCGGCTGTACTCACGTTTGTTAAGCTGAAACTTCCGAACGGGCTTCCTGCCCGCTGCATCACAGAAGGAGGAGCCGAAATGGCATTCGAACTGCCCGATCTTCCGTACCCCAGTAACGCCCTGGAGCCTCACATCGACGGCCGCACGATGGAGATCCACCACGACAAGCACCACAAGGCGTACACCGACAAGCTCAACGGCGCCATCGAGGGCACCGACATGGCGGGCCAGTCGATCGAACAGATCCTGGGCCGCGGTGCCGAGACGCTGCCGGTGGCGGTGCGCAACAACGGCGGCGGCTACGCCAACCACAACCTGTTCTGGCAGATCATGGGGCCAAACGGCGGCGGCGAGCCGAGCGGGGCCCTGAGCGAGGATATCCGCCAGGAGTTCGGCTCCTTCGACGCCTTCAAGCAGAAGTTCGAAGACGCGGCAACCACCCGCTTCGGCTCCGGTTGGGCCTGGCTGGTCGTAAAGAGAGGAGGCGGGCTCGACGTCTACAGCACTCCCAACCAGGACAGCCCGCTGATGGTTGGCGACAAGCCGGTGCTTGGCCTCGATGTCTGGGAGCATGCCTACTATCTCAAGTACCAGAACCGCCGGCCCGAGTACATCGGCGCGTTCTGGAACGTCGTCGACTGGGGCAAGGTCGGCGAGCGCTATCAGCAGGCGAAGGGCTGAACAGGCAAGAATGCCCGAGTGAGCGGCGCTGAGCGATCCGGGGCCCACTGACGTAGCTTCCTGGAGCCAGCGTTCGGTGCCGTAAGCCCGAAGCATTTGCTCGACCGGCGGCGGCTCGGCCGACACCGAGATTGGCCCGGCTACTCCCGGGCCGCTCGGCACGGCCGTGCCGCCGCCTCGCTACCGTCGGCCATGGCGGAGAAGACCGAGTTGCTCCTGACGGTCGTGCTCGCCGCCGCCTGCGTCGCGGCGGCGCTCCTGACGATGCTGCCGAGGCTCGCCGTGCAGCGGGTCCCGATCACCTTCGAGGCGCCGGACATCAGCGTGGCTGTGGACGGCGAGGTAGCCAAGCCGGGTGTCTACCGTCTGCCGTTCCGGGCGCGGGTGGTGGACGCTCTCGAGCTCGCCGGCGGCATGACCGACGGCGCCGAGGCCAGCCTGGTCGATCTGGCCGCGAGCCTCGGTCCCGGCGAGCGCGTGCACGTGCCCAGCCGTCACGGTGACAACGGAACCGAGCGGATAAGCGTGAACTCGGCGGTGGCCGCCGAGCTGGAGCTGCTGCCCGGAGTAGGCCCGGTAACCGCCGGCAGGATCGTCGCCGGTCGCCCGTACTCTCGGCTGGAGGACCTGCTTCGGGTCAAGGGCATCGGCGAAAAGACGCTCGAGCGCCTGAGGGAACATGCGCGGCTGTGACGCGGACCGAGTCGGCATGGCTGCCTGTGCATCCCTGGCCGCTTCCTTCAGCGCTGGGGCTGGCGTGCGGGATAGCAGCCAGGGCCGGCGAGCTCTCGGCCTGGCTGCTCCTGCTGCTGCTCCCGTTCCTGTGGGTCGCGCGCGCCGCGCTGTTGCGTCGCGTCGACGAAGTGCCGACCCGGGGCATCGGGACCCGTTCGCCACGGCTGCCTGCCTATCCTGCCCGGCCGGCGCAGACGGTGGTTTACCCCCCTCGAGCGGTGGTCGCCCTGGCGTTGCCCCTGATAATGGTGGCGACCGGCTACGCACGCTACGACCATTGGCTGAGCAGGCCCGACCCGCTCGCCTGCATGCGCGATCGAGAGGTCCGCCTGGCAGGGACGAGTGACGGGCGCGTCGTGACTCTCGAACCGGGCGGCGCGAGGGTCGCCGTCTCGCCGGCCGGCGCGCTACCAGCGGGCCGAGTGGAGTTCGTCGGAACTCTCAGACAGGCCGCCGGCCGGCGCAACCCTGGCGGATTCGATTACCGCGGCTATCTGCTGCGCCGAGGGATCCACGGGCAGGTGACGGTTCGGGAGGTGCTCGACTCGGAGGAGCGGCAGCTCCCGCGGGACAGGCTGCGCGCTGGCGTGACCGCCGGCCTGCCGGCCGGCCCAAGTGCACTGATGGAGGCGATGACGCTCGGAATACGCGACGAGCTGGGCGGCCTGCGCGACGTGTTCGCCCGGGCGGGCCTGGCTCATGTGCTGGCACTGTCGGGCCTGCACGTGGGGCTGCTCATGGCGACGGCCGGCCGCTTGCTGGGGGCGCTGGGAACCCTTCGTTACCCGCTGCTGCTGGCGCTGGACTTCGGCTACATGCTGCTCGTCGGCGCCACGCCGAGCGTGGTACGAGCTGCGGTGATGGTGGCGGTCGTCCTGTTCTCCCTGTGGTGGGGAGCGGGACGTATCCAAGCGTGGCCGGCGCTCGGCCTGGCTGCCCTCGCGACGCTGCTGCCGATGCCGGCCTGGCTGTTCGACATCTCGTTCCAACTCTCCTACGGCGCCGTGGCCGGGATACTGCTGTTCGCACTGCCGTTCGCCGGCAGGCTGCGCGGCAGCCCGCCCCTGCCTTGGTGGCATCCGCGGCTGAGCGTGGCCGGTGCCCTGCTGACGAGCGTCGCCGCCCAGGCGCTGACGCTGCCGCTCGTCGCCAGCAGCTTCGGGACTTTGCCGCTGCTGTCGCCGGTGGTCAACCTGCTCGGCCTCCCGCTGGCGGCGGTGCTGGTGCCACTGGGCTTCACGGCTGCTCTCGTGGGGCTGGTTTCGCTGCCCCTGGCTGCGCTGATCAACGGCCTAACGGCGATACCGGCCGCGGCGCTCATCGTCGTGGCGGAACAGGGCGCGCATCTTCCGGCGCTGGTATGGGGCGAGATAGAACCGGTCGGTTACGCCTTCTTCGCCAGCGCCGGCGCCGCCCTGGCATTGGCCGCTGCCGGAAGGCTCCGGCTCTGGCGGGCGTTGCTGGTGGTGGCGATAGCCTCCGCCCTGTCGGCGGCCACTCCGCCCCGCCACTCACTGCCAGAATTCGTAGCTCTCGATGTAGGCCAGGGCGACAGCCTGCTGCTGCGCCTGAAAGGCCGGGTGGAGGTGCTGGTCGACGGTGGGGGATCTCCGTTTTCCTCGTACGACGTCGGCGCCGGAGACGTTCTGCCCGCCCTGCGGGCGCTGGGCGTGGATGAGCTCGAGCTGGTTGTCGCCACCCACGCCGATGCCGACCATATCGAGGGCCTCGCCTCGGTATTGCGGGGCATGCCGGTCCAACTGCTGGTTTACGGCGTTGCCGAGCCGCAGCGCCCCGTGTTCGCCGACCTGATGGCCGTGGCGAGCGAGCGCGGGGTGCCGGTGCGGTCGCTGTCACGAGGCGAGCGGCTGACCCTCGCCGGCGTAACTCTGGAGGTCCTGAATCCACCGCCCCGCGGCTACGGACGCGGCAACGACGACTCGCTGGCATTGGCGGTGTATCACCGAGGCAGCCCGCGTGCGCTGTTGCTCGGCGACATTTCCGCAGCGGTGGAGCGCGACCTGGTGCCGCCGGAGGTCGACATCCTGGTTGCCCCCCATCACGGGTCGCCGAGCTCCACCTCGGAGCACCTGCTGAACGCCGCACGGCCGCGTAACGTCGTGATCTCGGTGGGCAGCAACCGTTATGGACATCCGAGCCCCGCCGTGCTGGAGAGGCTTCAGGCGGTCGGCGCCGAGGTCCATGTCACCCGGGAGGCCGGTGCGATTCGGCTTCCGCTGGGGCCGTGAGAGCGCCCCTCGGGAGGAGGCCCGCGGGCGGCGATGCCGGCCTGTGTTAAATTGTGCGCAATGCTGACACCGGTACGCGTCCTGTCAGCCCAAGGACCGATGCGCGTGGAGTTGGCACGCTGGCGCGGTCAGTTGGTTGTCGTCAAACGTCTTCAAGGCGTGTCCCCGGTACTCGCGGCTCGGCTCGAGCGTGAAGCCGAGGTCGTACACAAGCTCGACCATCCCAACATCGTTCCGCTCCTGGGCTCGCACGAAGGGTCGCTCATCTACTCGTACTGTCCCGGCGTGAGCGTAGCCGAGGCGCTGGAGGAGGGATCGCTGTCGCTGGGCCGCAGCCTGCGGGTCGCCCACGACGTGCTCTCCGCTCTCGACTATGCCCATGCACGGGGCGTTATCCATCTGGACGTCAAGCCCGCCAACATCCTCGTCAAGGGCGAGCGTTGCCTGCTGACCGATTTCGGCTTCGCCAAGGACCTCGCGCTCACCAACATCACCGGCGAACAGACCATGCTCGGCACGCCGAGCTACATGGCTCCGGAGCAGTTCCAGGGGGTTCGCACCGAGAGGCGCAGCGACGTCTACGCGGTGGGCGCCGTGCTCTACCACATGCTCAGCGGCGCCCCGCCGTTCGGCGGCCAGGTCCTGCGTTTCCTGGTGGGCGACAAGAGCATCGAGCTGACGCCGTTGGCTCCCCTGCCGGGCGGCCTCCACGAGGTGGTGCACCGGGCCCTGCGGCGCGATCCCGAGGAGCGCTTCCCGTCTGCCAAGGCGATGCTGGCCGCGCTCGAGCCTGTCACGAGCTGAACTGTGATCCTCTCGTTCAGCGGTGACCCGTTTCTGGCGACCCGCGCCGCCAGGAACGCCCTGCGTCAGGAGGGACTGGCCGCCGACGAGGTTATCGAGCTCGGCGACGGCATGGACGGCCAGACCGTCGCTCAGAGCGCCGCCCAGGGCGGGCTCTTCGGCCGGGTGGGACTGCTGCTCGAGTTCGACGCGGCCTTTTCCGGCAAGGGCGGTGTCAAGCCGCGCAACGATGTCATGGCGGCGCTGGCGAATGTCCCGGAAGACACCGTCGTGGTGGTCGTCGACCTGACGGCCACCGCCGCCCGGCAGAAGCGCTTCCGGGAGTTGGGTCGCCACCAGCACCTGCCCACGCCCCGTTTCGGAGCGCTGACTCAGTGGGTCAGGAGCGAGTTGGAGGGCGCGGGCCTGAGCTTCGAACGAGATGTGCCCGACACGCTGGTCGACCTGTTCGCCGAAGATCTCCCGGGAATCGCCGGGGAGATCACCAAACTGCAGGTGTTGGACGAGAAGCTGAACTCCGAACGAGTCAGGGTGATCGCCGGCCGGCTGGCCGCTCGCGACGCCTTCGACCTGATAGAGGCGCTCTCCAAGGGCGATAGCGCCTCGGCGCTGGCGGTGTGCCATTCGCTGGTCGCCCAGGGCGAGGCGCCCGTCCGCGTGCTCGGGGCACTCACCTGGCAGTACGACCAGGTGGCTCGCTGCGTGGCGCTGCGGGAGGGACGTCCGCGGGTGCAGGAGTCCGAAGCCGCGCAAGTGCTGGGTATCAAGCCGTTCGTGGCCAGGAAGGCGCTGGGTATCGCCGCCCGACTCGACGAGGAGCGGTTGCGACAGGCGCTGAGCACTATCCTGCGGGCGGATCGGGCGATGAAGAGCGGGCGCAACGAAGGCTGGGCGCTCGAGGCGGTGACGCTCGAGCTCAGCGAACTGTTCGCTGCCCGCTAGGATCGGGCGCGCTCACGCGCGATGTGGCGCGCTGCCTGACCACCCGGCTCAGGCGTCGGTCTCGTCCCGGTCCGGCGGCGGCTCGCCCGGCTCGGTCCTGGTGGTCTCCTCCGAGGGGTTGCCGAGGCGCTCGGAGACGTCGAGCAGTGTGTCGTAGATCTCCTGGGCGTCGGCATCCTCGGCACGTCCCAGCCAATCGTATGCGTCGGCTACCAGCTCCTCGACTCGTCGCGCCAATTCGTCTCTGTCGGCCATATCCTCATACCTCTTGACCATGGGCGTGTCGTGAATTCCGTCCCCCCAGGGATCGTCGTCGTCGTGCATTCGTGGTGGCTCGTCCTCGGCAGGATTTTCGGCAGTGTCGCGAGGGGCGTACTCGCGGATGTCGCTGCGCGAGCGGCGGCCGCCGGTGTCGTCCGACAGCTCGATGGTTTCGTCGTCGACCTCGCCGGTTTCCGCATCGACGTACTCGGCGCTATCGTCTTCCACCTCGCCGGCGGCCGGCTCGGGCTCGAAGTTCTGCCGGTCGGTGAACGGATCGGGTTCGCTGTCGTGGACCTCGGTGAGCGTCCGCTTGCCCCGGTCCTTCGAGCGGTTGTCGTTCATGCTGCCCTCCCCATCGGTAACCAACGGGCGACGCCCGTGTCGGCTCCCGGTAATGTTCCTCTGGCATCAACCGTAAACCAATGGGGTGCGGCCGCAGGTGGACCTGGTCCACAAAGACCGGATCAGCTGGAGGCTCCCTGCTCCGGACCCAACTCCCGGTAACGCCGGTATGCCGAGGCGTAAGGCTCGTAATCGCCGGGCTCGAGCCAGCGGGCGTCCCTCTGGTCGTACCGTCCGGACTCGGCGAGCGGCGAGGGCGCGCCGGCTGTTTCCAGGGCCAGCCTGGCCGCACCGTAAGCAGCCCCGTGAGCCGCGGTTGAGATGCCCAGCGGAATCTCCAGCACGTCGGCCAGGAGGCGTCCCCACAACTTCGAGCGCCCGCCCCCGCCGATGAGCAGCGCCCGGTCGATGGGAGCGAGCGGCGACACCACCGACAGGGCGTCGCGAAGGCTGAACGCCACCCCCTCCAGCACCGCCCGCACCAGCTCCGGCAGTCCCGTCGCCAGACTGAGACCGTGCAGCGATCCGCGCAGGTCCGGGTCGAGGTGGGGGGTGCGCTCCCCCGCCAGGTAGGGCTTGAAGGTCACGCCGCCGGCGCCCGGCGCCACGTCTGCCGCCAGCTCGAGCAGTTCGTCGAAGGACCGGTTCGCCGCGAAGGTGTCGCGAAACCAGCGAAGGCTGCCGGCCGCCGCCAAGGTCACACCCAACAGGTGATAGCCGCCATCGGCGTGGCAGAAGAGGTGTACGCGACCGTCGGGATCCGGTTTCGGTTCGGCTTGCGGTGCGAAGACTACGCCGGATGTGCCGAGGCTGACGCTGCCCAGCCGCGGCCGTGCTTGGCCCAGCCCCATTCCGTAGCCGGCGGCGGCATTGTCACCGGCGCCGGCCACCACGTCGAGTCCCTCCGGTAGCCCCAGCTCCTCCGCCAACCGCGGAAGAACGTGCCCTACGACCGCCTTTGATGGCACGACCTGTGGCCACAGCCGCGCTGGCAACCCGAGGGCGCCCAGAATGTCGCCATCCCAGGCCATGGCGTGGAGGTTGAAGACGTTGGAGCCGGAGGCGTCGCTCGGCTCCGCGTACATTTCGCCGGTGAGCCGGTAGCCGAGGAAATCCTTGGGGAACAGCACGTGTTCGGTGGCGGCGAATGCGTCGGGTTCGTTGGCCTTCAGCCACACCACCTTCGCCACCTGGAAGCCGGTGATCGCCGGATTGCCGGTCCGCTCGATCAGCTTCCGGCGCGGCACCGCGCGCTCGATGGCGCGCACCGCGTCGCCGGTGCGCTGATCGTTCCACAGCAGCGCGGGCCGGACGACCGAGCCTTTTCCGTCGAGCGCCACCATTCCGTGCATCTGGCCGCTCAGGCCCAACGCCACGACCCGTCCGGAGGCCGGCAGTCGCCCGGACAGCTCCTTGAGGGCCGTGCGGGCGGCCGCCCACCAGGCCTCGGGCTCCTGCTCGCTCCAACCCGGCCGCGGCGTGAGGAGCGGATACGACTCCTCGGCCTCCGCCACTACCTGCCCGTGCTCGTCGACGGCCAGCGCCTTGAGCCCGGAGGTGCCTACGTCGAGCCCGAGTCCGATGATCGATTGTGAACGGCCGGCCATCAGCGAACGCCGAGGAGCAGTTCGACGGTCAGTTGGTCCAACCGCTCGAGCCCGGGCCCGCGGCGACGCAACTCATCGAGGTCGAACGCCCGGGCTTTCAAACGACCGGCGCTCTCTCGCGAGTAGGGCAAGGTGGCGCCGAACTGCTCGTCCGCCACCCGGTAAGCGGCCAGCGCCTCCTGGATCTCGGCGTCAGCCTGGAAGCGCTCGGCCTTCTCCTTGAGGATCAGGTAGGAGCGCATGCAGCCGGCGGCAAACTCCCACACGCCGGCTTCGTCCTCGCTGCGCAGGGCATGAGCGTCGAAGTGCCGCGGCCCGTCGTAGCCGCTGGACTCGAGCAGTTGCACCGTGAAGAACGCGCTTTTCTGGTTCTCGGCGGCGAAGCGCAGGTCCTGGTCGAAGCGGCCCATCTTCTGGTCGTTGAGATCCACGTGGAACAGTTTGCCGGCGTCGAGTGCCTGGGCCAGCGCATGTGGGAACGAGAGCCCGGCCATGGTCTCGTGCGCGAACTCCGGATTCACACCGACCATTTCGGGCCGCTCCAACGTGGCGATGAACCCGAGCATCGACCCCACCGTCGGAAAGAAGATGTCGCCGCGCGGCTCGTTCGGCTTCGGTTCGAGCGCGAAGCGCATCCCGTAACCCTGGTCCTCGGAGTAGGCGCACAGGAAGTCGAGCGCCTCGCGATACCATGAGATGGCGTCGACGAGCTTGCCGGCCGCGTCGACCTCGCCGCCTTCGCGGCCGCCCCAGAACACGTACGTCTTTGCGCCCAGCTCTGCGCCGAGGTCCATCGCCCGCATGGTCTTCTGCAGCGCGTAGGCCCGAACCCTGCCGTCGGCGCTGGTGAACGCCCCGTCCTTGAAAACCGGATCGGAGAAGAGGTTCGTCGTCGCCATCGGCACCACCATGCCGTGGTCCGACAGGGCCCGCTTGAAGTCGCGCACGATCCGGTCTCGATCGGTGGAACCAGTGCCCGCCGGCAGCAGATCGTTGTCGTGCAGGTTCACTCCCCAGGCCCCCAGTTCGGCGAGTTTCGCTACCAGCCGGACCGGATCGAAGGGCGACCTGGTGGGGTCGCCGAACGGGTCGCGACCGACGTTGCCCACGGTCCACAGGCCGAAAGTGAACTTGTGCTCGGGACGAGGTCGGTAATTCACCGGCCGCCTCGTCGACCCTCGGCGCGAACGAGCTCGAGGACGGCGCCGGCCCGCGGAACGGCGGCCCCCAGCCGCGAAACGCCGGTCACGCCCCGCTCCATTTGAAGTCGGTCCACTTCCGTTCGCTGCTACTGCTTTCGACGGCTTTCTCGATGAAGTGAACGCCGCGGGCGCCGTCACGAACGCCGGGATAGTCGGCGCTTTCGCCGCGAATCGCCGCCGCTACGTTGCCGTAGACGTTGGCGAATGCCTCGATGAAGGCCTCGGGGTGACCGGAGGGGAGGCGGCTGTGGGCCGTCGCCGCCTCGCTGAGGTAGCCGCCGCCGTTGCGGGTGAATATCTGGGCCGGGTCGTCCAACTGCCGGAAGAGGAGGTGGTTCGGGTCCTCCTGGCGCCAGCTGAGCGACCCGTCCGTGCCGTATACGCGAATACGCAGGTCGTTCTCCTCTCCCACCTCGATCTGCGAGGCGATCAGCACCCCCCGTGCACCGCCGCGGTAGCGGATCAACAGGTTCGCGTCGTCGTCGAGCCTCCGCCCGGGGACGAAGGTGGTGAGCTCGGCGCAGATAGCCTCGATCTCCAGGCCGGTGACGGTGGCGACCAGGTTCTCGGCATGCGAGCCGATGTCGCCTATGGCTCCGCCGGCGCCGCTGCGTGCCGGATCGGTCCGCCACTCGGCCTGCTTGGCGCCCTGCTCCTCGAGATTGGTTGCCAGCCAGCCCTGGTTGTACTCCACTATCACCTTGCGCAGTTGGCCGAGTCGGCCCTCCCGGACCATCTCGCGCGCCTGCTTGACCATCGGATAGCCGCTGTAGTTGTAGGTCACCGCGAATATCGTCCCGGAACGCTCCACCGCTTCGACCAGCTCGTCAGCCTGTCCGCTGGTGGTGGTGAGCGGCTTGTCGCAGATCACGTGGATCCCTGCCTCGACGAACGCCTTGGCCACCGGAAAGTGCACCGAGTTAGGGGTAACTATGGTCACGGCATCGATGCGGTCACCTTCGAGCATCGCCCGCTCGCCCTGCAGCATCTCCTGCCAACTGCCGTAGATGCGGTCGTCCGGCAGGCCCAGTCGGTTTCCCGATTTGCGGGACTTCTCGGGCGTGGCCGACAGCGCGCCGGCAACGAGCGAGAAGTTGCCGTCGAGGCGTGCCGCCATGCGGTGCACGCCGCCGATGAAGGCGTCCTTGCCGCCGCCCACCATGCCCAGTCGCAGCGGGTAGCGAGGCTCCCGGATCACGAGCCCTCCTTCTCGAAAGCGGCGTCGAACGCCAGCGCAGAGGGCTCGAAGTCCAGTCCGGCAACGAACGCCGCCGACTCGCGTGCTCCGTGGACCCGGTCCATTCGGCTGTCCTCCCACTCGACCGATAACGGTCCGGCGTAACCGATGTCGTTGAGCGCGACGATGATCTCTTCGAAGTCGATGTCGCCGCGGCCGACCGAGCGAAAGTCCCAGTAGCGCCGGGCATCGCCGAAGCTGGTGTGGCCTCCGAACACGCCAACGCTGCCGTCGCCACGGCCCCACCAGGCGTCTTTCATGTGGACGTGGTAGATCCGTTCCGGGAATGCGCGCAGGAACGCGACGTAATCGACGCCTTGGTAACCGAGGTGAGACGGGTCGTAGTTGAAACCGAAGCGTGGATGATGCCGCACCGACTCCAGCGCTCTCGCAGCCGATGCAGTGTCGAAGGCGATCTCGCTCGGGTGCACTTCCAGGGCGAAATCGACCCCGGTGTCTTCGAAGGCGTCGAGGATCGGCAGCCAGCGATCGGCGAAGTCGCGGAAGCCGGCTTCCCAGTAGTCCTGGGTGGTGGGTGGGAATGCGTAGAGCGAGTGCCAGATCGAAGAGCCGGTAAAGCCGGTGACCACCGAAACGCCCAGTCCGGCAGCGGCGCGGGCGGTGTCGATCATCTCCTGCGCGGCCCGCTGGCGCACTCCCTCGGGGTCGCCGTCACCCCAGACGTGTTCAGGGAGTATCGCCTGATGGCGGGAATCGATCCGGTCGCAGACCGCCTGACCTGCCAGGTGATTGCCTATCGCGAAGCACTCGAGTCCGTTGCGATGCAGCACCTCGAGCCGGCCGCGGACATAGTTCTCGTCGGCCAGTGCCCTACGCACCTCGAAGTGATCACCCCAGCAGGCCAGCTCGAGCCCGTCGTACCCTATCTCCTTGGCCAGCGGCGCGAGCTCGGCGAGCGGCATATCGGCCCATTGGCCGGTGAACAACGTTACGGGACGTCCCATCGTTTCTCCTTCGCAGGCGGATGCCGGGCCGCCGCGCCTCCCCGCGCGGCATCTTCTCCGTACCTTGAGAGGGTAGCAGTTCCCGTAGGGTGCACACGGGAGAAACGAGCCGGCGATGGGAACGGCGCGGTATCCTTGCCGCCATACCGGCAGGCGCCCGGAGCCAACATGGACGACTCCAGACGATCAACCCTCGACAAGCTGCAGGGCAGACTTCTCTCCGGCGAGGTTCGCGCCCTGGCACGCTCGATCAGCCTGATCGAGGCGGGGGAACCGGCCGGGCAGGAGCTGCTGGCCCGGCTGCGGCCCCGCGTGGGCAATGCGCGCGTGCTCGGCATCACCGGCGCTCCCGGCAGCGGCAAGAGCACCCTCACCGATCATCTCGTGGCCGCGGCGCGTGGCCGCGACGAGCGAGTCGCCGTGGTCGCCGTCGACCCCAGCAGTCCATTCAGCGGCGGCGCGATTTTGGGCGACCGCATCAGGATGACCCGCTGGCACTCCGATCCTGGCGTGTTCATCCGATCTATGGCCACACGCGGACACCTGGGCGGGCTCGCGGCGGCAACGCTTCAGGTGGTGGCACTGCTCGATGCCCTGGACTTCGACGTGATCCTGCTCGAAACGGTGGGGGTCGGCCAGTCCGAAGTGGAGATCGCCGAGGCGGCCGACACGACCGTGCTGGTGCTGACACCCGGCCAGGGCGACGCGGTGCAGGCGTTCAAGGCGGGGATCATGGAGATCGCCGACCTGTTCGTGATCAACAAGGCCGACCAGCCCGGGGCGGCTCGGTTGCGGCGCGAGATCAGGGCGATGCAGGAGATCGCGTTGCCCGCGGACGCCCCCTGGCGCCCCCCGATCCTGGAAACAACCGCCAGCGAGGGCGAAGGAGTGGAGTCGGTCGTCAGCGAGCTCGACCGGCACTCCGAGCACCTCGAGGCCAGCGGTCGCGGCGAGGAGTTGCGCCGCCGGCGGGCGCGCTTCGAGATCGCCGCGATCCTCCACGAGGAGTTGCGCCGGGCGTTGGCGGCGCGCGAGGACGACTTCGTGGACGAGGTACTCTCCGGCGGAATCACGCCGGCCCAGGCCGTTGCACGACTGCTCGAGCGTTAGACTGGTAGCCGATATGACTCACGCGGTTTACCCCGGTTCCTTCGATCCCCTGCACAACGGTCACCTGGACGTGATCCGCCGGGCGGCCCGGATCTACGACCGGCTCACCGTCGCCGTTCTCGACAATGCGTTGAAGGGGAGCAAGCTGTTCAGCGTAGACGAGCGGGTGGCGATGATCGAGGAGACCATCAAGGGGATGGCCAACGTCGATGTGGACCGTTTCGAAGGCTTGCTGGCCGATTACGTTCGCAAGCGCAAAGCAGGTGTGATCGTGCGGAGCCTGCGGGCGGTAAGCGACTTCGAGAACGAGTTGCAGATGGCGCACCTCAACCGGCAGCTGAACCCGGACGCCGAGACCACCTTCATCATGACCGCCACACGCTGGTCGTACGTTTCCAGCACCCGTATCCGCGAGATCGCCAAGTACGGCGCCGACATCTCCAAGCTGGTGCCCAGAGCGTCGCTGCAGAGGTTGCAGGAGCGGTTTCCGGCGGCGCAGTTGCCTACGACCTGACCGGACTACTCGAATTCAGGCTGAAGATCCAGCTCGAACCGGGCGGCTGCATCGTGTTCACGCAGGTCGGACGGGTTGTCCCTGTGAAGCACCAGGTTTGCACGCATTGGATGGTCGACCTTGAACTCCAGTTCGCCCTCGAACGGCACGAAGTCCTCGACCATCCATTCGCCTTGGGCGGTGACGTAGCTCGCGGCAAGTTCACGGCCGTCATCCGCGTCGAGGGTCACCGGAAAGGAGCCCTCGAAGAACCAAGGGCCCCAGGCTTCGCCCGTTATCCGCAGTGGGCTCGTCGCGACGGCCGGCAAATCCACCCGCACGAACGCGGACAGGTCGCTCGAGCCGGAATCCGGCCACTCGACAGGCCCGCCCGATGTCAGCGTAGCGCTCTCGAGGATTGACCAGAGCGTCTTCTCGACCTGAATCCTCTGCTCGTCCGTGAACCGATCGATGGTGCCCGGTTCGTAATTCTCGTAGCGGGTCTGGGCGACGCGAACCTCGAACTCCCAGCACTCCTCGCCGTCGAAGAGCCGCAGCACCTCGCCGCTCGTGAAGCTGCCGGCCGCGCCTTGGCCCGTGTTGCCGAACCTGGACGTCGACGAAGTGTTGCGCCGTACGATGCCGGGCTGAAGGTTCGACCAGCCGTCCGGTTGCGCGAGCAGGCATGAGACCTCCGCTCTCAGGTCCTCCCGACGGAAGACTCCCAGTCCGGCCGAGCGGAAATCGGTGTTCTCGAAGGATCCGGTCGGCGGGTAGAAGCAGTAGGTGAAACCCTCGGCGCAGGGAGGCGGGCTGGACGATTCCAGCAACTGTTCCTGACTGATTGCCAGCGCAAGCTTCGCGGGAGCGTCGAGGCTTACGCGCCCGCCGGCAAGCGTCATGGCGTTGGTGACATCGCCAGACAGTGCGGAATGGGACATGCTCAGGATGACGACTGCCACGATCGAGAGTGCCAAGCCGGTGACGGCGGCAGAGATCGCTGTCTTCCTGAACCGGCTATTCATCGGTGCGTTCCCGATCCACCACCACCACATCCTGGTTCTGATTCACCCGTGAGCCTTTGACGTGCTTGAGCTGCACCACGGCCATGAGGCTCACGATCACCAGCAGCGCCCAGGAGGAGAGCTTGTGCGGGCTCACCATACGCCAGCCGTCTTGTTGGTCAGGGTACTGCCAGGCGCCGAGCAGTGTCGCGATGTTCTCGGCGAACCAGACGAAGATGCCGATGAGCAGGAACGCCAGCACGAGCGGTATGACGCGCTGCTTCGCCGACGGGGTGAACGCCACCCAGGTTTGTCCGAACACCACCAGCACAGCCCCGATGAGGAAAAAGCGGATGTCCGGCAGGATGTAGTTGGTGAAGAAGTTCAGGTAGATGAGCGCACCCAGCGGCACCACCTGGTAAGCCGGTGGCCAGTGCAGGAACCGTAGCCCGAGCAGCCGCCAGGCCTGAATCATGTAGCTCGCCACGCTGGCGTACATGAAGCCGCTGTACAGCGGCACGTCCCACACCTGCATGATGGCAGCTTCCGGGTAGTACCAGGAGCCTACGTGCACCTTGAACAGCTCGAGACCGAGGCCGAGCAGGTGAAAGAGGGTGATGACCTTGAGTTCGTCCCAGGTCTCGAGCCCGACAGCCAGCATGAACGCCTGCATTCCCAGGCAGGCCAACAGAAGAAAGTCGTACCGGGCAATGGGGAGGGGCAGGATTCGAGACAGAGCGAGCATCAGGAAGATGAAGAGAGGGAACAGGCAGGCGCGTGCGTTCTTGATGCCGAAGTGAAGCAGCTCGAGCAGGTAGCGGGTGAGATGGGTGCGAATAGAAGAGGAAGCGGTTTCGAGTGCTCGCACGAATCCTCCTGAGGATGAGCAGATTACACATCATACACATCTGATGGTACTCCCAGATTCGGCTTTCCGCCACAAGAAGTAGCCGTCCTACAGGAAGAAGAGCTGCCGGCAGGGTGGGACGCCCGGCCCGAATCTCGCGGTAGTCAAGTTGCAGGTGACGAGTGGATCGAGGGTCAGGCGAGTGTGGTGCTTGCGGTTCCCAGCGTGATCACGCCACGGCGTTTCCGCTACCGGCCGGAGTACATGAACTACCTTGTCAACCCTAACCACCCGGAGTTCGATCAAGTGATAGAAGCAGGTGGAGTCCTCGACCTCGATCTGGATCCGCGGCTGCACCGGTAACCTTCGGCTCAGCGCCCTGCTACAGATAACGCCGCAGGTACGCGACGACCGCTTCTATGTCCGCCAACCGGTAACGAGCTGCCGTCTCGCCCGGCCCGACCTTGATCGTGACCGCGTCTCCGTCACGGTGTTCCGCCGCGGTGAGCGCCCGAAATGCGTCTTCGTCGGTAGTGTCGTCGCCGATCATTACCGGGACAGCATCGGGGTGCTCGGCGGCCAGCTCGCGCGCCGCCCGGCCCTTGTCGAAACCGAGCGGCCGCACCTCGACGACCATCTTGCCCCAGACCGCTTCCAGGCCGGCAGCCAGTCGTTCGGCCCAGCGGCGCAGCTCACCGACCACCTGGTCCTCATCGGCGACCCCGCGGTAGTGCAGGGCGATAGCTGCCCCCTTGTCCTCCACCCGCACGCCCGGGACCGCAGGCAGGTCGGCGCGGGCTGACTTCATCAGCTCTCGTGAGGCCGTGTCCAGCCGTGAGCCGACTTCGCCGCCGAGGCGCCCTTCCTCCATGCCGTGGACGCCAACGGCGATCAGATCGGGGACCGGCAGCAGGCGAGCCAGGTCGGCCACCTTCCTGCCGCTGATAACCCGCACAGGAAAACGCTGGGCAACGGCGCGCAACAGATCGGGGACCTGCGGGTGGGGTAGAGCGTGGTCGGGATTTGCGGCGATCTCGGCCAGCGTTCCGTCGTAATCGAGCAGCAGCAGCGGATGCTCGACCAAGGGCAACTCCTGCGGCGCCGACGTCGCTGTCATGTCGAACTCGCCGTCCGGTCCGGTCGGGCCGTCGCCGGTCGGCTGTTCGCTGCCGGTCGGTTCATCGGGTCTCCAGCGAGGCCAGGAAGCGCTCCGCCCACAGATGTACGTCCAGCTCGCCCACGCGCTTGCGGAGTCCGGTCATGCGCTCGCGTCTCACCGCCACCGGCGTGCGGACCGCCTCGCCGATGGCGTCCGAGATCGACACGATGTCGTAGGGGTTGACGAGAATCGAGGGATCGAGCACCTCCGCCGCGCCGGTCAGGTGCGACAGGATCAACAGTCCCCGCTCGGCGGTGAGGGCGAACTCCTGCGCCACGATATTCATGCCGTCGCGGAAGGGGGTTATCAGCATCGCGTCGGCCGCCAGGTAGTGAGCGACCAGCTCCTCCTGGGTATGGGACCGATAGAAGTAGTGAACCGGCACCCAGTCGCCACGCATGAAGGTTCCGTTGATCCGGCCGGCGATCTCGTCGACGCTGCGCTTGAGCTCCTGGTACGACTCGATCCTGGTCCTGCTGGGAGCGCTGATCTGGAAGAAGGTCACCCGTTCGTGGTAGTCGGGATTGTGCTGCAGGAAGTGTTCGAAGCCCAGCAGCCGCTCGGGCACGCCCTTGGTGTAGTCGAGCCTGTCGACTCCCAGCAGCAGGTGTTCGGCGGTGGTCTCATGGCGGATCTGCTCGGCCGCGGCGCGCGTGGCGGGCGCCGCCGCCAACTCGCGGAAGCGTGCGGTATCGATGCCGATGGGATGGGCCTCCACACGTACCTGCCGCCCGTTCCAATGGACGACGGTACCCTCGACCCGGGCACCGGGGACCTCTTCGGCCGCTGCCAGGAAGTTGCCGCAGTAGCGCTCGGTGTGGAACCCGACCACGTCAGCCCCCAGCAACCCTTCGGTCAGCTCCCGGGCCCACGGCAAGATCCCCCACTCCTCGGGCGCCGGCCACGGTATGTGAAAGAAGAAGCCGATGCGCGCCTCGGGAAGCAGATCGCGCAGCAAGCCGGGAACCAGCATGAGGTGGTAATCGTGCACCCACACCGCCGTCCCCGGCTCGAACCGCTCCGCGGTAGCCGCCGCGAACCGGCGGTTCACCTCCTGATAGTCGTTCCAGAAGGCGTGCTGGATGTCCATCTGCTCGTTGAAGTAGTGGCACAGCGGCCACAACACCCGGTTCGAGAAGCCGTAATAGTAGTTGCGTACCTCGCGCTCGCACAACGGCAGGCGTTCCACCCGAAAGCGCGGATCGTCGGACGGATAGCTGATCGAGCGGAGTTCGTCGACCTCATCCTCACCCCACGCCACCCAGCCGCCGCCGCGCTCTTCGAGCACCGGCAGCAGGGCGCTGGTGAGTCCGCCCACCGAGGGCAGCCAACTGCCGTCCTCCTGCCGCCGTATCGGCTCGCGATTGGCGACGATGAGGAGCCTCACGATTGCCCCGGGACCGTTCCCGGTACCCTTGTGACTGCAGAGCTGTTGGCAACCATCCCTTCCCCCTGCCGCCTCTCGACGGTCCGCCTGAACGCTGATGCCGTATAGGCCGTTGGAAGTATAACCTGCCTTCTGGACGCTCCTTGAGGTGTACTGGTACAAACGGGGCGCGCGGGCCGTGCTAGGTTCGCCGCGGAAAGGGGGAATCGCCGTGTGCGCAAGCGTATCTTCTTCCCGGCGTCGTCTTGACCGCTCCTGGCCGGGGAACCGGACCTGCCGTTCACAGCGGTCGTGAGCGAAGGCTCCGCCAGAGGTCTCTGGTGGCAGTGGGGCATCGTCTACCAGATCTACCCGCGCTCGTTCCAGGATTCGAACGGCGACGGCGTGGGAGACCTGGCTGGAATCTCTTCTCGACTCGACTACCTCGAGTGGCTGGGGGTCGACGCGATCTGGCTGAGCCCGATCTACCCGTCTCCGATGGCCGACTTCGGCTACGACGTTTCCGATTACACCGCGGTTCACCCCCTGTTCGGCTCGATGGCCGATTTCGAAAGTCTGCTCGGCGAGGCCCACCGCCGCAACCTGCGAGTGATAATGGACTTCGTTCCGAACCACACCTCCGAGGAGCACCCCTGGTTCAGGTCGGCACGCTCGTCACGAGACGACCCAAAGCGTGACTGGTTCATGTGGCGCGATCCCGCTCCGGGTGGCGGCCCGCCGAACAACTGGCTGTCGGTATTCGGCGGCCGGGCCTGGTCCTTCGACGAGACGACCGGCCAGTACTACTATCACGCTTACCTGCCGGAACAGCCCGACCTGAACTGGCGCAACCCGGAAGTGCGCGAGGCGATGCTGGCGGCGATGCGCTTCTGGCTCGACAAGGGCGTCGACGGCTTCCGGGTAGACGTGATGTGGCATCTGATCAAGGACGAGCACTTTCGCGACAATCCGGTGAACCCCGACTATCGGAATGGAATGCCGACCTACCACCAGCAAGTGCCGGCCTTCTCGGTGGACCAACCCGAGGTTCACGAAGTGGTTGCCGAGATGCGCCGATTGGTCGACGAATACCGGGACAGGGTGCTGATCGGCGAGATCTACCTGCCGATTCCGCAACTCGTGGCCTACTACGGGCGGAGCGACCAGCCGGGCGCTCACCTGCCGTTCAATTTCCAGCTGATCACCCTGCCCTGGGATGCCCGCGAGATCTCGGTGGCGATCGATCGGTACGAGGGGGAGCTGCCGGAGGAGGCCTGGCCCAACTGGGTACTGGGGAATCACGACAAATCCAGGATCGCCAGCCGGGTGGGACCGGCGCAGGCGCGCGTGGCGACGATGCTGCTGCTGACACTGCGCGGGACACCGACGATGTACTACGGCGACGAGATCGCCATGCAAGACGTGGACGTCCCAACCGACAGGGTTCAGGATCCGAACGAGCGGCGCAACCCGGGCTTGCGAATGGGTCGAGACCCGGTGCGCACGCCCATGCAGTGGACCGGACGGCCCGGCGCGGGCTTCAGCGACGCCGAACCGTGGCTGCCGTTGGCGCACGACTACGCCGAGGCGAATGTCGAGGCGCAGCGCGGCGAGCCGGATTCGCACCTGTCGCTGACGCGGCGGCTCATCGCCCTGCGCCGGGCCGAGCCGGCCCTGTCGCTCGGCGAGTACTACCCCGTCAACGCCGACGAACCGGTGCTCGCCTTCGTGCGCGAGTTCCAGGGCGAGCGCTTCCTGATCGCCCTCAACCTCTCCGGAAAGAAGGCGGATCTGGCCGAGGACGAGTCCTCGCGAAGATACGGATGGCATGGCGAGGTGGTGTGTTGCACCCACGCGAACCGCGAGCGGCGGCGAGTCGCGGGCCGAGTACCGCTCGTTGCCGACGAGGGCGTTGTGGTGAGGCTGGAACCGGCATCCCCGGCAACTTGAATACACCGTACCGGAGCCTATAATTTCGTTTGCGTCGCCGGGCGGCAGATGTTCGCGGCGCGACGGTATCGATTCTCCGGAAGGACTCACACATGTCGTATCTGATACGCGGCGTTGCGGCCAACGCGGGCATACGCGTGGTCGCCGCCGATACAACCAGGCTGGTGCAGGAAGCGCAGGAACGCCATCGGGCGACTCCGACGGCCGCTGCTGCACTCGGTCGAACGCTTACCGGTGCGCTGCTGCTCTCGCACGTGCTTCTGAAGAATCCTAAGGACCGCGTGACGCTCAGGTTGCGGGGAGACGGACCGCTCGGGGGAGTTATCGCCGATGCAGGACTGGACGGCACGGTTCGCGGCTACGCCCGCAACCCGAGGGCCGAGCTGCCTTCCCGGAGCGACGGCAAGCTCGACGTTGGCGGCCTGGTCGGCGCCGGCGACATCGAAATCATTCGCTCGCACGCGCCTTACGGCGAGCCTTACAGCTCGAGTTCGCCGCTGGCATCGGGAGAGGTGGCGGAGGACATCGCGGTTTTCCTTGCCCGTTCGGAACAGATCCGGTCGGTCGTCATGCTGGGAGTGTACTTCGAGGGTGGCAAAGTGGCCCGGGCCGGCGGCGTGATCCTGCAGGCACTTCCCGACGCAGAGGATGGCGCGCTCGACCTCCTGGAAGCGAACGTCCGCGCCTTCGGGCAACTGACCGACGCGCTACGCCGCGTGTCGCTCATCGAAGCGGTGGAGGAGCTGTGTTGGGGGCTCGAGTTCGAGTTGCTCACGAAGAACGCCATGCCGCTCTCCTTCGAGTGCCGCTGCAGCGACGCCAAGGCGGTCGACGCCCTGGCCTACTTCTCTCCGGAGGAGCGGACCCGGATGATCGAGGAGGATGGCGGCGCCGAAGTCGTCTGCCACTGGTGCGGAGAGAAGCGCTGGCTCGACCGGAGCGCGATCGGCTCGATCTCCCGAGACGAGATCCGTTGTCCCGACTGCGACACGCTCTGGTACCGAAACGGACAGGCGACAATGATTCGCGAGTACGAACGGTGCTCGTGCGGTCGTCCGGTGCAACTTCCCGCCTGAGCGGTACTGGTAGAGTCCCGGAATGACGGTTCCGGTGTTCCTCGCTCTGTTTGGGCTGGTGGTGTTGTGGGCATCGGCCTTTCCGGTGATCAAGGTCGGACTCGACGGTCTCGGCGTTCTGCACCTCACTCTGCTGCGTCACCTGGTAGCCTCGCTTTGCTTCCTGCCGTTCCTGGCGCTCACCCGCCAGCGACTCTTCCCGGACCGACGAGACATCTTGCCGTTCGTGCTGCTCGGCAGCGTTGGGATCGCCGTATATCACACCGCCCTCAACGCCGGCGAACTGAGGGTGAGCGCCGGCGCCACCAGTCTCATCATCGCTGCGGCACCGGCCATCACCGCGCTGCTGGCGCGGCTATTCCTCGGCGACAGATTGCCGCTGCTGGGCTGGGTCGGCAGCGTTCTCTCGTTCTGCGGGATCGCCGTCATCGTGCTGGGAGACTCCGCCAGCCTGGGCTTCGACCCCTACGCGCTGCTGATCCTGCTGTCGGCGCTGGCCGCGGCGAGCTACTTCGTGTGGCAGAAACCGTTCCACAAGCGCTACCGAGCCGTGGAGGTAACCGCTTTCGCCACCTGGGGCGGGACCCTGCCGATGCTGGCATTCTTCCCCGGGCTGGGTGCCGATGTCACAGGGGCGGGAAACGCGTTGCTGGCGGCTGTTTACCTCGGCGTGTTCCCCTCGGCGATCGCCTACTCGTTGCTCGGCTTCGCGTTGTCACGCACTCCGGTGACCCTGGTGAGCGCTTACCTGTACACCATCCCGCTTTTCGCCCTGCTCTTCTCGTGGCTGCTCCTGGGAGAGATACCGTCGCTGCTGACGGTGGCGGGCGGCGCCGTCACCATCGCCGGAATCGTCCTGGTGAACCTGGTCAAGACGAGAGAGGCGCGACTGTCGACCGCTCGGCAACCGGGGATCAGAACGGGACAAATGCCACCGGACGCCGTGTCTGCAGCGGCTCCCCGTATGCGGCGCCGATGAACGTCCCCCAGTAAGCGGCGCGGCCACGCCGTCGCCGAAACACGTCCGGCGTCACCGTCTCGGAGGCGGGTTCGCCGGTGAACTGGCTCCGGTAGCAGCGCACGGCCTCCTCCCACACCTCGATGTAATCGCTGGTATCGACGATCAGGTTCGCCTCGAACGGTTCGTTGCCCATATAGAAGAGGAGTTCGCCGGGCTTGAACGGCTCGCCCGAAAGCGGGCTGTTCTTGAGCCCCGCCAGATGCACGGCGGCCGGCACTATCAGCGCTGCGGCCACGTGATCGGGATGGCGGTCGCTGCCGTGAGGAGCAACGACCACGCTCGGCTTCAGCTCCCGCAGGACGTGCGCAAGTTGCAGCCTGCGGTCCTCGCTGTCCATGATCCGTGAGTCCGGCCACCCCAGGTTGCGGCGCACGTCGAGCCGCAGCACCTTCGAGGCCGCGGCCGCCTCGTTGGCTCGCTCCTCGGGAGTTCCCTTGGTGGCGGCTTCGCCCCTGCTGAGGTCGATTATCCCGGTGGCGCGCCCTTCCGCCTTGGCACGAGCCAGCGTGCCGCCCATACCGAGTTCGGCGTCGTCCGGATGAGGTCCGATTACCAGCACGTCGAGCACTTCAACTCCCTCTCCCATCCGTCCCCGGCCACGCTTCCGCGAGTTCGAGGGCAGGACGAAATGCCTTCATTTCTGCGGCGTTTCGCCCCCGCTTTCGGCCGCCGACTTCTCGCCGAGACGCCGCTCGCTACCCTCGGCCAGACGAGTGATATTGCCCAGGTGCCGGTAGATTGCCAGCAGAGCCAGTGCCACCGCCAGGAACAACTCGGCAGGGGCGGTCCGCCCCGATGCCAGAAGCATCAGCGGCGCGGCGGTGATCCCCACCAGCGAGCCCAGCGAAACGTAACGGCCGAGGGCCATGGTGTAGAGCCCGAGGACCGCAGCCAGGATGGCCACGACCGGATTGACGGCCAGGAACGCCCCCAGGCTGGTGGCGACGCCCTTGCCACCGCGCAGACGCAGGAAGATGTTGAAATTGTTTCCCAGGACGGTGGCGAGCGCGGTCAACGCCACGGTCCAGGGGTCGACACCTAGCAACACCGGGAAGATGGTCGCCAGGAAGCCCTTGAGCGGATCCATGACAGCCACCAGCATCGCCGGACCCGGGCCGATCGCCCGCAGTACGTTGGTCGCCCCGATGTTGCCCGAACCGACCTTCTGGATGTTCACGCCGTGCGCCCTGGCGACCAGGTATCCGGTCGGTACGCTGCCGACCAGATATCCGATCACGATGAACACGACGGAAAGCGAGATATCGAGCACCTATATCCTCCGGGGTGGGACCGGCCCGGCCGCTGCCCGCCGATCCGGCCCCATGATTGCATATCGTTCGTGCGCTCCCGCCGGCCGCGGCTCGAGCGCAAGACAGAAGAGGTGCCGCGGCCGGCGGTTGCGTTAGGCTGTTCCGGTGACGCAGGACGCCCTTTTCCTGTTGGCCGTAGCGGTAGTGGCCGGCTACATGGTTCGCCTCGCCCTGCGCCTGGCTCCGCCGGTCAGTGAGTTCCCGCTCAAGACGATCCTGGCCAGCCTGTTGAGCGCGATCGTGGCCCTGGCCGAACTGTTGCCATACCGGGTCGGCGGCGGTCTGCAGACGTTCGTGCTGGTGGCGGGTCCGCTCTACGCCTTCGGCCCGCTGTTGAGCGTGGCGCTGGCCCGGGTGCGACGTTACAGGATGGCCGCCTGGCTGGTGTCGTTGCTCTACTGGACGCAGGAAGGCAGGTCGGCGGTGCGCAGGCTGCCGGCGCAGGTGGCGTTGCAGCGCGGAGACGTGGACGCGGCACTCGAACTGATCCCGGAAGACGACAAGATCATGCTGGCGCAGGCCTACGCCCTGCGCGGCGAGTGGCAACGCATCACCGAGCTGGAGCTGCCCGCCACGGGCGACAAAGCGTTCCTGGGAGACGCGGTACGAATAGAAGCGCTCCTGCGGCTCGGACGCCAGGGCCAGGCGCAAGACGCGCTGGACGGTATGCGTGCTCGCTGGGAGCAGGGACCGCAGGGCCCGTTGGGGTATCGCAGCGTCCGGCTGAGCGAGGCCAGGATAGCCGCCGAGAGCGGCGATCTTTCGACCCTTCGCGACATCCTGGGCCAGCCCCTGCCGGGAGTGCCGGCGCATGTGCTGTTGGCGTTGCTGGCGGGCGCGGCCGAGCGCGCCGGGCGACGCGACGATGCCGGCGACCTGTATGGGCAGGCTTACGCCGCCGCGCCCGAGTCCCTGCGCGGTCGCTACGCCGAGCGCCTGCAGGAACTCGGCTCCGATGTGCCCGCGAGCGCCGGCCCCGGGCGTGCTGCCACCGCCACCTACGCCTTGGCGGGCGGCCTTGCACTGGCGTTCCTGGCGCAGCTGTGGCTCGACGCCACCGTCGGTCCGTTCGCAGCCGTGGGCAGCGGCTTCAAGGCCAGCAGCCTGGCGGGCGGTTTCCTGCTCGGACTTCCGGGCCTGCCGGAGGCCGACGCCTGGTGGCGCTACCTGTCGTACACGCTGGTCCACGGCCACCTGCTCCACATCGGATTCAACATCTGGGTGCTGATCGAGATCGGCCGCGCCTACGAGCAGCGGAAGGGGCGCGAAAACCTGCTGGCATCTTTCGTGCTCGGGTCGGTCACGGGAGCGCTGATCACGGCGATCGCCCACGACGGTGGTCCGCTCGTCCTGGTGGGAGCGTCCGGCGGAGTGCTCGGGGTCGCCGGTGCGCTCCTCGCCGACGCCCTTAGCAACCGCTCTGCAAGCGATCGGGCTCTCACCGGCAGCCTGCTGCGCTGGATGGGACTGATCGTGATCCTGTCGCTGGCCATTCCCAACGTTTCGCTATGGGGCCACGTCGGCGGAGTGGTGGGCGGGATGTTGTGGGGCTTCCTGCACCAGGGAATGCCGCGACTGAGGGCGCTCGACGCACTGGCGGGTGCGGCGTCGCTGGCTTTTCTGCTGGTTGCCCTGGCTCACGCGGCAACGCTGGCGCTGCGGCTCGCCGCGCTCTGAGTCTGTCAACCTTCTCGGCGCCGGCGCTCGAGGCGAGGTGAGAAGCGTCCCATCGACCACTCACCATGGCCATCGCGGGCTCTGGTCTAATACCTCCGATCGACGGCAAACATATCATCGCTGCCGCGCCGTTTCGGTCGCCTCGCCATGGTCGATATCGCCCCCGATCTCCGTCCCTTGCCTTTGCTGTGCTCGCGGTTCGTCGCAAGCGCCGAGCTGCTCGAGCTGACGTCCGGCCTACCGGTGCGGCTGGTGGATTCGCCGGCCCAGGTGGGTCCCGACGAGCCGCTTCTGCTGGTATTGGCCGATGACCACCGGGCGCTGGGCTCATCGATCGTTCCGCATTGCGACTGCGGGCCGGAGGTGTCGGTAGTGGCACTGGCGAGAGGGGAAGGCAGCGGGCTGGCGGCGGTTCACGCCGGTGCGTCCGATTGGGTATTGGCGGGAGACCGTACCGGCCTGGAGAGAGCCGTCAGGACCTGCCGCGCCCGGCGGGCCCGGCAGGCTCGTGATGGGACTGCGCGAGAGTCGTCAGCGGGTTCCCGGCGCGTCGCTGCGGAGTACCTGCGGGCCCTGCGGGACACTAGAGACGCCAGCCTGCGCACGGTGGGACTGCTGTTGGAGAGTCGCGATCTGGAAACCAAGGGGCACACCGACCGGGTGGTGGCGATGGCGGGACGGCTCGGCGAGCACCTGGGGCTGAGTCAGGACGATCGCCAGGCGCTGCGCTGGGGCGCCTACCTCCACGACATCGGCAAGATCGCGCTTCCCGACCGGATCCTGTTCAAACCCGGATCGTTGAGTGCGAGTGAACGGGTGCAGGTGCGCAAGCACACCGAGATCGGCTTCGATATGCTCGCCGAGCTGCCGTTCCTGCCGGCGACGTCGCGCAGTCTGGTTCGCCACCATCACGAGCGTTGGGACGGTCAGGGTTATCCGGCCGGACTGGCGGGTCGGGAGATCCCGCTCCTGGCACGACTGTTCAGCGTTGTCGACGTGTTCGACGCGTTGTCGAGCCGGCGCCCCTACAAACCGGCATGGCCGCGGGAGCGAGGCTTGCTGGCCGCCGCTGAGATCCACCGTTCGAGCGCCGGATAGCGGGCGGGAGCTGCCGGCCGCGTCGACTTCGAGGGCGTAGCGCCCGGCGGCGAGGTCCTCCAGTGAGAAGCGGGAGGACGAGCCCGACCTGTCCAGGGTCACGGTGTCCAACGCGGTGCTGGGACCGGAAGCCTGAACGGCCGAGCGGTCACCGGGACCGGGAAAGCCGAGCGCCGCGTCGACCCTCAGCACTCCGGCTCCGTAACGCTCACCGGTCATGTAGTCCGGGTCGTAGTGCGCCGTATCCAGCAGTCTCTTGCTGACCAGCCCGGCGTCGGGCGCCGTCATCTCCGCCCACACCAGAGCCGCCGCACCGGCGACCAGCGGCGCCGCCATGGAAGTGCCGGCGTCCGCCCCGTAATCGTCGCCCGGGAAAGTCGACAGGAGTACCTCGTCGCGAGGCGCGTTGCACAGGTATCCGTCTCCCCCCGGAGCCATCAGGTCGAGTTCGTCGCCGTAGTCCGAGAAACAGGAACGCCGGAACTCGCTGTTGACCGCTCCTACCCCGAGCACGTCCTGGTAGCGGGCCGGGAAGTCGACCTGGTTCTCACCCTGGTTGCCGGCGGATGCCACGATCAGCGAGCCACGGTCCTGAGCCGAGACGATCGCCTCGCGAACCGCCCGGCTGTCGTTGCCGGCGCCGAGGCTGAGGGTGATGATGGCCGCGGGATTCGGGTTGCCCGGAACTCCGGACACCGACTGGCCCGATGCCCAGCGGATCGCTTCGGCCAGCGCCGCGGCGGTGGTGAAGCCGTCGTGGAACACCTTGACCGGAAGGACGCGGGCGTTTCGGGCTACCACCCCGGCCAGCCCCCTGCCGTTGCCCGAGATCGCCGCAAGCAGCCCCGTCACGTGCGTTCCGTGCGTGTCGCTGAGCCCTGCCGGCCTGGGATCGGAGTCGCGACTGGTGCAGTCGCGAGTGCCGCAGAAGTCGTAACCTCCCGAAACGAATGCGCCCCTCAGATCCTCGTGGTCCAGGTCGATTCCACTGTCGATGACCGCGACCACCGGACCGCTGCCGAGCTCGGGCAGTGCGTGCCAGGCCACCGGCGCCCCGACAACCGGCAGTTGCCAGGCGTCAGCCAGGTGAGGATCGTTCGGTAGTGAATGGGGGTAGAACAGATAATTCGGTTCCACGAAGCGCACCGTCCGGTCCGCTTCCAGCCTGGACGCTACGTCGGCCGGATCGACGCCGGGCGCCAGCTCCACTACCAGCGTCGCTCCCGGGCCACCGTCGCTGGCCGACGATTCACCGAGGATCGTGACATCGTGCCGGCGGCCCAGCGTCTGGGCCCAACTCTCGTCCGATTCGGCGGACAGCGGACGCGCGGACGGTTCGAGCCCCACGACCAGCTGGCCCGAGACGAACTCCGGTCTCTCGCCCACCGGTGCGTCGTTCGTCCCCAGGCTGCTGCGGGCGAAGGCGGAAGGTGGGCGGATGGGGATGAGCGCGTTGTCGCTCTCCAGGCGGCCGGAGATGCTGCCGTCGCCATCCGCCGAGCTGCCCGCCGGTTCGACCTCGCCGACTACCTCGAAGCCGGTTTCGCCTCCGCGGTAGACGACCGTCAGAACGCTGCGGTAGGTGCCGGCGGAGAGCCCACTCCTTTGGGTGAGCGTGACGAGCCGGCGGCCGAACGGCTCCAGGGTTCCCTCGCGGGGCTCGATGTCGAACCAGTCACCCGCGTCCGGGTTTCCTGCGTCATGATCGACACGGATCGTCCACTCCAGGCTTTCGTCGGCGGTGTTCTCCAGCTCGAACCAGACGCTGGCGTCGTGGCTGCTCAGTTGCACCGGCTGGCCGGATGCCGTCACCGGTCCGTCGTTCTGGCCGCCGGGTCCGCCACCGCTCCCGCAGGCGATGAGGAAGGCAGCGGCGATCAATGCCGCGAAGACTGCCCTCACGATGGATATTGTGCGTTTCATGACCATACGCTAGCGTCCGTCCGCGCCGAAGAGTATAGCGGGAGGTTGATTCCGCCTTAATGAATGGTCCGTTTATCTCTGCGCGGGCCGCTCCCGCGTGCGCTAACCTTGATCGATGACGGGGACCGGGCGGCGCAAGAAGCGCCATCTCGAGGTGTGCCTGGACGGCGACGTGGAGTACGCCAGCCGCACCACCGGCCTGGAGCGTTGGCGACTGCCCTACCGGGCGTTGCCCGAGACCGATCTGGCCACCGTGGACACCGGCACTGTTCTGTTCGGTCGCACGCTGGCTGCGCCGCTTCTGATCGGCGCCATGACCGGTGGCACCGAGATGGCGGGGCGGATCAACCGCAACCTGGCCGAGGCGGCGCAGAGGCTGGGCGTCGGTCTGATGCTGGGATCGCAGCGAGTCATGTTCGAGCGCCCGGAGACGGCGCCCTCGTTCGCGGTAAGGGAATGGGCGCCCGATGTGCTGCTGATCGGCAACCTGGGGGTCGCCCAACTGCTGCGGGGTTACGGCCACGACGAGCTCGAACGGGCGGTCGAGTCGGTGGCAGCGGACGCCCTGGCACTGCACACGAACCCGCTCCAGGAAGCGTTACAGACGGGTGGCGACAGCGACTTCCGAGGACTGTCCGCGCGGCTCGCCGAGTTGCTGCCGGCGCTGCCGTTCCCAGTGCTGCTCAAGGAGGTGGGGCACGGGCTGTCGGCCCCGGTGGCGCTGAGCGCCGCCAGCGCCGGCGTGGCCGCGCTGGACATTGCCGGGGCCGGCGGAACCTCCTGGGCACGGGTCGAGCAGTTGGTGCGCTACGGAGAAATCCGTCATCCGGACCTGGCGGAGTGGGGCATTCCGACCGCCGAAGCGTTGGTGGCGGTGCGCCAGGCCGTGCCGGAGATGACGCTGATCGCCTCCGGCGGCATCCGCACCGGAACAGACGTGGCCAAGTCTCTGGCGCTCGGGGCGCAGGCATGCGCGGTGGCGCGGCCGCTGCTTCGCCCGGCGCTGGAGTCCGCGGACGCAGTGGTCGAATCCCTGGAGCGGATTCGCTTCGAACTGCGGGTGGCCATGCACTGCAGTGGAGCCGCCGATCTGTGCGACTTGGCGAGCTTGCCCCTGGAGCGTGAGGAGGACCGGTAGTATCGGTCATGGACCTGGGAATACGCGGAAAGATCGCATTGGTGACCGGCGGGTCGCGGGAAATCGGCCTGGCGGTGGCAGAAAGTCTGGCCGCCGAGGGGGCGCGCCTGGTTATCAGCGCTCGTGACGAGGGGTCGCTGGCAGGCGCCGTACCTTAGCTCGCGCCAGGCCGCCTACATCACGGGCCAGACGATCGTGCCCGACGGAGGAGTCACGCTCGGCCTGCTCTGAGCCGCGTCCGCCAAGTCTGTGAGGGCGGGCCCGCCGTCGTGCGATCAGGCCCGTATACTCGGCTCACCGACAGCCAGCGACCGTGTGACATTGCACGGGCCGGCGCCGCTCAGGAGGGGACGCGATGACCGTCAGCCCACTTGCCGAGGCCAAAGCCGGAGGAAGCTTCCTCATCGAGCGTCATCCGGCCAATGAGATACAGACGCCAGAAGACTTCGACGCCGAATTGAAGATGGTTGGGCAGAGCGCTCGTCTTTTCGTCGAACGTGAGATTGTCCCGGACTTCGAGCGGCTCGAGGGGCTCGATTACGAGCTGAGCAGGCAGAAATTACGGGCCGCCGGCGAGCTCGGCCTCCTGGCGGTGGACGTTCCCGAGGCTTACGGCGGTCTGGAGCTCAGCAAGACCGCCTCGCTGCTGGTGGCGGAAAGGTTGGCCGCCTCCGGCTCGTTCAACGTCACCTTCAACGCCCATACCTGCATAGGCACCCTCCCGATCGTCTACTTCGGGAACGAACGCCAGCGCGGCCGCTATCTGCCGCGCCTGGCGTCGGGCGAATCGGTAGCGGCCTACTGCCTGACCGAGCCGAGCTCAGGCTCCGACGCCCGCGCCGCCAAGACCAGGGCAACGCTGTCCGCAGACGGCCGACACTACCTACTGAGCGGCAGCAAGATGTGGATCACCAACGCCGGATTCGCCGACCTGTTCATAGTGTTCGCACAGGTTCCGGGCTCGCCCACCGACGGTGCGTCGGGCAGCGGCGCCGGCCGCGACAGATTGACGGCCTTCCTGGTGGAACGCGACACGCCGGGCCTGAGTTTCGGTGCCGAGGAGCGGAAACTTGGAATCAAGGGCTCCTCCACGAGGCAGGTGCACCTGGAGGACGCCCCGGTACCCGTGGAGAACGTGCTCGGCGAGGTCGGCAAGGGTCACAAGATCGCCTTCTCGATCCTCAACCTGGGCCGGCTGAAGTTGGCGGCCGGGACCGTCGGCGGAACCAAGGAGTTGCTGCGCATGGCGGTGGGTTACGCAGGCGAGCGCGTCCAGTTCGATCGACCCATCGCCGAGTTCGGACTGATCCGCGAGAAGGTGGGGGCGATGGCGGCAGACGCGTTCGCCCTGGAAAGCGCGGTCTACCGGGTAGCCGGCGAGCTCGACCGGCGGGCGCTCGGCAGCGAGAGCGACAGCGACCGGCTTGCCGCACTCGACGAGTTCGTGATCGAGTACTCGCTGGTCAAAGTCTACGGTTCCGAGATTCTCGACGGGATCGTCGACGAGACGCTGCAGATCTTCGGCGGAAACGGGTATAGCGCCGAGTATCCGGTGGAGCTCGCCTACCGCAACTCCCGCATAAACCGGATCTTCGAGGGCACCAACGAGATAAATCGCCTGCTGGCGAGCAGCCAGCTCCTCAAGAGGGCGATGTCGGGGCGGCTCGACCTGCTGGGACCGGGCCAGTCGGCACTGCAGGGCGCCGCCCCGGAAACCCCGGAAGCGCCCCCGGAGCTGGCACAGGCGGTGGTTGCCATCGAGGGGATGAAACGAGCCGCGCTGCTGCTGGCAACGGCAGCCGCGCTTCACTACCGGGAGCAGCTCGAGGCGGAACAGGAGCTGCTTGCCCGAGTGGCCGACCTGGCGGCGATAATCTACCTGGCGGAGTCGGCGCTGCTGCGAGCCGAGCGGCTGCTCACCTCCGAATCGGCCGAGACGGCAAAGTTGCTGGCCGAGCTCTATGCCTTCTCCGGGGTCGATCGGGCCAGGTTGCTGGCCAGCGACGGCTTGCGACGAGTGCCGGAGGGGCCTGAACACCTCGAGCGCCTACGGCAGCACCTGCCCGAACACGGGCGGGATCTGATAGGCCTGCGTCGCCGGGTGGCCGAGGCCGCCTACTGTGAAGGCGGCGCTCCACTGCGTTAGCAGGCCGCGACGGTCGGCGGTCCGGCCGACTTTGGCCGGCGGCACGAACGGCGGCGGCTCGCCTTCGTATGATGACCCATGACGGCCTACCTGAGTTCGATCGCCAGCGCGGTGCCGCCGACCGGCTACAGCCAGGACGCGATCCTCGAAGTAATGAGAGCGTGGCACGGCGGAAACCGGCGGACGAGCCGCGTACTGGGCGGCATATACGGTGCGTCGGCCATCCACAAGCGCCACAGCGTGGTCCGTGACTTCCTGCCCGGCGACAGCGGTGGCTTCTTCTTCGATCCCGAGAGCGGCGCATTCCTCGTTCCCGGCACCGCCGAGCGAAACCGCGCCTACCGGCGCGAGGCGAGCAAACTGGCCGGATGCGCAGCCCAAAAGGCGCTGGCCCTGGCCCCGGGTTGCTCGCCGCAGGATGTCACACACCTGATAACCGTGTCCTGCACGGGATTCTTTGCTCCGGGACCCGATATCGAGCTGGTCGACGCCCTCGATCTCGACCCGAGCGTCGAGCGGTTCCACATCGGATTCATGGGCTGCTACGCGGCGTTTCCGGCCCTGCGCCTGGCCCGGGCGCTATGCGAGGCCGATCCCGAGGCGATCGTGATGGTCGCCTCGGTGGAGTTGTGCACGCTTCACCTTCAGGCGGCCGGGGACACCGACAGCCTGCTGGCGGCTTCCGTGTTCGCCGATGGTGCCGCGGCGGCAGTGGTGACGGCCAGGCGACCGGAGACTCCGTCACTGAGGCTTGACACGTTCGCCACCGCACTCGCTCGCGACGCCGGCGACGAGATGGCCTGGACCATCGGCGACACCGGCTTCGAGATGGTCCTGTCGCGGCGCCTACCCGAGGTAGTGGAGGCCAAGGTGGGCGGCGCCATCGCGCCTCTCTTCAGGGGCGCACGGATCCGGCCGCAGGAGGTGGAGCATTGGGCGGTGCATCCCGGCGGCAGAGCGATTCTCGATCAGGTGGAGAGCACGCTCGAGCTCGGCACCGACGCATTGCTCGCCTCGCGCGCGGTGCTCGCGGAGTACGGCAACATGTCGAGCGCCACCGTGCTCTTCGTGCTCGAGCGCCTGCTGGCCGAGCCGGCCCCGCCACAGGAACCGGTCGTCGCCATCGCCTTCGGGCCCGGGCTCACCGTGGAGAGCGCCCTGTTCAGGCGCGCCTGCTGAGCACCGTGCTGGGTGAGCGCGCCGGCGAGTTGCGAGAACGGATGGACGATCCCGATTGCGACCCGGTGCGCCTGCACAACACCTACGTCCAGTTCGCACTCGTAAACCGGCTGGTCAGCGGCTGGGAGAGGGTCTTCCGCCGTTACCTGGCCCCACGCCTCGCCAGGGGATCTACCGTGCTCGATGTCGGCTGTGGCGGCGGAGACCTGGCGCGCCGGCTGGCGCGCTGGGGGGAGAGGCGTGGCACTCCGTTGCGAATCACGGCCGTCGATCCCGATCCGCGGGCGCTGGCGTTCGCCAGGACCCGGCCGGTCGCCGGCGTGAGGTATCTGGAGGTCGACGCCGAAGAACTGGCGAACGACGGTCGCCGTTTCGACTGTGTAATCTCGAACCACGTGCTCCATCATCTGCCGGCCGACCGGATCACCGGTTTCCTCGAGTTGAGCGGACAGCTTTCCGCCGGTCTGGCGCTCCACAACGACCTACGGCGCCACGCTGCCGCCTGGTTGGCCTTCTCGCTCACCAGGCCGTTCTTCCTGCGGTCCTTCATCGTCGAGGACGGCCTGCGCTCCATCCGTCGGTCGTTCACGCCCGACGAGCTCCGCGACCTGCTTCCGTCCGGGTGGCGCGTCGACACGCTAGCTCCGTTCAGGAACCTCGTCGTGCGGGAGCCATGAGCCGGATCGCGGTGGTCGGCGCCGGCCCGGTGGGCCTGTTCCTGGCCTGTCTTCTGGTGCACTCCGGGCACGATGTGACCGTTCTGGAGCGTCGCCGGGAACGGCAGCACGGCTCCCGTTCGATCGGCATCCATCCTCCGGCGCTGGAGGCGCTGGACCTGGTGAACGCGGCCGCTCCACTCATCGCTTGCGGCGTGGCTATAGCCCGGGCGCGCCTCTTTCTCGACCGGCGAGAGCTGGGCGTCCTCTCTCTTGCTTCTTGTCCGCCGCCCTACCGGTTCGTGTTGTCGTCGCCCCAGGGCGCCACCGAGGCGGTGCTGGAGGAGTGTCTGGAAGAGCTGGCGCCGGGGACGATCCGGCGCGGCGTGGAGCTCGAAGCGGTCGGCCGACAGGGCGCCGGAGTGCGTCTGGAGCTC
Organism: Trueperaceae bacterium; assembly: GCA_040905465.1. Lineage (GTDB taxonomy): Bacteria > Deinococcota > Deinococci > Deinococcales > Trueperaceae > DASVCN01. Next base: position 1,496 of record JBBDRK010000030.1, on the reverse strand, counting down.
GCCGGCGAGAGGGGGGTCGAAGTGGACTTCGTGGTGGGTTGCGACGGCCGCTCGAGCTCGGTGCGTGAGTCTGTCGGCGTGGACGTCGAGGTGCGCCCTCACGCCGACCACTACCTGATGGCCGACATTGCCGACGACAGCGACCTGGCAACCGACGCGGTCATCTTTCTGACCGGTTCCGGGGTGGTGGAGTCGTTCCCGTTGCCCGGCAGCAGGCGGCGTTGGGTGGTGCGTACCGGTGGTCGCGGCGAGACGCCCACATTCGCGCATCTGGCGGAACTTGTGTTCCAGCGCACCGGTGTTTCCCTGCTTCGGGAGCCGGCGCGGCACGAGCCGGCGAAAATGGCGCCCGCGCCGCCGCACGAGCTCGCCGCGACGGTGAGCGCCTTCAGCGCCGAAACCCGCTTGGCCAGGCGCCTGGCCGGCCGGAACTGGGCGTTGGCCGGCGACGCCGCTCATGTGATCTCGCCGATCGGCGGGCAGGGGATGAATCTTGGCTGGCTCGGCGCGCTCACTCTGGCTTCCGAACTCGCCGACGGAAGCGGCGCTTGGCATCCCGAGCGCTACCAGCGGCTGCAATGGGGTCGGGCGCGGGCCGCGGCCCGGCGGGTCCGGCTCAACACGGCGCTCGGCAGGGCCGGCCTGCCGGGCCCGCTCCGGCAACTGGCGCTACGACTCGTGATGTCGCGGCCGGTCCGGACCGGGGCCGCCCGGTACTTCACCATGAGGGGATTGTGACGCCGTGAGGGTCGCCTGCCGGAAATGTGACGCCGCGGGCGTAACGTCCCAGGGTTGCGAAGCGGTGAGCGTGGCGTGGCGAGTTCGTGACGCCGTGCGGGTAACGGCCGGAGTTCGTGACGCCGTGCTCGAAACGGCGCCGGAGATCGTGACGTGAGCGGAACTTGCCGGCATCGTGCCGCGGTGACCCTCGCCGTGCGAGGACCGTGACGTGGCGAGCGTCGGCCCACTGGCTACGGCAATGCGTCATCCATACCTGCTGCATCTGCGGCTCGGCTTCAACCTGCTGCTCAGCCCGGTATACCTGTGGGGGGCGTTCCTGGCGGGTGCCGACCCGGCGCAGCCGCGCTTCTGGCTTGGCTACCTGTCGCTCCACCTGTTCCTGTACGGCGGCACGACCGCCTTCAACTCGTACTACGACCGAGACGAGGGGCCGATCGGCGGAATGCTGGTACCTCCACCGGTAGACCCCGGCCTGCTGCGTTTTTCACTGATCGTCCAGGCGCTCGGCCTGCCGCCGGCGGCCGTGGTCGGCGGACCGTTCCTGGTGGCGTGGCTGGCACTGTTCGTCGTCTTCACCGCCTACTCGCACCCGACGATCAGACTCAAGGCGCGGCCGGCTGCGGCTCTCACGGCGATAGCCCTGGGTCAGGGCGGACTCGGCTTCGCCCTCGGCTGGCTTGCCGCGGGACAGCCGAGCGGGCTGCTGAGCCTGACCGGCCTCGTGGGCGTCACCAGCGCCGCCTTGCTGGTTGCCG
>JBBDRK010000029.1:145235-150547 GCA_040905465.1 Trueperaceae bacterium | reverse complement strand
ACGAACAGCAGCGCCAGCATGCTGCCCACCAGCACCGCGAGGGTGGTCACCAGCAGCCTGTGCGGACCGACCGGCTCGGTCGGTACCGAGGCCGGATTCAGTACGCGGGAGTTGGTGGGGGCCAACTGGCTCACATACGCCAGCACAGGTTCGAGCGCGGCCAGCTCGGCGCGCGCGGTCTGTGCCGAATCGAGCTGCTGGCGAAGACGGTCCCGCTCGATCGCCAGTTGCGCGTGCCGTCCGCGCAGCTCCTCGGCCTGTGCCCGAAGCCTCTCGAACTGACTCTCGGTGGCGTTGCGTTGCGCCATCAAGCCGGCCATCTCGCCGGTGAGCCGCTGCAGCTCCACCTGGCGGATCAGGCTCACCAGGTCGTCTTCGGTGCCCCGTTGCAGGAGTGCCGTCAGTTCGCCGATCGTCTCCGGCGGAAGGATCTCGTAGGCGTCCAGCAACGCGACCGTGCCATCGGCGTCCGCGCCTGCCGCACCGCTGCTGCTCGCCTGCAGTTGGGACAGTGCCTGGCGCGCCCCACGAGCGGCCGCCAGTTCGCGCTCGATCTCCTCCAGGCGTCCTTCCGCCAACGGCACGCGTTCCGTCAGGCCGGCCAGGCGCGATTCTAGAAGCCCGGTCTCGTCGCGGGCCTGGAACTCCGCCCAACGGTCCTCCGCCAGCGCCAGCCGCTCCTCCAGGCTTCCGAGTTGACTGTCGGTAGCCTGGCGAACCGCTTCCAGGCTGCTGAGCAGGCTCGCCTGGACCGTTTCGACGGTCACCTCCGCCCAGGCGTTCGCCACCCGCGCTGCCTCGATCGGATTGGCGCCAACGATGCGGTGGGCTATCGTCATCGGCGCGACCGCCCCGGAGCGGTCCGGACCCACCAACTGTTCGAGGTCGCCGATCGAGCGCAGGCGGTTGATGGTCAGGTCGGCTTCGTTCAGGTCGCCGTCGTTTAGACGGGCCAGCGTGTCTTCGAGCACCGTGCGGCTGAAGGCGATCGTCTGATAGGTCTCCCAGGAGACGTCGTTGCGCACGTCGAGCACCAGGTTTCGTTCGATCTCGCTGCCTTCGACGCGCACCGGCGTCGGGCTGATGTGAACGGTGGTCTCCGCCTGGTAGTTGGGTCCACGAATGGTGACGAACAGAAGCGCCGTGACTCCGGCAAGCAACGCCACCACCGCTATCAGCGGCATGCCGCGACGAACTATCAGGTACAGGTCGCGTAGCGAGATCTCGTCGGACGCGTAGTTTTCAGGCACAGTCATACCAAAAGTCCAGTCATATCAATCAGGGACATTACCACGAGCGGCGCTAGCCGCGCAGTCTGATCAGCCCGTCCGCCTCGAGCCGTTCCAGCCACGGTTTGAGTGCCTGCAGGTCCAGCTCCAGCCGGGCGGCGGTGTCTTCGATGCTGAGTCCATGGCGCACCGACTCGAGCACGCGCTTGCCGCTCTGTCCGTAGTTGCTGCTGAACTCCATCGACAGCTCGGTCATCGGGTTCAGCGCGTCCCGGCCGCGCAGCGTCAGGTCGAAACGGCGGCGCTCCCAGCCTGGTGGATCGTCGGGCAGTTCCAGGTCCGGCACCGCCTCCAGCTGACCGAAACGCCCGCTGGCGCCCAGCAGACCGGCGGTAACGTGCAGGTACGCCTGTCCCTGGCAGTAGAAGGTGTAACCGCCTTCGCCGGCGCTTATCCCCGTGAACGAGCTCGGGTCGCCGCTGCCCATGCGCCGTTCCAAGGCGAGCCCCAGCAGGCTCCGCACCAGGTCCGGTTCCAGCCGGTGCAGGAGCATCGGCGCCCGGCCGCTCTCCAGGCTGTAGCGGAAGATGGCCCGCAGCGCGTCGCTGCGCTCCCACACGTGTGAGGACTTCTCGAAGTAGGCGGCGCCGATCTTGCCTTCGTGGAACAGGGCGATGCCGGTTTCCCGGCCAAACCCGGTTTTCTGGTCCGACGCGGCCTGCTGGCCCGGCCCGGTTTCCTGATCGACCTGCACGGTAAGCGCGCCGCTCGCGCGTTCGAGTCGCATGTTTGTCACCAGCGCGCGCAAGTCGACTATCCCCGGTGGCAACGGTTGGGCCGGTCCGAGTACCGGAACGGCTCGCAGCACGCCGACCGCCGAGCCGGCGAACGAGCTGGCAATCTGCGGCAGGTCGTTGGCGTGGTGCGGCTCGAAGTGGAAGTCGACGCCGGTCCTGCTCGCCGCGTCCGGCTGGCCGAGATCGAAGCTCGTCTTTATGCGTCCGGAGTCCAGCAGCAGCAGCCGGCTGCCTGCTCGATAGTGCAGAACGAGCGTGCCGCTGCACGAGAGCCTCAGGGCCAGGTCGAGCAAGCCGTCGGGGTTCATGCTGCCGCTGTTGCCCAGTATGCCGGTCATGAGCGGCTCACCTTCCGCTACCCATGACCCGCTCCAGCAGCTCCCGATCTTCGGGGAACGAAAGCCGGCCCAGGGCATCGCTTGGCGCGACGAATTCACCCTCCGGGTGTTGCGGTTCCAGCATCCGCGGTTCCACGGCTTCGGTCCGGAGCACGAACCAGGTGATGCGGCGCGACTCTCCGCGAACGTTAATGTAGTTGGTGACGAATCTCTTTTCCGGGTCGGGACAGTCGCACTCGACTCCGGCTTCCTCGGCAACTTCGCGCAGAGCCGCGCCGAGCGGCGTTTCACCCGGATCGACGTGCCCCTTCGGAAATACCCAGGTGCCGTTGTGGTTACGGATAAGCAGGATCTTCCCCTCGCTGTTGACGACCACTCCTCCGGCGCCCTCGACGACATCTGCCGGACCCGTTTTCCACTGTCGGGGAGCGGGTGTCATGCCGATGTCATGCTATCACTATCCGGGCTGGTGGAATCGAGCGCATCGCGCGGCAGTCGGCACGGGTCGCGACTCCGGTACTCGTCAATCGTGCTCGATGATCCGGCCTGAGTTCAGTGACTGGCCAGCGTGCCGCCGGTCTCCAGGAACTCGATTATTCCGTCCACCAGGGCCTCCGCCAGGACCGCCTGATACGCTTCCGAGGCGAGTTTGCGACCCTCCTCGGGATTGCTGACGAAGCCCAGCTCCACCAGGATCGCCGGCGTGCGGGCGTTGCGGATCACGAACAGGGCGTTTTGCTTCACGCCTCTGTCGGCAGCGCCGGTCGCGTCGACCAGGTTCTGCTGTACCGAGCGTGCCAGCCGCCGGCTGTAGTTGAGTTGCGTCTCCCGGAGTATCTGGCCGGACAGGGTGTTGGCCACGCGTAGCGCCTCGTCTGTCAGGACTCGGCCCAGCGCGTCGTTGCCGCCGCCGTTCTCCTGAACGGCGCGGTCGATGAGCTGCGGCTCCAACGGCTGGCCGAAGACGAAGGTCTCTATGCCGCTGGCGTTGCGGCTGCTGGCCGCGTTTGCGTGTATGGAGACGAACAGGTTTCGCTCGGGGGTGGCGAAAGCGGCTCTTGCCGAGAGGTCGTCGCGGTAGTCGGCCGCCAGGTGCGAGTCGCTTTCTCGGGTGAGCACCACGTCCACGCCGCGCGCTTCCAGCAGCGCTTTGGCTGCCAGCGCGACCCGCAGCACGATCTGCTCCTCCAGCGCGCCGGCGTGGCGGGCGCCGGCGAACTTGCCACCGTGGCCGGCGTCGAGCACTATTACCGGGCGCGCCCTGGCCGGCACCGGTGCGGCGGCCAGGGGTTCGGCGATAGCGTCCCCGGTGGCGGCTGTGGCCTCGGTGTTCCCGATCGTGCCGCCGCCGAATGTGTTGCTGCCGACCGTGTTGCCGCCTTGGGCGGCCAGCAACACGGGCTCGGGGGCCGCGCCGGTGAGCAGTTTTGCCACCGCGGAGCCCCGCAGTTGAGGAGCGAAGTCGATGTAGAGCGTGTTCGTCTCGGTGCGCCCGACGCGAAAACCTTGCCCTGCGGAGCTCATCTGATGAGCGGTGCGGACCACCAGCGCCGGTTTGCCACCGCTGCGGGTGAAGTAGGCGGACCTCACCGGGCCGCTGTCTCTGTCCTCGCGATAAGCGGATGTCGAGCCGTTGGCGAAGGTGATCAGCATCGTGTCGTCGGCAACCGCGACGCTGTAATCGGTTATCGCCCCGAGGTCGATTGCCACCCGCGTGAAGTCATCGTGGACGCCCAGCCTGAACTCTGAAAACGCAGGGTCTGACCCGGTGGCGTTACCGGGTCCGGTGGCTGGCGCTGCCGAGTCGGCCGTACTCTCAGCCGCGGTCGGTACCGATGGCGGTGAACGAGGCAGGTTGACGGTGATCAGCCGGTATTGGCTGTGCCAGGCGTAATCGCAGTCGAACGCTTTGGCTATCGGAACGATTGGCACGTAGGAGACGCCGTCGACGATGATCGCCATGGGAGACGCGATGTCCACGCCGTCGGCGTCCAGCACGCCGGAGCGTTTCACCAGTCCCTTGGAGACGTCTGACGTCGCCTGTACGCGGGCGGTAACGCCGTTACCGCTGAATCGGAGAGTCTTGGTGTCGTTGTCGTAGCTCAGCCGCAGGCCCATCGCCGCTGCCAGCGGAGCGGCCTTGGCGTAGGCGTTGCTCGAGTCTCCGTAGGAGATGAAATAGTAGGGACCGGCCTCTTCGCTCAGTTGCTCGTCGATAGCCAGGGAGTTGTGCCGCTGTTGAGCGTAGGCGGGGGCCAGCAACCACAGAGTGGCAAAAAGAAGCACTAGGAGGGAACTTTTCACTCTGTGCTGGAGTGTATCATGGCCCCCAATCTGCGTCCTTGAATTATTCACTCCCGGCGACCGGGTCGTGCTAGACTACCGGCGGATGACGGGCCGGCCCCCCTAGTAAGGCGGGCCATCGCTCGAGTAGGGCCCTCAGCCTACGGACGTCCATCAACTGCCCTACCAGAGGATCAACGGCAATCGGAAACTGAGCGCGGTTCGGGGGGGAACAGCGTTAGAGACAGCGCTCCATTTGGGGCCCGGTGGCTGCGGAACGCGCCGGCAGGCGCGGTAGCAACAAGTCGCGCCGAGGGGCGCGGCAGGACGCGCGCCACAGAGGCGCGGTAGCGGCAGGACGCGCCACGGAAGGCGCGGCGGCGGCAGGACGTGCCCGAGAGGCGCGGTGGAGGCAGCGATGGCGCAGGAAACACGCAAGCAGCAGATAGCCAGGCGATTGCAGTTGAGCGAACGAGTGCTCGAACAGTACCTGCAACTGAAGCGTGCCGAGGTCGAGGATGAAGTGGAGTTGGGCGGCAAGGGAACCGCTGCCGTCACGGGGCAGCAGGTCGAGCGCCGCTCCACGCAGCGCCGCCAGTCGGTGGAGAAGCGAGCCTAACCAGGCAGTCGAAGCCCTAGCCAGGCAATCGAGACCCTAGCCGGGC
>JBBDRK010000029.1:110164-145135 GCA_040905465.1 Trueperaceae bacterium | reverse complement strand
CAGGCACTCGAGACCCCGAGCCGGCCGATTTCGACAGCCCGACTTGCCGCTCGCCGGAGTTGACCTTGTCCTAGGACTGGCCCTCTTGCGGGTCTTCGGCGCCTAGCTGCTTAAACAGTTCAGCTCGAACCTCCGGTCCGCTCTCCAGGAGGCTATCGTCGATGTCGTGGCTGTCCCACCACTCGGCCTCTTCCTCGCGGGACGCAAAAGTCTCCGGAACGTCTTCCAGGCGAGTGATGAGCTTACGCTCGGCACCCCTCTGTTTGACCTCGTTACTCATCGATGCCTCCAATATAGGGCATGATCCCGTTTTCCCGCATCATAGGCAGTAACGGGTCGAACTTTTCCCTCGATAACGTCGAAGGGAATCTTAAGCAGTCTTCCGCTCTCACTTTGACCAATCAGAATGTACCGCTTGTACTTGGGGGTATAGGTTCCCCTGGCAGTGCGGCGAATGTCTGAGTACCGATCTGCAAAGGCCTGTGCTACCTCCACTTCCCTGATTTGGCGATGGCGGATCTTGCGCCGGTTGACCTTGTCCCAGCTTATGTGCGGCGAGTCAACACTGAACAATCGGTTCCTCGCATCCTGGTTTCCCTGTCCCCCGAAAAAGCTCCGCTTCTCTTTAAGAGTCCTGGCACATTGTCGAGCGCCTACGAGTTCAATTGTCGGCGGGAAATCGCCCTGGATGTCTGGCTATTTGGCACGTGCCGAGGAGCGCACGGCCTTTAGGCGGGCAATCGAAACTCAAGCAGAATAGTCGAGACCCAAGCCAGGCACTCGAGACGAAGGCAGGCACTCGAGACGCCGAGCCGTGAGACCGGATTTGGTGTCGCCTTTCTTCCGGATTGACGGCTGATATATAGCTGTGTCGAATTCCCTGGACGCGTTAGTACGATGTTCCAACGAAAGTCGCTTTCTGGCGGAATCTTTCGCCGGCAATACGCGGCGTCCGCCAGTCATTTGAGCAGATTTACCGCTATTGCCGGTGAAAAAACTAGCCGAAGATGACTCGCCCGCCACCTTTTTGCATAGTTTGTAGCAACAATGTTCTAACCGACCGAAGGAATTTTAGCAGCACGTTATTCGCTTTCCCTGGAAGCGGTAGGTCGACGTTCGGCATGGGGACAGACAACGGGAATACTTGTAACTTCCGGGCTAGACTAGTGGCAATGGTACGGGAACTTCCAGTCGATACGGGCGAGTTGGCCGATGTATTTCGTCGGTACCCTGACGTATTGGCGGTTTATCTGTTCGGTTCATGGGCATCCGGCAAGGCTAATCCAACCAGCGATATTGACGTGGCACTGATCCCAGGCGGCGATGGTTTACGCGAGAGAAAGCTCGAAATTCTAGGAGACCTAACCCGTATAGGGCTGGACAAGGTGGATCTAGTCATTCTGGACGGGGATGATGCGCTCCTCAACTACGCGGCAATTGCACCCAACGTCGTTCTTTACGCTCGTGAGGATTTTGACCGTGGCACCGCCTATTCGGAGGTCGTTCGCAAGTATCTTGACATCGAGCCCTACCTTCGAAGGCAGCGAAGAATTTTCAAGCAGCTACAGTCAAATGCTGGATGAGGAGATCCTCCACCGACGGCTGAGGAGCCTGGACGTAACGCTTTCGATTCTCTCAAAGCTAGGACGCTACTCTTTCGACGAGTTCATCGAGGAGCCGGAGCGTTACGGTAGTGCCGAGCGATTTCTGCAGCTGGCTGTGGAAGCTCTCATGGACATGGGAGCGCATCTGGTAGCCACAAGAGGGCTAGGTACCATCACTAGGTATCGCGATATTCCCACCCTGCTCAAAGATCACGGTTATGTCAATGCCGAGCAGTGCGAGCGATGGATCAAAATCATAGGTTTCCGAAATATCCTCGTTCACGATTATCTAGAGGTTGATCGGCGCATCGTTCATAGCGTCCTTCAGGAAAATCTCTCGGATATTCAGGAGTTGCGCAACGTTTTCTTTCGCTTGCTGTGAGCGGGCAAGGCTTCGGGTCAGGGCATAGGGAGCATGTTCAACGGATACGCCGCCGCGGCGGCCGTGACGGTCGCCTGTGCTCGGTGATCACGCTCAGGCGGCCATCGGGCTCCATGCGCGCCTCGCGGACATCGCGGATATCTTCGACGCCCTGCTCGCGCAGCATGGTGTCGAGCTCGTCTTCGGTGATCAGCTCACGGGCCATGTTCCTGGGCAGCGTCCTGCCGCGGAACACCAGGGTCTTGGGTTTCGGCCTGGCGAGGGTGGCGAACGCCGGAACGTGGAATCCGAGCCAGTCGATAGCGAACGCCCAGAAGGCGATCACCAGAACCAGGATCAGGCCGTCGGCCACTGAGCCGTAGTCGTGGCCCATGGCGTTCTGCGCCGCGTCGGCAATCAAGACCACCACCAGCAGGTCGGTTATGCCCATCTCGCCTACCTGGCGGCGGATCCCGAACCGCAGGATCACGAAGAGCGCCAGATAGACCAGCGAGCCGCGCACGATGATCTCGAGAAGCGGCGTCTCCGGCAGCAACACCTGCCGCCAGTCGATGGCGGCGCTAGCGAACAGGGTCCTTTCCGTCCTCGCTGGAGGCGTCATCGCCGGCGGGCTCCGCCGCCTTGGGTTCCTCGGCGTTTGGACGTTCAGGTTCGGGTGTCGGCTCTTCGGGTTCGTCGTGTGCTGCCGGCGAGGGATCCGCAGGCGTCTCCGTGACAGCAGACTCTTCTGCGGCGACATTGGCGGCGCCAGGCTGGGCGGCATTAGACCGGGTGGTGCCAGATAGGGCAGCGTCAGACTGGGCCGCGCCAGACTGAGACGTGCCGGTTTGAGCAGCGCCAGACTGAGCGGCGCCAGTATGGGACGTGCCGCTCTGGGACGCGGCAGGGTTGGAGGCGTCGGCCCGGGCCGAGGCAGACTGCGTTGCGCCGGTCCGGGGCACACCAGCCTGGGCCGATCCAGGCGTGCTTGCGGCTGGCCGAGATGGGCCACGCTTGGGCCGCGCTCCGAGCACGTCCGCTCCGTCGCGGCGGCCGATGTACTCCAGTTGCACCGGCTCGGAATCCACGTTGTCGAGCTCCTTGCGCAGCGATTCCTCGCCCACCAGTCGGTAGGCGCCGTGCTCCAGGTGGTCGTAGACCGCCTTGTACGAACGGGTAAGGGTGTTGACCAGTTCCGCCGTCTGCACGAAGTGCTCGCTCACCTCGTGCTTGTAGTCCTCGATCTCGCCGCGAAGGCGGTTGACGGTCTCCTTGTCGGAGCCGTTGCGCCGCGTCAGCCAAGTGCTGACAGCGGCCCCCAGGACCACCCCCAACAGGAGCGCCCCGCCGATCCATAACCAAGTGTTCATTCCTGCCTACCTCCGTGAGCAGCATACCCAGCGCGTCGCTGTCTCGCCGGTCGGCGCCGCCGCCGAAACCGCCGGTGCCGCCGTAACCGCAGGGACCGCCGTTGCGGCTGGCGACCTTGACGTCGCCGTCCAGGTGGCCGCCGTGGTCGCCGTGGTCGCCGTGGTCGTCGTCAGTCTGCCGAGGGCGCGGGTTGTTGCAGCAACTGCTGCTGCCAGGCGCTCACCTGGGCGAGCGTCACGTTGGCTCCGCACATCACCGGAGCTATCACCGCTCCCTCGAGATCCGGCACCTTGCCCGCCGTCAGGGCCGCGAGGGTGCAGGAGGCCGCCGGCTCCACCAGGATCTTCTCGTCGTCGAGCAGCCGCAGGAGCTCCACTAGTGCCTCGCGGTCCGACACCACTTCCACCCGTTCGACCGCCTCACGCACTATTGCGAACGGGCGGTCCTGAGTGCGGCGCGTTCCGAGGCTGGTGGCGATGGACGTGAACCGCTCCAGCCCCACGATCTTGCCGGCCGCCAGGCTGCGCGCCATGCAGTCGGCCCCCTCGGTCTCCACCCCTATCACTCGCACCTCGGGACGAAGCGCACGCAACGCCGAGGCGACACCCGAAATGAGTCCGCCTCCGCCTACCGAGCAGATGACGGCGTCCAGTGCCGGCACCTGGTCGAGCAGCTCGAGTGCGACGGTTCCCTGGCCCGCCATGATCGCCGGGTCGTCGAAGGGGCTGACGTAGCTGAGGCCCAGGCTCTCCGCGAGCTCGAGCGCGTGGCTATTGGCGGCGTTCCAGTCCTCGCCGTGCACCACCACCGTGGCTCCCAGCCACTCAATCAGGGTCGCCCGCCGCGCCGGGGCGCTGGATGGCAGAACGACCGTCGCCGGGCTGTTGAGCCGGGCGGCGGCGTAGGCGATGCCCAGCCCGTGGTTGCCGGCAGACGAGGCGATCACGCCGCGGCGTCTGGCGTCGGGCTCCAGGCACAGCAACGCGTTCAGGGCGCCGCGTACCTTGAACGCCGCGGTAGGCTGGAACAGTTCGAGTTTCAGCATCACCGTGGCCCGGAGTCGCGGATGATAGCTGTCGGCAGACGTCACCGGGGTAGGCGGCAGGTAAGGCGCCAGGCGCTCGCGCGCGACCAGAATGTCTTCGATGGGAATCAACATCGTCTGCTCCCGGCCCACGAACCGTCCCGAACGGGCCGTATCGAGGTCCTGCATCTGCGCCGAGTCTAACCCTTGCCGGCGCAGGCCTCGGTGAGGCCGCCCCAACACTTGACGCCTTAATAACTAAGGTATAAACTGCGGGCAATGAACAGCCACTCCAACCACAGACGAATCAGCACTGCGAGTGCCTCGAGTGCGGTGGCCGAAGGTCGGGGATGTTCTCGTGGCTGAACCGGTAATCCTGGCGGCGGCCGCCTTTTTCGCGGTAATCGTGGTGGGCAGCTTGTTGGTCGGCATCAACGACTGGCTGGAGGGGCGGCATGCCGCCGCGGTCGCCGGTGGCAGAGGCGGGTTGGGGCGGCTGCGGGTGGGTACCAGTGAGAACGGCCGGCAGAGCGGCAGGCCGCGCCGGTCGCCCGGCGTCCCCTCGCGCGTGCCGTTGCTGATGGCTGCGAACGGCCAAAGGCGGCAGCGCCGCGCCAGGATCAGCGGAGACTGGTACTGAGGCGGCGGACTGGCGCGAGTTGCTCGCGCTAACCTGACGCATGAGCGTCCACGGCATTCATCACATCACGGCGATCGCGGGACCTGCCCAGGAGAATCTGGACTTCTACAGCGGCGTTCTGGGCATGCGTCTGGTGAAGCGGAGCGTCAATCAGGACGATCCCGGTACCTACCATCTGTTCTACGCGGACAACGAAGGCAACCCTGGCACCGACCTCACCTTCTTTCCATGGTCTATTCCATTGTCGCGTTCGGCGCCCAGCAGGAAGGGTGTCGGCCTGACGGTAGAGGTGTCCCTGGCGGTGCCCTCCGGAACCCTGAATTACTGGGGCGAGCGGCTCGCCGCCCACTCGGTCACAGTGGGCACGCCGGTGCAGCGCTTCGGGGAGAGAGCATTGCCGTTCCGGGACCCGCACGGCCTGGAGTTGGCGCTGGTGGAGATCGGCGAAGACAGGGCTTTCTCGCCCTGGGAGCAGGGGCCGGTTGCGACCGACAAGCAGGTGCGCGGCCTGCACTCGGCCCGTCTGTGGGTGCGCGACCTGGCGCCCACCGAGACCTTCCTGCTGCAAGTCCTGGGCTTCGAGAACCTGGGCGCCGAGGACGGCTGGCACCGCTTCGGCGTGGCCGGGGGAGGCTCGGGGGCGACCCTGGAGATCCGCGAGCTGCCGCAGGAGCGGCGTGGCGCCTGGGGCGTGGGCAGCGTCCATCACATCGCCTGGCGCCTGCCGGACGTCGAGGCCGAGCTGGCGTTGCGGGAGAGGGTGGCGGCCGCCGGTCGGCATCCTACCGAGCTGATCGATCGGTTTTGGTTCAAGTCGGTCTACTTCATGGAGCCCGGCGGCGTCCTCTTCGAACTGGCGACCGACGGCCCCGGCTTCGCAATCGACGAGAATCCCGAGGAGCTCGGTCGCTCGCTGATTCTCCCGCCCTGGCTGGAGGAGCAGCGAGAGCGGATCGAGCAGGTCCTGCCGCCGCTGATCCTCAGGTAGCCTGTTGCTCGCCCAACGACTCCGCCAGGTCGGATCTCAGGCGGTTGCGCGCGTCGCGAAGGTCGTCGCGCAGCGTGGGGTCGGCCCGCTCCATCCAGCGGTCGGCGGCGTCGAGCTGCCTGGCCGAATGCTCGAGCCGCCCCATGCTCAGCGCTGCCTGGGCGTAGGCGAGCAGTCCCTGGGCCATGAGCTCGGCGGGCAACTCCAGGTCCAGAAGGGCGTCGAAGAGCGTCTCTGCCCGCGGATCGTGCAGGGAGGCGGCCAGGTCCGCGGCGGCCAGGTAGTGCGGGTAGGCGGCCTCGGGCGTGCCCCCCTCGCGAAAGTGATGGCCGATGGTCTCCGACAGCGCGAGCGGTGCGTGCTGCTCGAGCCAGGTGGCGATCTTCAGGTGCAGGAGCGGACGGTCGCCGAAGGGAATCATCCTCAGCACCGCGTGGCGCAGCAGCTCGCTCTGGAAGCGGTAGGCCACCTGTCCCGGCAGGGCCGACGAGGCCTCGGTGACCAGCAGGTTCTCCTTGAGCAACCGCTGCAGTTCGGCGTCGCCGGCGCTCTCCGAGACGTCCACCAGCAACCGCTCCCAAGTCCGCTCGCCGGTCAGCGCCGCGAGGGCCAGCATCTGGCGCTCGCTCGGGGCCAGCAGGTCCAGCCGTGCCTGCAGTAGCGACGCGAGCGAGCCCGAGAACGAGCCGGAGCGGGTGGACGACAGCGCCCGACCGAGTTCGATGATGTAGGCGGGCACCCCGCTTACCTGAAATATCAGCGATTCGACCGCCACCTTGAGGATCGGGTTGGCGAGTTGGTTGAGCAGCGCGACACTGGCCTCGAGGTCGAGCGGCTCCAGTGGCAGAGCGTCCGCTCCCGCCGGGCTGTTCCTGTCACGGCCGGTGCGAACCAGCACGAGCGGCGCCTCCGCTTCGGCGAGCAGCGACAACAGCCGCTGAAGTTGCGGGTCGTGCGAGTTGCTGTCGACGGCCAGCAGGAGCCCACCGGGACTGCGCCGCGCGGCCGCCACCACCGCGTCGCGCCACGCCCGGGTTACCGGATCCGGGGAACCGCTACGCGCCGCTTGCCTCACCGGCTCGCCACTCAGGCCGAGCGAGGCGAGCATCAGCCGGTGGCTGGGTGCGTCGTCGGGGAGCAGCGACTGCAGGCCGTGGCTTACCCGCTGCAACCGAACTCGCGTCTCCTCGCCATCCTGCAGTCCGAACAACTGCCGGGCGAGCTGATTCCACGAGTAGCCCTCCGTGGGCGTGCCGACGATCCACAGCGACTGAACCCCCTCGCGGGCGAGAGAGCGGCTGAACTCCCGCAGGAGCCGGGTCTTGCCGCTGCCCGCTTCGCCCAGCAGCAGGACCTCGTGCGACCGGCCACTCTTGTGAGCGCGGCGGAAGCGCTCCTCGAGCGTGGCCAGTTCCTTGGTGCGGCCCACGAACTCCAGATGGCCGTAGGGGTCGACGTCGTACTGCTCCAACGTGGAAACGAGCCGGTAGGCGTGCCTGACGTTGGGGAAGCCGGCCAGCCGGACCGGTGGGCTCGTCTGGTACACCAGCCGGTGACGGGTGGACTCGAACGTCTCGGGACCGACCCACACTTCACCGGGAATCGCGGCCGCTTCCAGCCGGGCGGCGAGGTTCACGGTCGAGCCCATCACCGTGTAGTCGCGCACCCGCCCGGAACCGACCGCTCCGGCGATCACGATGCCGGTATTCACGCCGGCCCGGCCCTTGAGCGGGTACCCCTTGGCGCGGCCGATCGTCTCGATCGCCCGCAAGCCCGCGGCGGCTGCCAGCACGGCCCGCTGCGGGTCGTCGGGATGAGAGCGTGGCGCGCCGAACAGGGCTATCAGGCCGTCACCGCGAAAGGCGTCGACGTAGCCGTCGTAGTCTTCGATCACGCCGGCTACCACGGTCAGGACCTCATCTGCGAGGTCGCGCAACTCCTCGGGGTCGAATCCGAGCGTAAGGGTGGTGAAGGCCGTAAGGTCGATGAACACCACGCTCACCCGCCGGCGCTCGCGGCTCCCGGAGGGTCGCAGCTGCTCTCCGCACATGGCACAGAAGCGCGACTGCGGCGGGTTCGCCGCGCCGCACGAGGCGCAGTTCACTGCTCCGGCTCCTGTGGCGGCGCCGATCGCTGGCGGGCTGTCGTCACGCCCGTATTGTATGCGAGGGCGGGATGTGCTCCGGTAAGAGAAGTGGCTGTCACTCGTCGATCACGGGGTGCAATGGCTCGGCATGAGGCGGCTCAGAATGCGGCGGTTCAGAAGCCGAGCGCCGAGGCAGGATCGATGAAGGCCGAGCGGCCGTTTTCGGACACCTGAACCCACAGCTTCAGGGTGTCGGGAGCCACCAGGGTGCTGCCGCCCAGGTTGCCCACGACCTGGCCCTGGGTCACGCGGTCGCCCACCCGCACGATCGGCGGGCGCAGGTTGGTGTAGACGGTCGATAGCCTGTCGCTGTGAGCTATCGACACCATGTAGCCGTCGTTGGCGCTGACGTAGGAGACCCCGCGCACCACCCCTTCCTGAACTGCGACAACCGCGGCGTTCGATGACGAAGCGCGCATGGCCATGTAGGAGTTGCCGTCCTGGCCGTAGCGGCTGACGATGGTGTGGCCGGCGACCGGATAGACGTAGCCCGATGGCGCGGCGGTGAGAGGCGCGGTGAGGTTATCGATCCGCTCGTCGAGAGCGTCCGCCTGGTCGCGCAGCCGTTGCCGTTCCCGCTCGGCCAGGTAGCTCTGCTGCGCCTCCCGCAACAGTCGTTGCCGCTCGGCCTGCAGCCGGACGATCTCGTCGTCGAGCTGCTGGTCGAGGTTGCCGAGGGTGCGTTCGATGTCGTCCTGGGCCTCGAGCAGCGATTCCTGCTGGGCCAGCTGGCCTGCGCGCGTGGACTCGAGGTCGGCGATGATCGCCACCAGCTCGATGCTTGCGGCCTCCAGCCGGACTTCGTTTGCCGCCAGTTCCGCCTCGGCCGCCTCCCTGGCGGCAAGCTGGCCGGCGAGCTGCTCCTGGGCGGCGAGCAGTTCCGCCCTGGTTCCGTTGAGGCGCTCGACCACGTCGGCATCCTGAGTGTTGAGGAGCGAGAGGTAACGGTTCTTGACCTGCAGTTCGTGAAACGACTCCGATTGTGACAGCACTCGTGCGAAGCGCCCGCTGCGCTGGCGGTGCAGGTTGACGAGGAGCGCCTCGATCCGCACCTTGAGCGCCTCGATGTCCGCCAGGATATCGGCGATCCGCTCCTCGGTCTCGCCGAGCCTGACTTCGAGATCGCGGATCTCGACCTGCAGTGCCTCACGGCGCGATCGCAGCTCCCCTAGCTCGGTGCTGACCTCATCCCGTTCGGCGATGCGGCGCCGCAGCCGTGCGCGGGTCTCTCCCAGCTCCTCTTCGATCCGTTCCGCCTCGACCCGCCGCGCTTCGAGCAGACGCTCGTAATCGGCGATCTGCGCCTCCAGCTCGATTCTGCGGCTCTCGTCCGGTTGCGGTTGCGCCAGCACGACCGGGAAAGCCGGCGCCAGCAACACGGTCACCAAGGCCCACGGCAGCGTCGCGCGAAGCAGGGTCCGCCTGCGCGTTCCTGCCCAGCCCTGCCCCCGCGTCCACGCCAGTTTGTCGGAGGGCCGCACCGTCAGCTCCCTTCGCGCAGGTGTTGCGAGATGCTGATCGCCGAACCGACCAGGCCGACCAGCAGCGCCAGCGCCGTGAGCAGCAGCGAAACCTGCGCGAGAAGCGCCGGATCGCGTGCCAGGGGGATGAAGGCGAGCTGCTGCGAGAGCCTGTCGACGATGATCTGATAGCCCGGAACGACCAGCGCCAGCGTAACCACCGCGCTGAAAAGCCCGAGCAGGAACCCCTCGATCAGGAACGGCAGGCGGATGAAGCCGCGGGTCGCGCCCACCAGTCGCATCACCTCGATCTCGTGGCGCCGGGCGGTGATGGCGGCGCGAATCGAGTTGACGATTGCGAACAGCGCGCTGGACAGCAGTATCACGATCAGGATCGAGCCGCCGACGCGCAGGCTGTCGTTTATGGCGAGGAAGATCTCCACCGCTTCGGAACCGTCGAGCACGTCATCTACCCCCGGCAGCCGGCTCAGCCGCTGGGAGACGACGGTGGTCTGCGACGGGTCGAGCAGCCTGAGCTCGATCTTGTTGGGCAGCGGGTTCTCAACCAGAGCGGCACCCTCTTCCAACGAGGGCAGGTCGTCGATCAGGTCGAGCAGCGCTTCCTCTTTCGACACGAAGTAGACCCGCCGCGAGTCGACCTCGTCCCACTGACGTATCGCCTCCAGCAACGCCGGATGGTTAGCCCCGTCGGTCAGGAACACCGAGACCTGCAACTCGTCCTGCAGGTCGGAGAGCACCAGGTTGAGGTTGAGACTGGCGAGGCTGAAGGCCGCCAGGATGGTGAGCGACAGCGTCATCGTGGTGATGGTGGCGACGCTCGCTACCCAGTTCGCACGGATGGCGCGCATCGCCTGCTGCAGCGAGTACATGTCAGCGAACCTCGTCGCGAATCGGGGGACGTCTGGCTGAATTCACGTTCAGCCAAGTTATACCAGGATGCAAGTGAGCGTTCCTTAGAGGGTATCCGCCGGCCCGGTCGCGGCTGCTGGAGCCGTTCAGCTCGCCAGCGCCTCCACCACGGCGCCGGCCAGCTCGCTGGTGCTCGCCTTGCCGCCCAGGTCGGGCGTGAGCGGACCGTCCGCCAACACCGCGGCCACCGCTCGTTCGATCCGCTCGGCGACGCTTGATTCGCCGAGATGGAAGAGCATCATCGCCGAGGTGAGGATGCAGGCGATGGGGTTGGCGACGCCTTTGCCGGCTATGTCGGGCGCCGATCCGTGCACCGGCTCGAAGATCGCGTAGTGGTCGCCGATGTTGGCGCTGGGCGCGAGCCCGAGTCCGCCTACCAGGCCGGCCATCAGGTCGGAAAGGATGTCGCCGAAGAGGTTGGTGGAGACCAGCACGTCGAACGACGCCGGATCGCGCACCAGCTTCATGGCGGCCGCGTCGACGATTATGTCGTAGGTGTCGACCTGCGGGTACTCGCTCGCCACGTCGCGGGCCGCCTCCAGGAACATCCCTGAGGTGAGCGGCAAGACGTTGGCCTTGTGGATGATCGCCAGCTTGCGCCGCCGCTTCATCGCCTGCTCCAAAGCTACCCGGGCGATGCGCTCGCTGGCCGAGCGCGTGACCACCGCGTCGGCGATCGCTACGTCGCCGTAGCGCCGTTCCTGCTCGACGTACAGCCCCTGGGTGTTCTCGCGCACCATCAGCATGTCGACGCCTTCGAAGCATCCGGGGACGGGTCGGGAACGCGCCGGCCGCAAGTTGGCGTAGAGGTCGAGGCGCCGGCGCATGTAGCGGATGGCGCCGGCGTGGCCTTCGACCTTTCGGCTGGGGCTGGTGAAGGCGCCGGCCAACGTGGAGTGGGACTGCTGGACAAGCTCGATCGTTTCCTCGGGAACGCTCACCCCTCGGCGCTGAAAGGTGTCCCAGCCTGCTTCTGCTTCGCTGAACTCGAAGTCGAGCCCGGTTGCTTCCAGCACTCGTCGGGTCGCGGGTATTACTTCCCCGCCGATGCCGTCGCCGGGAATGAGACAGATTCGGTACATAGTGCTTCCTCCGTGCGCCGCGGTCGTTGCCGGGTTTACTGCCGCCAGTTTGCCGCCAGTTTGCCGCAGCCGCAGCCGCCAGGTCCGATCCGCCGGACCGTCGGGCTGCAAAACGAGTCAGGCTACCACGCGAGTTTGCAATATGCAGGGGCGCTACCCACCGGGCATGGGATGCTCGCGCGCCAGGTCCACCACCCGTTGCCGCAGCGTCTCCTGTTCGGCCTCGTCGGGCGCCGGACCGCCGCCCGCCAGCGCCAGGTCGATGAGCTCGGCCACCGCCTCCATCTCGTTCGGCTGGAAGCCGCGAGTGGCGCTAGCCGGGGTGCCGATGCGGATGCCGGAGGTGACCCAGGGCTTCTCGGGGTCGAATGGGACCATGCTCTTGCTCACCGAGATATTCACCCGGTCGAGGCGCTTGCTCGCCTCGTTGCCGGTAATGCCCTTGGAACGCAGGTCGATCACGAACATGTGGTTGTCGGTGCCGCCGGAGACGACGCGGTAACCGCGGTCGACCAGCGCCGCCGAAAGGGCCTGAGCGCTGGCTATG
This sequence comes from Trueperaceae bacterium, assembly GCA_040905465.1. Lineage (GTDB taxonomy): Bacteria > Deinococcota > Deinococci > Deinococcales > Trueperaceae > DASVCN01. Next base: position 132,982 of record JBBDRK010000029.1, on the reverse strand, counting down.
ATCGTTTCACCGTAACTGCGGAAGCCGGGCTGCAGCGCCTCGAAGAAAGACACCGCCTTGCCGGCGATGACGTGCTCGAGCGGCCCCCCTTGGGTGCCGGGGAAGACCATCCTGTCGATCTTCTTGCCGATGTCGACGTCGTTGCCGAAGATGATGCCGCTGCGCGGCCCGCGCAAGGTCTTGTGAGTGGTGCTGGTGACGACGTGCGCGTGCGGAACCGGGCTAGGGTGCAGGCCGACGGCTACCAGGCCGGCGATGTGGGCGATGTCGGCCATGAGGTAGGCGCCCACCTCGTCGGCGATGGCCCGGAAGCGCTCGAAGTCGATGACCCGGCTGTAGGCCGATGCGCCGGTGATCATCAGCTTCGGCCGGCTGGCCAGGGCGATGGTGCGCACTGCCTCGTAGTCGATGACCTCGCTTTCGGCGTCGACCGGGTAGCCCACCACCTTGTAGTTGAGGCCGGAGAAGTTGACGGGAGAGCCGTGCGTCAGGTGTCCGCCGTGCGCCAGATCCATGCCCAGGACGGTATCGCCGGGCTGGAGCAGGGCGTAGTAGACCGCCAGGTTGGCCGACGAGCCCGAATGGGGCTGAACGTTCGCCCACTCGGCCCCGAACAGTTGGCGCAACCGCTGGATCGCAAGCCGTTCGACCTGATCGACCACCTCGCAGCCGCCGTAATAGCGCTTGCCGGGGTACCCCTCGGCGTATTTGTTGGTGAGAACGCTGCCTACGGCCTCCATCACCGCCGGAGAGGTGAAGTTCTCGGAGGCGATCAGCTCCAGGCCGTCGCGTTGCCGTTCGAATTCGCGCTCGACCAGCGCGAAGAGTTCGCTGTCGCGCGCGGAACTGGTGCGCCCCGACTGGTTGGGCCGGAGATCGGTTGTGGCGGCCGTTTCGCTGCTCATGCCGGAGTATAGCAAGCGGCCGCTGGGCTTCCCGAAGGCCGGCTCCCGCAATCTCCCCGGATGCGCCCTGTCAGTGAGAGCGGTGCGAGCTTTCGGCCACGATATTGACGATGATCGTGCGGTTCTCGTGCGCGGGGGTGCCGTCCAGGCCGCCGGCGACCTTGTCGAACAGCTCGCCTATCCGGTGGCTCCAGCCGCCGTTGGTTCCGTCGGCGATGTCCGAGCGCCTGACCATCAGCTCGATGTCGCCGCTGGCGACCATCGCCGACACCTCCTCGCGTGACAGGGCACCGAGCTCGCTCAGCCGGACCTTGTGGACCGCCCGGTCCCTGCGATGTGACTCGTTGCCCTTGAGTGAGCTGGCGCTCGACTTCGGATCAGGATGCATAAAGCTCCTCCCTGGCCTGCTATTCGCCGTGGGGAAGGGGCGTGTTCTGGCGGGCCGTTCCCCATTCGTCCCGGTGTTCGATATCCAGCTTATAGCTTTGCCAGGCCTTCCGGCGGTACGCCGCCTCCGTCGCGGCGTCCAACGCCGCCGGCGGCTGCAGGCCGGTAATGTCCGCAATCGTTTCCAGGTCGAGCTCCTCGAACTCGGTGTGGGTGTATTGGTCTGGGACATCGGTCTGGTCGGGAGCCTCCACCAGCTCGAAGCTCACCAGCTTGCGGACCTGCCCGCCGTAGTCGTGGTAGCTCCGAACCGAGGTAATGCTGACCTCGCGGCGCACGTGCTTGCCGGCATCGTTGTCGTGGCCGGCCGTTTCGGCCTCCACCGCCATGCCGTCAAAGATGACGGACCGGGCGTGCCGCTCCGCCTGCTCGAGCGGCGCCAGGTCGGTTTCGGGCGTGTCCGGGAACCAGCTGCCGCTGGTGCGAACGGGCCGATCTTCGTCGGAGCGGAGCACCGTGAGCACCCCGCGTCCCTTCAGCCCGGCCAAAGTCGCCGGGGCGGTGTCGGCCGGGGTGACTACCTGGTCGTCCTTGCGCACCGAGCTCGAGCCGGCTGCGGCGGCCGGCATCCGCGCGCCCGGGTCGGCGCGGCGCTCCGAGTCGCCTCGGCCTTCCGCTTCCGCGCGGCGGTCGCTGTCGCGGTCTGCGCCGGTTCGTTTGCCGGCCCCCTTGCCGGTTGCCGGGCGCGCTTCCTTGCCGCTCGCGCCGACCGCTCGCTCATCGGTATCGCCGCCCGCGTGGTCGTCGTCCGCCCGGAGCAGGAGCGTGGGGACGTTGAGCCGGTTGAGCGCCCGCCTGGCCACGCTTCCGTGGATCAGCTTCTCGAACCCCTTGCGGTTGTGAGTTGCCATCGCCACCAGGTCGGCGCCGGTCTCCTCGGCATAGGCGACGATCGCGTCGGCCGGCTCGCCGAAGTTGACCGCCGCGCTGACCTCGTAGCCCTGGTCCTCGAACAGCTTCACCTCGAACTGGAGCTCTCGTTCCAGCGCCTGGCGGAAGTCCTCCAGCCTCTCCTCGTCGTACATCGGGTGCAGGTCGGCCCCCGGCAGCTCGTAGCCGTACATGTACAGTCGGTAGTCGGGGCCCACCGCGGCGGGTTGATAGGCCGCCGCCGTTGGGTCCACCGGAACCCGCGCCACATGCAGCAGCCTCAGCTCCCAGCGGTCCGCCGGGAAGAGCTTGCGGATCTGCGGTTCGATCTGGCGACTGAACTCGGTGCCGTCCATGGGAACCAACAGTTGAAGTTTCGTCATCTCGCTACCCCCCTGGGTCTCATTCGCAGCCTAGCCTACGATTCGACCCCCGTACACGGAATCGCTACGCCCCTCGCGGCCCCCCTCGCGGTGGTCGCGCTCGTCAAGCCGTAGTGGGTCGCATAGAACATGATAGCGGTCACGTTTCACGCCGACTAGGAGTCCGTCCACACACCTGGACCGGTGCGCGCCCTATCCTCATGAACGGGGGTAGCGATGACGCACGATCAATTCATCGGACAGGTACAGAACCGGGGACACCTGAGCACCCGCGCGGACGCCGAGCGGGCCACTCGCGCCACCTTGGAAACGCTCGCCGAACGGCTGGCCGGCGGCGAGGCAGGCCACCTGGCTTCGCAACTGCCGCGCGAGATCGGCGAGCACCTGCGGCGCGCCGACGAGTCCGAGGTAGAGCGCCTGGACCTCGACGGGTTCTACCAGCGAGTGAGCGAACGGGAGGGCCGCGAGTTGCCGGAGGCGGTGCACCACGCCAAGGCGGTAATCGGGGTGGTGCGCGAGGCGGTCAGCGCGGGCGAGTTCGCCGATGTCGAGACCCAGTTGCCCGAGGAGTTCAGGCACCTGTTGGAGGCGGAAGCCTAGTCACCCTTCCCAGTCGCCCACCATCAGCAGCTGACGCACGCGCTCGAGCTTGCTGCTGGTATTGGCCGTCAACGGCATCAACTCCCCGACCGCCCCGGCGATCCGCTCCAGCGTCTCCGCCGAGGTGTTGCCGTGCGCCTCGATCTCCACCTCGTCGAAGCCGACGCTCCGCTCGCCCTGCTGGGCGCGCGCGCTGACGTTGTCGAACGCCAACTGAGCCACCGGCCGGCCGTCTTGCAGCACGGCGTAGCGCAGCCGCTCGGTTTCCACTACCGTGTGCGGCTGCAGCAGCCCCGGCGCCGTGGCCATGGCGATCCGGTCGAGTATCGGTCTGGGCCACTCCTGGCCCTCCATCGGCAGCTCGATCTCCTCGCGGTCGTGGAGCGCGCCCTCGATGCGGCCCCTGGTCTTGAGCGTGGCCAACATCCGTCCCTCGCTCATCCGCCGCCGGAGGGCGATGCCCGCTCGTGAGAGGCTCAGCCGCGCGTCGTCGAAATAGCGGTCCTTGTTGCGTATCCGGGCGGCGGGCCCCAGCTCGAAGCCGGCTCGGCCGAGCGCCTGGCCGAGTTCCACTTCGTTCGGCGTCCCGTTTCCCGCTGTCGAGAACTTCAGTTCCCGTTCGCTGCTCACCCGGCGAGCATATCAGCGCGCTCGCTTCCGAGACGATTGCAACGTGGCAACCCGGTCCAGGGGCGGGAGGCCGCCCCGACAGTACGCTCATTGGAAATGCTCGAGCCGTTGCAACTTTGTTGCAACGGCTCGAGCAAGTTGGAGGGTGGGTATTGTCCCGCGGCAATCCGCATCGGAGGTGCTGCTGCCCGCGCCCCGGCGGGCGCCAATGAGCCTGCTATACTCTCTGAACATTCAGGGGTAGAGCTCGCGTTGCCCAAGCGTCGTTGATCACCTGTCGTTGACCACCTGCTGTTTACCACCGTGTTCCTGTCTAGTCGGCTCGACCGTGGAAAGGACCAGGAGATGTCAGACATCCGGAACGTGGCGATTCTGTCCCATAGCGGGGCGGGCAAGACATCGCTGGTGGAGGCGATGCTGTACCGGGCGGGGGAGATCGCCGCGTTGGGTACGGTCGAGGAAGGCACCACCAGCTCCGACTTCACGGCCGAGGAGAAGCGCCGCAAGATTTCCATCTACAGCACGGTCCACCCGATCACCTGGCAGGGCGAGCGTTTCAATATCCTCGACACGCCCGGTTACGCCGACTTCGTGGGCGAGATTCGCGGCGCGCAGTTGGCGGCCGACGCCGCGCTGATACTGGTGTCGGCGGTCTCGGGCGTGGCAGTTGGTACCGAACGCGTGTGGAACAGCTCCTTCGAGCGGGAGCTGTCGACGATGTTCGTGATCAACAAGATGGACCGGGAGAATGCCGACTTCTTCAGGACGATGGCCGACATAGAGGCGAGCCTGATCGGGAATATCGCGGCAATCCAGGTGCCCATCGGCCAGGCCGAGGACTTCCGCGGCATCATCGACCTGCTTCACATGAAGGCGTACCTGTGGCCCGACGGGCATCCGGTGGAGGCCCCGATTCCCGACGAAGTCAGGGGCGTGGCCGAGGAGTTCCGGGAGCGGTTGTTGGAGTCGGTGGTGGAGACCGACGACGCCCTGATGTTGCGCTACCTGGAGGACGCCGAAATCGACAACGACGCGCTGGTCGAGGCGTTCTTCGCGGCGGTCCGGCGCAACGAGCTTACGCCGGTGCTGCTGACCTCAGCCACCAAGGCGATGGGAGTCAGCCTGCTGCTCGACTTCATGAAAGGCGGCGTGCGCCGCGTCGAGGACCACAAGCCCCTGCCGGTCCTGGAAGGCGAGCCACCCGCGCTAGGCCGGGACGCACCCTTTTGCGCCAGAGTGTTCAAGACGACCATCGACCCCTACATGGGGAAGGTTTCGATGGTCCGGGTGCTGGGTGGAACCCTGAAGGCCGGCGACACCATCGCGGTGAGCGAGCGCGGCGAGGAGTTGCGCGTGGCGCATCTCTACCTGCCCAAGGGCAAGGAGTTGGCGGAGGTGCGTGAGTTGGCGGCCGGCAGCATCGGGGCGCTCACCAAGCTGGACGGCATCCGCACCGGCGATACGCTCTGCTCCGCCGGCGCCACCGTTCGCCTGCAGCCGCTGCGGCTCCCGTCGCCGGTGATGGCCCTTGCCCTCTTGCCGCGAACCCGGGCAGACGAGGACCGGATGGGCGAGGCGCTGGCCAAGCTGCTCGACGCCGATCCGACGCTGCAGCTCGAGCGCAATCCCGAGACCCAGGAGACGGTGCTCTGGGGGATGGGGCACGTCCATCTCGAAACGGCGATCCGGGCACTCGACGAGCGTTTTCACGCCGGCATGGACACCTCCAAGCCACGAATCCCTTACCGCGAAACTGTCACCGCACGCGCCGAGTCCCGCTACCGGCACAAGAAGCAAACAGGTGGCGCCGGCCAGTTCGCCGATGTAGCGCTGCGCGTCGAACCGTTGCCCCGCTCGGGCGGCTTCCAGTTCGCCAGCGAGGTGGTGGGAGGCTCGATCCCCTCTCAGTTCATCCCCTCGTGCGAAAAAGGGATCCGGGCTGCGCTGAACCAAGGGCCGCTCGGCGGGTTTTCGGTGGTCGACGTGAAGGCGGTCGTGTTCGACGGCAAGGACCATCCGGTTGACAGCAAGGACATCGCGTTCCAGATCGCTGCCGGCCACGCCTTCAAGGCGGCGGTCCTGGAGGCACGACCGGTCCTGCTGGAGCCGATCGTACTGCTCAAGGTGCGGGTGCCCGACCGCTATACCGGAGACGTGATCAGCGACCTCAACACCAGGCGCGGCCGGATCCAGGGGATGGACACCGAGGGGTCGGTGAGCGTGGTCAGCGCACACGTCCCCTTGGCCGAGGTGCAGACCTACTCGCCCGACCTGCGCTCCATGACCGGTGGCCGTGGAGCGTTCTCGCTGAAGGTCGACCACTACGACGCGGTACCGCAGGCGCTCGCGGACCGGATCCGTAGCGACAGGCCGGCTGAGGCGAAGGCTGGTTGATGCTTATCGTCAAACAGTGCCGACAGGTTCTATTTCGTCGATCTGGCTCGCGTTCGATGATCGCATGGCGTGATACAGGTCCCGAGCAAGCTGACCGTTCAACCAGAACTCGGGGCTGGTTCGGAATAATCGAGCAAGCCGAAGAGCAGTATCGGGGGTGATTCCGCGCTTTCCGTGCACCAATTCGTTCACCTTCGGATACGACACCTTGAGCCTGGCGGCCAACGCCTTCTGTGTCATACCCTACGTCAATCTATATCGTCTAGGTTCGCAGGCTCTTCAGTTGCTCCAACACATCCTGGGCCAGCTCGCGGCCGAGCTCCGCGGCCTCGTGTGCTTCGCCGTTCACGGTCCCTTGCAGCACACCGCTGTTGACGGCGGCAACGGCGCCCAGGAGAGTGAGTTCCCCGTCGGGCGCTACCGTGGCCAGAGCGCCGACCGCCAGCCCCTCGTTTTGGAGTGACTCCTGAAACGAGCGTTCGGCGGCCACCCGGTCGAAGCTCGGCCGGTGTTGCACGGTGTAGGCGATCTCGAACGACATGTCGTCCTCCGCCCGGACGACAAGCCCCAGCGATCCCTGACCGACGGCCGGGACGAACGTCTCCGGATCCAGCAGGGCGTCGACGCGGTCGCGTCGGTCGAGGGCCATCATCGTCGAGCAGGGGAGTACGAGAGCGTCGATCTCTCCGGAGGCCAGTAGGCCCAGATTGCGGTCGATCGGGCCGGCGAGCAGCTCGATCCGAAACTCGTGGCCCGCCGATACCAGAAACGCCCTGTCGCGCTCCGATTGAACCCCGACAGTCGCATCCGGACCCAACGCGGCCAGGCTGCGAACGCCCTTGGCGACCAGCGCGCCGCGCGGCTCGAGCCGCTTGGTCACGGCGGCAAGGGTAAGGCCTTCCGGAAGCGTGGCGGGGAGTCGTTCGAGGCCGACGAGGGCGATGTTCACGCCGCCCTTCTCGAGAGCCGCGAAGAGCGCATGGAAGTCACTTTCATTCGACCCGGTCGGAATCGTCTTCTGGACCAGGTGCACGTCGGGCCACTCGGCGGCCAGTTCGCTCACCACGGCTCGCGCTTGCGCGAGGGCGAGCGGGCCATCGCGATTCCCCATCACGATTCTTGCCATAGGCATGTTGTAACACACGGGCAGCGCCCGAGCGAGGCTGCCCGTGAGACGCGAAGAGTCCGCCCTGGAGCGGGTTACGCGATCGCCAGCGCCTCGGTTCGCAACTGCTCGGCCCGGTCGGTCCGCTCCCAAGAGAACCCGGCGCGGCCGAAGTGCCCATAGGCGCTGGTGGGCTTGTAGATCGGCTTTAGGAGGTCGAGCTGGGCGATGATCGATGCCGGTCGGGCGTCGAACAGTCTGGCGGCCAGATCCGCGAGCCGTTCGTCGCTTATGGTGCCGGTACCGAAGGTGTCCAGGTACAGCCCCACGGGGTGAGCGACACCGATCGCGTAGGCGAGCTGAACCTGACAGCGACGGGCCAGGCCCGCTGCGACGATGTTCTTGGCCATGTAGCGGGCGTAGTACGAGGCGCTGCGGTCGACCTTGGTGGGATCCTTGCCGCTGAACGCCCCGCCACCGTGCGGCGCCGCTCCGCCGTAGGTGTCGACGATGATCTTGCGGCCGGTAAGTCCGGCGTCCGCCTGGGGTCCACCGACCACGAAGCGACCTGTCGGGTTGATGAGCATCCGGGTACCGTCGAGCAGCGATTCCGGGACGATCCGGCGGATCACGTGCTCTTCCAGGTCGCGGCGCAGAGTGGCCATCTCGACTTCTGGACCGTGCTGGGCGGAGAGGACTACCGTCGCTACCTTCACCGGCTGGTCGCCGTCGTAGAGCACCGTCACCTGCGCCTTGCCGTCGGGCCGCAGGTAGGCCAGGGTGGCGTCGCGTCGGACCTGGGCCAGGCGCTCGGCCAGCCGGTGGGCCAGCATGATCGGCAGGGGCATCAGCTCTTCGGTTTCATCCGACGCGTAACCGAACATCAGCCCCTGATCGCCGGCGCCGATCCGATCGAAGTCGTCTCCCGAGTCGGACTCGATGGCGCGGTCGACGCCCTGGGCGATGTCCCGTGATTGCTCGTTGATGGCTATCAGCACCGCGCTGTGATCGGCGTCGATTCCGTAGGTACCGTCGACGTAACCGACCTCGCGGACGGTGTCGCGCACGATGCGCTGCAGGTCCACGTAGCCGCTGGTGGTGATCTCGCCGGCGATGAGCGCGAGCCCGGTGGTGAGTATGGTCTCGGCGGCAACGCGGGCGTGTGGATCGATCGCCAGAATTGCATCGAGCACGCTGTCGCTGATGCGGTCGGCCAGCTTGTCCGGATGCCCCTCGGTCACGGATTCAGATGTAATCAGCTTGCGCAACGGCGGCCTCCTTCATGCCTCCCAACACTAGCAGGTGCGCTCCGAGCCCGAGGTCGCGTCCGGTGTGCTGTTCCACCTGGTCGGGAATCGCCGTGAGATACTTGTTGACGTGTCCGAAGTCCGCGACAACGTGGTCGTAAGGCGAGCCGAGCCGTTCGACGCAGCCGCGCTGGTGACGTTACAGAGGCAGATCTACCGTGAAGAGCGCTGGTTCGTTGGAGATGGCCCGCCCTCCGAGGCGAGCCTCGCCCAGCGGCTCCGAGCCGTCGATCCGAAATCGTCGTTGTGGCTGGTCGCCGGTGATCAACGGCAGCTGTGGGGTTGGTTGGAACTGCACCGGCTGGCGCCTGCGCGTCTGCGGCACGTCGCCACCCTGACGCTGGCCGTTTCGCCCACGCGCCGCCGCCGGGGCGTGGGCAGCGCCCTGCTCGAAGGGGGCTACAGTTGGGCGCGAGGCGTGGGGGTGCGCAAGATAAGCCTGAACGTGCGGGCCGGCAACGTCGGCGCGATCGGGCTATACCAGGAGGAGGGCTTCGTTCTCGAAGGTCGCGAGCGGGATCAGATCCGCACTCGCGAGGGGTACGAGGACAACCTGATCATGGCGAAGTTCATCGACTGATGGCGATATCTCAATCTTCGACTTCTCGTAATCGGAGCTACCGGTACCACCAGAGCCGGGCTTACCAGAGTTAAACTCAGGAATGCAGCCCAACCGCGAGAACGCCGTGCCCGGCGAGTGGCCGGAGCAGCGAGTCGCCCTGTTCGTCGACACCCAGAACCTCTACTACGCGGCGCGTGACGTGTTCGACCGTCATGTCGATTACCAGCGACTGCTTCAGGTAGCCGCAGGCAGCCGGCGCCTGGCGCACGCCACGGCATACGTGGTCGAGCGCGAGGGGGACTCGACCGCCTACGGCTTCATCACCAAGCTGTCGATGCTCGGCTACCGGGTGCGGCGGCGCAAGGTGCGCGTTCACCGGATCGACGATGAAGGGCATACGGTCATGGAAGGGGACTGGGACATGGGGATCGCCGCAGACATGGTGCGGGCGCTGGGGCACACGGACGTTCTTGCCCTCGCTTCGGGCGACGCCGACTTCGTGCCCATCCTCGAGTTCGCCCAGGAGCGCGGGTTGCGGGTGGAGGTGCTGGCTTTCAAAGAGAGCGTCGGCCAGTCCCTGGTGGACATGGCCGACTCGTTCGTCACCCTGGGCGACGTACCCGATATCTTCGTCTGAGGCCTGCACGACCGGAGGCAGCTCGCCACTTGCGACGTCTGACTCCGGCTGACACCGGCTGGGCCTACACGCCCAGCGACAGCTCCGGGGTCCGCTCGTGCCGGCGGTCCCACACCCGCCAGGGCGCCTGGCCCGACTCCCAAAGCTCCTCGAGCATGTTCCGCTCCTTGAGCGTGTCCATGCAGGACCAGAAACCGCGGTGCCGGTAGGCCATCATCTGGCCGTCTTGCACCAGCTTCTCAACCGGGTCCTTCTCCCATACGGTCTCATCGCCGGTGATGTAGTCGATCGCACCCTGCTCGAGCAGGAAGTAGCCGCCGTTGATCCAGGTCTCGCCGTCGGAGGGCTTCTCATAGAAGTTGGTGACGCGGTCGCCCTCGAACGCCAGGTTGCCGAAGCGCGAGGGCGGCTTGACGGTGGTGACCGTCGCGAGCCGGCCGTGGCTCCGGTGGAAGGCGTGCAGCGAGCTCAGGTCGAGGTCGGTGACCCCGTCGCCGTAGGTGAACAGGAAGGTGTCTTCCCCTTCGAGCCAGGGCTTGAGCCGCTTCAGGCGGCCGCCGGTCATGGTGTTGAGTCCGGTGTCGACGAGATGGATCTTCCAATCGGGCTGGTTGCCGTCGTGGATCGTGGTCAGCCCTGCGGCCAGGTCGATCGATATGTCGTTGTTGATGGCGTAGAAGTTGAGGAAGTACTCCTTGATGAAGTCGCCCTTGTAACCCAGGGCGATGACGAACTCGTTGATCCCGTTCGCATCGAGGATCTTCATTATGTGCCAGAGGATGGGCTTGCCGCCGACCTCGACCATCGGCTTGGGACGAAGTACCGTCTCCTCCTGCAACCTCGTTCCGAATCCCCCGGCCAGTATCACTGCTTTCATGCTGCTCCCCCCAATATGTGAGACCCAAATGTGTAAAACGGTGCCCACTGCCGACCATAGCGAGACGTGCGCTTCCGCGACGTGACGATCGACCCCCGACGACTTAGGCGGGCACCCGCTGCTCGGCCCGCGTGAACCTCTCCGCCTGCTCGCTCCGCAGCCGGTCGACGAGCCGCCCCGGCGGCAGCTCAACGTCGGCGTAGCCGAGCACCCCGTCCTTGGGAACGTCCCGAGTGAGCGTGCACCCCTCCGCCACGCCGATCGGCAGCAGCCCCGAGCGTTCGACCACGTCGGCACGTTCGGCCTGGCCGTAGGTCAGATAACCACCCAGGCCGTCGATCACCTCGCCGGCATTCAGGTCGCGCTTGGCGGTAGCGATTACCTCCACCGTCGGGCCGGCCAACGGCTGCAGTACCGCGTCGCCGAACAGCACCGCGCGGGCGGCGGACAGCGGCACCTCGAAGTGGCACAGGTGGTAGGGCACGTAGAACGAGTAGAGCGGGCCCTCGCCCAGCTTGTAGAGGTTCAGGTAGTGGCGCTGCTTGGGGTCGTCGTGCGTCGCGTAGACGAACACCCCCGGACCCGGCTTGGCCCCCACCACGTAGTCGACCGCCCCGCCCAGCTCACGCAGTTCGTCAGGGTCGTACAGCTCGGTCGCGTCGTCGACGTGGCCGTCCCAGTCGTAACCGTACATCCCCCGCCGGGCCACGGTCATGCCGGTGCCGTTGGCGACTATCGCCTGCTCGAAGGAGATCTTGGTGCCGTCGGCGAACGAGGTGACCATGTGAGGATCCTGGCCCCACTTCTCGGCGAACGCCCGCTGGGTAGTGGGTGTCCGGTAAGGATCCTGGAGCCCCTTGATGTTGCCGCACAACAGCGGCGTGAGTCCGATCGACCGGACGAAGCGGAACAGGTTCATCTGAACGCCCGGCTGGTCGCCGTCGCAGGCCGTGAGGATCACGCCGGCGCTGTCCGCGTAGGTCTTCAGGATCGGGCCGACGGTTCCGTCCAACTCGGCGTTCATCGACACCACGTGCCTACCCTGGCGTATCGCCTCGAGGACCACGCCGGCACCGAACTCCACCGCGCCGGTGGCCTCGATCAGCACGTCGATCGCCTCCGACCCGGTCAACAACGAAGGATCGTCGGTCACCGCCGCTCGGCCCTGCCGCAGCGCCAGCTCCAGGGCCGGCAGCGACTCCGGGCGCGCTACGTCCTCCACGCCCGCCAGTCGGTAGGCTTCCTCGGCCTTCTCGACCGTGCGGTTGCAGATCGCCACCAGCTCCATGCCCGGCACGCTGTTGACGATCTGGTTGGCCACCCCCCGCGCCATGAAGCCGGCGCCTATCAGTCCGACTCGAACCGGGTTGCCCTCGTCCGCCCGACGCCGCAGGGCCCGGTCGACGATGATCACCGAGCCACCGCCTCGCGCTCGAACGGTCGCCAGGAGGCGTCTTTCTCCGATATCACGGTCACTTCGAGCGGCCACTCGATGCCGAACGCGGGGTCGTCGTAGCGCAGGCCGCGCTCCTGACCCGGGGTATAGAACTCGCTCACCTGATAGCTCACCTCGGCGCCGGCGGTGAGCGCCTGGTAGCCGTGAGCGAACTGGGGAGGCACGTAGAGCGCTCGGCGGTTCTCGTCGTCGAGGCGCACGCCGAAGTGCTGCAGACGGGTCGGCGAATCGGGGCGGAGATCGATGATCACGTCGAAGATCGCACCGCGGGTGCAGCGCACCAGCTTGGCCTCGGCCGCCGGCGGCAACTGGTAGTGCATTCCGCGCAGTGTGCCCGCCTGATGATTGAACGAGAGGTTGCACTGGGCGGTGAAGCTCTCCAGGCCGTGCTCCAGGAACTCGTGCATGCAGAAACTGCGGGCGAAGAATCCGCGTTCGTCCTCACGCCTGTCCAGGTCGATCACGAACGCGCCGGTGAGCGGGGTCTCGCTGAAGATCACGCCACTACCTCCCTCTGCTCCTGGGTCGTCCAGTAGAAGTCCTTGTCGATCTGCCCGGTTCGGATCAGGTGCTCGAGCGCCGCGAGTCGAGTGAACCCGCGCCACTCGAATGTGCCCAGGTCCATGTCTACGCGCTCGAACACCTCGCGCAACTGGCGGGCGCCACGCTCGGCGTCCCACTCGCAGGCGAAGCCGGGCAGTTGCGAGTTGATCTTGTCGAAGCGCACCCGGTAGGAGCGGTTGTCGCCGCCGGATTCGCCGAACGACAGCTCGCAACCGGGGAAGGCGCGGGCAACGATCTCGGCGATCTCGCGCACCCGGTAGTTGTGCCGCGAGTCGCCCACGTTGAACACCTCGCGGTGCACCGCTTCGCGCGGCGCCTCCAGGGTGCAGGCGATCGCCTTGGCGATATCCAGGGCGTGAACCAGCGGCCTCCAGGGCGAGCCGTCGGAAGTCATCCGGATCTCTTTGGCCGTCCACGCCCAACCGGCCAGGTTGTTCAGCACGATGTCGAAGCGCATGCGCGGAGAGGCGCCGTAGGCGGTTGCGTTGCGCAGGAAGGTCGGCGAGAAGTCGTCGCCGGCCATCGGCATCACGTCGCGCTCGACCAGGGTCTTGCAGATGCCGTAAGCGGTCTGCGGGTTCACCGCCGAGTCTTCGTCGACCTCGCCGGCTTCGGCCACTCCGTAGACGCTGCAGGAAGACATGTAGACGAATCTTTCAACTCCGGCTTCCTTGGCCAGGCGGGCGATGTGGAGCGATCCCTTGTGATTGATCTGATAGGTGATCTGGGGCGCCAGAGCTCCCGCCGGATCGTTGGAAAGCTCGGCCATGTGCACGACCGCGTCGACCCCCTCGAAATCCCCGGGCTCGAGCCGCCGCAAGTCCTTGACCAGCGTAAGCGGCGTCCGGTCCAGGCCGTTGTAGAGCCAGCCCTCCTTATAGAAGCCGGTGTCCACGCCCGTCACGTCGTGCCCGCGCGCCATCAGGTACGGCGCCAGCAACGATCCCAGATAGCCTTCAGTGCCGGTGACCAGTATTTTCATCGATACCTCGTTCTCGGTGCCCGGTTCTCTCGGAGCCCGCTGCCTCGTGGTGGAAGTGTTGAGAACCTTCGGGCCACAATAGCGTCGAGAATCGGGCGCTCCTGTGACAGAGTCACGAGGAGCGCCCGAGGCGAGCGTTGACGCTCGCCGACCATCTACGAGCCACTAAACACGGGTTTTTCACATTCGTGAGCCCTCACACGTTTCCCGTGAGCGTGCCGAGGAGGCTTTGGCGCGTGGTAGGCGCAAGAACCGCCGCGACCATCGACCACAGCGTGAATCCGCGACTAATTGTTCTAAGAATCGGCGGGGCTACCTTGCTGTTCGTCGGAGGGGAAATGTCTTGACCCCTCGGAGGCTATGAAGTCCGGCTCCAAAACATGGGCGCCTGAGTCGGATCGAGCCAGTGGCGCAACCGGCCGAGGGAGTCGCGAACATCTCCGTCTCCTTACTCTCTCCCTCGAATTCCAGCAAGTGCTGCCCGAGTCCCGTCAAAGGCCGTGGCAGCAGAGAGAGTAGGAGCCCCCACCGTGGCGAAAAGCTTGTTGAATGCCCCCGAGAACTACCCGTGTGTCGACTCGAGCGTCGACGCCCCCGATAGCAGCAAGCGAACCAGTCTCAAGTCAGTACTTCCGGCGCTTCTCGTCGGGCTTCTGGCGCTGGTGCTCGCCGGCTGTGGAACGCGGCCGTTGCCGATAGGCATTCAGCCCACGCACGATGGTAACTTCCTTCTCAGCGTCAGCCCGTCCGATGCCGAGGTGGTGGTGGTCGAAGAGGGTTTCGAGACCACGGGCGTCCCGCCGCGCGGCACCGCGGCCGCCGACGGCTCCGGCGAGCTGCGCTACGACCTGAAGCCGGGACGCTACAAGGTCCTGGTGATGAAGGCCGGCTACTACACCGTCGAGAAGCTGGTGGAGATAACGTCCGACGGAGCCGCCGAGGACGATGAGGCTGCCGGCGTGAGCCTCGACGTCGTGCTCGAGGTCGATCCCGACGCCGACATCAGTGACGGTTCGACAGGTGGATCCGATGGCAGCGGTGCCGGTTCGAACGCCGTTCGCAACGGCTTCAGCCTGGTAGGCGATCCGAACTTCGACGTCTCCAGCCTCAGCAGCGCGCAACGACTCTGGTACGAACGCCTGTGGGCAGGGGTTCGCAATCCGAATCAGGTGCCCGACATCGACACCCTGATCGCGAGCGACGACGAGTACGAGTACGCCCGTCTCCTGAACCAGTACAACCACGGCTTGCTCGGCGCCCTGCGCGTTACCGGCGACCTGCGCTTCCTCGACGAGGTCGACCGCGTCGCCCAAGGCATGCGCGACCGCCTTCGCGACGGCTGGTGCGGCGGCGTGGCCAGCAGCTACGACCTGTACTACGGCAGCAGGGTCTATGAAAAAGACGGATACCTGAACTTCCGCCGCAAGATCACATCACCGGACCACTACTGCCGTGATGTCAGCGACCTGGAAGAAACCGTGATGCATGGTCATCTCGCGTCGGTGATGTACGCCTACCACGTCAACCGCAACGTACCGAGCCCCAGCGGCGTCGACTACGGCGAACGAGCCGACTTCTGGATGAACTACCTCCGCGAGCACTTCGAAGCGAAGTGGCGGGAACGCTCGGGCAAGGCCTGGCCCCGGATGGATTTCATCAACACCAAGTTCTGTCACACCCACAACCAGTTCACGCTCTATCACTACTACGTCGGCACCATGCTCGCCGACCAGGGCGATCCCGACGCGGATGCCTACCTGGCGCAGGCCCGCAAGATGACCGATCAGATGTTCGACGAGCCGCACATTGCCGGCAAGCAGGCGGGCGGATTCGTCGACGTCAGCACCTCCCGCGGTCCGGCGGTCGTCTACGCCTTCGGCAGCCCCTACGGAACCGGCAGCCCCAAGGAGCAGTCCTGCCCGACCACCTACACCAAGCTACTGGTGGAGGCCGCAGTGGAACTCCACATGGAAGGGTTCTACCGCTGGGGAGACACCGACATCATGGAGAAGCTCGGCAACGGCATCGCCCACTTCGTGATGGACACCGATCCGGTGAGCGGCAACTCGGCGCCCCTGGCCGCCGGTGTGACCGGGAGCGGCAGCGCGGGCGGCATCAAGCCCACCACCTACCGTGACCGGCCGACACTGGGACAGGCGAACATAAGCGCGTTTGCGCAACTGGCCGCCTGGCAGAGCGACGACAAGATCCTACGAATCTCCGAGCAGCTCTACAAGGCCTGGGAGAGGGATATCAACGTCCCGCGGACGACCTACATACCAGCCAGCATGCTGTTCGCGGTCTCGTTCAAGTAACCTGACGACCGCCCACGACGGCGTGGTCGAGGGAGGGGTCGAGGGAGGGGTCCAACCGGGCCCCTCCCTCGCTTTCGTAGTCGACCTTCCGATCGTCCTCACGGGCACCCAACCAGAATCGCCTCGGCAGGTTCTCACCCGCGGTGTAGACGTCGATTCCGAAGCGTTCCAGGAGGCCCATGGCTCGCTTCTCTTCGTCGACGCTCACCTTGCTACGCCACCTGTCGAGGAGCCGCCGGGACGCTTCCTGCCGACCGGCCATCCCCAATAACCTGCGGGCCTCGGCGTCTGACTGGTTGCTGCTCTGCGACGCCAGCGCGACGTGGCGCATCATCCGCTCCGGGGAAGGAAGACCCAGTTCGCGCGCCAGGACCGGTATCACGGCCTCGGGTTCGAGGACGAGCTGTTCGTAGCTCACCACCAGCCAGTCTCTCCGCAACTGGCGCAGTGGGACCGCCGTCTGCAGGCACCAGTCGAGCACCGCCTTCTCAAGCGGCAGGCCACGTTCGATGACTCGGCGGGCCGCAACCAGTTCGTCGGCGGTGAAGTGTCGGCGGTAATCTCCTTCCACCATAGCCTCGAGCCGCGGAAGCGTTTGGCGTGAGAGGCTAACGGGAATCGGATGGCGCACGAGCAGCAAGGCTCGGCCGTGAAAACGGTTGGCCAGGAACTCGATCCTGTCTTCTGCGCCGTGAATGATCTTGAAGACGGTGCGATGCGAGAAGAACCGGTGGTATCTCCCCCGGCCCGGCAGCGGATCGACGATGTACAGCTCGCCCCGCTCGAGCCGGCCCAGGTAGGACTCCAGTTGCCGGTCGACCGTCCGGTCGTACAGCCGGCGCCACTCGCTGATTCCGAGATGCTTGCGAACGAGCGGGTTGCGGAGGTCCAGTGGCTCGTTGCAGCTCTTGAAACCGGGCTGGCTCCAGATCATCTCCATGAGCCAGGTAGTGCCGCCCCGGGGCGTGCCGAACAGAAAGACGTTCGGATCGCGGCCTGGACGATGCCGGTTGAGGCTCCGCTTGAGTACGCCGTTTACGAGTAGATCCTTCATCTGCCCCCCGCTCCTGCATATTTGCCGTCGCCCCTCCGCGAGCCAGCTTCGCGGCGTTGGGACAAGGTAAGCGTGCGAGGTGGGTCCAGTAACTAGCCCAGGGCGCAATTGAGAGCGGCTCGGCAACCGGCGGCCCCTGCACGACTGTGACAGCTAACAGGAGGGAAGCAGACCGCAGGGGTTATCACTGTCTGAGCGACCTTGGTCCGCGGTTCGCCAGTCGAACGGCGGACACGGCCTCGCTGACGGAATTGGTGCGGGAATCGGTGGGGGAGTATGGGGCAGCAGAGAACCGAAAAACGAGCACGCGACTATCCGCTGCGGTTCACCCTGGTGGGCGCGGCGACCTGTTTGCTGATCGCGCTCACCGCCTGCGGCGCAACGCTCGGCGAGAATGCCCTGGGTTTGAGCGAGCACCCGGCTGCCCGGGTCGACAAGCTGAAGGCAACGACACCGGCGCCCTATGAACGCCTGGGCCAGACGGTGGCGATCGGCGCCAACTTCATCGTGGCCGGCGGATTCGGCAGTGCCGCGCCCGGCTCGCAAGGCGGCG
The DNA here is from genome assembly GCA_040905465.1 of Trueperaceae bacterium. Taxonomy (GTDB): domain Bacteria; phylum Deinococcota; class Deinococci; order Deinococcales; family Trueperaceae; genus DASVCN01. Next base: position 115,341 of record JBBDRK010000029.1, on the reverse strand, counting down.
TGGTACGCCTCTTCCCGCGCGAGGGCGGCGATTGGGGCGACTCCGTTTCGATTTCGCCCGCCGAAGCCGCCGACGCTTCGTTCGGACACGCGGTAGCCAGCGGCGGCAGCCGAGTGGTGGCTTCGGCTCCACTGGAAGGCGGTGGCGGAGCTCGCACCGGTACGGTCTTCGTCTTCGAGCCGGGCGACGGCGGCTGGCAACCGACAGCAACCCTCACGCCGGAGGAACCGGGCAGCGCCGAGCGCTTCGGGACCAGCCTCGCTATCGACGGCGGCAGGTTGGCGGTCGGAGCGCCTGGCGCCGAAGCCCAAGCCGTGTACGTTTACTCGTCGAGCGAAACCGGCTGGGAGCTGGAAGCGAAACTGGCCGCCGGCGCCGGCGGTTCGCCCGGCTTCGGTTCCGCCGTTGCTATCGACGGCGACCGATTGGCCGTAGCAAGCCCCAGCGATGCCGAAGGCGGACGAGGCGAGGTACGCCTGTTTCGCCGGAGCGAAAGCGGCTGGCAGCCGGAACAGACGCTGACGGCGCCCGAGGCGGGGCTGATGTTCGCAAGCGCCCTGGCGTTGGATGGGGACTCGTTGCTCGTGGGAGCGCCCGCCGTCCAATCGGCGCCCAGCGTCTTTGCTTACCGCTGGGATGGTACGGACTGGCGCCAGGAGGACCGGCTCTTCTCGACCGACCCTGGCCCGGGCCACTTCGGTTCGGCGCTGGCGCTGGACGGGAACGTGCTGGCGGTTGGAGCCCCGGGAAGTTCCCCTGAAGAAGACGGCAGCGTGGGCTCGGTACACGTATACGAGAGAACGGATGAAAGTTGGCAACACCGAGCGGGGCTGGTGGTGTCCGGCCTGCGGTCGACGGACGCGTTCGGCGCGGCGGTGGCGGTGAAAGGGGGCCTGGTCCTGGCGGGGGCGACCGGCGACAGCGACCTGGCCGAGATCTCGGGCGCGCTCTACCTGTTCTATCTGCCGGACCTCGGCGCCGGCTTCGAGCGCAGCGCTGAGGGCGGGGTCGAACACGCGGTCGGACAGGGCCTCGCCCTGGGCGGCAAGAACGGTGCTACCCACGGCGTCGCGGTCGGCGCCAGTCCGGCAGAACGGTGAGCGGACGCGGCCCGGCGGGCGAAGAACGGGACAGGGCCGGCTTCGATGGTCGGACGGCCGAACCCAGGGTCGGGATCGTGCTGCCCACCTTTCGCCGCCGCGAAATGCTGGAGCGTGCCGTGGAGACGATCCTCGCGCAGACCTACCGTAATTGGGAGCTGCTTGTCGTCGACGACAACGATCCGGCCAGCGAGCACCGGCGTCAGACCGAAGAGTACATGAAACGCCTTGCAGGCGATCCGCGGATCGTCTACCTGAAACACGAACGGAACTCAGGAGGAGCCGCGGCGCGCAACACCGGCATCCGTCAATCGACCGGAGAGTACGTCGCATTTCTGGACGACGACGACGAATGGGCGCCGGTCAAGCTGGAACGGCAGATCGACGTCTTCGGCAGCGCTCCCGGAGACGTCGCCCTGGTCTACTGCGGCTACCGAAAGGTCAACGTCGCCAACGGCCGAAGCAGCGTCGTGTTGCCGAGCCCTCGCCGGCACAGCCACGCCGCCCTGCTCAAGACGAACGGAGTCGGCACCACCTCGGCAGTGCTCTGTCGCCGGCAGGCGCTTCTCGACGTCGGGATGTTCGACACCGAGCTTCGCTCGAGGCAGGATGTCGACCTCTACGTTCGCCTTGCCCGGAGTTATCGGTTCGCATTCGTTGCGGAGCCTCTGGTCACCTGGTACCGGCACGCCGGCGACGCCATAGGCAAGAATCGTCGCGGCTCGATCGAAGCGCACAGTCTTTTCCTGCGCAAGCATCGCGCGGAGCTCGAGCGCAACCCCGGTTCGCACAGTCAGCGTCTGCTGCAACTCGGCGTGCTGCTGCTTGCCGAGCGGCGGCTGTCCGAGGCGCGTGAGCACTTCCGGCGGGCGTGGCTCATCTGGCCCTTCAACCTCTCCGCGCTCGGCTGGGGCCTCCTCGCCAATCGTCCGGGGTACGACATCTACCGGTGGCTGCTGAGCCTCAAGGGACGCTACCGAGCGTTGTCGTCCCAGTCGCGGGAGATGGCGTGAAAACAGCGGTGCGTGAAGCAGCCGGCCAGGGCGGGTCCGCGAGGACGGCGCCGATTCGGACGGTGGTCAGTTGCAACGGTTGACGCTGTGGCTGCTGGCGCTCCTGGTCTTCAGCATCCCGTTCGAAAACGGGGTGACGATACCCGGGATCGGCAGCATGAGCCGCGTGCTGGGAATCGTCTCCTTCGGTGCCGGGATGGCGGCCCTGGTGGGAAGAGGCCGCCTGAACATCAGGACCCCGTCGCTGTTCGTGATCCTGGCGCTGCTGTTCACGCTCTACGGCATCTCGAGCTACTTCTGGAGCGTGCGCCCCGGCGACACGCTCAGCAGCTCGGTAACGGTGGCTCAGTTGTTCGTGCTGGTGTGGCTGGTCTGGCAGTTCTGCCGGTCGAAGTCCGACAGCGCGCTGCTGATGCAGGCCTTCGTGCTGGGAAGCTACGTCACCATCGCGGTGGCTTTCACCGTGTTCCTGCGGGCCAGCGAACCCACTTTCCGGAACGTGGGAAGCTTCAACCCCAACGAGTTCGCCATCGTCTCCGCTCTGGCGATCCCGCTGGCCTGGTACCTCAGCCTGCGGAGCACTTCCCGCTGGCTGACGTGGTTGAACATGGCCTACCCGGCAGTCGCGGTGCTCGGCATCGTCCTGTCTGCTTCACGAGGCGGTCTGGTGACGGCGCTGGTGGCGCTGGCGATAATTCCCCTCAGCCTGTTCCGGCTCGATCCGGTGCGGCAACTGCTGCTGTTCGGGCTGATCACCGCCACTATCTGGATCGGCTTCGTGCAAGCCCCACAGCTCTATCCGGAGTTGAGTGCCAACATCGAACGCCTCTCCTCGACGTCCGAAGAGCTGGCTCGGGGCGATCTCACCGGGCGAACCGCCATCTGGAGCAACGGCCAGGACCTCTTCCTCTCCTCACCCTTCTTCGGCACCGGCCTCGGCACCTTCGCCTATGCCGTCGAGCCTCTCCTGGGGCGTTACAAGGATGCGCACAACGCCTTCCTGTCGATTGCGGTAGGTGGCGGGATCGCCGGGTTGGCGCTCTTCGTGGCGCTCTTCGCGGTCGCGTTCATCACCGCGCTGGGTGCCGAAGCGGCCGAACGGCCGTTCCTGGTGATCCTCGCCACCGCCCTGATCGTTGCCATGATGCCTTCGAACGCCGACACCGACAAGTTCACCTGGTTCCTGCTGGCGCTGATCGCCAATCAGCGACCGCTCGTGCTCGGCATAAGGTCGGCCGTGCCGTCTACGGCAAGGTCGAGCGCGTCGACCGCAAAGTCGGGTGCAGAGCCGGGCGCAGAGCCGGCGGCATAGCCGGCCGCGGCATAACCGGCGGCGGCACGACCAGAGACACAGCCGGATGACCTCTCACTCCGCCGGTTCATCCTGGGCTACCACCGTCTCCTTCATCGCCTCGATCATCATGCCGACCGGAATGTGAAGGTAGAGGTGCTCAGTGGGCAGGTCGGCATACACCTCGCGCGCCACCGATCCGATCGTCCCGCTGTCGTCCCAGGCGGAAAGCAGCGCGAACGGCTTGATGGCGAACTGCGGCGCCGTCAACCTTTCCCAATCGCGGGCCGACGAGGCCGCCAGGCCGGCGCGCGTCTGGCCGCCGCCGACATCGCGAGCGAAGTCCGAGGAGCCGTTGTCGATGATGAACTGCGAGACGGTGTTCGCGAACCGCTCCGGCACGCTCCCGTCGGCCCAGCCGTAGAAGCCCTCCAGGTGCAGGTCCAGCGAATCGAGCAGCACCAGGCTGCTGTAGGTGGTGGGCATGAGGTAGCGTTCGCTACCCCCTTCCGACACGATGCTGCGCGGCCAGACGAAGGCGGGGCCAGCGTCGGTCTGGACCTGCCTGAACTCCTCATAGACGAGGTCGCTCAACCGCTTCGCTTCGCTCAGGTACTGCTCGCGGGCGGTCAGCCGGTACATGTAGTAGTGGTACTTGATGAAGCTCACGGTCTCGTGCATGTGCGGGCGGTTGATGAACGGGAACCTGGGCCAGCGGACCTGGTTGCGTTCCCGCCACTTGGCCTCGAAATGGTTCTGCAGGTAGTCGAGCCAGAAGTCCGCCCGCTCGCCGTAGTCCACGCCTGCCGGGCTGGGGTGATCCTTGTTGCTCGCGTAGGCCCATGCCAGCTCCGCCACCAGCGAGTGCGTGCCCATCTCGTCGGTCTGGTGCAGGTCCTTGCCCAGGTGCTCTTCCGAGGTGTCGTTTCGCCAGACCCAGTTGAGGTAGCCGTCGCGGTTCGATTCGCGGTTGCCGGTGCCGCGCCAGGAGTCGGCCAGTTGGGCCCGCATGAGCTCCGAGATCTGGTCGGCTTCGTCGAGCAGGCGCAGGTCTCCGGTCGCCCGCAGCCCCGTCAGCAGGCTGACGACATAGGTGTGGACCAGGCGGCTGTACTCGTAGAGGTTGTCGCTGGCGGCAAGACGGGCGATATACCGTCGCTGCTCCGGCAGTTCCAACGATGCCCACAACTCGTCGTACCAGCGGCGAACATCCGGCGCCAAGGAGTCGGGGTCGAAGTCCGGATCCCCCTGGAGGACCGAGGAGCGGCCGCCGATGATGGCCGGCTTGGGCGCGTGTGAAGGCGACGTCACGGCAAGAGACGTGGGGGCAGGGAAGGGGGCGGGCAGTTGGCCGCCCTCCTGGTCTACCCCCGGGCTCGGGTAGCAGGCGCCGAGCATAACGGCAGTCGTAGCCAGCGAAGCCGCCAGCAGAATAGGCCGGAGCCGGAGCCGGAGACGACGGGCGACGCCCAAGAAAGTATTTCGGAATGATCCAGGCACTTTAGCGACGTTAGCCGTGCCGCCCGCCTCCGTCAGTTACCGCCGACACTGCGTCGCCGCTGCGTGGGCGCCTATGCGATCCTCGCCGCGTAGGCGGCTATGCGGGTAATTGCCCGCTGTGGCCAGCGCCCGCAATCTGTGACGGCGCAATCTTTTACAGCGCAATCTGTGACGGCTGAGTCGAGGCTCGGTCCGCGAGCGCCTTACAGTTGTCGGGGTAGAGTCTGATAGCTATGACCGATGGCAACCGACAGATTGAAAGCGCCAAACTGC
>JBBDRK010000029.1:87520-110064 GCA_040905465.1 Trueperaceae bacterium | reverse complement strand
GGTTTGCCGTTCGACATTCGAGATTAGCCGACAGGGATCGCCGATGATCACTCGCGCCGGGAAAGAGAGTAGATGAACGAGAGAATCGCCGTCGTAGGTCTCGGGTACGTGGGCCTGCCAGTCGCGCTCGCTTTCGCCCGAAGTTTTCCGGACACTATAGGTTTCGATATCAACCAGCGGAGGATCGAGGAGCTCGCTGCCGGCAAAGACCGGACCGGCGAGCATTCGGCCGAGGAGATAGCGGCCGTGCCGATCACCTTCAGTTTCGACGACGCCGACCTGGCCGGGTGCTCGATGTTCGTCGTAGCCGTCCCCACCCCGATAGACGCCAATCGCAGGCCCGACCTGCGGCCGTTGCGGGGAGCTTCTGAGATCGTCGGCAAGCGTCTCGCGCCGGGGTCGGTGGTCGTGTACGAATCCACCGTCTATCCCGGCGTTACCGAGGAGATCTGCGGTCCCATCCTCGAAGCGACCTCCGGCCTGCGCGCCGGAGTCGACTTCGCCCTGGGTTACTCGCCGGAACGGATCAACCCCGGCGACCGCGAACACACGCTGGAACGAATCGTCAAGGTCGTGTCCGGGCAGGACGAGGCGACGCTCGAGCGCGTGGCCAAGGCCTACGGCACCATCATTCCGGCCGGTGTTTACCGGGCGCCGTCGATCAAGGTGGCCGAGGCTGCCAAGGTCATCGAAAACACCCAGCGCGACCTGAACATCTCGCTGATGAACGAACTGGTCCTGATCTTCGACCGGCTCGGCATCCGCACCAGCGACGTACTCGAGGCGGCCTCGACCAAGTGGAACTTCCTGCCGTTCCGGCCGGGACTGGTAGGTGGCCACTGCATCGGCGTCGACCCCTACTATCTGACCACCCGAGCCGAGGAGGTCGGTTACAACCCGCAGGTGATCCTGGCGGGGCGCCGGATCAACGACGGCATGGGAGCGTTCGTCGCCCAGAAGGCGATCAAGCTGCTGGCCAACTGCGACACCCCCATGCGAGCGACCCGGGTCGGCCTGCTCGGCCTGACCTTCAAGGAGAACGTCTCCGACCTGCGCAACAGCCGAGTGCCCGACATCGTGGCCGAGCTGCGTGACTTCGGAATCGAGCCGCTGGTACACGATTCGCTGGCCGATCCCGAGGAGGCCGAGGTCGAAACCGGCATCAGGCTCTCCGGCTGGGACGAGCTCCACGAGTTGGACGCCCTGATCGTCGCCGTGGCTCACGCCGGGTATGCCGAGCAGGTCTGCAACGATCTCGGGCGCCTGATAAAACCGGACGGCGTAATCGTCGACGTCAAGGCGATGCTGAAGGGACGCACCCTTCCCGATACCCTCACCTACTGGAGTTTCTGATGCGCGTACTGGTAACCGGAGCCGCCGGCTTCATCGGATTCCACCTCTCCCGGGCGCTGCTCGAGCGCGGAGACGAAGTGGTCGGCCTCGACAACCTCAACCCCTACTACGACGTAGACCTGAAACTGGCACGCCTCGACCTGCTGGAACAGTACGAGCGTTTCGCGTTCCGGCAGATCGACCTGAGCGACCGCGACGCGATGGCCGCCCTGTTCGCGCGCGAGAAACTGCAGGCGGTGGTAAATCTGGCCGCCCAGGCGGGCGTGCGTTACTCGCTCGAGAATCCCCACGCATACGTGGAGAGCAACCTCGCCGGATTCATGAACGTCCTCGAGGGGTGCCGTCACAACCCGGTGGAGCACCTCGTCTACGCCTCGTCGAGCTCGGTCTACGGGGCCAACACGACCATGCCGTTCTCGGTCGACGACAACGTCGACCACCCGCTGAGCCTCTACGCCGCCACCAAGAAGTCGAACGAACTCATGGCGCACAGCTACAGCCATCTGTACCGCATCCCTACCACCGGCTTGCGCTTCTTCACCGTCTACGGCCCCTGGGGCCGGCCGGACATGGCGTTGTTCCTGTTCACCAAGGCGATTCTGGCGGACGAACCGATCGACGTGTTCAATCACGGTGAGATGCAGCGTGACTTCACCTATGTCGACGATATCGTCGAAGGGGTGGCCAGGGTCCTGGACCGGCCGGCGCGAGCCGACCCGGACTGGTCGGGCGCCAGCCCGAACCCTGCCACCAGCCTGGCGCCGTACCGGCTCTACAACATCGGCAACAACAATCCGGTGCGACTCATGCACCTGATAGGAGCGCTCGAAGCCAAGCTGGGCAAGCGCGCCAAGACCAGGATGCTGCCGATGCAGCCGGGGGACGTGCCGGCGACATGCGCAGAGGTGGCCGACCTGGAGCGGGACGTCGGCTTCCGGCCGGCCACCTCGGTCGAGGACGGGATAGACCGCTTCGTCGACTGGTACCTCGGCTTCTACGAACCGGCGCTCGCACCCGGCTGAGCGCGCTCACAACCCGCGGGGGGTATGAGTGAGGGTCTGCTATGTGACCATGCAGTTTCCGGCGCCGTCGGAAACGTTTGCCAGCAACGATGTCCGGGAGCTGACCCGGCTGGGAGTCCGCATCTCGGTCCACGGGCTCCTGCCCGAGCACCGTTCCGCGGACCGGCTCATCAGGGAACGCCGGCTCGAGCCGGTGAGCATCAGCCACAACGGAATCAGGGCTACTGCGAGGGGCGTGGCTCGAGCTCTCGCACAGCGCCGTTTGCTGGCCGAGGCGATAGGCTGGTTGCTGCGCTCCTCCGCGGGCCGCCTCGTGGAGCTCGTACGAAGCCTGGTCCTGCTTCCGCGCGCTTTCGACATCCTGGCCGAGATCGGCCAGAGTCGACCCCAGGTGGTCCACATCTACTGGGGGCACTACCCGGCGATCGTCGGTTTCCTGGTCCAGCGGGCGCTGCCGGAAGTGGCGACGTCGATCTCTCTCGCCGCTTACGACCTGGAGATGGCGTTCGGCGGTACCCGCGCCGTCGCCCGCAACTCCCAGGTCATCCGCACCCTGGGCCGGGTAAACGTTCCCGGGGTGGCCGCCCTCACCGGCGTGCCACCGGAGCAGATAGAGGTCATCCACGACGGCGTCGATATCGCCTTTCTGGAGGGTGTCGCCGCGGGACGGCGCAAGGTGGCCAGGCGGGTGGTCACGGCCGGCCGGTTGATCGAATCGAAGGGTGTCGATGACGTGCTCGCGGCGTTCGCCACGCTTGGCTCGCGTTGGCCGGACGCATCGCTTGTCATCCTGGGCGACGGTCCCGAGAGAGAGCGGTTGCGCGCCCAGGCTGCCCGGCTAGGAATCGAGGATCGCGTGAGCTTCCCGGGACACGTGAGCCAGGAGCGGGTGATAGAGGAGTTGGCGGCGGCCGAAGTGTTCCTGCTGCTGTCCCGAAAGAGCTCCGAGCGTCTTCCGAACGTGGTGAAAGAGGGGATGGCGTGCCGCGCCGTCTGCATAACCACGCCAACGCCAGGGATCGACGAGCTGGTGGTGGACGGAGAGACGGGGCTGATAGTACCGATGCACGCGCCCGAGGCGGCGGCGCAGGCCATCGACGACGTGTTCGCCGGGCGAGTGCCGGCAGGCATGGCTGACGGGGCGCGCGAGCACGTGGTTCGAAACTTCGATATGGCGCACACCAGCCGCGAATACCTGCGCGTCTGGCGGGCTGCGGCTGACCGGCATGCGGCGGCGAGGCGAGCAGCGGCGCCGGTGCGCGGTGCCCGGGCAACGTGAGGGTTCTCGTTCAGGTAATACTCATCGGCGATGCCGTGCCAGACACGGAATGTCAATCACGGGTTTTTCACATTCGTGAGGGCTCTCACGATTCCAGTGAGCGCACCCGCGGGGCTTTCGGCCGTGCTGAGCGCAATAAATGCCCGGATCACCGAAGCCGCTGAACAGCACCGGCTAATTGTTCTTAGAATCGACAGGGATACCGTGCTGATCGTCGGAGGGGAAATGTCTTGACCCCTCGGAGGCTATGAAGTCCGGCTCCAAACATGGGCGCCTGAGTCGGATCGAGCCAGTGGCGCAACCGGCCGAGGGGGTCGCGAACTTTTCCGTCTCCTTACTCTCTCCCTCGAAATCCCAGTAGGTTGCTGCCCCAGCCCGTAAACGGCTCGCGGCAGCAGAGAGAGTAGGAGCCCCCAACGTGGCGAGAAGCTTTTGGCACGCCCCCGAGAATTACACCTCCGTCGACTCCACCGTAGTGCTCCCTCCCAGCAAGTGGTCGAAGCTGAAAGCGGCGCTCCCGGCGCTTTTCGCAGGTCTGCTGGCGCTGGTGCTCGCCGGTTGCGCGGTACAGCGACTGCCTGTCGGCATTCAGCCCTCGCAGCAGGGCAACTTCCTTCTCAGCGTCAGTCCGTCCGATGCCGAGGTAGTGGTGGTCGAGGAGGGTTTCGAGACAACCGGAATCCCGCCGCGCGGCACCGCGGCCGCCGACGGTTCCGGCGAGCTGCGCTTCGACCTGCAGCCGGGACGCTACAAGGTGGTGGTGATGAAGGCAGGCTACTTCACCGTCGAAGAGCTGGTGGAGATCGCTGCTACCGGAACCGCCGGGGACGATGACGGTGCCGGCGTGAGTCTCGCAGTGGTGCTCGAGATCGACCCCGATGCAGACGGCGGTGCTGAAGAGGACAGCGACGAAAGCAGTGGCTCAGACGGCAGCGGTTCCGGCTCGCCCGCCGTTCGCAGCGACTTCAGCCTGACAGGCAATCCGGACTTCGATGTCGACCGGCTGACCAGCGAACAGCGCCTCTGGTATGAGCGCATGTGGGCTGCTACCCGTAACCCCGATTCCGACCTCGACCCTGACCGGATGGCCGCCAGCGACGACGTCTACGTCTACTCGCGGGACCTTCACACTCATCTTCAGACACTGCTGATCGTGTTCAGGGCAACCGGCGATCTCGCACTTCTGGATGAGGTGGACCGGCTGGCCGAGATCATGCGTGGCGAGCTACGCGACGCGTGGACCGGCACCCTCGACGGGACCGACGGAACCACCGACGGGCATCTCGGTTGGGCCCACCGCATGGGCAGCTACCCTGAGTTCGAGGGCAAGGACATCCACGAGACCAACGACGTGAAGACCCACGCCATCGTGGCCGGCTTCGCCTACGCGTTGGACCTGAACCGTGATCTCGCCAGCCCTTCCGGCCGTGATTACGGAAAACACGCCGACTTCTGGAAGGGTTACCTCGTCAACGACTTCGAGGCCAAGTGGCGCGAGCGCAAGAGAAAGCCGACCGGCTTCCCGGTCCTCATGCGGCCCCACACCCATACCTACATGTCCGGGCTCAAGTACCACTACTACATGTACAAACTGACCGGCGTGGAAGGCTACCTGGACGAGGCCGAGCGCAACAGCCGCATTCTCTGGGACAACGAGATCAAGAAGACGAGCGTGGGGTCCGACTCCGGCTACGTGTGGGCACGCAGCGTGCTCAGCGAAGGCGGAGGCGAGAATTACCTGCACCCCACCACCTACGCCCGCTACTTCCACACCGACGCGATCGAGATGTACCTCGAAGGCTTCGACCGCTGGGCCGACGCAGGCAATATGCCCCGGTTCGCCAACCCTGTGGCCGAGTGGGTAATCGACGTCGACGGCGCCGAGACCGGTCGCGACTGGTTCGCCCGCGATATCGGCGGAGGCAAGACGCGCGCCGGTATTCCCTCGGATGGGGACTGGAAACGACTCAACACTCTGGGCTTCTCCTGGTCGCCTTACACGCTCCTGGCCCCGTGGGACGACTCAGGCCGCATCGCCGACATCTCGGTCGATGCCTTGCGTGACCTCGGCAAGCTGAACACGCCCGGCGCGGTCTACATACCGGCCGGCATGTTCCTGGCCGAGTGGATGAACGGAAGCTGAGCGCGACGCGAGGCCGGCGAACGCAGGTGCCGGAGATCGTCCCGATTCCGGCTGATGTGGCCGAGGCCGGCTGAGCTCCAGGCCAGAAAAGGATCGGGATCGGGTGGCGGAGACGGGCAGGGTGCTCGTCTCCGCCACCGCTTCGGAGAGCTGTGACCCGTGCGTTTTGCGCGGACTCGCCGGTTCGTACAATTGTGCATCAATGAACGTTGTGCTGCACAAGATCTATGACTCGATGCCGGTGCTGCGCTCGGCGATGGCGAGCGGCTATGGGTACTTGTTGCGTGGGTGGCGCTACGGACCACGCACCGAGGCTTGGGTCGAAGAGGCACTCGACAGGGAGACGTGGAGCAGCGAGCGTTGGGAGTCGTTCCAGGATGAGCGCCTCGCCGAGATGCTGCACCGCGCGGCTCGCAAGGTCCCCTACTACCGTGAGTGGTGGCAGGCGCGACGCCGGGCAGGCGACCGTTCTTCGTGCGAAGAGTTGAAAAACTGGCCGGTCCTCCGCAAGGAGCACCTCCGATCGAACCCGCATGCATTCCTGGCCGAAGACAGATCGCCCGGCAGGCTCTTCAAACTCGACACCAGCGGTTCTTCCGGTACCCCGGTTACCACCTGGCGGAGCCGGGAAACGATGCAACGCTGGTACGCCCTTTGCGAGGCACGCTGGCGGCGTTGGTACGGTGTCGACCGCGAGCAGCGCTGGGCGATGTTGGGCGGCAAGATCGTCGTTCCCTTCGAGCAGGCGAGGCCGCCGTTCTGGGTCTGGAATCAGGGGCTCAACCAGCTCTACATGTCCACGTTTCACCTCAAACGGGATAACGCCCGCGCCTACCTGGACGCTATCGGAAGCTCGCGCATCGATTACATGTACGGCTACGCCTCCTCCATGTACGCTCTTGCGCGCTACGCCATTGAACTGGGTCTCGAAGCGCCAAAGCTGAAGGTGGCGATAAGCAACGCCGAACCTTTGCTCCAGCGTCAGCGAGAGGCGATTACACGAGCGTTCGATTGTCGGGTTCGAGATACCTACGGCATGTCTGAAGCAGTCACGGCGGCGAGTGAGTGCGAGGCCGGCAACATGCACCTCTGGCCCGAAGTCGGGCGCGTCGAGGTCTTCGCGGATCTGAGCAACGAACCGGTCGCAACCGGGGAGGACGGCCGGCTGATCTGCACCTCCTGGCTCAATCCGGACATGCCGCTGATACGTTACGAGGTCGGGGATCGCGGCGCGTTGTCGACCGAGCAGGGCTGCAGTTGCGGACGCTCTCTGCCGCGGCTCGAGCGAATCGTCGGACGCCTCAGCGACAACCTTCTTACCGCCGACGGACGGCGCGTGTTCCAGATGGATCACGTCTTCTACCAGTTGGCCGTCAAGGAAGCGCAGATAATCCAGGAGTCGGTGGACCGGATAGTGGTGAAGGTCGTGCCGGCCGACGGCTACTCGCTTCGTGACGTGCAGTTCATAGAAGAGCGGCTCAATGAGCGGTTGGGGAGGGTGCGTGTCGAGGTAGAGAATGTGGACACGATCGCGCGCTCGTCGAACGGCAAGTTCCGCGCGGTCGTATCGAACCTCGCCGCCTGACCGGCGCGGAAGGTAGCGACGGTCAGGGGTCGCCGCCGCTTGCGGGATGCCCGGTCAGATGCGCGGCCAAATACACGGCAAGCGGACGCGTGCGCCGGTTCCCGCGGTCTCGAATAGGCGGCCCGCGGTACGGACATCTCCGCCGCCCGGCTGTGACACCAGGCCCGCCCGAGGCCGGGTATAGGGTGTATCAAAGGCTGGAGCGGCGTCAGTGCCTTCGAGCGTGCTCGCCGGCCGGCGGGCCGGGGAGCGGACTTCACAGGCGCGGCGGACCGTTGGGATAGTTACGGTCAGAGCAGGAGCCAAGGCGGGGGGCAGGAGTTGAGTGTGTACAGTCTAAGGCGGGGCGCCATGCGCGTCCCTGCGGGCAGAGGCGTTTCATCCCTTTCAGCGTGGCTGCTTGTCGCCGTTGCGTTCGGGTCGCTAACGTCCTGTGGCGCGTCATCGGGTGAGGGTCCGCCCGGACGAGCGTCTCCCGCTGCCTCCGATCTCACCGCCTTCGTCGGCGAACTGAAGCTGGACCCGCCGGCGCCGACGCCGTTCGACCAGTTCGGCGGTTCGGTGGCGCTCACCTCTCGTTACGCAGTCGTGGGCGCAATCGGGAGTCAGGTGGGTGGAAACGCCCCCGGCGCCGCTTACGTGTTCGACCTCTCGTCGTCTCCTGCGCAGGGCGTCAGGCTGGGAGAGTCGTTGGCGGAACCGGGATCTCTGTTCGGGAGCGCGGTCGCGGTGGACGGTGACACCGTGGTGGTTGGCGCGCCGTACCACTCGCAGGCCGGCGATAGAGCCGGTGCAGTTTTCGTATTCGAACGGCAGGGAAGCGACTGGAGCGCGACAGCCAGACTGGAGCCCGGCGACGCTCGGCCCCAAGCCTATTTCGGCGAATCGGTCGCGGTCGAGGACGGCGTGATCGCCGTGGGAGCACCCGGTCCCGGCGCCGGCTCGGCATACGTGTTCGTTCGAGGCGAGAGCGGTTGGAGCGAGGTCGCTAGCCTCACACCCCGCGAACCGATAGTCGAATCGCGCTTCGGCTCGGCCGTGGCGCTCGCCGGCGGAAGGCTCGCCGTCGGCGAGTGGACGGCCGATCAGGGCGAAGCCGGTCGCGCTCACCTCTATGCCTGGGCAGGCGATAGCGGAGCCGGAGGCTGGACTCACCAGTGGACCGCCATTTCACCCGTGGCGGGAGACAGATTCGGCTACGCGCTTGCCCTGTCCGGCGAGACGTTAGCTGTCGCCGCCCCGGGAGGCTCTGGCACGCCGACAGTGCACGTCTACCGGGCGTCGGCAGGCGCCTGGTACTCGCATGCGACCCTGCAACCTCCCACCGGAGCGAACGTCGGGTTCGGCAACGCCGTCGCCCAGGGCGACGGCTTCCTTGCAATCGCGGCGCCCGCCGCCGGAAGCGATGTTCCCGGAGCCGGCCGTGTTCTTCTCTACGAACTCCAGGGGGAGGAATGGGTTTACCGCAGGGCGTTGACCGCCGGCGACCCCACTCGCGATGCCGAGTTCGGCGGAGCACTGGACGTCGCGGGAACGACTCTGCTGGTAGGCGCCCCCGGTTCCGCAAGGGACGGAACCCCGGTCGGGGCCGCTTACCGGTTCGAAAGCAGCGAGTGACGGCCAAGGTTGCCGCCGAAAAGTTGATATCGCTCTACCTGCCGAACCTGGAGGGCGGGGGCGCCGAGCGGATGATGCTCACGCTGGCGCGCGGCCTGCGATCGCGTGGGGTGCGGGTCGATCTGGTATTGGCCAAAGCCTACGGACCGTACCTGGCCGAGGCGCAGGCGCACGTCAACGTCGTAGACCTCGATTCCAACAGCGCGTTGGCAAGCGTTCCGCGTCTCAGGCGATATCTCGCCGACAAACGACCGGCCGCGGCGCTGGGCACGCTGCCACATGCCAGCCTGGCGCTGCTTTGGGCGGCCCGTACCAGCGGCAAGCGCATAAGGGTGGTGATTCGAGAAGCGAGCACGCCCTCGATGGTCAAACCCAACGGACTGGACGTCAAGACCCGGTTCGCCCGCCGTCTCTCCCGAGTCTTCTACCCGCATGCGGACGCGGTGGTAGCGGTCTCGCACGGCGTGGCTCGCGATCTCCGCGAGTACCTCGGCGTTCCCGGCAGCAAGATCACGACCATCTACAACCCGGTCGTGGCGGACAGCCTGCCGGAGGCAGCCAGTGAGGCGATCGACCACCCCTGGTTCCGCCCCGGGTCGCCACCGGTGCTGCTGAGCGTCGGCCGGCTTGGTGCGGAAAAGGACTTCCAGTCGTTGCTGCGGGCGTTCGCTCTCGTGCGCGGCCGAGTCGACGCGCGGCTGGTGATCCTCGGCGAAGGCGCCGAGCGGCAGCGCCTCGAGCGGTTGTCCGAAGAGCTCGGGATCGAAGAGAGCACCTGCCTGCCCGGCTTCATCGCCAACCCCTTTCCGTACATGGCACGAGCGTCGGTCTATGTCCTGTCCTCCGAGCGAGAGGGCCTGCCCGGCTCACTGATTCAGGCCATGGCGTGCGGTTGCCCGGTCGTGAGTACCGACTGTCCGAACGGTCCCCGCGAGGTGCTGGAGGACGGCCGGTACGGAAAACTGGTGCCGGTCGGCGACCACCACGCGATTGCCGAGGCGGTGCTGGAGACGCTGCGTTGCCCGCCGCCTGCTGAGCAAGCGAAGCTGCGCAGCAGGAGCTTTTCCGAGCAATCGAGCTTCGACTCCTATCTGGAGTTGCTGTTGCCTGGCGACTAGCCCGGCTCGTCGAGCAGATCCTCCGGCACCATCGGCTCGCTGCCCGGCCGCTCGATCAGTTGAGCGGCCACGAGCCCCACAGGGATGTACGGGTAATGGTGCTCGGGCGACAGCCGCTCATAGATCTCGGCTGACACCCGCCCGATTTCGCCGGTCTCATCCCAGCGGGCGAGCAGCGCGAAAGTGTTGATGCTGAACTCGCTCACCGTCACTCGTTCCCAGTCGCGGGCGGAGGAGGGCTGAATCCCCGCGCGAATCTCCCCGCCTCCGATGTCTCGCGCGAAGTCGATGGCTCCGTTGTCGATGATGAACTCGGAAACGGTAGCCGCCAGACTTCGCGGCACGCGCGGGTCCGCCCAGCCGTAGAACCCGTCGAGGTGCAAGGACAGTGCGTCGGCGATCACCAGGCTGCTGTAGTCGGTGGGCATCAGGTAGTCCTGTCCGCCGCCTTGCGAGACTATGCTGCGCCGCCAGACGAAGGCGGCGCCGGCGGCAGTGTCCACCTCGAAGAACTCGCCGAACAGCAGCTCGCTCAGTCGCATCGCCTCGCGCAGGTAGACCGGCTGCTCTGTCAGCCGGTGCATGTAGTAGTGGTATTTGGTGAACGCCAGCGTGGGGTGGACGTAGGGGCGTTGCAGGAACGGGAATCTTGGCCAGGCGATGCCGTTTCGTTTCCGCCACTTGGCCTCGAAGTGATCCTGCAGGTAGGTCTGCCAGAAGTCGCCGCGCTCGCCGTAATCGACACCGCCGGGACTGGCCAGGTCCTCATTCAGTCGGAATGCCCAGGCTACCTCGGCTATAAGCGCGTGCGTCCTGATCTCGTCCGTCACATGGAGGTCCTTGCCGACGTGGTGGTCCGAGGTCCCCTGGCCCCACACCCAGTTGAGGTACCCGTCGGTCCCGTCGCGCCGGTCTCCGCTGGCGACGTTTCGCCAGGAGTCGTCCAACTGCTCACGCATGAGCTGGGTCAGCTCATCCACCCGGTCGAGCAAGGCGAGGTCGCCGGTGAACCGAAACGCCAGGAGCAGGGAGCTGATGTGGGTCTGCACCAGTCGGCCGTAGTTGTAGAGGTTGTCGCTGGCTGCGAGCGCTTCTATGTACTCCAGTTGCTCGGGAAGCGCGATGGACTCCCACAGGGCGTCGTAGAGCTGGGCGGCCGGCCGGGGAAGCCGTTCCCGCTCGAACTCCGGGTTGCCTCTCATCGGCACGGCGTCGTTGACCAGACGCGCCTGCCGGACGGAAGCCAGAAACGGCTGGGCTACGTCTGTCTCGACATTGCCCGGAACGCATCCGGCTCCCAGGAGCAGGAGCGCGACCGGAGCGAGGATCAGGCTGGTGAACAGCTTGCCGGTCGGCGTGTGGGCGGAACGGCGGCGGGCTGTTGACGAGTTGTGATACACGAGGGCACAGTAGACGATCCGCCTGGCCGTTTCTTCTCACCCCTCACAAGTCGGCTGCTGTGACCCCTGGGCCGGCCCGCGCCTCTGCTGCACGTAAAGTAAGCGCACGAGCGGATGAAGTCGCGAACCTGGACGCGGTAATAGTTCCGCGGCGGTGGGTGGCAAGCCGAATACGAGCACGCGGGGTAACGCACGGGGGTGCGCTTGAAAGTCTGTTACGTGACGATGCAGTTTCCTGCGCCGTCGGAAACGTTCGCCAGCAACGATGTCCGATGGCTGCGCGAATGCGGCCTGACGGTCTCGGTTCACGCCATGCGCGAACCGCACGCTTTCGCCAAGGACCTGATCGCCGAGAGGCGACTGCGAGGGGTGGAGATTACCCACAATTCGCTCGCCGCCACGTCGGCCGGGCTGGCCACCGCGTTGCGGAGGCCGCTTCGACTGGTGAGCGCCATCGGCTGGCTGGTTCGGCACAATCACCGAAGACCCGATCAACTCGCCAGGAGCCTGCTGTTGCTTCCGCGCGCGTTCGGGATCCTCGACCGGATCAGGCGCGAGAGGCCGGACGTGGTGCACGTCTACTGGGCCCATTATCCAGCCATCGTGGGACATCTGGTGCAGCGGTACCTGCCGGACGTGGCCACCTCGATCTCATTCGTCGCCTACGACCTGGAAATGGAGTACGGCGGTGGTATGGACGTCGCGAGGAACGCCGACACGGTTCGTACCCTGGCGGAGACGAACGTTGGCCATGTCGCGTCGCTGGCGGGAATCGAAAGGAGCCGGGTAGAAATCGTCTACGACGGCGTCGACGTCGAAAAACTGGAGGCAATCGTCGCGGGCCGGAGGAAGGTTCCCGGCCGCATGGTCACGGTTGGCCGCCTGACCGAAGCGAAGGGCATGTACGAAGCGATCGACGTGCTGGCGCGGGTAAGGCGGAAGTGGCCGACCGCGACTCTGCGCGTGCTGGGGGACGGCCCCGAAGCGGCGGGATTGAAGGCCCGGGCGGCGGCGCTCGGTGTCGACGGAGCGGTCGAGTTCCTGGGACACGTGAGCCACGAGCGGGTAGTCGAGGAACTGGCGGAAGCCGAGGTGTTCCTGCTGCTCACCAAGGCCAGTGGAGAGCGTCTCCCCAACGTGGTCAAGGAGGGAATGGCGTGCCGCTGCGTATGCGTGACCACCCCCACTCCCGGCATCGAGGAGCTGGTGGTCGACGGAGTGAACGGCTTCGTGGTCCCGGCAGGCGACGTCCACAACGCTGTTGAGATAGTGCAGCGGGTGTTGTCCGGCCAGGTCGAAACGCAGAGCCTGATAGACGCAGCCCACCGCCAGGTGGTGTCGAACTTCGATCTGGACGCGAGCGGCGCCAGGTATCTCGAGCTCTGGCGGCGGGCGGTCCGGCGCCGACGCGGAACTTCTCACGAACTCCCCGAGTCGCAGCAGAGTCTGGCGACCTCCTGATATGTCCGTGCAAACCGTTCTCCGAGCGAGCAAGGGTAGTGAGACCTCTCTTCAGCGCACCGCAGACGTGTCGGTAATCATGCCGGTGTACAACGAAGCGGATCACATCGAAGTTGCGGTGCGATCGGTACTCGACAACGACCTGGCGCCGGAACGCCTGGAGGTGCTGGTAGTCGACGGGATGAGCACCGACGGTACCCGCGAGATCGTATGTGAGCTGGCAAAGGAACATCCTCGTGTGCGCCTCGTCGACAACCGTGAAAAAACCGTTCCCTACGCCCTGAACCGGGGCCTGGGCGTCGCAACCGGTGAGGTGATCATCCGCGTCGACGGCCATGCCACGGTCGCCCCGGACTTCGTTCGCTCCTGCCTGGCGGAACTCGACGCGCACCCGGAGTGCGGCTGCGTGGGCGGCCCCATCGAGAACGTGAACGTGAACGAGACGGCTCGGGCGATCTCGCTGGCGATGTCCTCGCCCTTCGGCGTCGGCAACGCCCGCTTTCGGCTGGGGGACTACGAGGGCTACGTGGACACGCTGGCGTTCGGCGCCTACCGGCGCGAGGTGTTCGACCGGGTCGGACGCTTCGACGAGCTGCTTACCCGCAATCAGGATGACGAGTTCAACTATCGGCTGGCGCGGGCGGGAATCCGGATCTGGCTGTCGCCCCGGATCCGCAGCCGCTACGTGGTCCGCAGCTCGTTCGCGAAGCTGTTCCGTCAGTACTACCAGTACGGCTACTGGAAGGTTTACGTCAATCGCAAGCACGGAGCGGTAACTAGCTTGCGTCAACTCGTGCCGGTCGTCTTCATGGTGGCGCTGGGACTGTGCCTGCTGGCCGCCCCGGTAGTGCCGGCGGCGCGCTGGGCGCTGCTGCTGGTGGTGTCTGTATATCTGGCCGGGGCACTCGGTTTCGCGCTGATCGCATCCCGGGGCGCCACACCGAGCGGCGCCACATCGAGCGGCGCCACATCGAGTGGCGCGGCGTCGAGCAGTGACCGGCCGTTGGGTGACCGGCCACCAGGTGCCAGGGCGCGAGCTGCCAGGGCGAGAGCTGTCAGGTCACGACGTCCGGCTACGATCGCACGCATCGTTGCCGCTTTCGCACTGCTGCACTCCGGTTACGGACTCGGCTACCTGGAGGGGGTACTGCGCTTCCTGGTGCTCGGACTGCGGCCGGCGCAGCGCAACACGGAATTGAGTCGTTGAAGTAGGGAAACGAGGGGGGTCGTTCCTAGCCATGTCACGTCAGACTTACCTGCCATATTCGCCACCGACCATCTGCCAGGAGGAGATCGACGAGGTCGTCGACACCCTGCGATCCGAGTGGATCACCACGGGTCCCAAGACCAAGGCGTTTGAACGCCAGTTCGGCGAGTACCTGGGGGCGCCGGACGGCGCCTCGGTGATGCTCAACTCGTGTACCGCCGGACTGCACGTAGCCCTGGTAACGCTGGGCATCGGCCCCGGCGACGAGGTCATCGTTCCGACCTTGACGTTCGCCGCCACCGCCAACGTGGTCGAGCACGTCGGAGCGACGCCGGTACTGGTGGACGTTCTGCCCGACACCATGTGCATCGACCCGGAGGCGGTCAGGGAGGCGCTGACGCCGAGGACCCGAGCGGTGATCCCGGTTCACTACGCGGGACACCCGGCGGAGCTGGACGCGATCTTCGCGATAGCTGAGGAGCACGGCCTGGAGGTCATCGAAGACGCCGCCCACGCTCTGCCCGCCCGCTACCGGGGCGCAGTGGTCGGGAGCCGTGACAACCTCGCCGCTTTCAGCTTCTACGCGACCAAGAACCTGACAACCATCGAAGGCGGCGCCCTGACCGGCCGTGCCGAACTGCTGGAACGGGCCAGGGTGACCTCCCTGCACGGCATGTCGGCCGACGGCTGGAAGCGGTTCGACAAGACCGGTTCCTGGCAGTACGACATCGTGATGCCGGGCTTCAAGTACAACATGACCGACGTCCAGGCGGCGATCGGGCAGCACCAGCTGCGACGGCTCGAGCGGTTCCACCAGCGCCGGCGTCAGGTGGCTAGCTGCTACTGCCGGTCGTTCATCTCCAACGAGGCGCTGGAAGCTCCGGTGGAACTGGCACACGTCGACAGCGCCTGGCACCTCTACGTGCTGCGGCTACGGACCGAGCACCTGCGGGTCGATCGCAACGAGTTCATACGGCTCCTAAACGCCCTGAACATCGGAACCAGCGTTCACTACACGCCGCTCCACATGATGAGCTTCTACCGGGAGAAGTACGGTTACCGCGCCGAGGACTTCCCGGTGGCGCACGATGCGTTCGAACGGATGTTATCGATCCCGCTGCACCCCGGCCTGGCCGACAGCGACGTACAGGATGTGGTCGAAGCCGTCCTGGAAACGGTGGAGCGCCACCGCGCCTGATGGCCAAGCGCGCCCTGGACGTCCTGGCTGCCGGTTTCGGGCTGCTGCTGCTCTCGCCGCTGCTGGCGCTGATCGCCGCGGCGGTGAGGCTCGACTCGAGCGGACCGGCGCTCTTCCTGCAGGAGCGGGTCGGCCGCGGCGGAAAGACGTTTCGGATACTCAAGTTTCGCACCATGTACGACAGGCCGGACCCGGGCACTGGCCGAACCGGCCTGGGACTCACGGTCGGCTGCGATCCGCGGGTCACCCGCGTCGGTCGACTGCTGCGCAAGTGGAAGCTCGATGAGCTGCCTCAACTCCTGAACGTGCTCCGGGGCGAGATGTCGCTGGTGGGCCCGAGGCCGGAAGTGCCGAAGTACGTCGCCAGCTACACGCCGGAGCAGCGGCGGGTGCTCGACGTGCGGCCGGGCATTACCGACCTGGCGTCGGTCGAATTTCGCGACGAGAACGACCTGCTCGCGGGCAGGCCCGATCCCGAGGAGTACTACCTGAGTCAGATCCTGCCGCGCAAGCTGGAGCTGAACCGCCGCTATGTCGAGGACCACGACGTGTGGACCGACATCAGGATCATCCTCGCGACGATCGCTCGAGTGTTGAGTCCGGGACCGTCACCGGCGCTTCGGACAGATGAGCACCTCGACGAGGTGAGCCGCTGAGGCGACGAACAGAGGGTCGGCAGGCGACGATGCGGGCGGTCAGGCCGCCCGCGTGTTCGTCCCGGCTTCGCCGACGCCCCGGTAGAGGCGGACGAGCTCGTCGTTGAGCGCGCCGCTGTCGAACTCCGCTTCGACCTTGGCGCGCCCGGCCCTGCCCAGGGCAGGCCAACTCTCGGAATTGTCGATCAGGTGGGCCAGCCGCTCGGCCAGGGCGCCGGCGTCTCGCTCGGGAACCAGAAAACCGTTCACCCCGTGGTCGACCAGTTCGGGAATGCCGCTGTGCCGGGTTGCCAGCACCGGAATGCCCGTCGCCATCGCCTCTTTCAGCACGTTGGGGATACCCTCCTGGTCACCGTCGGAGGCCGTCACGCTGGGCGCGACGAGCAGATGGGAGCGTTGCAGCTGGCAGATCACCTGGGCCTGTGTCTGCCGGCCCGCCATCACCACCGACTCCTCTATGCCGAGCCGCTGGGCGTGCCGGTGCAGCTCGGCGCGCTGCTCGCCGTCTCCGATCACCGTGAGCTCGAGCCGGCGCCCGCTCGCCAGTACCTCGGCAACCGCCTCGAGTGCATAAACCAGGCCCTTCTTCTCGGTCAGCCGGCCGATGAACAGCAGTCTCGTCTGTTCCCCGGCCGCGACCCGCCGTTCGGCGAACGGGAAGCGCTCGACCATTACGCCCGAGTGATGCACCACGATTCTCTCAGCGGGGCAACCCAGGTCGATCAGCCGCTCGCGGAAGCTGGCGCTGACCGGCAGGAAGAGGTTCCCACGCCGAAACAGTTCACGGTAGATGCCGGGATGCAGCGTAGCCAGCCTGGTGAGGTCGGCGCCCCGAAACGAGGTGACCAGAGGCTCCCGGTAGCCGCGCGCGGCGATCAGGGGCAGCAGCGTCGGGCCGAGCTTGCCGAACTGGCAGTGCACCACGTCGTAGCGGCGCTGCGGCATGAACGACAGTGCGGTGTAGAGCTGCACCAACGACAGCGCTTCGTCGCGGTGCAAGCGAGGATTGAAGGCGTTCAGCGTGCCCCGGTTCCAGGCGGAACGGTGTGCCAGGTGCCTGATGGCCGTCGTCAGCCGCTCCCGCCGACCTTGCGGAATCGGGATGTGGCGCATCCGGTCGGCCAGGCGGTAGCGGGCGACCTCGTCGTGAGCGTGTTCGAAGTCGCCACGAGCACGGGCGAAGATGTCCACCTGGTGGCCCCGGTCGAGGAGGCCGGTGATCTGGTTGAGTATGAAGGTGTTGGACAGCCGCGGGAAGACGTCCGTGAACATGGCGATTCGCATCGGGCCGCTTCAGGAAGGCTGCAGCGAGCGAGCCTTATGTCCTGCCGAGCGGAGAGTCTCGCCGAGGCTGACCCGCGCCTCACTCATGGCGTGCTCCAAAGCCCAGCGCATGGGGGAGTAGCTTCGGCCCAGGCGGTCGTGGATGGCCAGGTAGGTCCGCCACCTTTCGCCTATAGACCGGATTGTCGCGGCGTTCCGGTAGCACTTCCGGCTGAGGTACGGAAGTCCGGCCTGGCGCAGGGCCCGGGCGTGTTCCGGAAGCAGTCTCTCGAGCAGGTCCAGCAGATAGAGCGAATCATCGGCCCAGAGCAGGGCGGCGTCGCGCGATCCCTTGTTGCCGTCGTGACGCCGGAAACTGGCCTTCACACCAGGGACGTCGGCGCGGCCGTAGCGCACCGAAAGCTCGGCGATTGCAGCTACGTCCTGAAGGAGGTTGTTCCTGCTTTGGAAGCCGCCGTGACGGCGAAGGTAAGCGGTGTTGTAGAGCGTGCTGCACAGATAGAACGAGGTCCCGCGGGCGAACCAGCTCAAGAACAGCTCGCCGGCCGAGAGCCCGGCGCTCGTGTTCCGGTCCTCGGCGAGTACCTTTCCGTCTCCGTCTATCACCCGTGTGCCGCTGCGGACAAGGCCCACATCGCCGGTCTCTTCGACAGCCTGCATGCAGTTCGCCACGAAGTCCGCGTCTATGCGGTCGTCGTCGTGAAGAAGCAGGAAATATTTGCCCCTGGCCTCCTCGAGGCAGAAGTTGAAGTTCGGGTTCGCGCCGATGTTCCGCTCCTGGCGAACGTAACGCAAGCGCGGCGCGCTTCTGGCCCGCACCAGCTCTTCGGTGTGGTCGGTAGAGCAGTTGTCCGACACCAGAACCTCGACGTTCCGGTAGGTCTGGGCAAGTGCGCTGTCGAGCGCCTGCCACAGGTAGCTCCCGGCGCGGTTGTAGGTCGATATGCCTATCGTCACCAGAGGCTGACCGGTCATGCTCCCTCTCGGTTCACGGCGATTGCCGGTTCCTTGCCGTTCTGAGTCGCGGCGTGCTCGGTGCCATCGGCCGGCTTTCGCCAGGCGGCGCTCGTGTCGTCCCACACTCGAACGACCCGCGCCGGTGCGCCGACGACCATCGAGCGGGCCGGAATATCGCCTCTGACCACGCTGTTGGCTCCGATAACCGCGAATTCGCCGATGGTGCTGCCAGGCAGAACGACGACGTTCTGGCCGATCCAGGCGCCGCGGCCGATGGAGATCGGGGCGACGCCTTCGATCCCCTGGAACTTGTAGGCCAGGTCTCCCCGTCCGGTACCGTGTTGGCCGTCGCTGACGTAGATGTTGCCGGCGAACATGACGTCGTCGCCGATAGTGATGCTGTCGAATGCAACGACCTGCAAGGCAGAGGTGGCGGTGACCCGATCACCGAAGCTGATGGTGGGAGTGAACGTCTGGCTCACGTGCTCGCCCGCGGGGTGCTTCAACCAGCCGCCTGGAAACCGGGTCGTCGCCTTGATTACGCTGTTCGGTCCGATCTTGACGTCACGACCGAAGTGGATGAGGTGCGGATTGCCGATCTCGCGCGGCGTGCGAATCATCAGGCCGGGGGCGGGCCCGGCGAAGCGCGGGAGCGTGGCGTTGGCGATGCCGGCCTCGGCGTCCAACAGGCGGGATCCGAGGAAAACGATGAGTTTGTTGAGCAAGCGATTCAAGAGAGATCAGAGCTCCGACGGCAAGTATTCAGCGACGACCGGGTACCTCGATTCGACTCCTGTGGATTTGACTCCGGTGCACCCGAGGCTTGGAAAGCCGTATCTACCTGGGAGATTACGCGCGAGAGGGCCCTCGGACCGGCACAGCAGTCACAGCCGCGACCTGGCCCCAAGCCTATAGTTGGCTGGCGGGGGTACCGTATGACTTTCCGGTTGCCGGAGCGCTCCACTCATCGTCGATATGAGCGGAGCGCCAGGCGTTTGAAGAGTGAAGAGGCCTATTCCGAGAGCAGGGCACTTTGAAACCTGTAGATGGACGAATAGATCCGGACATCGAGCCGGACGAGTCGACGATGGCCGCGGCGAAGAAGGTATTCGCCCTGCTGTCGCGGGCGGAACGCAAGCAGGTGTTCCTGCTCGTTCCCATGATTGCCGTAATGGCCTTGATGCAGGTCGTGGGTGTGGCGTCGGTCATGCCGTTTCTGGCTCTGGTTGCCGACCCGTCGGCGGTCGAGAGCAGCCGTCTGCTCTCCCGCGCCTATGAACTGCTCGCGTTCCAGAGCTACGACAGCTTCCTGGTCTTCGCCGGCGTGGGTGCACTGACGTTGCTGCTGCTCAGCAACGCGATCTCGGCTTACACCGACTGGATGCTCCTGCGATTTTCGTGGAGGCTCAACCATGCGCTGTCGAAGCGGATGCTGGAGCGGTATCTCCACAAGCCGTACGTCTTCTTCCTGAGCCAAAACACTTCACGTCTCGGCAAGAACCTACTCTCCGAGGTCAAGCAGGTGGTGAAGGGTTTCGTGGTCTCGGGCATGAAGCTGATAGCCAAGGGGATCGTGGCGGTGTTCATTCTGATCCTGCTGGTTGCAGTGAACCCGATGTTGGCGCTCATGGCTTTCGGTCTGCTCGGCGGCGCCTATGTCGTCATATTCCTGGGGGTACGGAACAGGCTCGCCGTCATCGGCAAGAAGCGCTCGCTCAACGACCGCGAGCGGTTCAAGACCGCGAACGAAGCGCTTTCGGGCGCCAAGGAGATCAAGCTGCTCGGCAAGGAGCGCGCCTTTCTGGAGCTCTACACGGTGCCCTCGAAGCGCTACTCGCGCTATATGGCGAATCACCAGGTCATCAGCACGTTGCCCCGCTACGGGCTGGAGACGATCGCGTTCGGGGGGATGATCCTGATCGTCCTCTACCTGCTCGGTTCCGGACAGGGGTTGGCGAACATACTGCCGCTCCTCGGACTTTACGCGTTCGCC
Organism: Trueperaceae bacterium; assembly: GCA_040905465.1. Classification (GTDB taxonomy): domain Bacteria; phylum Deinococcota; class Deinococci; order Deinococcales; family Trueperaceae; genus DASVCN01. The sequence continues at coordinate 89,791 of JBBDRK010000029.1, read as the reverse complement.
ACCTACCGATTGATGCCGGCGCTGCAGAACATCTTCAGCTCATCTACCGACATGCGCTTCAGCGCTCCCGCGGTAGACCTGATCTTCAACGACATCGCCGACGGTGAGCTCGAGCTGCCGCCCGAGCGAGAAACCGTCAAGCCGTTGGCGTTCCATCGCGAGATTCGGATGGAACGGGTCACGTTCGGTTATCCGGAGAGCCGGCCGGTTATCTCGGACTTCGATCTGCGGATCGAGTCGAACTCGACCATCGCTCTGGTCGGCCCTACCGGTTCCGGGAAGACGACCACCGTCGACATCCTGCTCGGGCTCCTCACGCCCCAGGCGGGACGCCTGCTGGTCGACGATGTGCCCGTTACCGCGGCCAACCTCCCGAACTGGCAGGCCAACCTCGGTTACGTTCCTCAGGAGATCTACCTGGCGGACGACACGGTTGCCCGCAACATCGCTTTCGGAGTGCCGGTGAATCGGGTGGACATGGCTGCAGTCGAAAGAGCGGCAAAACTTGCCAATATTCACGATTTCATCGTCAGTGAGCTGCCGCAGGGCTATCAGACCGTCACCGGCGAGCGCGGTGCCCGGCTGAGCGGTGGTCAACGACAGCGACTTGGAATCGCCAGGGCTCTGTACCACGATCCAAGCGTGCTGGTTCTAGACGAAGCCACGAGCGCCCTGGACGGGGCGACGGAGGAGAGCATATTCAAGGCGGTCAGCGAGATCGGCAAGTCCAAGACCGTCGTGATGATCGCTCACAGGCTGGCCACTGTCCGTGACTGCGACCTGATCTATGTCCTGGATGAAGGAAATGTCGTAGTCAAGGGGTCGTACGACGAGTTGTTGGCAAGCAATGTGGAGTTCCGCAGGCTGGCCAAGCTCGACGAGATAATCAGCAAGGAGACCGTCTCATCGTCATGAGGCGGCGCTGCCGCTCGCGCACCCGCACATTCGGCTTACAACGGCTGTGACCACCATCGGCGGCCCGGCAGCTTCTGCAAGTATCCTGGAATGACGATGAGAGAGGGCGTGCTGGACGAAACGCGGGCGTACGATACAAACCGGCCCGTGCAGAGTTTCGTGCGCGTCGGCAACTTTTACGTCAACGCCCGGCTCGATGTCCTGCGTCTCGGCGGTTATCTGTGGAGCCAGTTCGAGCAGTTCCTGGGGAGCGAAGGCAAGGCCAGAATCAGCCGCGGAGGAATCTCCGGCGCATTGCCGCCGGCTGTCAAGAAGGCCGCGCGCGTCGCAAAGCACCTCATGCTCTTCGTGCTGACCCGGCCCGCCAGTCGGTTCGCCGGCAACGACGAAGCTCTTGCTCTACCCGTTAGCGGCGACCTTGCGATAGTTCGCAAGTCGGGAGCCATCAAGGTGCTCGACATACGTTCCAGCACCGTGTACACGCTGATGTCGGGCGTCGAGAACGGCCCGAAGCTGCGTGAGCGCGTCGAGTTCTCACGGCAGATCGCACCCTTCCCCTTCGCTCCCGCCGTGAAGGAGGTGGACCTCAACGGCGGCTATTTCGCCGAGGAGTTCGTGAGCGGAACGCACCCTTTGAACTTCCTGGGCTGCAAAGACGATTTTGCGGAGGTGTACCAACCGCTTCTTCTCCAGTTCCTGCGAGCCTACCCACCCAGGTGGCACGACTCCGGCGACTACATCTCGCGGCTCAGGACGGACATTCTGGCAAAGGACGGCCTGCTCACCCGGGTAGAACCGGATCAGCGACGTTCGGTGGTAGCGCTGGTGGAGGAGGCGTCCCAGCGACTGGCAGGAATGGACGAGGCGATCCCGCTCGTGCTCTCCCACGGCGACTACTTCTCGGGCAACATCGTGATCGACAGAGGGAAGCATCGAGCCATCGATTGGGCGAACATGGGTTTTCGCAGCCCATTGCACGATCTGTACTACCTCTATATGAACCATTGCTGCCGAGTGCTGGACCAGCGGGCCCTGGAGTTGAGGTCGCACCGCGCCATCGCCAGGCTGCGGGAGAAGCTTCTTGGCGAAGATGCTGAGCTTACACGCGAGCTGGCCGGCTGGCTGAGCGAGCGAAACGAGTATCGCTGGCTGTTCTACCTCGAATGCATCCAGGTGCCGCTGGTCCGGTGCAGCAGTGAGGAAGATAGATACCTGGCCTCGATGCTCGTGAGAGTTTCGTGGTTCAGAGAGTATGAGAGAGCTCTGGCGGTGCGGGCGGCAGAAGGTGAAACCGGCAGCGCAGACACGGCGGTCCTCAGGCCCACCGGTGCGAGCAACACCTGAGGCGCCTGGAGC
>JBBDRK010000029.1:84738-87420 GCA_040905465.1 Trueperaceae bacterium | reverse complement strand
CCGCGCTTCGTGCTCGCCAACGTCGGCAAGGTAATAGATGGTGACTGGGACCTGGCCGGGACGCCCTTCGCGCAGAACAACATCTACCGGTTGCTGCGGGAGCGCTTCGTCGACGGCGTGCCGTGGGACGAGACCGAGGTGTGGCAGCGGTTCGCCGCCGACATCGCACTCGGTGAGCGCCGCTGGCACTGGTCGGCTTCGGTCGAGGAACTGTGGGCGGCTGCCCGCGAGACCGAAGCGCTCTACGAGAGCATCCGAAAGAACGGTTACCGGCCGGCCGGCAGCAACGGCCGCGGCGGCGGGATCGACGAGATCACCGTGAGCATCGGCCGCGACGGGGAGCTGCTGTACTGCAACGTCGGCGGTCACCACCGCCTGAGCATCGCCAAGATCCTGGAAATCGAGAGGGTGCCGGTTCGGGTTCTGCTGCGGCACCGGCGGTGGCAGGACGTTCGGGATGAGGTGCGCGCTTCAGGGCACGCGGCGGGAGCAAGCGGCTGCGCCGCGAAACTGCTCGAGCACCCCGATCTCCAGGACCTCCGCTAGAGCGCTTCCCGGCCGATCCAAGCCAAAAGGATGGCGCCCGCGGTATCCGCGGGCGCCAATCGAGTGTCGACGGTCGAGATTACTCGGCTGCCGCCGCTTCGAGAGGAAGGGTGTAGGTGACGTTGAGAACTGGCGCCGTACGTCCCGTGCCGAACGATTCTACTGTCCGGTAATCGGTGGTGTTTTCACCGGTGAGGATGACCACCATGTCGTTGCCCGAAGCCCAGCCCTCGAGGCCGACGATCTCCTGGACGACTGCCGATATGTCGGCGGACGACTGGGTGCTGGCTCCGGCCCAGGCGCCACTGATGTCCCACATGACTTCAGCTGCCGTGCTGGTCCGAGCGGAGACGTCGCTGGAAGCAGCTTCGTCTGCGTCGTCGGCAAATGCAGCGGGAGCCGCTGCGGCCTCGCCGTAGATCGTGAGGGAAACGTCGCCTGCAGTTCCGTTGCCCGTGGCAACGAAGTCGATCGTCGCCGACGTGATCGTGGCGTTGTCGGGAACGGTCACGTCGCTGAACCGCAGGCCGATGAATTGCTCGGTCTCGTGTGTAGCGTCGTAGGCAAGGTCGAGGTCGCTGCTCTCCGCGTACGTGTGACCGGCCGGGAATGCGGTCGCATTAGAAGCCGAGGTGTTCACCAGCTCCTCGACGTCGTCCGCTTCCGCGGCAACACTGAACGATTCGGTGATCGGGTCGCCCTGCGGCGCATCGTCGAATGTCGCGGTCACGGTGGTATCGCCAGTGACCGTAACGGTGCAGGTCGCACCGGCGCTGGCGCAACCGCCGCCGGTCCAGCCGGCGAACGCGCTGCCTGCGGCGGCTGTAGCCGTGAGCGACACCTCGGTCTCGTCGGCGACCGGGAAGGTTGCCGTGCAGTCGTCGCCTTCGGCGCCGGTGCAGTCGATCCCGCCTGGCGAGCCGGTAACCGTGCCGCTACCGTCGCCCGCTACAGCCACGGTGAGATCGGCGTTGGCAGGGCCTCCACCCATCTGGCACGCAGCCAGGAACAGGAGCGCGGTGGCAACGAAGAGCCACCTGGCTATCGGACTGTTAACGATTCGTTTCATCTATGAGGGCTCCTTTCGAGAGCGTTTCGATTCCCCGGACCGGGCTGGCATGCCCAAGCCACCTGGCTGCCACGATGGCTGGCCAGTGGGACATCACCCCTTTGGGTCGAACAAGGTGCAAAGTGAATGGTCGAATGTTCGAACGTACGGTTGCCCCCTTTCTCTTTCGGCAAGACGGCGCGGGCTTGCATCGAGGCTCCACGCAAAGGTCCGCCCGGCACGAGGTCGAACCTGTCCCCCTTTTACCCGGTAACGATTTGTTGCAGCAGTGACGGTTGCACCTCGGACGTCTCACAACGGCGAGAAGCCGCGCCCCTCGCGCTGTCTGGACGGTTTCTGCCCGCGGGTACGCTCGGTTGTGACGCAATAGCGCGTCCCGGAAAAGGGCAGTGCCATAATCCCCTACTGCGCCGTGTGCTGAGTCTGGTCTTCTGCCGTGCGGCGCACACGTAGGTGAGGGGGCTTTCGACTGTGACCGATTCACGATCCAAGAGCCGGCCGCGTTCGACTCGCGGAGGCTTGTGGTGGATAACTTTTCCGATTCTTTTGTTGACGTCGTGTCTCGAACTGTCGGGCGGTCCGAGGATTCAGGAGTTCAAGGCGGACCCGGACACCGTCGCCGCCGGCGAGACGGTGAAGCTGAGCTGGCAAGTGGACGGCCTGGACGGCGGAAACCTGACGCTGCAGGCGATCGAGGAGGGTAGCGGCAGCAACTCGGTGCAGCTCGGCGACGTAACCCGTCAGAGGAGCATGGCGGTAAGAGCGGAACGGACCACCACCTACCGTCTCGTCGCCTCCACGCCGAGCGGACAGAGCAGCAAGGATGCCAGGGTATCGGTGATCGGAGACGGCGGTCGCGGCCCCGACGGGAGTCCGATCGTGGACTACTTCAGGGCGCCGGACCAGCAAGATGCCGTGGAACCGGGCCAGAGCGTCCGCCTGGAATGGGCGGTGCAGAACGCCCAGCAGGTCATGCTCGACCCGCCGGGCATGCGAGTGGATGCGTCCGGAAGCATCGATGTCGAACCGTACGTGACGACCACCTACGTCCTATCGGCCACCAACGA
>JBBDRK010000029.1:79048-84638 GCA_040905465.1 Trueperaceae bacterium | reverse complement strand
TTCCTGGTGCCGACCGCCAAAGGCGGCTCGCAACTGACGGAATGGCAACCAGGCTCAAGCTTCTTCGAGGAGGCTCGGTCGCGTGCCGAGTTCGCGGCGGACTCCCTGGGGATTCCGGTCTCGGCGGTCGTCTGGTTCCAGGGCGAGTCGGAGACGAAGTACGCGGAAACGCGCCGGGACTTCATCGAGGACACCGACTCCGTACTGAAGGCGTTCCACGACGACCTGCCGGGCAATCCCGAGATCATCTTCGTCCAGCTCTCGAAGAGGCTCTATCACGGGCCGGCTTCGGGCAACGAGAAGGGGCACAACCTCGCCTACCAGGAGATCCGCGAGAAACAGCGTCTGATGGAGGCCGGAGCGAAGCAGTTGGCCGTCGGTTCAAACAGCCCGTCGGAGTCGGGGAAGGACCGGCCCTACTACCACATGGTGGTGAGCCATGACCTGCCGATGAGCGACGTGAAGCACCTGAGCGCCGCCGCGCAGCGGGCGCTCGGTGGGCGCATCGCCAACACCTTCCTCAGCTCGGTCTGGACCGGCTCGACCAACGGAACTTTCAGCATCGGGCCGCGACTGGAGCGAGTGATCCTGACCGGCGACAAGCGCTCGATCCTGGTTGACACCACCATGGAGATAAACGACAGCGCCCATTACAACGGTTACTTCGCCGTATTCGTCGGCGGAGAGAAGCGCGCCTATCAGAGTATCGGCCGCGACGCCAACGATCCGACCAGGGTCCGGATCGGCTTCGACGCGCCCCTGTCGGGCAACGTCCAAGTCAGGTACATGCCGCCGGACGGAACACCGCTCTACCAGGGCAGTGGACAGGCAGTTCACGGCATTGTCGGCGGACTGCGTCTACAGCTGCCCGCATTCGGCGGGCCGGTAGAGCCGCTGGCGATGGAGTTCTTCCCGGGGCTCAGGCAGTCGGAGGACTGACGGTAGCGCCAGGACGCGCTGCGGAATGCGGCGACGTACGCGCAGCGGCCGGTCCAAAGCGGCCTGCACGTCACAGACAAGGTATGGAAGCCCCTGCACAATGATCGGTAACCAGTGTGGATAGCGCCACGGTTCGAAGAGTTGCAGGGGTACGAGTAATCAGGGGGGCAACATGATTCGCAATGCGCCGACGCGGGGGGCCGCCAGGCAATACGAGAGTGAGGATTACCGTGTCAGTCGATGACCGCGGGAGCCTCATGACCGGTATGTTCGCGGGATTCAGCAGGCGCGTGTCACTGGTCGTACCGCAGGCGTCTCGGATGCCACGTGGTTGGAAACTGCTCGTGGACGCCGCTATCATGCTGCTGGTAACGCCGCTGGCGTTCGCCGTCCGCTACGACATGAGCGTTCGCAACATGAATCCGGAAGTGCTGAACGGGCTGTTCGTCACCACGGCCTTGCTGCTCGGTCTGAAGCTAGGCGGCTACCTTCAGTTGCGCCTGGCCAGTCGCTCCTGGAGCAGAGTCACCTTCAGGGACCTGGGCGATCTCGCCCTGATGCTGACGGGGGTGGCCTTGGCGGGATTCGTGATCCTGATATTCCTGGGCCCGTCGCTGAATGTGCCGCGGTCTGTCCCGGTTCTGGACGGGTTGCTGAGCCTGAGCATGATGGCAGGCGCCAGGGCCATGGCTCGCTACCTCTACGAGGGCAGGCGAACCGAGGAGGTGACCCCGGACAAGCGCAAGCGGGTTCTCGTCGTGGGAGCGGGCGAGGCCGGTTCGCTCATCGTCCGCGAGTTGCTGCGGCATCCCGAGACCGGCCTCAAGCCGGTTGCCTTCCTCGACGACGACAGGCACAAGGTGGGCCAGCGTTTCGCTTCGGTGCCGGTTGTAGGTGTGATCTCGGACGCCGCGAGGGTGATTCCGGAGTACGGGATCGACGAGGTCCTGATTTCGATGCCATCGGAGAGCGGAGTCACGGTACGGCGGGTCATCGATGTCCTCCAGAACGTCAAGCCCAACCTCACCTACAAGATTGTCCCCGGTATGTACGAGCTGCTCAGCGGTCGCGTGGGCATCAAACGGATGCGGGACGTGGAGATAGAGGACCTCCTGGGCCGGCCGTCCGTGCGACTTGACAACCGGACGATCGAAGGCTATCTGACCGGCAAGCGGGTAATGATCACGGGTGCCGGTGGATCGATCGGCGCGGAGCTCGTGCGACAGATCTGCCGTTTCGGTCCCGAGGAGCTGATCCTCTTCGGGCACGGTGAGAACAGTATCTACAGCCTGGAGCGGGAGCTCGAACGAGACTGGCCCGACCTCAAATATCGGAGCGTGATCGGCGCCATCCAGAACGGAACCCGTCTCGACTACATCTTCAGGAGCTATCGCCCCGACGTGGTCTTTCACGCCGCCGCCCACAAGCACGTTCCACTAATGGAGCTCAATCCGGAAGAGGCCGTGTTCAATAACATCGTCGGCAGCCGGAACCTGGTCAACCTGGCGCTCAAGTACGGGATCACCCACTTCGTAAATATCTCGACCGACAAGGCGGTCAATCCCACATCGGTCATGGGCGCCTCCAAGCGGATGGTCGAGTATCTCGTTCAGGACGCGGCTTCCAAGGCTGAACCTGGAAGGACTTTCGTTTCGGTCCGCTTCGGCAACGTGCTCGGGAGCCGCGGGAGCGTCATACCGGTGTTCAAGAGCCAGATTAGAGCGGGAGGCCCGGTAACGGTCACCCACCCTGAGATGGTGCGCTACTTCATGACCATCCCAGAGGCGGCGCAGTTGGTGTTGCAGGCGGCCGGACAAGGGGCGAACGGGCAGACCTACATCCTGAACATGGGCCAGCCGGTCAAGATACTCGACCTGGCGCGCGACCTGATCAAGCTGTCTGGGTTCGAGCCGGACGTGGACATCCCGATCGTGTTTTCCGGGATGCGGCCGGGCGAGAAACTGTTCGAGGAGTTGATGACCAGCGACGAACGGACTCGGTCCACCTCGCATGAGAAGATCTTCGTGGCCAGGCCCGATCCCTTTTCGGGCATGGAGTTGCACCACGCGATTGACATACTCCAGGAGGCGGCGCTCGAGTCGGATCACAGGCGTATTCGTGACGGTCTGGCGAGCTTCATCAGGGGCTGCATGTTCAAGGGAACGGCGGAAGGCACGGCCGGGGACACCGCGGCCGGGCAGGCCGCTTCCGCCTCGAACTGAGCAGGCACGCATGAACCGGAGCCCCCTTGCCGCCGCTGTGACCGCTTCGGACTGGGAGAAATGGAGAGGCTGATAGAGTCGGCGACAACGGCGGGAACGCATGCATCAAATCGAGAGATGTGCTTTTCGGGGTGGGCGCCGACGCGATACGCGGGTGCCGGGTCCCACGCGCGGGGGTAAATAGAGAATGCAACAGGAGATCAATGTCGACATCGGCCAGTTGCTGCGCTTCGTTCGCCGGGGGCTGATACCGGCGCTGCTCGTCGGCGGGCTCGCCGCATTCGCGGCGTTGCAGTTGGCAGGCCGCCAGGAGCCGGTTTTCGAAGCGCGGGCCACCGTTCTGGCTGCCCAGACCAACCCGGGATTCCGGGAGTTCGGGCTTTCGGCCGTGAGCGCGCCTCCGCTGGACGTAACGGCGTACCGCGAAGCCGGCACGAGCGACCCGGTTCTGCTGGGCGCCCTGCAACGAATGGGCGTGACGACGCCCGGCCTTTCCGACATCCGGAGGCTTCGCGGCGATATCCGCGTGCAGGCCGAAGATACCCGGTCCTCCAGCCTCATACACGTGGTAGGCGAGGGCGCTACCCCCGACGCCGCTTCCAACCGGGCAAACGCCGTTTCCAACGCCCTGGTCGAGTGGGACCGGAATCGAGCGAGCGCCAGCGTCGACCAGGTGGTCGACATGCTGGAGTTGCAAGTCGAGAATCTCAGCGATCAGATCCGGTCGCTCCAGACGATGAACGATCCGTCGGTCGACGACCAGATAATGGGCCGCATCAACCTGCGGGCGGAGCGCCAGGAGCAACTGTTCTACGCTCGGGCTTTGAGCGCCTCGGCGTCGCCGCTTCTGACGGTGATGCAACCGGCCAGCCCGCCCAGCCAGCAGGTTGCACCACGGCCGATGCTGAACGCGTTCATCGCCTTCTTCCTGGCCGTTGTGCTCACCTACGGTCTACTCCTGCTGCGCCGCGCGCTCGATACCCGCCTCGTCGGTGTCGAAGACCTGGTACACGCTACCGGACTTCCCGTCCTGGCTGAGTTCCCACGGTTCCGCCGCGGCGACAAGAGCGCCCTGCGCGAAGCGTCCAGCTATCTCCGGACCAATCTGCTTTTCTCGACTGCGGACGCGCACCCCAAGGTGTTCCTGGTCACCAGCGCGCAGGCCGGCGAAGGGAAGACGGTTACCGCCACCAGCCTTGCCGAGGGGTTCGTCCGAAACGGATACCGCACCCTGCTGATAGACGCCGATCTGCGGTCACCGTCGGTCGCCAAGCTCTACCGGATCTCCGGCGGAGGCAACCGCGCCTCGCTGGTGGACTGGCTGCAGGAACCGTACCAGAGGCATCAACCCGTCGAGGTGGCGGTCAGCTCGAAGCAGAGCCTCCACGTGGTGCCGGTGTTTCAGCCTGTCGGGCAGCCGGCGGAGCTGCTCAGCATCGGCTTCCGCTCCTGCCTGGAGAAGTGGCGCCAGGAGTACGACGTGATCCTCGTCGACTCGGCACCGATTCTCGCCGTGGCCGATTCGCTGGCGATCGCGCCCTTCTGTACCGGCACCATTCTGGTCACCCACATGCAGAAGACCGATCGCAACCAGGTCAGCACCGCCGTCGACTTACTGAAGCGCATAGGCGTGCGAGTCGTGGGCATAGCGGCAACGCACGTGCAACAGGAGCCTGGCCGGCGTCAGGCGTACGGATACGGCTACGGCGGCGCCGACCTCGCGACCGCCGCCGAGCCCTCCTCCGTTCCACCCGCCAGCAGGTCGGGAGGAACGGTGAGGAGGCCGGCCGCCGGCAAGCCGCCGGCCTAGTCTCCCGCCGTTACTGGGGCCAGCCGGTGAAGCGTCCACCGGCCGGCACGAGCACCGCGGTAAAACGGACCTCCATCGGATAGTAGAGCGCCGGGTCGGGTGGCACGGCGCCGTCGCCGAGTGCGTAGCGGTTGTCCACAGGCAGGCCGCTGTCGTTCTTTACCACCAGGATCAGACTCTCGACGCCGTTCTCCCAGTCGATGCTCTGGTAACCGCTCATCTCACTCAGGTCGACATTGGCCTCGAACACTCCTTCGCCGCTGAACGATAGGAGGTTGCTGGCGGCGCACGCCGGTTGAACCGAGATCGCGTCGTTCGGCACGAGGCAGAGTTGATAGTGCACTACCTCATCACTCGGCTTCGAGCGGACGTCGAGGCGTTGGTAGAGCGTTCCGCCGGCGTAGTCGACTGGATCGGCCAGGTCCCGCTTCAGATCCGAGTTGGGAACGAACGAGAAGGCTCCATTGCCGCCGGCGTCCGCGCTCTGATGCGTCAGTACGCTGTCGACCAGCAACAACGGAGTGTTGCTCGAGGCTACGGGCGTGGCCTCGTCGGAGGCGGCCGGGGCCGCTGCCGCCACGGCGTTCGCCCCGCCCTCGACACCGTCCTCAACGCCGTC
>JBBDRK010000029.1:68066-78948 GCA_040905465.1 Trueperaceae bacterium | reverse complement strand
CCGTCCTCAACGCCGTCTCCAGCGGCGGTCGCTGGTTCGGCCTCGCGCGCCTCGGCCAACTGATTCTCCGGTGCAGTGACAGGTAGGGCTTCCGTCTGCTCCTGCGCCACTGCTTCGGCCTGCGCCTCGGCCTCGGCTTGGGCTTCCGCCTGTGCCTGGGCCTCGGCCCGAGCTTTCTCTTCGGCCTCGGCCCGTGCTTCTGCTTCAGCTTGAGCTTCCGCCTCAGCCTGAGCTTGGGCTTCCGCCTGTGCCTGGGCCTCTGCCTCGGCCCGAGCTTCCTCCTGCCGCGCGCGTTCCGCCTCCGCGGCTCGGTCACGCGCCTGCTGCTCGGCCCGGGCACGCTCGAGCGCTTCCTCCTGCTCGCGCGCCTGCGCGGCAGCCTCGGCTTCCGCGCGCCGGCGCTCCTGTTCTCGCGCCTGCGCCTCCTCGGCCAACCGCAGCTGCCGCTCCGTATCCGACAGGAAGAATCGATAGCTCGATTCGGTGGGTTCCAGCCGGGCAGCAACGCGGAAGCGCTCCAGCGCTTCCGCGAGATTGCCCTGCTCGTACTCGAGTCGTCCCAGCCAGGCATGAGCGTCGGCCAGGCGCTCGCTCCTGGCCACGGCAGCCTCGAACCGCCGATGGGCCAGACGCGTGTCTCCACCGCGGTAGGCCTCGAGGCCCTCCTGGTACTCCCGGTACGCCTGGGTGCCGTACCTCTCCATCGCCTGGGCCGTGGCGAGCCGCTGCCGCGCTTCATCGTCGTTCGGATCGAGTTCGGCCAGTCGGCGCCAGTAGCGGACGGCCTCGCCGGGTTGCTCGGCCTCCAGCGCGACGGCTCCGGCCCAACGCAAGGCGGTCGCGAAGTCCGGGCTCAGCTCGCTGGCGGCGCGGAAGCGCTCGAGCGCTTCCGCGGTCCGGCCCGCGCGGTAGAGATTCTCCCCGTCTCGCAGCGCCCGTACCGCCTCGATTCCGTGCCGAAGAGTGAGCTCGACCAGTGCCAGCAGATCGGCCGCGTCAGAATCCGGATCGAGCCGCGCCAGTGCTTCTGCATAGGGCTTCGCCGCGGCCGGCTCGCCCAATTCCAGGTGGGTGCGAGCGAGCCGGCTCAAGGTAAGCCGGTCATCGGGGTTGAGTTCGTGCGCCGTCTCCAGGAAGGGCAAAGCAGTGGCGTACGAGCCGCTGCTGAAGCTGTTGAACCCGAGCCAGGTGGCGGCGGCGAGGAGTTGGGCGCGTGCCTGTGCATCCATCTCGCCGCCGTTTGTCAGGTACGCCTGCCACGCCTCCCAGGCCCGGCTGTACCAGCCTGTCGTACTGTAGACCTGTCCCAGAAAGCGGTACGGTTCGCTGCGCTCGGGCGCCAGCCGGCGCGCCCGCACTCCCAGCTCGATCGCATCGCGCCATAGCGGCAGGTCGGGATAGTGCTCGGGATACGCGGTCATCGCCTGCGCCGCCCGGCGCTGGCCCTGGCGCAACGCCTCGCCGGCATCCTGGCCCAGCGTGTTCTGGGCCAGGCCGAACAGTGTGAGGGCGGCAAACACGGTGGTCAGCAAGGCGGGCAAGGCCAGCCGTCGACGTCCGGCGAGTCCGGAGCTTCCGAAGGCGTGACGTCGGACGGTGTCGCTTCGTTCGGCGTCGCCTCGCCGATGGACCTTCGTAATGCGTTGGTTCACGTTGGTTTCGTCCCCCGGACCCGTGTATGGCCGCGGCCGTACGTGCCGCAGCCCGTCAGAGCCTTTGCCGTAATTGTAGTCGGCCATAGCCACCGTCCTGTGACCGCCGCCCTGTGACGGCCGCCCTGTGAACTACTCACTGATGCTATTGATCGCCGCCTGCAGACTGGTGCCTGTCGGTCGCCAGCGACGGATGTCCGCCCATTGACCGCCTCCCGAGCCAACTGCCGACGGTCACCGGAAGAGGCGCTCCAGGGCGCTACCATGCTGAGCGAGGCCGCCGGACTCGACCTGACCCGGCGCGCCGTGTTCGAGGAGTCGCGATGAAACGCCTTAGGCTACTGATTGCCGCCGCCGTAGTACTGACCCTTGCCGGGGCCGCCCTGGTGCAATCGGGTGGGGACTGGCGAAGCAGGGCGGTCGCGAACCTGAGCGAACGAGGCATAGACCCGGCTTTTCCGGACGGTTCCTTTCTCGGCGAGGGCACGCTGACCGGGTATCAGGCAGCGCTCCTGGTCGATCGTCTTCTCGAGGTAGTCGACGACCGGACCGGCTGTCCCGAAGAGCTCGCGGGCCTGCCGGCGCCGGATTTCCGATTCGTCGACGAGCCTGCTGAGCATTGGGCCAGCAGTGCGGTTCGAACCGTAGGTGCGCTCGGCGTGGCTGAGGCGTTTCCGGATCGAGAGTTCCGTGGTGGTGAGTTCCTGACCGGTTACCAGACGGCTCTGCTGGTTTCGCGGGCCCTGGAGGTCGTGGAGGCCAAGACCTCCTGCGGCGAAGGGGCGGCGCGCGACGAGGTGGTTGGCCTGACGCAGAGACTCGATGAGCTGGAGACGCGCCTGGCAGAGGGCTCTCTGCAAGGACCGCCCGGCCCTCGAGGTGACCGAGGGGTACCGGGTCCCGAGGGTCCACCGGGGCCGCCGGGAGTGGCTGGATCCGCCGGTCCAGAGGGTCCGCCCGGACCCGAGGGAGAAGCCGGCCTGGACGGAATGGACGGAGAGCCCGGTTCGCCCGGTCCTGCCGGCCCGTCCGGACCACAGGGACCTGTTGGCCCGGCCGGGCCGACGGGTGCGGACGGCGCGGCGGGACTGTCGTGCTGGGATCTCAACCGCAACGGACGGCCGAATCCGGAAGAGGATGTAAACGACGACGGCGCGGTCGACGTGGTCGATTGCGTGGGCCCGGCCGGGCCGGTCGGCCCCGAGGGACCCGCCGGACCGTCCGGGCCCCGTGGACAGCAAGGTCCTGCCGGGCCTTCCGGTCCAACGGGTCCCGCCGGACCGGAAGGGCCTCAGGGGCCGCAGGGACCCCAGGGCCCTCCCGGGGACTGATCGCCGATCCCCTCACTGCCCGCCTCTCGTCAGCCCGCTGCGTTTTTCTCGGCGCTGCTCTCTACGCTGCTCTCCGGGCTGTCCGCTGTGCTGCCCACTGTGCTACCTGCTGCGCTACCCTCTGCGCTGCTCTCTGTGTCGTCTTCAGCCGCGCTCGGTTCCACCGTGATTTCCACTGTCGCTTCGTTGGAATCTTCGGTGCCGTCGTTGGCGACGAAGCGGAGCAGGTCGTTCCCGCTGAAGCCGCTCTCGGATGTGTAGGTAAGCTCCGGCGCCGTTCCCGAGAGCGCCCCGTCGGAAGGCGCGACCGTCACTCGGTACTCCAGCACGTCGCCGTCGACATCGCTGGCGCGAAGCGTGATGTCGACCGGCATGTCCTGGCCGGTACTCAGCGAATCGTCCTCGGCCACGGGAGCCGAGTTCGCAGGCTCCGGCTCGGCAGGCTGCGGCTGTGTAGGCTCCGGTTCCGTAGGCTGCGGCTCCGAAACGGTGATGGTGAGACTCTGCACCGCCGACTCGTTCTGGCCGCCGTTCGCACTGCCGCCATCGTCCACGAGCATGACGTCGAACTCGGCGCTGCCGTAACTGCCCTCTGCCACTGCGAAACTCAGGGAACCGGTCGCGCCGGCTACGCTCATGCTTGGCGGTTCGGAGAAGCTCAGTGAATCGCCGCCGACCGGGTCGAGCCGAAACGAAAGCTGTTGGGCGCTCTCGTTTGCCGGACCTGGAGAGACTTCGACGGCGAAGTCAGGGAAGTCGTGGCTCCCGCTGTCGCCAGCTACGGAAACGGACTGCCGGGTGAGCCGGAAACTCGGCGCATCGTTGACCGAGGTCACCACGACGGCGGCCGTCTCAGTCGCCGTTTTGCCGGCGGAATCGCGCACCTGGAACTCGAACTCGTCCTCTCCCCAGAAGTTCGGATCGGGCCGATAGGTCGCCTCGTCACCGGCGAGCGAAACCGTCCCGTGGCTGGGTGACGACACGATCGAGTAGGTGCGTGCGCCGCTCGCGCCCCCGCTCGCCTGCAGTGTCATCGTCACGGAACTGTCCTCGAGCGTGTCCGTCTCCACCGGAACCGGTCCAAGCGGTTCATCGACGGCCTGAATGAGAATGCTGACCGTTGCGACCTGAGAGCGATTGTCACTGGTGTCGTAGGCGCGGTAGCGGAAGCTGTCGGGCCCGTTTTCATCGGTGCGCGGCGAGTAACTGAAGGAGCCGTCGCCCTTCAGGGCGATCGTGCCCTTGGTCGGCTGCGACTCCAGCTCGGCCCTCAACGTGTCGTTCGCGCTGTCGCTGTCGTTGCTCAGCACGCCATCGGCGGCGCTTACCACCAGGCTGGAGTCTTCGTTGACCTCATATGCGTCGTCGGCGGCGCTTGGCGGCCGAACCAGCGTCAGCGCTACGTCCACCTGCCCCGCCACCGGTATCTGGCAGTAGCGCCCCGACTCGCCGCTGCACGCTCCACCCCAGCCTTTCACCGCCGAACCCTCCTCGAGCGTCACGGTGAGGCTGGCGTTGACCGCCGTCTCGAACCCTTGGCTGCAGTCGTCGACGCAGATTACGTCGGGGGGCACTACCCGCACCGATCCTCGTCCGTCTCCGCTGACCTGCAAACCCAGGACGTTTTCGGCAAATACCGCTCGGACCGTCAGGTTCTCGCGCATCTCGACCGAACAGGAGGGGTCGTTCCCGGCACAGTCCTGCTGCCAGCCGACGAATCCGTTGCCGCCGTTCGCCTGTGCGATCAACTCGAGGTTCGCTCCTGCGCCTACCAGCGCCGTACACTCGTCGCTGCAGGTCAGCTCGAGGTCCTCGGCCTCTACAGCTCCGGGACCTTGGACGGTAATGGTGAGCGAAAACGAGCCTTCGGCCGGGTCGGGAGCCCCGCCGTTGGAGCCCGGCCCGCCGCATGCCGCCACCAGGACCGCCAGGCCCGCCAGAGCCCACTGCTCAAGGATCCATCGTTTCCGGAATCTCATCCGGCACTGTCCCCCCACCGGCATTCACTGTCGGTATGGTGCCGCCCCTGGCGCCCACACCCGCCGGTTACCCAGCATAGAGCCAGCTCCGCCGGCCGCCCGTGACGACCGTGGACCGCCGGCCCCGGTGACGACGGTGGCGAGACATCGGCTCAGCCGGCAACGCCGAGCTTCTCGTTCAACAGCCTGCGCACCAGCTCCGGTTTGGCCTTGCCGCGACTCTCCTTCATCACCATTCCGAGCAGGGCGTTGATCGCCTTGGGGTTCTCGGTAACGCTCTCTACCAGCGAGCGGTTGGCCGCCAACACCCGCTCCACCAGTTCGTCGACCAGCCCTTCGTCGGAAATCTGGCCCAGTCCTCGCTCGGCTACCAGGGCCCTGGGCTCGGCTCCGGCGATTACTTCGGGCAGAAGATCCTTGCCGGTCTTTCCGGAGATCTCGCCGCTTTCGACCAGCGCGACCAGCGTTACCAGCGACTCCGGTGTGAGGTCGCTCTCCGCCAGGCTCTTGCCCTGGTTGCGGAGATAGCCGGTGACGTCGCCGTTGAGCCAGTTGGCGAGCGCCTGCGGTTCGACCTGCGACTGAAGCGCGGTGTCGAAGAAGCGTGAAAGTGCGACATCGAAGGCGATGAGATCGGCGTCGAACTGGCGCAGGCCGACGACCAGGTAACGCTCCCGCTTGGAGTCCGGCAGCTCGGGAGTCGTGGCCCGCAACCTGTCGAGCCACTCCTTGTCGATTACCAACGGGGGAAGGTCGGGATCGGCGAAATATCGATAGTCGGAGCTCTCCTCCTTCTCGCGCATCAGATAGGTCTTCTGGCCGCCTTCGTTCCAGCCACGAGTCTGCTGGGTGACGATACGGCCCTCCTCCAGCAGGATCGTCTGTCGACGAATCTCGAAGGCCAACGCCGCTTGCACACTCTTGAACGAGTTGAGGTTCTTGATCTCCACCTTCGTTCCCAGCGGCTCGTTCGGCCGCCGCAAGGACACGTTCACGTCTGCCCGCATCTTGCCCTCCTCGGGCGTCGCATCGGACGCGCCCAGCGCCTGCGCTATCGCTCGCACCCTGACCAGGAACTCCCTGGCCTCCTCGGGCGTGCGCAGGTCCGGTTCGGTGACCATTTCGATCAGCGGAGCACCGGCGCGGTTCAGGTCCACCAGGCTGTAATCGGCGTAGGCGGGATGCACCGACCGGCCGGCGTCCTCCTCCAGGTGGCAGCGCGTGATCCCGATCCGCCGGCCGCCGTCGAGCTCGAGGTGGCCGTGCTCGCCGAGCGGTCGGTCGAACTGGCTGATCTGATAGTTCTTGGGCGCGTCCGGGTAGAAGTAGTTCTTGCGGTGGAATTGGGTGAGCTCAGGAACGCGGCAATGAAGCGCCAGGCTGAACATCAGCGCCTTGTCGATCGCCACGCGATTGGCTACCGGCAGCGAGCCGGGGAGCCCGAGGCAGACCGGGCAGGTGCTGCTGTTCGGCTCCGACCCGAAGGCGTCTGCCCGGCAGGCGCAGAACATTTTGCTGGCGGTCTTTACCGCCAGGTGGACCTCCAGGCCAATGACGCACTCGAACGTGCCGCTCGCCGACATGCCGGCCAGTGTATCAACGTGCCGTGCCGGAGTCGTTCCGAGCAGGCACCCTGGTGCTGGGCAACGGAATCGCCCTTCCACCTGCGCTAAGATGAGCGCATGGTCGAAGCCGTCCTAGAAGACATCGCCGTTGCCGGTGAGGGAAACCAGTTCCTGGTGCTCCTCCGGACGAAGGACGACGACGTGTTGCCGATCGTGATAGACGCCCTGCAGGCGATGTCGATCGCCGCGGGCCGGTCCGAGGAGTCGCTGGTGGGCAGGCCGTTGACGCACGACCTGATGCTGTCCGCCTTGCGGATGTTCGACGCCGCAGTGGCACGGGTCGAGATCACCGACCTGGTCGAGGGAACCTACTACTCGATGCTCATCCTGGAACGTCAGGGCGTTCACTTCGAGGTGGATGCCCGGCCGAGCGACGCGCTCGCCCTGGCGGTGAGGACCAAGGCGCCGATTCTGGTTGCCGAACACGTGATCGAGCAGAACGCACTCACCGACGACTACTCCGGCGGTGGAGGGTTCGAAGCCTGACCAGCAGGACAACCTCAGCCGGCGCCCGCTTGCCGGCACCGTGCGGACCTTTCATCCGTCGCCGGCAGGTCGCCCACGCCGATCGGTTCGCGCTCGGCCGATTGTAGACTCGCCTCGGAGTTGAACGTGCCCGATTCCCCCCGTATCCTGCGCAACGCCGATCTGCCCGACCGAGCCTCGGTCGACCTCACGCCACTGGTGCGGGAGTTCATCACCGCGCTGGGCGAGGACGTGTCTCGAGAAGGGCTTCAGGAAACGCCGGGCCGGGTCGAACGGTCGTGGCGCTTTCTCACCAGCGGTTACGAAATGAGCGTCGAACAGGCCGTCAACGGCGCCTTGTTCTCTGCCGAAGGCTCGGAGATGGTGGTCGTGAAGGGTATCGAGTTCTACTCGGTGTGCGAGCACCACATGTTGCCGTTCTTCGGTGAGGCGCACATCGGTTACATACCGAACGAACGGCTGCTGGGGCTGAGCAAGTTCGCGCGAGTGGTCGACGTGTTCGCTCGCCGGCTGCAAGTGCAGGAAAGGATGACCTCGCAGATAGCCGACGCCTTGGCGGAGTTGCTGCAACCGCAGGGTCTAGCGGTGGTCACCGAGGCAAGCCATCTGTGCATGATGATGCGCGGGGTCGAGAAGCAAGGTTCCAGTACCCGTACCAGCGCCATGCGCGGTGTGTTCAGATCCGACCAGCGCACTCGCCAGGAGTTCCTGGACGCTTTGGACTGAGGTGCCTGCCCTCGTGCTAGCGGACTTTTCCTGAGACGACCGGGCTGACGCTCCCCTCGAGCGGAACCGCCGGTCCGCGGCTGGTCAGCCTCACCACGTCGCCGGCTCGAACCGGGCACTCGGGTCCCGTCTGGACGGTCAGCAGTTCGCCGACCCGGTCCGGTTCGGCAATCGTCTGGCAGACGTAGGTCAGGTCATGTCCCTTGAAGTCCCGGCTCAGGACGCTGACGGTCAACCCCTGCTCCGCTCCGAAGACCAGGTCCTCGGGGCGCAATGACAGCAGGACGCTGCCTTCGGCGGCCTTGCTGAGTGGCAGGGTGCCGAAGAGGGTCTCGGCGACCTCGCCCAGGCCCACTCCGTGCAGCAAGTTGGTGCGACCGAGGAACTTGGCGACGAAGGCGGTACGCGGACGCTTGTAGACCTCCTCCGGCAGCCCGAGCTGCTCGAGCCGTCCGGCCCGCATGACCGCCAACCGGTCGGCGAACGTAAGGGCCTCCTCCTGGTCGTGCGTCACCAGGATGGTCGTGGTCCTGGTCTCCTTGAGGATGCTCCTGACCTCGTCGCGCGTGGACTCGCGCAGGGCCGCGTCGAGATTGCTGAAAGGCTCGTCGAGCAGGATCACCTCTGGCTTGGGAGCGAGCGCCCGCGCCAACGCGACCCGCTGCTGCTGGCCCCCAGAGAGCTGGTGCGGGTAGCGGCGACTGAAGATGGTGAGCCCGACCAGGTCGAGAATCTCCTCTGCCCGTTCGATTCGGGTGCGCCGTGACTTGGTGCGCACCCCGAACGCCACGTTCTGCAGCACGTTGAGATGCGGGAACAGCGCGTAGTCCTGGAAAACGAAGCCGATTGCGCGCTGCTCCGGCTGTACCCAGCAACCGGGTCCAACCACTTGGCTCCCGCCGATCGATACCGAGCCCGAGTCCGGTTCCTCGAAGCCGGCGATCAGGCGCAGGAGGGTGGTCTTGCCGCATCCCGACGGGCCCAACAGGCAGAGGATCTCGCCTTCCTGGACGCTCAGGTCCATGCCGGCCACCGCCGGAGTCCCGGGATCCTGGTAGCTCTTGGCCAAGTCGGTGAGCCTCACCACCTCGCGGCTCGAGCCGGCGGTGCGCGAGTCGGGCGGCTGGACGTGGAGTGCGGTGTCTGCAGTCGAAGTCTTCACGATAGATGGAGACAGCTTTGCTGTTACAGGCGCGAGAAGATGTCGCCCGGCTGCCAGTTCGAGCAGCGTATCAGATATCAGAGTAACGCGCTAGGTATTCCCCCGGACTTTGTCGTATGCTGGTATTCGCCGGTGCAGAGGTTCGTCGACCAAACCAGCTCGAAACGCCGTTCCAGGCTGGCGCGCAGGACGTGGCGACCGAGCGGTTGGAGCCTGGTGGTCGTCGCGGTCGCCGCGTTGATCGCCGCCCCGATCCTGGTGGTGTTGAGCAGTGTGCTCACGCCGGCCGGGGAGATTTGGCGGCACCTCGCTTCGACGCTCCTGCCCGAGTACATCCGCAACTCGCTGTTGCTGATGCTGGGCGTGGGAGTAGGCACGCTGGTGATCGGCGTGGGTACCGCCTGGCTGGTGACAATGTGCCGCTTCCCCGGCAGGCGGCTGTTCGAATGGGCCCTGCTGCTGCCCCTGGCGATCCCCGCCTACATCCTGGCTTACGCCTACACCGACTTCCTGCAGTTCGCCGGACCCATGCAGAGCGCGCTGCGCGGCCTTACCGGATGGGGGCCCCGCGATTACTGGTTTCCCGACGTGCGCTCGCTCGGCGGCGCCGTTGTCATGTTGACGCTGGCACTTTACCCCTACGTCTATCTGCTCGTCCGGGCGGCCTTCCTGGAGCAGGCCGTTTCCACGTTGGAAGCCAGTCGCAGTCTGGGGTGGGGCGCCTGGCGCAGCTTCTTCGTGGTTTCGCTGCCGCTGGCACGGCCGGCAATCGCCGCCGGCGTGACGCTGGCGCTGATGGAAACGTTGAGCGATTTCGGAACCGTGCAGTACTTCGGCGTGGTGACCTTCACCACCGGCATCTACCGAACCTGGTTCGGGTTGGGAGAGCGAGTGGCGGCGGGGCAGCTCGCCGCTTTCCTGCTGCTGTTCATCGTGGTGCTGATCGTGGTGGAGCGCAACCTGGGACGCCGGCAGCGCGGCCAGTCGGGCTCGAGCCGCTACCGCAAGCTACCCGGCTACCCGCTCCGAGGGCGCAATGGGGTTCTCGCGTTCGCCGTCTGCCTGCTCCCGATACTGCTCGGGTTCCTGCTTCCCGCCGGCATATTGCTGGAACTGACGTTGAGCAACTCGGCGCGGGCGCTCGCCCCCCAGGTGGTCGAGTATGCCCGCAACACTCTCACGCTCGCCACCGTGACCGCCCTGCTGGCAGTCGTGGTGGCATTGGTGCTGGCCTACGGCAAGCGCATTCGTCCCAACGGGCTGACCAGAACCTCGGCCCGCATCGCCTCCATCGGCTACGCCGTGCCCGGCTCGGTTATCGCGGTGGGAGTACTGATGCACCTCGGCTGGATCGACAACCGGATCGACGAATGGGCCCGCGCCAGCCTCGGCCTGTCGACCGGTCTGCTGCTGAGCGGCACTATCGCCGGTCTGGTGTTCGCTTATCTGGTGCGTTTCCTGGCGATGTCGTTCGGCGCTGTGGAGGCCAGCCTTGGCAAGATCACCGCGAGCATGGACGACGCCGCTCGCAGCCTGGGCATGAGATCGATCAACACCCTGTTGCGGGTGCACGTGCCGATGCTTCGCGGAAGCCTTCTGACGGCGGCGCTGCTCGTGTTCGTGGAGGTCACCAAGGAGCTTCCCGCGACGTTGATAGTGCGGCCCTTCAACTTCGACACGCTGGCGGTGCGAGTCTACCGGCTGGCTTCCGACGAGCGCCTCACCGAAGCCGCGGGCGGCGCGTTGTTGATCGTGCTGGTCGGGATCGTTCCGGTCATCCTGCTCAGCATGGCGATCGCTCGCTCGCGAGAGCTGGGCAGGTAAGGGCCTGGCCTGGGCTCTCGCGCTCGCCCGATGAAGCGAGGCTTCCGAGCGGGCCGGCCCGAACGGAAAAGCGGGGGGGGGGGGGGGGGGGGGGGGG
>JBBDRK010000029.1:56899-68056 GCA_040905465.1 Trueperaceae bacterium | reverse complement strand
GCCGGTGTGGCGCGCGCTTCGTTTTTGGCCCCTCGGCGCTTGCTGCTTCGACTAGCGCATGGTGGGCGACTTGGCGCTTGCTGGTCCAGGAAGCGCCCTTCGGCCGGGTCAGCGCCAGCCGGCACGGTCCATGATTCGGACCGCCTCGGGATTGTTCTCGCCGTAGGCGGCAACGCTCACGCTGTCCGCCTCGAACTCGCCGAAGCCCTGGGCGACGTCGGAGGCCGGCACGCCCTCGACCACGGGAAACTCGTTGTTGCCCCTGGCGAAGATCTCCTGCGCCTGAGGAGTGGTCAGGAACTCGATGAAGCGGATGGCGTTCCGCTGATTCGGTGCGCTGGTCACCACTCCGGCGCCGCTGATGTTCACGTGAGCGCCTCGGCTCTCCTGGTTGGGGAAGAAGATCTCTACCCGGTCGGCGACCTCCCGATCCGCCGGGTCGTCGGAGGTGATCAGCCGGGCGAGGTAATAGTGGTTGGCGACGGCAACGTCGCACTCGCCGGCAGCCACCGCCAGTATCTGGTCGGTGTCGCCGCCTTGCGGGTTGCGAGCGAAGTTCTCGACCAGTCCCTCGGCCCACTCCTCTGCGGCGGCGGCGCCGTGTGCCTCGATCAGCGAGGCGACCAGCGACTGGTTGTATACGTTGCCCGAGGAGCGGATGCAGACTCGGCCCTCCCACTCGGGGTCCGCCAGATTCTCGTAGGTTGACAGTTCGCTGGAATCGACGGTTTCCCTGTTGTAGACGATCGCCCTTACCCGCCGTGTCAGGCCGAACCACTTGCCTTCAGGGTGGCGCAGGCTCTCGGGAATGGCAGCTTCAAGGACGGGTGACTCCACCGGTGCGAGGAGCCCGGCCTGGTCGGCACGCCAGAGGCGCCCGGCATCCACCGTGATGATCACGTCGGCCGGACTGTTGGCGCCCTCGCTCCTGATCCGCTCGATGAGCTCGTCGGCGTTGGCCTCGATGACGTTCACTTCGATACCGGTCTGCTCGGTGAACTCGTTGAACAGCTCCTCGTCGCTGTCGTAGTGACGAGCGGAGTAGACGTTCACGACGTCCGACTGGGCGCTGACCGAGGTCAGCAGTGCCAGCAGGCAGGACAGGGCGAGTAGGCGTAGCGGTGTGTTCACGATCGTTCCCCTTCTCATGGATCTGAGGGCTCGGCCGAAAAACGGCCGGCCGGAAATTTAAATCCGAGCGCGCGCATCAGGATTTGAACGCATCATGACAAGGAGAATCCAGAGTGTCAAGGTCTGATATAGATCGGTCCCGACTCCGGTTCGAAATCGCAGGTTCCGCTATGAGCCCTATGTCCGGCTCTTCACCGACGGGACAGAGGCGTGAGCGTCCGCCGGTCGCTCTTCTGCGCTGGTCGTAAGCAGGTTTCTCTCGATCCACGACGCCACTCCGCCATCTTCGGGAGCAGCGATCCGCTCGGCGGCTTCGGCGACTACCTCGGGATGGGCGTATGACCCGACTGCCACCCCGTGACCGGCCCAGCCCACCATGGTGACGTCGTTAAGGCCGTCTCCGAAAGCAACCGTCGCCTCACGCGGCACCTGCAGCATCTGCGCGATCAGGCGCAATGCGCCGCCCTTGTCGGCGTCGGCACCGGTAATCTCCAGGTATCCGTCGCCCCACAGGTAGGTCACCAGATCGGGCAGGCGCGCCTGGATCTCCTGCTCGATCGCCTCCGTGCGCGGATCGGCCGCGAACACCACCTTGTCGGCGTCTAGCGCCGCTGCCGGGTCGAACCGCTGAACCAGCCTGTTGCGGGTGTGCGCCCATGACCAGCGGTCGTCACCGGGGTCACGAACGAAGAGCACGTCGTCGACCATGCACGAGAAGTCCAGGTCGCCGACGGCGAGGTAAGGGGTGAGAATGTCGGCGACCAGCGCGGCCTCGAGCCGGGTGCGGCGGACGATCTCGCCGGCGGTGCCGTAGACCATCGCTCCGTGGTTGACGCTGTAAGGTCCATCGATCTCGAGCTGTTCCAGATAGGGCAGTGCGGCCGCCCTCGGGCGCCCGGTCAGCACCGTAACGAGATGCCCGCAGTTGCGGGCTTCGCGAATGGCGGTCTCGATGCGCAGCGGCAGCCGGTAATCGTCGGTGAGAAGGGTTCGGTCGAGGTCGAAGGCCAGGAGGCGGCGTGAATCCATACCACGCCAGCTTAGCCCGGCGGACCCCATTTCGAAAGTCGCCGGACCTCGTCTCACTCCAGCTCGAGCGTGACGACCTCGCCGAATTCGTCCAGTCTCCGGTCGAACATCGAGGGATCTCCCACCACCATGATCACGGCCCTGTCGGGGTGCAGCTCCTCGTGCGCCACCCGCTGGATGTCGTCGGCGGAGATCTCCTGCAGGTTCTCCAGGTAGCGTTCGTAATAGTCGGGCTCGAGCCCCAGCAGCCGCACCCGCGCGGTGCGCTGAGCGATTGCCGCCGGCGAGGTGAAGCGGAAGAGCGACTGGTTGAGGATGGTTTCGCGGGCGCGCTCGAGCTCCGCGGAGTCCGGCAGGCTGGAGCGCAGGCGCTCGACCTCGCTGAGGAGGAGCTCGATGACCTGGCCGGTGGCTTGTGCCGGCGAGATGCTGTACGCCACGAAGATGCCGGGATAGTCGAACCCCTGGGTAACGAACGAGGCGGTCGAATAGGCGAGACCGCGGCGGGTCCGGATCTGCTCGAACAGCCTGCTGGTGAATCCGCCGCCGCCCAGGAGATGGTTGGCGACATCTAGGTCGTTGTAGGCGGGCGTGTACGCCCGGACCGAGGGGTGGCCGATTATGACGATGCTCTGGCCGATCTCCTTCTCGGCGAAGTAGAGTCGCGGTTCGGGATCGTCGGCGAACTCCGGTGTCTCCGGCGGCTCGTCGACCGCGACGTCCCAGCCTCCCAGCAACTCCTCGAGGGCCGACAGCATCCGATCGCTGTCGAAGTCGCCGGAAACGGCGACCACGGTGTTCGCCGGGCCGAAGTAGCTGCCGTGGAAGGCAAGAAGGTCGTCACGGGTGATTGCGTTGATGGTCTCTTCGGTCGGGTATGCGCCGGCCGGATGCCCGTCGACCACCCGGAACAGGAATTCGCGCAGCGCCAGTTGCACCGGGTTGTCCACTACCCGTCGGATCGCTTCGAGTTGGCGCCGGCGCAGCACCTCAAGCCGACCGGCATCGAAGTCCGGTGCCACCAGCACGTCGCGCCACAGGGGCAGGACCTCGTCGAGCGTGTCGCTCAGTGCGTCGAAGCCTACCGAGGCCAGCACCTCGCTGGCCGAAGCCTCGACCGCCGCCGCCAACTGCTCTAGCCTGGCGTCGAGTTCGTCGGGAGGAGTTCCGCCGGCGCCCCCTTCGCGCAGCATCGCGGCGGTCATGGCCGCCAAGCCGGTCTTGCCCTCCGGGTCGTAGAGCGACGGCGCCTTCACGTAGGCGACGCCCTGGACAAGGGGAAGTGCGCGATCTTCCAGCAGGTATACGACTAGCCCGTTGGCGAGCCGCTCCTGGCGCGGTTCGGGAGCCGTGTACTCGATCGGCTCCGGTTCGAGTTCGGTCGGTGCCGGCCACTCCGCGGGCGCCGGTTGCGCGAGTGCCGTTGCCGGCAGCAAGGCAAGCAACAGCGCCGCGAGCAGCGTAGCGCCGGTCGGCGCCCGCGGTACGCTCATCGATGCTCGTCGCGATCCGCCGTCCATCACCGGCTCCCTTCTCCAGCGCCACCCGTGGTAAGCAGGATCCCCACGGTGCGGTTCTCGGGTGTGAATATCCGTCGCGAGACCTCCTGGATCTCCTCGGCCGTGATCGACTCGTAGATCTCCAGATCGGCTACCAAGCGTTCCCAGCCGCCCGCGAACAGTTCGTGGAAGGCCAGTGCCGAAGCCAGGCCGCTGTTCGAGTTCAGCGACCTGACGGTGTTGGCCCGCACCTGGTTCTTGACCTTGGACAGCTCGTCGTTGCCGATCGGCGACGACTTTAGCCGCTCGAGTTCCTGATACAGGGCCGCCTCGAGCTCTTCCGGCCCGTTGGGTGAGCGAGGTTGACCGTAAAAGAGGAACAGGTTGGGGTGGCGTATGCCCGGGTAGGCCGCCGAGGTGGTCACGTTGAGCGCCAACTGATCCTCCAGGATCATCCGGCGGTGTAGCCGCGAGGTGCGACCGCTGCTCAGGAGCGCATCGACCAGGTCGAGAACGAAGGCGTCGCGCTCGGGATAGGTTGGCTTGTGCCAGCCGACGGCCACCTGGGGCTGGGCATCGTATTCGACCTCGACGCGCAGCTCCCGCGTCTGCCGAGGTTCGGCCGGTACGGCGTACGGCGGTGCCCTGCCCGCCGGAACGGTCCCGAAGTAGCGTTCGAGCACCGGCAAGTCGCGTTCCGGCTCGACGTCACCGACCAGCACCAGCACCGCCGCGCCCGGGTGGTAGAAGGCCTCGAAGAACGCCTTGGCCTGGACAGCTCGGTAGCTGTCGATGACCTCGGCGGCGCCGATCAGCGGTCGACCGTAGGGGTGACGCTCGAAGGCGGCCCCCAGGAAGGCTTCGAACAGGAAGCCCTGGGGATCGTCCTCGTTTCGCTGCCTGCGCTCCTGACGGACTACGTCGCGTTCAGGGTAGAAGTAGCGGAATTCGGTGTCGCGCAGGACGTCGGCATAGATACGTGCGTACAGCTCCAGGCGGTTGGACGGCAACTCCACGACGTAGGAGGTGTAGTCGTAGCCGGTCGAGGCGTTGAGACCTACGGCCCCGGCCCGCGAAAGCAGGTCATCGAGGGCAGCGGGCCGGGCGAGCGACTGCGCCCGTTCGCTCGCCTCGGAAAAGGCGTTCTGTTCGGCGGCCAGTTCGTCCGCCGTTCCCTCCCTGCGCAGGTAGGCGAGGGCCAGCGCCCGCATCTCCAGTTCCGCCAGCGTGCGCCGCTCCGCCTCGGGATCGATGCTGCCCACAGTACTCGTTCCCTTGAAAGCCATGTGCTCGACCATGTGGGCGATGCCGCCGAGTCCGTCGGGCTCGTCTACCCCTCCCACACCAAACATCAGGTTGAAGGCGATGACCGGTGCGCTCCGGTCTTCCACCAGCAGAATCCTCAGTCCGTTCTCGAGTTGCGCCTCGCTAACCCGGTTAGCCAGGTCCGCGCCGCCGTCGGCGACCTGCGCCGCGGCATAGGGCGCAAACGCGAGGGCGATCAACCACCACATCAGAGGCATGGCTCCCCCTTCTCACCGAGATGGTTCCGGTGTTCACTCCTGGTGTCGCCATGCTAGGCGAGGCGCGGGAGGGCGTCAAGAGTGGGGCGACTGCCGAAGCGGGCCTGAGCACGTGATATTCTCCGATCGAGATGCAAGCGGCCGCTACCGGCCCGCAACGCGGTTATGCGCCCGTCCCCTATCCGTGGAAGCCGGGAGCGGGCCGAGGAGGTTTCCAGATGTACCGAGGTCGAGAAGGCCAGTGGGCCTTCATCCTTCACCGGCTGTCGGGTGTGGCGTTGGCGCTCTACCTTCTGCTGCACGTCGTCGACATCAGCCTGGTGATGTACGGACCCGAGGGTCCGTTCAACGCGTTTTTGGCTTTCTATCACCGCTGGCCGTTTCGCATAGGTCTGGTGATGATCATGGCCGCCGTGGTCTATCACGCCTTCAACGGCCTGCGGATCATATTGATGGACTTCACCGAATGGGGTGTGAAGTACCAGCGCTCGATGTGGTACGGGGTACTGGCCATCACGTTGGCGGTAGGCGTTCCCGTGCTGTTCAAGGTTCTCCCCGAGATCTGGGCGGGGATCTAAAGTGGCGGTGCGACCGAGAACTCTGCGGGAGGCCCGCTCCACCTACAGCAGCAACGCCGAGCTCGGCTGGTGGGTGTTCATGCGCATCTCGGGGCTGGTGCTGGTGTTCCTGGTTTTGGGCCACGTATGGTTCAACAACATCCAGGTAAACGTGGCCGAGGTCGACTACGCCTACGTGGCCGAGAGGCTGAGCAAGAGCTGGGTACGCGTCTACGACACCTTCCTGTTGGGATTCGCGATGCTCCACGGCATGAACGGGCTTCGTTACAGCATCGAGGACTACGTCCAGCGGCCCGAACGGCGCTTCTGGTGGAAGATGGCGCTGTTCACCGTGGCGGGCGTGATCTTCGTGCTCGGGGCGATGACCTTGTGGGCGTTCAGCTTCGACGAGATGGGGGACGCGGTGCGCTCCCTCAACCAGGAATGAGTCTGCCGGTGAACAGCGGCGACGACGGACGAGAGGCCAGCGAGTGAAACGAGCACACAGACACGACGTCATCGTGGTCGGGGCCGGCGGCGCCGGGCTGATGGCCGCCCGCTACGCCGCCCAGAACCCCAACGTCTCGGTAGCGGTGATCAGCAAGCTGTACCCCACCCGCTCGCACACTGGAGCCGCGCAGGGCGGGGTTGGGGCGGCGCTCGGCAACGTGACCGAGGACCACCCCGAGTGGCACGCTTTCGACACGGTCAAAGGCGGTGACTACCTCACCGATCAGGACGTCGCCGAGGCGTTCGCCCACGAGGTGGTCGACGCTGTATACGAGCTCGAGCACATGGGCCTGCCCTTCAGCCGGACACCCGAGGGGCGCATCGCCCAGCGCAAGTTCGGCGGCCACACCCGCGAGTTCGGCAAGTCTGCAGTCGAGCGCGCCTGCTACGCCGCCGACCGGACCGGCCACATGATCCTGCAGACGCTGTACCAGCAGTCGATCAAGAACAACGTCACCTTCTTCAACGAGTTCCACGTTCTCGACATCATCCTCGAGGAGGGCGAGTGCCGGGGCGTGGTGGCTTATGAGCTGGCCACCGGCGAGCTTCACACCTTTCACGCCAAAGCGGTAGTGCTGGCTACCGGCGGCAACGGGCGGATGTTCAAGGTCACCTCCAACGCCCACGCATTGACCGGCGACCTGATGAGCGTGGTGTGGCGCCGGGGAATCCCCATCGAGGATCCCGAGTTCTATCAGTTCCATCCCACCGGCCTCTTCCAGATAGGGGTGCTTCTCACCGAGGGCGCGCGAGGCGAGGGCGGCATATTGCGCAACGCCGACGGTGAGCGCTTCATGGAGCGCTACGCGCCTACCATCAAGGACCTGGCGCCCCGCGACATGGTCAGCCGGGCGATGTACATGGAGATTCGAGAGGGGCGGGGTGCCGGCGAAGACAGGGACCACATCCTGCTCGACCTCACCCACATCGACGCGGACATCATCGAATCGCGGCTGCCGGACGTCACCGAGTTCGCGCGGATCTACCTCGGGGTCGATCCCGTGACGGCCCCGGTTCCGGTGCAACCGACAGCTCACTATGCGATGGGCGGCATCCCTACCACTATCGACACCAACGTGATCATGGATGGCGCCAACACCGTCGTACCCGGGCTCTTCGCGGCCGGCGAGGTCGCCTGCGCCAGCCTTCACGGCGCCAACCGGCTGGGCACCAATTCGCTCGGCGACCTGATCGTCTTCGGCCGCCGCGCCGGCGTGAACGCCGCGAGTTACGCTGCCGGGCGCGCCTATGGTGACCTGCCGGTCGACGCCCAGGAGCGCGCCCGCGAGTTGATCGACCGCACCACCAACGGCGGCGGGGCCGTCAGCGAAAGGGTCTCGCGAATCCGCAAGGAGTTGCAGTCGACGATGATGGACAACGCCTCGGTCTTCCGCACCGACGAGACGCTCAGCGGTCAGTTGCGGATCCTGGACGAGTTGAAGACGCGTTACT
Source organism: Trueperaceae bacterium (assembly GCA_040905465.1). Taxonomy (GTDB): domain Bacteria; phylum Deinococcota; class Deinococci; order Deinococcales; family Trueperaceae; genus DASVCN01. Next base: position 60,355 of record JBBDRK010000029.1, on the reverse strand, counting down.
GCGACGTCGTGGTGCAAGATCCCGGCCGCCAGTACAACACCGAGCTGATGGAAGCGCTGGAGCTGGGATTCCTTCTCGACAACGCGGAGATGCTGGTGCATGCCGCGCTGAACCGACGGGAGTCGCGCGGCGCCCACTCACGCGAGGATTTCAAGGAGCGTGAGGACGGCGTCTGGCTCAAGCACACCATGGTTTTCCGCGAGGGAGATGGCGTGCGCATCAACTACAAGCCCGTTACGCTCGGTAGATACGAACCGAAGGCGCGCGTCTACTGAGCGCGTACACCCGTGCCGGCGGTGTCGCCGTGCAACGATAGGAACCAGATGCAAATTTCCGTCAGAATCAAGAGGTACGACCCGGAGAGCGACAAGCGCCCGCGCTGGGAGGAGTACACCGTCGAGGCCAAGCCGAGCGACCGTGTGCTCGACGTGCTGCACGAGATCAAGTGGGAGGTCGACGGCAGCCTGTCGTTCCGGCGCTCGTGCGCCCACGGGATCTGCGGCTCCGACGCGATGATGATCAACGGCGCCAACCGGCTCGCCTGCAAGTTGCTGGTGAGAGACCTCGGCGAGCGAATAACCATCGAGCCATTGCGCGGGATGTCGGTGCTCAAGGACCTGATCGTGGACATGGAGCCGTTCTTCGACTCCTACGAAGCAGTCATGCCCTTCTTCATCAACGACGATCCGGAACCGGCCGGCGAGAGGCTTCAGAGTCCGGAAGACCGGGAGATCTTCGACGCCAGCACCAAGTGCATCCTGTGCGCCGCCTGCACCTCGTCGTGCCCGGTGTTCTGGACCAACGGCCGGTACATCGGCCCTGCTGCGATAGTGAATGCCCACCGGTTCATCTTCGACTCTCGCGACCAGGGCAGCGCCCAGCGAATCGAGGTCTTGAACAGGATGAACGGAGTCTGGCGCTGCCGAACCGCATTCAACTGCACCGAGGCGTGCCCGCGCGACATACCGATCACCCAGGCGATCGAGCAGGTGAAGCGGGAGCTGGTGCGAAGCCGGGCCTGACGGTCTCCGCTGCGCCCTGACGCCTGGGCGCAGCGGTCAGGGCCGCAAGGTGCCGCTGGTAAGACCGTACTCGAATGCCGGTTCGTCCTCTGCCACGTAGATATTCACGGTGCGGCTGAAACTCGGATTCATGGTGTCGCCGATGACCGCGTCTACCCGGTCGTAACCGCCCTTATCGTCATCGAGGACGATCGTTATCTCGGCGCCGCAGCCGTAGGCGGCCAGGAGCTCCCGGCTGACGGCAACGTGCTCCCACGGTTCGAGCACCACTCCACAGGCACCGGCCCCGCCGGTCACGAACGAAAAACCTATCCGCTCGAGCCGCACCGGTCCCGGCGGAACCGGCTCCGCTTCCGCCACCCGAGGTTCGGTCGGCTCGGTTTGAGCGGGCTCGCCCTCACGCACGGCGGCAGCGGCATCCTGCCGGTTGGGGACCGTCGGTTGGCCGGCGTTTTGCTGCACGCGAACCGACGGATCGACCGGCAGCGGCGTGATTTCGGTCGAGTTGGCAGAGGACCGCTCGGCGGCCGCCGGACGTTCCGGCGGCCGGGCCTGACTGCGGTTGAGGGTGAGCAGCGTCCAGGTGATGCCGAAGGCCACGACTATCAGCGTCACGATCAACGCGATGTCGATTATCTTCTCCCTCACGGCGCGCTCCTCGCGCCGGCCGCCGTTACGGCCGGCGCCGGCGAAACTAGGCGGACAAGACGCGTCTGCATCGGGAGCTTGCCAGACTGCATCAGGATTTCACCGGATCGCTCGCCACGGAACTCACCACGGCGACCGCTTCGATCTCGATCGCCACGTCGCGCGGCAGGCGGGCCACCTGCACGGCGCTGCGCGCCGGCGGCTCGCTTCCGAAGAACTCTCCGTAGACTTCGTTGACGACTGCGAAGTCGTCCATGTCGGCGAGGAAGCAGGTGCATTTGACCACCTGCTCGAGGCTGGAACCGCCCGCCTCGAGTACCGCCTGCAGGTTTTGCATGACTTGCCGGGTCTGGGCCCGGATGTCTCCCGGAACGAGGCTGCCGTCGGTTCGCAAGGGAATCTGCCCCGAGGTGAAGAGCAGTTGACCCGCCCTGATCGCCTGGCTGTAGGGACCGATTGCCGAAGGCGCCTCCTGCGTGCTGATCGTCTCTCTGGCCATGCCCCACTCTACCGCGCAGCACCGCGCTCCAGCGGTCATGCGGCGGTGTGCGGCGGTAGGCGGCCGAAGGCGACAGAAGGCGGCGGTATGCGCGGACGGCGGGCGACGAGGACGCCGGCCGCGCTTCTCCTCAGCGGCTGGACAGCGAGAATATGACGATCAGAAGCAGCAGGTAGAGCGACCCCAAAAGCCAGATCCGGTACGGGTACCACTGCTGCCGCCGAAGCTTCGCGAACAGATCCTGTACGGCGAACGCTTCCTCGATGCGGCGGATCCCGCTCATGGTCTCGCTCAGGTTCACCGACTCGGGCACGGACGACTCCGCCGGCAGGGCGTAGCGCTTCGGGCGATGCTCGAGCGATTCGACTTCCAGCACCACGGCCGTGACGTTGTCCGGGCTGCCCCGGTCGTCCGCTTCGGCGATTATGCGGCTGCTGGCCGCTTCCGGGTCCTCCTCGCCGGCAAGGGTGTGCAACAGGGGGTCGGGCAGCAGCATGCTGGCGCCGTCGCTGCACAGGAGGATACGGTCGCCCTCGCGGACTTCGAAATGCAGCACGTCGAGCCGGATCTCGGGCGCCGCGCCGAGGGCGTTGGTGATGATGTTGCGGTACCGATGACGGCGCGCCTCTCCCTCGGTGAGTAGTCCTTGCCGGACCCGGTCGGCGACCCACGAGTGATCGTAGGTGAGCGGCCTGATCTCGCTCCCCCGGAGCAGGTAGGCGCGGGAGTCTCCGACGTGGGCCACCAGTCCAATCTGGTCATCGAGCAGGACCGCGGTGAGGGTGGTGCCCATCCCGAAGCTCTCCGGATGCTCGGCAGCGTAATCGACGATCCCGAGATTGGCGGTGCGAACCGCCCTGGCCAGAGCCGCAGGCGACTGGGCCCGGCTCTTTTCGAACTCGGACCGAACTATCTCGATAGCCTTGCGGCTCGCCACTTCGCCGGACTGGTGCCCGCCCATACCGTCGGCAACCATCGCCAGAAAACCGCGGCCGATGATCTCGCCCACGAAGAAGCTATCCTGGTTGACCGCCCGTACCCGACCCGCCGCGCTCTTACCAGCAAAACGGACCCGCGTGTGGGAGCCGGTCTCTGCTGGACCCAGCACACCCATAGTGGCTCGATTATAGGCGGAGCAGAAGTCGGGGCATCCATGAAACTTTACTCGCGTGCCACAGCGAAGCGTCTTGGTACCTGTGCCACAGCGAAGCGTCTTGGTACCTGTGCCACAGCGGAGCGTCTTGGTACCTGTGCCACAGCGGAGCCCTCGGGCGAAGCGTCTTGGTA
>JBBDRK010000029.1:30684-56799 GCA_040905465.1 Trueperaceae bacterium | reverse complement strand
AGCGTCTTGGTATGCTCCCCGGCATGACGACGGCCGTGGAGATCGCAAGGGACGTGCGCTCGGCGACCCGCTCCGCGCGCGAGGTCGTCGATCGGTCGCTCGCTCGCGCAAGGGCGGCCTCTCACCTGAACATCTTCATCACCCTGGACGAGGCCGGCGCCCGCGCGGCAGCCGAGCGGCTGGACGCTCGCATCGCTGCCGGTGAAGACTTGGGACCGCTGGCAGGCGTCCCGGTAGTCGTGAAGGACAACATCCTGACCGCGGGCCTGCTGACCACCGCGGGTTCGGAAGCGCTTGCGCGGTTCGTGCCCCCGGTCGACGCCACTGTAGTCGAGCGCCTGCGCGCGGCCGGCGCGATTGTGATCGGCAAGAGCAACCTCGACGAGTTCGGCATGGGCTCGTCGAACGAGAATTCCGCCTTCGGTCCGGTACGCAATCCCTGGAACTTGGGTCGCGTGCCCGGGGGCTCCTCCGGTGGCTCGGCCGCCGCGGTGGCTGCCGGTGTGGTTCCGCTGGCGCTGGGAACCGACACCGGTGGATCGGTGCGTCAGCCGGCCGCGTTCTGCGGGGTGCTTGGCTTCAAGCCTACCTACGGCACCCTTTCGCGCTACGGGGTAATCGCCTTCGCTTCTTCGCTCGATCAGGTCGGTGTGCTGGCGAGAAGCAACGGCGACCTGGCCCTTGCGATGTCGGTCATGGCCGGCGCCGATCCACGTGACGCGACCAGCCTGCCCGAGGCTCCCGAATGCGCCTTCGCCGGTACGAATCTGGCGGGCCTGCGCGTCGGGATCGTGCGAGAGCTGTCGGGCGACGGCAACAGCCCGGCGATGCGCGACGCCCTTGCCAGGACGGTCGCCGACCTCGAGACGTTGGGCGCAACGGTAGTGGACGCTGACCTTCCCTACGCCCGGCACGGCGTGGCCACCTACTACCTGGTGGCGACGGCCGAGGCGAGCTCGAACCTGTCGCGCTTCGACGGGATGGTCTATAGCGCCAGGCACGGCGAGAGTTCACTGGGCCAGGCGCAGGTCATGACCGAGAGTCGGGGGCGCTCGCTGGGCCGCGAAGTGAAGCGTCGGGTGCTGATGGGTACCTATGCGCTGTCGGCCGGCTACTACGACGCATACTACGGCAAGGCGTTGCGGGTCAGACGATTGATCGCCGACGACTTCGACCGGGCGTTCGAGTCCGCCGACGTACTGCTGAGCCCGACGACCCCCGAGACCGCTTTTCCGCTCGGTTCCCGGCGCGACGATCCGCTCGCCATGTACCTGGGAGATGTCGACACCTGCCTCGCGAGCCTTGCGGGCCTTCCCGCGATCAGTGTTCCCGCGGGACTCAGCCCCGATGAGCTTCCGTGCGGAGTGCAGTTCATCGCGCCGCCGATGCGAGACGCCCGACTACTGGGCGTGGCGGCCGCGCTGGAGAGGCAGTCCGGGCGAACGAGCCCACCGCCGTTCGGTATGGACCTGTCCTGACGCTTGCACTGGGGAATTCGCTCCGCAACCGCTCGCGGGCGCGGCGGTGGTGTGGTATTGTTCTAAGGCTTGACTGCCGGTAGCACGACAGTCGAAGAGACGGCGCAGCGCCCCGACAATCACGTCCCCACTTCGAGCGGCGCCGCCGATGATGCCAACAGACCCGATCCTGGAGGGAGTCGATCGTGAAACGCACGTACCAGCCGAACCGCCGCAAGCGGGCCAAGACCCACGGCTTTCGCGCCCGCATGAAGACCGCCGGCGGCCGCAACATACTCAGTCGTCGTCGTGCCAAGGGCCGCAAGCGGCTCAGCGTCTCAGACCCGGCCTGAGCGGCCAGACGGCCTTAACCGGCGTCGCGCCGGGCCCCACCGATCCGATGCCCGTTATCGCTTCTCTCAAGGGGGATCGGGCCTTCCAGCGGCTCCGCCATGGTCGTCCCGGCGGAGCGCGACTTTTGAGCGTACGCTGGCGGCCACATCGTCAGGGAAACGTAAGGGTCGGAATCGTAGTGAGCAAGAAGGTCGGCAAGGCTGTTGTCCGGAACCGAGTCAGGCGCAGGCTGCGCGAGGCGCTCAGGGAGCTGCTCGCGGGCGGTGTGTCGGCGGGCGCCCAGCATCGCGGCGCGGCGTCGTTCGATCTCGTGATCATAGCCAGACCGGATGCGGCTGCAGCGTCCTACAGCCAGCTCGCCGCGGCGCTTCGGCGCGCCCTCGAGCGAGGCAAGGTCCTGTGAGCGCAGGCATGATAGTCCGACTGACTCAAGAAATCCTTATCGCACCGCTGCTGTTCTATCGACGTTTCGTTTCGCCCCTGAAGCCCGGCCCTAGCTGCCGATTCCACCCGACTTGCAGCGCCTACGCAGTCGAGTCGATCCGCACTCATGGACCGGCACGTGGCTCTTATCTGGCGCTGCGCCGCGTTCTCAAGTGCCATCCGTTCCATCCCGGCGGCCTCGACCCGGTTCCGGCCGAGTCCCGGCCGCCGACCAGTTCCCGCCAGGGCCCCGCCAGTGGCTCCCGCCCGGAGGAAAGTTGAAGACCCCCAGCTCGAAGAAGTCGAGATTCCTGTTTCTCGCGCTCGCAGTAGCACTGCTCCTGCCGACCGCCTGGGCGAGAGTGGAGTTTGCCCTCCACGACTTCGCCGTGAGCGAGTTTCGCGATTTCAGTGACGTCCAGCAAGAATGTTCCGCGCCGGCGGCTTCCTCGTTCTGGTGCGACGAGGCGGGCACCACGCTCACCCGCATCCCGACCAAGGGAGCCGACTACTTCTTCAACGAAGCCGGTGAGCTCCTGGCCGTGTACGCCAAGCAGCAAAAGGGCCAGAACCTGGGCAGCTACAGCATCGACAGCGGGCAGAATCTCATCCCCGACGACGCCCGCTTCCCCGGCGGCGCGCTGCTGGCCGACGGTGAGTACCTCGAAGTCGAAGACGCCCAGGCCAGTTGGCAGCGGGTGGACGACACCGAGTTCGAGGGGCGCTTCACCTATCGCGCGGGAGATCTCCAGGTGGAGCGGGTGGTGCGCGTCAGCAACATCACCCACACGCTGAAGGTCGCCGTCAGGGCGGAGCGGCTCGAGCAGTCCGACGACAGCCAGATGCTGCAGTTTGCCTTCGACGGCATCGCCCGCCAGGACGAACCGACGATCAAGATCGGCCAGTCCACGACCTTCACCGCCAACCCGGTATCGCAATCAGTGCCCGACGTGAGCTACGCCTCGCTGCAGACCAACAACCGCAACAGTGGCTACGCCGTGGTGATGCGACCAGCCGGAACCGGCGAGCGCTCGCTGCTCAGCCTCGACGAGGCGACCCAGTCGGCCAGCAACGAGGCCGCCGTCGACCTGGCCGCGCAGGCGCTCCCGGGCGGCGTGGTGGCCATGCAGCGACCGCTCCCTGGCGAGCCGGGCAGCGAAGCGCAACTGGCGCTGGACGTATACACCGGACCGAACGAGTTGGTGCGCTACACCCAGGAGGGCTACGCCGATCTCCCCGGGCTGTTCAACGCCAACATCCTCGGTCGGATGTCGCTGGGCATCATCTGGGTACTGCGCTATATCCACGAGTACGTGGGCTCCTGGGGACTGTCGATCATCGTCCTCACGTTGCTGTTCCGAGTGCTCATCTGGCCGCTCATCGCTACCCAGACCAAGTCGATGTTCGGCATGCAGCAACTTCAGCCGAAGATCCAGGCGCTTCAGAAGAAGTACAAGGACGACAAGGAGAAGCTCACCCAGGAGACGATGAAGCTCTATCGGGAAGCGGGGGTGAACCCCGCCGGGGGCTGTCTGCCGATCCTGCTGCAGATGCCGCTCTTCATCATCCTCTGGCGCGTGTTCGTCAACTTCGAGTTCAACGAAGGTTTCGTGTGGATTCCCGACCTGGGCCAGGCCGACCCGTTCTACATCCTGCCGGCGCTCTACGTCGGCGTGATGGTGGCACAGTCGTACTTCGCGACTCGTGGAAACCAGTCGCAATTCCGTCAGCAACTGTTCATCAACGTCGTCTTCGTTTTCATCATGGTTGGTTTCCCGGCCGGCGTGATTCTATACTTCGTAGTGTCGATGCTCGTGCAGGTAATCCAGTACTGGCTGCTCAGCCGAAACCGGCCTGCGGCGGTACCGGTCAAGAAGAGCAAGGGTTGATCCCGAGCACTTCGGTCCGACCGGTGGCGAGCACATCAGCGCGCGAGCGCAAGGCAGAGGCGACAGAGGGTGAGCATGGCTGACAACGACCTGGAAAAGTACCTCGAAGACATCGGAATCAGTGTCGACGAGGACGAGGCCGAACCGCAGATCCCCGAGACCCGCGAGACGGACGAGCCACTGTCGGTTCCGGCCATCATCGCCGGGGAAGGCGATCCGCGCGATCGCACCGAGTCGTTCCTGGTGAACCTCTTGTTGAACTTCGACCCCTCTTACGCGGTAGAGGTCGTCCAGAACGATGAAGACGAGGTACACGCAGAGATCTTCGGCGGTGATCCCGGAAAGATCATCGGCCGCAACGGCCGTACCCTTGCCGCCCTGGAATACCTGACCAACGCGGTGATAAACCGCCAGGAGGGGTCCAACATTCGGGTGAACGTCGACGTCGGCGGGTACAAGCGCCGGCGCGACGAGCGGCTACGTGATACGGCGCTGAAGATCGCCGACCGGGTACGCAAGAGCGGGGAGCCGGTGGAGCTCGAGCCGATGAGCGCCGCCGAGAGGCGGGTAATCCACATGGCGCTGGCCGAAGAGACCGGCGTGGTGACCGAGTCGAGCGGCGAGGGCCGCGCCAGGCGGGTCGTGGTAAGACCGTCCTGAACACCTGCCGGCGGAACCTGTTCCGCATGGCTTACAGTCGCCTCCCACGCCTACGTGCGACGTTGTGAGCGAGGGAGGCAACCGTGATCACACGCGAGGATCTGGTTTCGCTGAGCGAGCCCAAGGACGGCCTGGCGGTATCGTTCTACCTGCCAACGCAACGGGCCGGCAAGCCCACGCGCGAGAACCCGATCCGCATGAAGAATCGGATCGTCGAGGTCAGGCAGCAACTCGACGGCCGTGGCTGGGACCCGCGCGATGTCGACCGTTTGCTGGCACCGGCACTGACCCTGCTGGATGACTACGACTTCTGGCAGCACCAGCTCGACGGGCTGGCTCTGTTCATGACCGAAAGCGAGAACCACAGCGTGAAGGTGGAGCGCGATCTGCCGGACCTGAGCGTGATCGGTCCGCGATATCACCTGAAGCCGCTGATACCCCTCCTCAATGAGCAGGACAGCTATTACGTTCTGGCGGCGAGCCTCGGCAAGACTCGACTCTTCCAGGTGGACCGACTCGGGGCGGAGGAGGTGGAGCTCCCCGAGAACACGCCGCGCAGCCTGGCGCAGTCGCTGCGCTTCACCGACGATGATCCCGATTCGACCGTGCGTCACCACATAACCGGTCGTGGGGACAGCCGGGAACCCGAGGCCAGCTACCACGGCTCCGGACCCGAGCAGCCGGATCGCAAGACTGAGATACTCACGTTCTTCCGCATGGTCGACAACGGGGTGCGCGAAGTCATCGCCGGCAGTGAGTTACCGTTGCTGTTCATGGGGGTGGAGTACCTCCATCCGCTCTACGTGGAGGCGAATCACTACCCGCACCTGCTCGATGGCGACTGGGTGAAGGGCAACCCCGATCAGTGGGGTCCGGACGACATCCGCAAGCATTCCTGGGGCGCCGTGCACGAGCGCTTCGAGCAGCCGCGCCGGGACGCCGCGGCCCGCTATCGGGAACTGGCCGGCACCGGTTCGACCGGCGACGATCTCGAGGAGGTCATAAACGCGGGCTCCGACGGCCGGGTAGACACCCTGTTCGTGGCGCTGGACCGACAGCGTTGGGGTACTTACGACGCAACGGCGCGAACCGTGCGCGACACGCAGGCCACCGAGCCCGACGCGGAGGAGCTTCTCGACCGGGCCGCAGTGGAGGCCTTGCGGACCGGAGCGGCCGTTTTCCCGGTCCCGGCCGATCAGGTTCCTTCCGACTCCGAGGTTGCGGCGATCTACCGCTACTGAGGCTCCCTCCCGGCACGGAGCGGCCGAGTAGAATGAGACACGCCTGCCTGGACGCACGGGTGTGCGGCGGGCGTGGCAACGGGAGGGTGGACCATGCGGCACTGCGAGACCTGCGGCAACAGCTACGACCATCCACTGGAGATCGTGGTGGACGGGAAGAGCCACATCTTCGACTGCTTCGAGTGCGCTATTCACGCCTTGGCGCCCACCTGCGGCCACTGTGGCGTCAGGGTCATCGGCCACGGCGTGCAGGTCGACACGACCGTCTACTGCTGCGCGCATTGCGCCGACATGGAGGAGAAGGCTGCCGGGGTCCGCGACCGAGTCTGACGCTCAGGCGCCGCCCCTGCTGGCCGAAGTGCGCGAGGCGTGCGCATGGGTGGCCGGTCGGGCGGAGTTCGTGCGCATCGTCGGAGACCCCGCGTCGCATGCACGCGAGCTACTGGCTGAGGACCGGGTGGGCTCGGCGGAGGTCGAGTGGGACCGGGCCACCCATTTCAGCGGCGCAGATGAGGAGACGGCCGCATACGTCTTCACGCTCGACTCGGTCAACTTCGGTTCGGGCTACTTCCCGCACCTGCAGAAGCGCTCCGGCCTGTCGGGATACTTCACGGTGGCGCTGGCGCTCAAAGAGCGTTTCGAGCGCCACGGGCCTTTCAGCGCCCGCGAGCTGGAGCGGCTGGTCCCGGATGACGTGGCCGGTCTGTTCGGCCAGGGGCCGGGCGACGCGGTGCGCAGCGAGCTCGTCCTTCACTTCACGCGGGCGCTCAACGACCTCGGCGCCTTTCTCGACCAGCGCTTCCGGGGATCGTTCACCAAACTGCTGGACGCTGCCGCCGGTTCGGCGGAGCGGCTGGCTGGCTTGCTCACCGCGATGCCGTACTTCCGCGACGTGGCTCGTTACCGCGGCCGCGACGTGCCGATTCTCAAGCGCGCCCAGATAACGCCTTCGGACCTGGCCCTGGCGCTCGCCGGTCGCCCCCGTGGGGAGTTCCACGACCTGGAACGGTTGACGATATTCGCCGACAACCTGGTTCCGCACGTGCTGCGGCTGGAAGGCCTGCTAGAATACGCCCCTTCGCTTGCGCAACGGCTCGAGCGCGGGGAGTTGCTGCCGGCCGGCTCGGTCGAGGAGGTGGAGATCCGGGCGGTGGCGCTGCACGCGGTGGAACAGATGGTCGCCGGGCTTCGGGCGAGCGGGGAGCGAACGAGCGCGCGCCTGCTCGACCTGCATCTGTGGAACCGTGGCCAGGCCGAGCGCTACCGAGGGGGGAGCAAACACCGTACCCGCACGGTCTACTACTGAGGAGCGCGTCGGGTCTCGGAGGTCAGGGTGAGGTGGCGAGCTGAGCGGCGAAACTGGGCAGCGTCACCGTGAAGCAGCTCCCGGCCGAAGTCGTTTCCACGCGCAGCTCGCCGCCGTGCTGCTCCACTATCCGGCTGACCACTGTGAGGCCGACGCCGGCACCGCTGCTGCCGCTGAAGTAGCGTTCGAATATCCGCTCAAGCCGCTCCGGCGGGATGCCCGGCCCGCTGTCGCGTACCCGCAGCACTACGCTCTCGCCCTCCGTGGTGAGGTCGACCGTCACGCCTTCCGTCCCGCCGGAAGCCTGGACCGCGTTTCGCACGAGGTTGCGGATCGCCTGCAGCAGTTGGTGACTGTCGCCGACTACCCGGACCGGGCCGTCAGCGTGCAGCCGTATCCCGGGGTAAGCCCTGGTGAGGCGAGCCAGAAGCTCGTCGAGACTGAAGACCTCGTTGTGCACCGCGCGGTCGAGTTCGCCTCGGGCGACGGCAAGCAGGTCCTGGGAGGTGAGCAGCAACTCCTGAGCTGCTTCGCGAGCGGCCTGCAGATGCTCCGCTCCGCCGGAATCGCTTCCCGCGGCGCCATTCGCCGTGCTCGAGCCGTGTCGCTCGTAAGCGTCGAGGTGGCCCTTGACGAGCGTCAACGGCGCGGCCAGTTCGTGGGCGACCTCCGACAGGAACGATCTCTCCTCCTGGCGGCGTTGCCGGATGTTCTCGAGCGCAGCGTTGAGCGCCGACACAACCTCCCAGACCTCGTCGTTGGGGCCGTGATACTCCACGGGCGCCGGGCTGGAAGGATCCACGCTGCGCGCCTGGCGGGCGACCGACGTCAAGGGCGCCAGCGTGCGGCGGGCCAGGATCGCGACTGTCAGGGCCGCCAGGAGCGCCAGCAGGAGGCCCAGCCAGACGAGTTGCCGGGCAAGTGCGTAGCCGGCCTGCACTTCGCTGGTGACGTCGAGGCCGACACGAACGCTCGATCCCCCCGCCAGCGGGCGCAGCGCCGACATGTATCGCCGGCCGTCGAAGGACACGACCTCCAGCTCCTCGGTCGCCGGCAGCACGGCGCTGGCCGGTCGAGGAAGCACCACGCGGCCGTTTGTGACGAGCTGGACTATCGTTCCGCCGCGCTCGGTCTCGAAGAAGGGCACGCCGAGCTCGCGATTGCTCAGCGCCCCCTCCATGCGTTCCAACTCACGGTTCAGCAGGCTCTCCAACTGCGACCACTGCTGACGCTGGTACAGGACGTAGGTCAGGCCGCCGTAGAGGGCGGCGATGAGCAACGCCATCAGGCCGAACGTAAGCACGAGCCGCAGCCGCAGCGTCATCTCCGACGCGCCGCCGATCCGCGATCCGGCCGGCTCGTCTCAGGGCACCACATAGCCCGCCCCTCTCACCGTCTGTACCAGCGAGGGCTCGCCCGCATCGCGAAGCTTGGTGCGCAGCTTGGAGACGAACACCTCTATGGTGTTCGACCCCGGCATCTCGTCGCGGTAGAGCCGGCGCTCCAGCTCCTCGCGCGAGAAGATCCGACCGCGGTGCTCCAGCAGGAGCGCCAGGAGCTCGAACTCGCGGGCCGTGAGAGTTACCGGCGAGTCCGCGACGCTGCACCAGGCGCCGGTGGGGTCCAGCTTGACCGCGCCCGCCTCGAGGACCTGGCTCCGTTCCCGCTCGCGCACCCGGGCATGCACCCGCGCCAGCAGCTCCTGGATGCTGAACGGTTTTGCCAGGTAGTCGCTGGCTCCCGCGTAGAGGCCTTTCACCCGGCTGTCGACATCGGCTCGAGCGGTCAGCATCAGGATTCTGGCGTCGCTCCGCTTGCGGATGAGTTCGGCCACCTCGAGTCCGTCGAAGTCCGGCAGGTTCAGGTCGAGCAGAATCAGGTCGAACTCCTTATCCTCGGACAGCAGCAACGCCTCCGAGCCGGTTCCTACCTTGTCGACCTGGTAACCCTCGTGGCCGAGCTCCTGACTGAGCAGCATAGCCAACTTCGGGTCGTCCTCGACGACGAGGATCGTTGCTCCCTTCACCTTCACCTCCTGGTGGCCGCCACTTCGGATTCTATGACCTGTGGGCGTGAGCCGTCACCCGCCGGCCACAGCATGAGCCCTCTTCCTTAATGCAGCTTCAGCTACCGTCAGCATCCGTTCAGGTCGCTTGCATAGACTCGCTGAAGGAGGCGACCATGAGTCGAATCGTGATTATTACGTCCGCGACGGCGGCTCTGCTGATCTCGGCATCGGCCCTGGCCTGGGGTTGGCAGTCAGGATCCCGGCTGACGCTGGTAACGAGCAACGGCAAGACCGTGGTGGGCGTGGGAACGGTCGATGAGCGGCGCCTGGAACTGACGCTGTCGCCGGACTTCAGCGGCTTCGCCGTGCTGGTCGTGGAGGGCACGAACGGTGCACTGGCGACACTCGACGTAGTGGTCGATGCCGACGGAAGCATCCTGATAAGCGATGAAGGGGACTTCGTCGATATGGGTCAGTCGGTGGCCGGAGCCGGGTTGGCGTTCGAGGTCGGTGTAGACGGCGGCGGCAAGCGGGAAGCGGGCGGCAATGGTAATGCAGCGGCGGATGGTCGCGGCGGCGGCAACGGCCGGGCAGCCGGCGACGCCGATGCGTCGGGGCGTCCGGTTGGCAGCGACCTGCCTGTCGAAAGGGCGGCCGAACGTGCGGCCGACGGCCTGGAGCGCGCCGAGGAGGCCGGAGGCCGGGCCGTCGGCGCCGCTGACAGTGCCGGTCGCGGCGCGACGGAGGCGGAAGTCGACACGGAAGTCGGTGCGGAAGTGGAAGTCGATGTCGACGTCGAAGGCGCGGGGAGTGGCGCCGATGTCGGCTTGGGGGTCGGAGCCGGAGATCGCGTCGGCAACGGACGCGACTGACGGGGCAGCGGGGTGCGGAGCGGGCGGAGGGCCGAAAGGTCCTCCGCCCGTCATCGTGGTGAGTGCCTATCATGGTCGGGTGGATGGAGTGGCAACAGGGCGGCCGGCATGAAGGTTCAGCAGGCGTACCCGATGGTGGCGGAGCGACTGACCAGGGCAGGGGTCGCCAGCCCCGAGGCCGAAGCGTGGCAACTGATCGAAGCCGTCACCGGCGAGAGCCGCGGGAGGTTGCTGATGGAGCCGCGCAACCTGAGCCTCGCCGAGCACCGGAATCTGGGTGACTGGACGGCGCGCCGGGAGCTGCGTGAGCCGTTGCAGCTGATCCTCGGTCGTGCGCACTTCTACGGACTGGGGCTCGGGCTCGAGCCCGGAGTTCTCATACCGCGGCCGGAGACCGAAAGGTTGGCGGAGTTGGCGCTGAGGATGTTGCGAGGCGTCCCGTCGCCCCGTGTGCTGGACGTCGGCACCGGCGCCGGTGCGCTGGCGCTTGCGATCAAGAGCGAGCGGCCGGACGCCCGGGTCATGGCCAGTGACGTCTCGGCGATCGCGTTGGCGGTAAGCGCTCGCAACGCCGCCGAGTTGGGCCTGGAGATCGAGGTCGAGGGGTCCGACCTGCTGGCCGCGAAGCCGGTAGCCGGTTTCGCGGCCGAGGCTCACGCGCTGGTGTCGAACCCGCCTTATCTGCCGGACGGCGACCGTGAGACTGCCCAGCCGGAGGTTCGCTGGGATCCGGAAGGCGCGCTCTATGCCGGCGCGGACGGCCTCGCGGTGTTCCGGCGACTCTTGTCTCAGGCAGCGAGCGTGTGCTCGCCGGGTACGCTGCTGCTCGTGGAGCTCGATCCTCGCAACGTGGAAGCGGCCGCGAACGAGGCGGCCGGTTGGAGTTCGGCGCGCGTGCACGAAGACCTCGCCGGTCGGCGGCGCTTTCTGGAGCTGCGTCGTTGAGCTGGCTCAGCGGTCTTTGCTGTCAAGCTTTCTGAAAAAGTCGGGTTCCGCCAGGGAGCGGGTCTCGTCGCGCTCGATCGGATCGCCGGTCAGGCCGCCCAGGAACAGCAGTGCGCCGCCGATCACCACGAAGCTGTCGGCGAGATTGAAGACCGGAAAGTCGAAGTTGCCGGACCGGAAGTGAATGAAGTCGACGACGAAACCGAGCAACAGCCGGTCGACCATGTTACCCAAGGCGCCGGCCAGTACCAGGGCCAGCGCGAACCGCGGCAGCGGCGGCACCATCTGCCCGCGCTTCAGCAGGTACCAGACGAGCAGCAGCGCCACGATCGCCGAGAGCACGCCGAGCAGCACGGTCCCGTCGACGGTGAGCGGCCCGATCGCGAGGTTGAGGTCGCGAAGTAGCCCGAAGGCGGCGCCGGTGTTGCTCACATACGTGAACGAGAAACCGAGGCCAAGCTCCTGCGCCCCGCCACCGGAGAAGCTGGTTCTTGCCCACCACTTGGTTGCCTGGTCGGCCGCAACGAGCAGCGCGGCTAGGAGCAGATACATCGTGCCAGTATACGTTCCGTAACTCCGTGTGCCCGTCGGCGAGTCACTGGACCAGGGCACTCGGTAGGGTAGCCGGTGATTCGTTATAGTGACCCGCATAGCCCGAATACCCGCGGCCGGAGGCGCAGTCGCCTCGTGCACGCGAAAGGCAGATGATAGTATGCCCGCCACCCTGAAACAGGTGCGAACCCGGATCGAGAAGTCCGGTGGCGATCCTCTGGTAACCGCCTTTGCCGAGATCCTCTTCGAGAAGTCCGATCCCCGGTTCCTCGAAGCGTTCGACCCCGAGAGTCTCAGCGCGATGGCCGCCGAAGGTTTCGCATTCCTCGACTCGCTCGCTCATCAGGAGATGAGCGTCGACGTGTTCAACCCGACGTTCGAAGCTGACGGTTGGGAGGCGCCCTATACCGTGCTGCGCCTGTGCCTGCGGGACCGGCCGTTCATCGTGGACTCTGTCCGCGCCGAACTGCGGCGCCGCGAGTTCGGCCTCGATCACCTGCTGCACCCCATCTACAGCGTCAGGCGAGACGACGGCGGCGCCATCGTCGAGTTGGCGGGGCGGCAGCGCGAGGGCCGCCAGGAAGCCTTCGAGATCTGGTTCCTGGAGCGCGAGGAACAGGAGTCGCGCCTTACCGACCTGACTGATTCGGTGAGGCGGGTGCTGGGAGACGTGATCCTCGCAACCAGCGATTACCAGCCGATGCGGGAGCAGGCGCGCCGGGTGAGCGACTACCTGCTGGCCCTTCAGAAGCGCGACCGGGAGTTGGACATCAGCGAGCGCGACGAGGAGCTCGCCGAGTACGCCAACTTCATGGACTGGCTCGACGACGACAATTTCGTCTTCCTCGGCTACCGCGAATACCAGATCGGCAGCTCGAACGGCAAGCGCTATCTGCAGGTGGCGCCCGAGTCGGGACTGGGGATCCTGTCACGCGTCGAGGAGAGCGGCTACCTGGAACCGAAGCCGCTCGACGAGATCCCGGCGGGATTGCGCGAGCGGATCATCGGCGGGAGGGTGTTCACAGTTACCAAGACCAACGCCGAGGCCACCGTGCACCGCCCGGCGCGGATGGACTATATCGGGGTCAAGATGCTGGGCGTTGGCGGCGCCGGGGAGGAGGACGGGGCAGCGGAGAAGGAGAGCGCCAGAAGCGGCCTCGTTACCGGCGAGCAGCGCTTCCTCGGCCTGTTCACCTCCAAGGCGTTGTCGGCGCCGGTAGACGAGATTCCCATCCTCCGCCGCCGGTTGCGGCGGGTCCTCGAGATCGACCAGGCGATCCCCGAGTCGCACGATTACAAGCAGATCACCACCATCTTCAACAACATGCCGCGAGAGGAGCTGTTCTGGTCGGACGCCGAGCAGCTCCACCGAGACATCCGCACGATCATGGCGCTCGAGCAGGAACGCGAGGTGCGACTCACGCTGCGAGCGGATCCGCTGTCACGCGGGCTGGCGCTGATGGTGATCATGCCGCGCGAGCGTTTCAACGCCGAGGTGCGACGGCGGGTGCAGCGCTTCCTGGCCTCGGCGCTGCAGGCCACTCACGTCGACTACCAACTGGCCATGGGCGAGGACGAGGAGCAGGTGCGCTTCCACTTCTTCTTCACCACTGCGCTCACGGCTGGCGACGTCGACGCTCGCGGCCTCGAGCACGAGGTGGCCGAACTGGCGCGCACCTGGGTCGACGAACTTCAAGCGCGCCTGCTGTCGCGTCACGGCCAACTGGTTGGACGCAGACTGGCGGAGCGGTATCTGACGGCGTTCGATGAACGCTATCGGGCCGACATCAGCCCGAGCGCCGCGCTGCTCGACATCGACAACATCGAGCGGCTGGGCGATTCCCCCTTCCGAGTCGACCTTCTGGCCCCGCCGGCCGAGCCGCGCGGCGAGGCGGCGAGCCTGCTTCGTATCTATCACCACCGGCGCACACTGGTGCTTTCCGACGTCCTGCCGGTGCTCGAGAACGCCGGCCTGCGAGTGCTCGAGCAGATCTCCTACTGGGCGCGACTGGAGGACGGCGACCGGGGCATAGACGTCTTCCGGGTGCAGGATCTCAGCGGCAGTCCGCTCGACGTCAGGGCCCAGGGCGAGCTTCTGATTGGCGCGCTGGAGGAGCTGCTCGCCGGCGTGGCCGAGAGCGACCGGCTGAACCGGCTGGTTCTCGGCGCCGGTCTCGACATCCGCCAGGTTTCCTTGCTCCGCGCGTACCAGATGTACTACGGGCAGCTCTCGGCGGTGACCAGCCGCCGCTTCCTCTACGACACGCTTATCACCCACCCGCGGGCGGCGGCGGCGCTCTTCGACTACTTCCGGGTTCGCTTCGATCCAGTGGTCGAGGGGGACAGGCGAGCGCAACTGGAGGCGGCCCGCGACACGTTCGACGGGCATCTGGCGGAGGTCTCCTCGCTGCCCGAGGACCAGGCGCTTCGCGGCCTGTTCAATCTGATGGAAGCTACCGTCCGGACCAACTTCTTCCAGGGCAAGCCGCACATCTCATTCAAGATCTCCTCGCAGCAGGTGACGCTGATGCCGGAACCGCGACCGCTGTTCGAGATCGGAGTCTCAGCTCCCGGCGTCGAGGGCGTGCACCTGCGCGGAGGCAAGGTGGCGCGCGGGGGGATCCGCTGGTCCGACCGGCCCGACGACTTCCGGACCGAAGTGCTCGGCTTGATGAAGACTCAGATGACCAAGAACGCTGTCATCGTCCCGGTCGGCTCGAAGGGCGGATTCGTGCTGAAGAACGCTCCCGCCGAGCGCGAGGAGCTGGCGCGTTACGTGCGTCAGCAGTACCGCACCTACATCGGCGGCCTCCTCGACCTGACCGACAACATGGTCGCCGGAGAGTCGGTACCGCCGCAGGGACTGGTGATCTATGACGAGAGCGATCCGTACCTCGTGGTCGCGGCCGACAAGGGTACCGCCACCTTCTCCGACCTGGCGAACGAGACCGCCGCGGAGTACGACTTCTGGCTGGGCGACGCCTTCGCGTCGGGCGGCTCGCAGGGTTACGACCACAAGGCGATCGGCATAACCGCCCGCGGCGCCTGGGAGTGCGTTGCACGTCACTTCCGCGAGATGGGCCTGGACGTAGGGCGCGACGAGTTCACGGTGGCCGGCATCGGCGACATGTCGGGAGACGTCTTCGGCAACGGGATGCTCTACAGCGACCGAATCAGGCTGGTGGCGGCCTTCAATCACATGCACATCTTCCTCGATCCGAAGCCGGACGCGGCCAGCAGCTTCGTCGAGCGGCGCCGGCTCTTCGAGATGCCGCGCTCGACCTGGCGGGATTACGACACCTCTCTGATATCGCCGGGCGGTGGCGTTTTCGACCGCAGCGCCAAGGCGATCCCGCTGACCGCGGAGGCCAAGGAGCTGCTCGCCAGCGAGGCCGATGTACTTAGCGGCCAGGAGCTGGTGAAGGCGATCCTGCGCGCACAGGTGGACCTGTTGTGGAATGGCGGGATCGGCACGTATGTGAGGAGCTCGGCCGAGAGCGACCGCGATGTCGGCGATACCGCCAACGATCTGGTGCGGGTGGCGGCCGACGAGCTTCGCTGCCGGGTCGTGGGGGAGGGGGGAAACCTCGGCCTCACCCAACGGGCGCGAGTGGAATATGCGTTGGCCGGCGGGCGGATCAACACCGACGCAATCGACAACGCCGCCGGGGTAGACCTATCCGATCACGAGGTGAACATCAAGATCCTGCTTCGGCCCGCCCTGGCATCGGGCGAGCTGTCCGCCGTCCAACGCAACCGGTTGCTACGGGAGATGACCGACGAGGTCAGCGCCCTGGTGTTGGCCGACAACTACCGCCAGTCGCTGGCGCTGTCGCTGGCCGAGGAGCGCAGCCGACACGATCCGCTCCTGTTCGAGTCCTTGCAGACCTACCTGGCGGAGCGCGGCGGCCTGGATCTCGAGGTCGAGGCGATGCCGTCGGCCCGGCAGCTGACCGAACGGCGTCGCACCGGCGTGGGCTACACCCGGCCGGAGCTGGCGGTGCTGTTGGCGTACGCCAAGATGGGCCTCTACCGCCGCCTGCTGGAGACCGACTTTCCCGACGAGGCCCACTTCCGGCACTATCTCGTCGGTTACTTCCCGGCGCAGCTGGCCGAACGCTTTCGGCAAGGGATCGAGGGCCACCCACTACGGCGCGAGATTATCGCCACCCAGTTCACCAATACCGTCGTTGACATCCTGGGTATCACCTTCGTGCACAGGACCATTCGCGACACCGGGGCGACTCCGGTAGAGGTGATTCGGGCGGCACTGATCGCCCTGGAGATCCTGGAGGTCGAAGAGTTCCTGACGCAGATGTTCGCGCTCGACAACGAGGTGGCGGCGGTCGCGCAATACCGGGCGCTGTCGGAGCTGGTCGAGGCGGTGGAGGGGATGGTCAACTGGATCCTCCTTTCCGACCTGACCCGCACCCCGATAGCGGAGTTCGTGGCCACCTATCGGGAGCCGCTGGCTACCCTGCGGCGCAAGCTGCACGGCTTCCTGCCGCCCTCCGAGCGGCGCCACTACCAGCGCCAGCGCAAACGCGCGGGCCAGGACGGGTTCGCCAAGGACCTGGCGGACGAAGTCGCCGCCTTCGACTACCTGCCTACCAGCGTCGGCGTGATCGACGTTGCACAGCGAACCGGCGTGAAGCTCGACGAAGCGGCCCGGCGGTTCTACGCGCTGGGCGAGCGTCTCTCACTCGCCTGGCTTCGCGACAGCCTGTCGGCGCATCAGGCCACGAGCAAGTGGGAAAAGATCGCGTTGGGAGGCCTGATCATGGAGTTGAGGCGGGTCCAGCGCGACCTGACCGAGGGCTATCTGAGGGCGCTGGCGGCCGACGGGGACCTCGATCCGGAGGAGTACCTGCGGCGCTATCCCAACCTGCTGCGCCGCTTCGACCAGGCGCTCGCCGAGATACGCGACGAGGAGGCGCTGGGGCTGGCCAGTGCCGGCGTGCTGGCCCGGTTACTGTCCCAGGCCGAGTTGCCGAGGGGGTAGCCTCGCTCGAGCCGGCTTTCGCGGGAGAGGTCCGTCGCAATTCCCTGGGTCAGTTGGAACACTGTGGTAACAAAGCTTGCAAAACGGAGGCGATTTCGGCCTTTGCGGCTGGGCTTTTCACTGGCGGTAGCCGACTTTCGGGTCGGATGCCGGTAAGGCACCGCTAAATGCCCAGGCGAAAATCGGTCTGGATGTAACTTTCGTGGTCACGATGTTCTAACGCGCCGCAGGGAAGGCGAGGCACCTCTGCGATTTCGGCGCCTCAGCGTTTCTCGCCGCCTGGCCCACAGGCGTCGCCGGCGGGCCAGACCGGCACCGACCGGGCCCGGATAAGAGTCGGGCAGGTGATTCTCCTCAGCTCGGCTGGGCCGCGAAGAACCGGCGCAACATGGCGTCGAGGCGGATGAGGCCTTCATCGGTCGCCCTCAGGCGGCCCTGCTCCAGCTCGAGCAGTCGCTGACGGTAGAGGGGTTCCAGCGTGCCGGCGAAGCGCTCCGCGACGTCTACCCCGCTTCGCTCGAGCACGTCCGACAGGTCGACCCCGAGCCTGGTGCGCAGGCCGGTCATCAGCCGCTCGAGCGCGTAGTCGTTCGCCGTCAGCCGCTCGCGTCGCGGTTCCGCGCCGTCGAGCCAGCCCTTGAGCTGCTGGTTGCTGACGCGTTCGCCCGGCCCGTCCAGCGACGGCAGGAATCCGGCCGCCGAGGGACCGATCCCCAGGAAATGCCGGCCGTGCCAGTAGACCTGGTTGTGACGCGACTCGTGGCCGGGCCGGGCGTGCGACGAGACCTCGTATCGCTCGAGGCCGTGCTCGCCCAGCATCGCCGCGGCCAGCTCGTAATCGTCCGCGGCGCGCTCCTCGTCGACCGTCACGCCGCGCAGCGCGAACGGCGTATAGGGCTCGATGGTGAGGGTGTATACGCTGACGTGGGGCACGCCGGTAACGGCAAGGGCACGCAGGTCGGCGGCGGAGTCCTGGCCGTCGACCGCCGTGATCAGATCGGCCGATGCCTCGAATCCCGCCTCCATCGCCCAGCCGAGCGCTTCCAGGCCCTCGCCGGCGGTGTGGCGGCGGCCCAGGCGCTTCAACACCCGGTCCTGCGTCGATTGCAGGCCTATCGAGAGGCGTGAGAAACCGAGCTCTCGGAAGAAGCGCAGGCGCGCCGGATCGAACGTCAGCGGGTCGGCTTCCAACGTGGTCTCCCGGCGCGCCGGGAAGCCCCAGGCGGCGTCGATGGCGGAAACGATGCGGTCCAGTTCGGCATCGCTCAGGCCCGACGGGGTGCCTCCGCCCAGGTAGATGGTGTCGAGTGGGCCGGGATAGCGGACGGCCGTCTCCGCGATCTCCTGCTCCAGCCGGTTCAGGTAGGCCTCGACCAGGCCCTCGTTGCGCAGCATCTTGTGGAAGTCGCAATACGGGCAGATCTGGGGGCAGAACGGGACGTGTAGGTAGAGCGCTGCCGGCACCTCGCCAGCTTACCGGGAGCCTGCCGCCCACGGCCGGCCGCCGCCGACACCGGAAAGACTAACCCTGGTCGCGGCGACACTGTCAGCCGGCTCCACATGCGCCACGATGAGACCAGCCACAACCCACAGGCCGCCGATCCGGCTGCCGACGACCGTGCCAGAACGGGAGATCAGTCATGCGTCACCAACCATCTTCATTCCTGGCCCCCCTCGCGGCGGCCCTCCTCATGGGTGCTGCGCTGGCGCAGCCCCTGCCCACCGGAGCAACGCAATTGGCGCCGGAACGCTATCTCGACGTACCCGAGCGGCACTGGGCCGTAGACGCCATCAGACGGCTGTCGGTTCTCGGAGTGCTCACCGGTTACCCGGACGAGAACTTTCGCGGCGACCGCCCCGCGACACGCTATGAGCTGGCGGTGGTGGCGGCCAGGCTGGTCGACCTGATAGGCGGTTCGCTGGCCGACCTCGCCCTCGATCCTGCATTCTGGTCCGACGTGGAGCGAGTTGCGGAGATGCTGGGCCGGGTAAGACGCGTCGAGTCGGCGTTGGAGAACGCGGCGTCGGTGGCGAGCGTGCAGGCGTTGGGCCGGCGGGTCGCCGATATCGAGGCATACCTCAACGAGTCGGTAGGTGAGGAGCGCTTTCCGCTCGATCCGGAGAGCCACGAGGGGATTCCGGTATCGGCGGCCGACACAGTGCCGCCGCTGCCCGAGGCGTCGCCGGGACGCCGCGTGCCGGCCGCCGCCCCTGCTGCGTCCCCTGCCGGAGGCGCGCCACAGGATAGGTTCGGGGTGGCTTCTCCTCAGCAGCGCCGCCCGCTGGAGTGGTGGATCGGAATAGCAGCCGGCTATCCGCTGCCGGCTACTGTGCACGTAGGTATTCGTGACCTCGTGCCGTCGCTTCACCTGCGTGGCGGCGGCGGTTTCAGCATGGGGGCTGGCTTCGGGCTCGAGCTGCAACTGCTGTACTCATTTCCCGTCGGAGTCGACGCTCCGGTACTGCCCTACCTCGGTGCCGGACCGCTGCTCCGCGGCGGGCCGGCCGGTGCCGCCGGCGGAATTCTCGCGTTTGCCGGCATCGAAGTGCCGCTGGGCCGCAGCCTCAGCGAGCCCGGACTGATCTACCTCGAGCTCGGTCCCGAGTCGGTCTTTCGTAACGGCGTGGAGCTGGGCTTGCTCGGCCGGGCCGGCATCGGCTACCGGTTCTGACTGCGGCTGTCCTGACAGCGGGTCCGACGTTCGGAGCCGCCTGCCCGAGTTACGGTGAGGCGTGGCCCGACGTCCCAAGCGACCCGGTGGCCGCGTTTCCCAGCGATCCGGCGAGCCGCCCAGCAAGCCGTCGACCAAGAAAGCCGAGACGCAGCCGACCGCTTCTCAGAAGATCTACGAAGCCGAGGTGTTGCCCGGAATGGCTCCGTTCGCCACCGCCGAGTTGCGGGCGCTGGGGGCGAAGCTGTTGCGGAAGAGCGACGACGCGCTGCTGTTCGAGCACCACGGGTCGCGGCGCGAACTCCTGAGCCTGCGTCGCTGTGTGGCGGTATTCGTCGTGATCGGCTTCGACCTGCCCCGTCCCAAGGCGCTGTTGGGCCATGCCCACCTGAGCAGGCTCATTGCGGCCGTCGGGGACGTGCGCCGGGAGGCGCCCGCCGGGGCATACCAGGGATTCCGCTTCGGCGCCGCCGGCAGCGACTCGCCGGCGTTCCGACGGCTCGCCGAGGCACTGAGCGCGGCCAGCGGCTTGCCGGAACGCGCCGATGGGGATCTGCTGCTGCGGGTCAGGCCCGGTTCGCGAGGCGGCTGGGAGGTGCTGCTGCGGCTCACGCCCCGCCCGCTGTCGGCGCGCGACTGGCGCGTCTGCAACCGGCCGGGCGGCCTCAACGCCACGGTTGCCGTCGCCGCCCATGACATGCTGCGCACCGCGGCCACCGACCGCTACCTGAACCTGATGTGCGGTTCCGGCACCCTGCTCATCGAACGAGGGCTTGCCGGCAGGTGGTCGCGAGGAGTCGGCGTGGACCTCGATCCGGAGGCGCTGGCTTGCGCCAAGGCGAATCTCGCGGGCGCGGGCCTGGCTGCCAGGGCCGAGCTGCTGCCGGCCGACGCGACCGCCCTGCCGTTCGAGTCGGCAAGCTTCGACCGGCTGAGCGCAGATCTGCCGTGGGGGGACGCCGTCGGCAGGCACCGCGACAATTCCGAACTCTACCCGCGGTTCCTGACCGAGTCGGCGCGGGTGGCGTCGAAAGGTGCCCGAATGGTGGCGATAACCCACGAGCTGCGTTTGTTCGAAGCGGCTGTCGCCGGCCAGTCCGGCTGGCGGGCAGCCAATACGGTGCGCGTCTTCCATGGAGGCCACAGGCCCGGTCTGTACCTGCTGGAGCGTGCCGGCTGACCGGCGCTCAGCCCAATCTTGCGTGCCCTGGCCAGATATGCCGCGCTGGTCACGTGATGATAGACTCGACGCGAATGGCATTCTGGCGCACCCTCAGGCCCGGCTGGTATCTCTTACTGGCTGCCGTCGTCTATGGCGTCGTCGTGACCGTATTGCTGGCCGGCCAGAGATCGGAGCTGCGGGAGCTGCGGCAACGGTCCGACGCGCCGCCCGCTGCCCAACCGCCCGCCGCTGCTCAGAGCAGCGACGATCGCGGGCTGTGGTTCCCGATACCGGGCGCCGAGCTGCCCGACAACCCTGCCCATCTGCCCGGCTCGCCGCGCCCCTACCGGCAAGGCGCCAGCGAGGGCTTCGACTTCTACGACGGCGACTCGGGTGTGCCCGTTCCCTACGGCGCCGCGGTGATCGCTGCCGCCGCCGGCACCTTGGTGCGCGTCGACAACGCCTTTCGTGAGGCCGACGAGGGTGAGTGGCAGCGGTTGATGTCGGCGGTGGCCGATGGTGCGGACGACGACGAGCTCGACCGCCTGCGCGGTCGCCAGGTGTGGCTCGAGATCGAAGACGGCCGCCTCTTGCGCTACGCCCATCTGTCCGCGATACGAGACGGCCTGAGCGAGGGGCAACCTGTGCAACGCGGTACGGTGATCGGCTTCGTAGGCAACTCCGGCACCGACGAGGGAGTCGCCGGCACCAGGCGCGGATCCAGGCTGCACTTCGAGATCTGGGGCGACGACGGCTACTTCGGAGAGGGTATGGACGCGGACGAGGTGCACATCGCCGCGGCAACCGTGTTCACGGGTCCGTGACAGAATGAACGACGATCGGCCCCCTCCCCACGATCCGTACTCCGAGCAGCAGGTGACCGCTCTCGAGATCGTCTGGCGCAACCCCTGGGTGCGCGCGCTGGCGTACCTGGCGCTTACGGTCTTCGCGGTCTGGCTGCTCATAACCTTGCGACGCGGTTACGCCTTTGCACTGCAAGTCGCGATCATCGGATTCATAATCGCTTACATCCTCAACCCTCTGGTCGAGGCCCTGAGCCGACTGCGCATCGGGCGGCTGCGGGTGGCGCGCGGGCTCGCTGTGGTGCTCATCTATCTGGTCCTGCTGCAGGTGTTCGTGCTTGGCTCGATCCTGATCGGCCAGGTTGTGACGCAGCTAGGCGAGTTCGTGAGGCGAATACCGGTAGCGCTGGAGAACGTCGGCGCCGCCCTCACCGGTTTCCAGGTCTGGCTCGCCGGCGTGGCGGAAGGACTGCCCGGATTCCTGTCGGAGCGCCTCGGCCTCGAACAGAACGACCAGCTCGCGGTGCAGGTGCAGGAGCAGCTGGCGAGCGTGCTGGCCCGGGCCGTCGAAGCGCTTACCGGCCTGCTCGAGCAACTGGTTACGGGCGGCCCGTCGCTGCTCGTGTCGGGCGCGACCAACATCATCTCGACCACCCTGCAGGTGATTCTGATCCTGCTGGCGTCGGCTTACTTCCTCTACGACTTTCCGCGCTTCACCAACAACGCCTACCGGCTGGTGCCGGTGCGGTGGCGCCCGCTCTACAGCGACCTGGTCCGCAAGGCGGACGGCGCGGTGGGCGGTTACATGCGCGGCCAGTTGCTGATCACGCTTGTGCTGGGGGTGCTCGTCTGGATCGGACTGAGCATTGTCGGCGTGCCGCTGGCGCTGGCGATCAGCTTCCTGGCGGCCATCTTCAATCTCGTTCCGTATCTCGGTCCGATCATTGGGGTAGTGCCGGCAGTCCTGCTCGGTTTCACCGTCAGTCCCCTCACCGCCGGCCTGGCCGTCGTGGTGTTCGTAATCGCCAACCAGCTCGAAGGCAACGTGCTCGCTCCATTGATCCTCTCGCGCAGCACCAACCTTCATCCGCTCACGGTGCTGCTGGCGATCATGGCGGGGATCGGGCTGCTGGGGCTGGTAGGGGCGTTGCTGGCCGTTCCGTTCGTGGCGCTGGTGAAGATCGTCGTCGAAGATTACCTGCTGAACCGTCCGGCATATCGGGAAGAGGCGGTCGTAGAGCTCAGCGAGGTCGACCGCAAGCGGGTCTGATCGATCGCTTTCGAAGCGCGTCGAGTGGGGGCGCCGCTCGGGCGGGCGGCGTCCCGGGCCGTCCTCAGGTCGACTTGCGGCGATACATCAGGTCGTCCGCCTTGCGCAGCAGGCTCTCGGCATCGGTGCCGTCTTCGGGATAGGAGGCCATGCCGAACGACGCCGACAAGGGGAAGTCCTCGAGTTGAACTCGCGCGATTGCCGCGGCGTAGCGCTCGGCCACCAGCCAGGCCTGCTCCCGGTTGATCTCCGGCAGGATGAGGGCGAACTCGTCGCCGCCCCACCGGAATATGCTGTCGCCCTCGCGGCGCTCCCGTTCCATCTGGCCGCTTACCTCTACCAGCGCCCGGTCTCCGGCGCTATGACCCAATCGGTCGTTAATCCACTTGAAACCGTCGAGGTCGATCATTACCAGGTTGAAGGTCTGACCGTAGCGACGGGCTCTGGCCAGCTCCACGTTCAATTGGCGGTTGAACCCTTCGCGGTTGCCGAGCCCGGTGAGCGAGTCGGTGACCACAGCCTGTTCGAGCGCGTCGCGGTATAGCGTCTGCCGGATGATGACGGCGATCTGCTGCGCATATGTCTCGGCCAGCAGCAGCGCGTGCGGACCGAACGGGTTGGACGGTGCGAAGCTGTCGATGTTCAGCATGCCGAGGACCGTCCCGCCGTAGCTGATCGGCACGCAGATGGTGGCGGTGAGCTCCTGGACCCGGCCGGCGTGCAATATCGTCTTGCGCTGCTCGTCGGTATCCAGCCCGGCCATGCTCGCCTCGCTGATCGCTTCACCGATCAGCAGCCGCGGCACCCCTTTCACGAAGTCCTCCTCGGAGCCGGCGTACCACTTCAACTGCGTGGTGTGGCCGACGCCGGAGATGGTACGGAGCGACTGGCGGTCGTAACCCTCGGCCGCCACGAAGCGGAAGTCGCCCTTGTCGTAGAGCATGAGCGAACCCGACTCGGCGCCGGGTATCAGCCGAATCGCCGACTTCACGGTCTCCTCGAACAAGACCGTGGGGTCGTCGGATTGCGCGAGGTTGCGTATCACCTCTAGCATCTCCACTAATTGGGTGTGGAGGCTGGCGCGTTCCAGCGCCTCCTCGGTCATCTTGCCGAAGGCCACCAGTGCCCTCAGCTCCTCGCTGCCGAATGCGTTTGCTGAGGCGTGCTCGATGTTGAGGACCGCCGCGACGCGCTCCTCGAGCATCAACGGAATGGCGAGCTCGGAAAGCGTCCTGGGGGCGTTGGGGGCCGCGAAGTAGGTAGGGTGATTGCGCACGTCCGGCACGTACTGCGGCATCTTCGATTCGGCCGCTTCGCCCACCACCGACGCCAGCGGCAGGTGGAACTCCGCCGGAACCTCCCAGCGGTGGCTGGCGATCAACACCATGGTGCCGTCACGTGGCGCGAAAACCTGTGCGTGTGTGAAGTCGAGGATGTCGGCCAGCATCCGGAGGATAGTGCGAAAGAGGGCGTCGGTGTTGTCCAGTTTCTGCATCACCATGGCGGCTTCGGTGAGGAGCCTGGTACGGCGAGCCTCTTCGTCCTGCCGGCGTTCGGCAGCCTGGACCCGCAGGTACAGCGCGTGGCCGGCGAACATCGCCGGTAGCATTATCGCCACCAGCCCGACGAGCCTAACGACGTCGATCGGGCGCCCCAGCAGCGGCGGTAACACCCACAGCCCCGCTACCGCCAGGACCAGCATCGTCAAGCTGGTGACAATCCCGAAGAGCGCCGAGGCGGTGGTCAGCCCGCCGGCCAGCATGACTCCGAGCCACAGCGGCGGCAAGTTCAGCATCACGCCGGCGAGGAACAAGCCGACTCCCGCCGCACCTGCAGCCGCGTGCGAGATGAGCACCGACCGGTTCCTGCCGCTTCGAGATGGTGCCGACATTTCGCCCTTCGTCCTTGCTTTGAAAGCTCCGCCCGGTCCCAACAGCATACCGTCCCTCGCCGGGCGGTAGCGGCGAGACCGGCTCGGGCACCGGTGGACGTCGAGGTAAATCTTTCCGCCTACGCCGGTTGGGACGCGCGATAGACTTGAGGGCGTGGCAGGCAAGCGCAAGGGAAGAAAGGGCCCGAGCAAGGGGCAGCCGGACCTCGAGGCGATAGGGTTGGTGCTCCTCGCCCTCGGCGTATTCGTGCTGGGGATACTGATACCGCAACTGCCTACCGGCGACTTCGGCGCCGACCTGCGCGGCTGGATGACCGGACGGTCGGGCTGGGGGGCCTATGCCTTGCCCTGGCCGCTGCTCGCGCTGGGCGGCTTGTTCCTGTTGCGCCGCAACCCGCGAAGCTGGCCGCGGGTCCTGATCGGGTACCTGGCGCTGGTCGCCGGGCTGTGGCTGGTGCTGGCGCTGTCACGTCCGCTGGCGACCGGTGCCTGGGGCGAGTCCCTGAGAGCGAGCGGGGCGGGGGCGGCCGGCTGGTTCGCGCTGTTGCCGGCCCTGTTCGTGGTCACTCTCGGGGTTGAAGCCATCTTCGGCTGGCGGCCGACCACCATCGTCCGGGTGGGAGCGGTTCGGCTGGTCCAGGGCTTGAGGATCGCGTTCAAGGCGGCGGTGGCCGCCCGGCGCCGGGCCCGGGAGCGGGCCGCCTTCCACGCAGACGTCGCTCTCGAGCGCACGCGACTCGGGGAGCTGGACAGGGACTTGCGCGCCCTCTCCTCGCTCTATCCCGGGTCCGGCGAGCTCGACAGGTGGCGCAAGGCTGTCCAGGCTTCTCGTTCACGGCTCGGGGACGCCCACGTCGGGACGTTGGAGGACGTTCGCCTCGACGTCAGGGCCTGGCAGGAGGCCGTCTCGGACTTCGCCCGCGACCGCGCCGCCGAGCTCTCGGCGACATTGCAGGCCGAAGGGGTGGTGGGATTCGAGGAGTGGGCCCGTGGCGTCAAGGCCCAGCTCGACGATCCGCTTTCCGGCTCGAGCCTGGCAGCGCGCGCGCTCGACGACGTTCGCAAGGCGATGGCACTGGACCTCACCGCCCTGATGGAACGGCACCGGCGCCTGACGCGCGAGCGCGACCTGACGGTGGGTTCACTGCGCGAGGCTCGGCCACGCGACCTGGACCGGATCGGCAAGGAGCACGCCAAACGGGTCGCCGCCTTCGGCAAGGTCGAGGGCGACGCCGGTTCACTGGGGGACGAGGTCGACACCCTGGAAGGCTGGCGCGGCCTGTTGGATTCGCTCGAGATCCTGCGCGCGGAACTGGGAGAAGGGGAAGAGCTGGCGGATTACGACCGTACCCTGGCCGGTGACCTGCGCGAGAAGCGACGCGAGGCGCTGCGCAAGCTGGACGGCTGGCGCCAGGCGCTCGCGGCGGTGGAGGACCGGACCAGGCGGGCCTGGGCCGCTGCCCAGGAAGCAGCGGCCCAGGAAGCGGCTGCCAAGGAGGCCGCGGCACAGGAGGCTGCACTTCGGGAGGATGGCCTTCACGAGGCGGCACTCAACGAGGCGGCACTCCGGGGTCCGGCCATCGGCGAAGGCGCAGCCGACGAAGCAGC
>JBBDRK010000029.1:22569-30584 GCA_040905465.1 Trueperaceae bacterium | reverse complement strand
ACGAGGCGGCACTCCGGGGTCCGGCCATCGGCGAAGGCGCAGCCGACGAAGCAGCGGAGCGGGAGGGCGACGAAACGAGGGCGGGCGAGTCGCTCCCGACGGCGGTAGGGGTGGGGGCGTCCGCCGAGGGCAACGCCGGCGGTTCGATCACGCGCGCCGGCGGTACTGACGTGGGCAGGCCGGCCGATGGCAAAGTACCCGATCCGGAGCTTCTCGAGGTGCCGTGGGACCTGAGTGCAGCTCAGCGCGCCGCGCTAGCCAAACCGACCTCGGGCGGGCACGGCCGGCGGCACGGCGAAGACTCCGCATCGGAGATCGCCGAGGTCGGCGGGATACCGATCCAGGTGCCGGGATACGACCTGCTCGACCTGGTGCAACGTGGCGCCAAGGACGACCCGGCGACCCTGGCCAACGAGGTCAGAGACAGGGTCCGCAAGATTGACGAGACCCTCGCCAATTTCAAGCTGGAGGGCAGGGTGGTGTCATCGGTGCGCGGACCCACCGTCACCCGCTTCGAGGTGGAGCCGGCGCCGGGCGAGAAGATCAGCCGCTTCGCCAACCTCTCGGACGATCTGGCCCTGGCGATGGCGGTCGGTTCGGTTCGCATCGAAGCTCCAATCCCCGGCAAGAGCGTGATCGGGCTCGAGGTTCCCAACGCCAACCGCGACCTCATCCGCTTCCGCCAGGCGGCCGAGAACCCCGCATTCCGCCGTGCCAAGGCGAGGCTGCCGTTGATCCTCGGGCAGTCGATCGACGGCGAGATGGTGGTCGGCGACCTGGCCAAGATGCCGCACCTGCTGGTGGCGGGCTCCACCGGCTCGGGCAAGTCGGTCGCCGTGAACACCCTCATCGGCAGCCTGCTCTACAAGTTCCTGCCGACCGAACTGCGCTTCCTGATGGTTGACCCGAAGATGGTCGAACTGACGCCATTCGACGGGATTCCGCACCTGCTGCGGCCGGTGGTGACCAACCCCAACGACGCGGCGGGAGTGCTGTTGGGCGCCGTCGCCCACATGGAGCGGCGCTACAAGATGATGAGCCGCATCGGCGCCAAGAATCTCGATCAGTACAACGAGAAGGCCAAGAACCTCGACATGCCGCAGCTGCCGTTCATCATCGTCATCATCGACGAGCTGGCGGACCTGATGATCACCTCGCCCAAAGAGGTGGAAAGCGCCATCATGAGGCTCGCCCAGATGGCGCGCGCCACGGGAATGCATCTGGTGCTGGCCACCCAACGTCCCAGCGTGGACATCCTCACCAGCCTGATCAAGGTCAACGTTCCCGCCCGCGTCGCCTTCGCGGTCTCCAGCGGACACGACTCGCGCACGATCCTCGACACGATGGGCGCCGAGCGGCTGGTGGGGATGGGCGACATGCTCTTCTACCAGCCGGGACTGGTCAAGCCGGTGCGCCTGCAGGGACCGTACATCAGCGAGACCGAGATCGGCACGCTGGCGGCGTTCCTGCGCCGACAGTACTTCGACGACGACTTCGTCGAGGCCTACGGAGCCGATTTCGATCCGCCCTCGATGCACGAGTCCGAGGCCGAAGGGATGATCGACTGGAACGACGACAAGCTGCGCGCAGCCGCCGAACTGGTCATCAACGAGGGCCAGGCGAGCGTGTCGCGGCTGCAGCGGCGGTTGCAGGTGGGCCACGCCCGCGCCGGCAAGCTGATGGACTCGCTCGAAGCGTTGGGCGTAGTCGGAAACCACTCCGGCTCGAAGCCGCGCGACGTGCTCGTGGACATTCAGGAGCTTCCGAACATTTTCGGGAAGTAGTCGTGCCAGTAGGATCATGACCGCCGGTCCCGAGTTCACGATCAGGCCGTACGCCTCGGAAGACCTGGACTCTGTCTACCGGGTGTGTTTGCTCACCGGCGACTCCGGCGACGACGCGAGCGAGCTGTACGACGATCCGTGGGCGCTGGGACACCTTTACGCCGGGCCGTACGTAACGCTGGAGCCGGAACTCGCGTTCGTTCTGGAAGACAGGGACGGCCTATGCGGTTATGTGCTCGGCGCCGCCGATACCCGCCGTTTCCACCGGCGGATGGTCGAGAGTTGGCTTCCGCCGTTGCAGCTGGCACTTCCCGAGCCGCACGGCGACGAGCGACAGTGGAGCCGTACGGCTCGCATCTACTACCGCCTTCATCATCCCGAACTGGTGTACCCCGAGGCGCTCGAGCCGTATCCTTCGCATCTCCATATCGATCTCCTGCCACGATGTCAGGGACGCGGAAACGGTCGCCGGCTCATGGAGAGGCTCCTGGAGGCCTTGGTCGAGCTGTGGTCACCGGGCGTGCACCTGGGCGTGGGTTCGGCTAACCGGCGTGCGCACGGCTTTTACGAGGCGATGCGGTTCGTCGAGCTGTTTCGGCAAGGTGATGACGGGCACCAGTCCATCTACCTGGGAAGGCGCCTGCCCTGAACCGCTGGGGCGGTCTGGCCGCTATCGGGTCTCGAGAAGTCGGCGCTGGCCGGGGCGAAACCTCGCCGTTGCCGGCCCTGGCGTGTCAACTTCTTCGTCTCGTCCGATCTCCGGGGAACGGTAGACTACAGAGCGTTTCCGAAGGCGGGTCCGAAAGGGCGACGTCCATTCACAAGGGAAGGGAGGAGCCCGACATGCGCCAGCGCGTCTACGGCAACGGCTGACAATGCGACTGTTCGTCTTTTACCTGTTGCTGATTCTGGGCCAGGGGTTCCTCTCGGCGCTTCTCGCGCCGCTGCCTGCCCCCGACCTGTTCCTGTTGGCCATGCTGACCCTGGTGGGGAGACTCGCGCCTTGGCAGTTGGTAAGCGCGGGCTACGGAATCGGACTCTTGCAGGATCTGATCGGCAACGGTGTGCTGGGAGTGCACGCGTTCGCGCTCTCGGGGGCGGCGATGGCCGCCCTGGTGGTAACGGCTCAGCTGTCGCAGGTCGGCTTCTTCGAGCGCGTGCTCAAGCTGCTCGCGGCGGTTGTGGGCAAGTGGGTGGCGATGGCTGCCATGGTGGTCTGGCTCAGCGGAACCTTCGAGACGCTGCTCAGCGTGCCGCTGGTGGCGGCGTTCGACCTGGGCTTCACGGTGATCGTCGGGCTCTGGTTGTTGCCCTGGGCCGACGCGCTGTTCGAACGCGCCTCGATACTGCGCAAGGAGTTGCTGTGATCTCCAGATTGCGGCTGCTGCTGGCCATACTGCTCACCTTCCTGGTGATCTTCACCGGACGACTCATGTACCTGCAACTGGCGATGGCAGAGCAGTTTGCCGTCCTGTCCAACCAGAACTTCCTGGAAGAGCGGCGGATCTCGCCACTCCGGGGCCGAATTCTCGCCAGGGACGGTACCGTGCTCGCGGACAACCGGGTGGCATACGACCTGATGTTCACGGGCGGGCCCGTCGATAACTGGGACCGGCTGCAGTATCTGCTCACGATCGACGGCGCCCCCCGCGAACCGGACCTGAGCAAGAAAGAAGAGCGCGAGCAGGGCGCGGTTATCAGTTGGAACATTCCGGACCGATTGATTCCGGGTGTCGAGGAGTTGGTGGCGGGCCAGCACAACCTGCACCTGCGCGAGCGCATCGAGCGCACCTACCCAACCAATCTCGGCTCCCATGTGGTCGGATACACCACCCTGGCCGACCCGGTCCGCTTCCCCGGTTACTCCAAGGACGAGCTGGTAGGGGTGATGGGCCTGGAGGCGGGCTTGGAGCGCCAGCTCTTCGGTGCGGCCGGTTCCAAGCTCGTCGAGGTGAACAACCGTCGCGTCGTGCTGCGAGAGACCGAACTGGTACCGGCGCAGCCCGGGGTCGACGTGATGCTGACTACCGACCCTCAACTGCAGCGGCTGGCCGAGGACGTGCTGGCGGGTGCCCTGAAGTACGTCAATGCCGAGCGGGTCGCCAACGAGCTGCCCCTCGAGGAAACCGTCCGCGGAGCGATTTTGGCGGCAGACCCGCGCACGGGAGAGATTCTCGCCCTGGCCAGCGCCCCCACTTTCGACCAGAATGTGTTCACCCGCCGGCCGACCGAACCGGACGAGTTGGCTGCGATCCTCGATGACGGCCGGAACCTGCCGTTGCAGAACCGGGGAGTCGAGGCGTATCCGCCGGCGTCGACGTTCAAGATCGTTACCAGCTCGACCCTGCTGGAGAAGGGCTACATCGCCCCCGGCACCAACTACTCGTGCAGCGCCGGTCTGCGCTACGGCGGACGGACCTGGGAGAACTGGTCTACCTATGATCGCGGCAGTTATGACGTGACCGAGGCCATCGGCGATTCGTGCAACACCTTCTACTGGCGCGCGGCGATGGCCACATCCGACTTCTCCAGAGGCTGGGCGCCCTTCGTCCGGGACCTGACCCTACGCGCCCAGGAATTCGGATTCGGGCAGGAGCTGGGGTTGGCCCTGCCGGAGGAGAAGGCCGGCCGGGTGCCGGACGAAACCTGGGTGCGGCAGGTAACGGGCGAGCCGTGGTACCCGGGATACACGCTGAACACCGTGATCGGGCAGGGCTTCGTGCTGGCCACCCCGCTGCAGACGCTCCAGTTCATCATCACGCTGGCAAACTCCGGCAGGCTGGTAGAGCCTCATCTGATCAAGTCGATCGGCGGCGTCGAGCAGCCCGTCGAAGAACGAGTGATTCCCGGGCGCTTCTGGTCTACCCTCGAGTCGGGCATGCGGAAGATGATCACAGACCACGGCTCGAGCCGTTTTCTGGGGCCGGCCGCCAAGTTCCCGGTAGAGGTCGCGGGCAAGACCGGCACTGCCGAGAACGGACACGGGGTGGGTCTCGAGCACGTGTGGTTCATGGGTTACGCGCCGATAGACGAGCCGGAAATCGCGGTCGTGGTATTTCTTGAGTACGCGGGATCGAGCTCGGCGGTGGCAGTGCCCGTCGCGCGCGACTTCCTGGCGGGCTATCTGGGAATCGAGGGACGATGAGAACACGTGGCACCCGTGGGGGCATCCTCCTGAGCCTCGATGCGGGCGACACTGTCGAGTCCATGGACGTGCTTCTCGCCGAACGGCAGGAGCTGCTGGCCGGCAAGGTGATAGTGGAGGTAGCAGAGAGGGTGCCGTGGTCGGCGCTCGAGTTGCTGGCGAGCAAGGTGCGGGAAGCCGGCGGCCAGATGACGGAACTGCGGCCACCGACCGCGGTGATCCAGGCGCGAGGGGAAACGCTCATCGTCTCGCGCACTGTGCGCAGTGGAGCGAAACTGGAATCGAGCGGTTCGCTGGTCGTTCTCGGCGACGTCAACGCCGGCGCCGAACTCATCGCCGACGATGACATCATAGTCATCGGTACGCTGCGCGGCCTGGCGCATGCCGGCGCCGGCGGTAACGAGAAAGCGGTCATATGGGCGCAGCAGATTCGGTCTCCGCAACTCCGCATCGGCAGCGCGCTCGCGCAGGCGGGAGAGCAGGGACCCGGTGTCCGCGGACCGGAGGTCGCCCACCTGCGAGAGGGCGCCATCGTGCTGCGGCCGTGGAACTAGACGTAATGGCCCTGATGACCAGCGAGCGCCCCTCATGAGCCGCCAGCCGGTGATAGTGACGGCCGTTCGAACGCCGGTAGGACGAGCGCACAAGGGCGCCTTGCGCGACACGCGACCGGACGACCTGGCGGCGATGACGATCCGCGAAGCGTTGAGACGCACGCCCGGTCTCGAACCCGAGCGCGTTGACGACGTGCTGCTGGGCAACGCCCATCCCGAAGGTGAGGCGGGCTACAACTTCGCTCGCGTGGCCGCCCAGATCGCCGGCCTGCCCGATGAGACCGCGGCGGCGACGGTGAACCGCTTCTGTGCCAGCGGACTGCAAACCATCGTGCAGGGGAGCCATGCGGTCTACTGCGGGTTGGCGGACGTGGTGCTGGCCGGCGGCAGCGACTGCTCGAGCCGGGTTCCCATGGGCGGACACACCCTGTCGATCAATCGCAGGCTGGCCCGGGAGAAGCCGGGCGTCTTCCACACGATGGGGGAGACCGCCGAGGCGGTGGCCCGGCGTTTCGGCATCAGCCGCGAGCGGCAGGATTCGTTCGCGCTCGAGTCGCACCGCAAGGCGATCGCCGCCCGCCGAGGCGGGCGCTTCGCGGCCCAGACGATGACCGTGAGCACTCGCGTGAAGGCAGGAGAGGGCGAGTGGAGCGACGTGCAGCTCGAGCTCGACGAAGGCCCTCGTGATAGCACCAGCCTCGAAGCGTTGGCCGCACTTGCGCCGGTTTTCGCCTACGACGATCAGGCGACAGTGACTGCCGGCAACTCGAGCCCGCTCAACGATGGGGCCGCCATGACGGTGATAATGACCGCCGACGAGGCGAATGCGCTCGGTCTGCGGCCGCTGGCCCGGCTGATCCAGGCCGCGGTGGTCGGCGTGCCGCCCGAGATAATGGGCGTCGGTCCGGTACCGGCGATCAGGCAGTTGTTGGAGAAGACCGGCCTCGGGATAGACGACATAGATCTGTTCGAAATAAACGAAGCCTTCGCCTCGCAATGCAGTTACTGCCAGGAGGAGTTGGCCATACCCGACGAGAAACTGAACGTCAACGGCGGGGCAATAGCGATCGGCCATCCCCTCGGTGCCACCGGCGCACGTATCGCCGCCGACCTGTTCGCCGAGATGGAACGGTGCGACGTGCGGCTCGGTGTGCTATCCATGTGCGTTGGCGGGGGCCAGGGCATGGCGGCCTTGTTCGAACGGCCGTGACGAGGGCCCCACCAGCCACGGGGGTGGCAGCGTCATGAAGATACTCAAGTACATCCTGCACGTCGCCATCCTGGTCGGCCTGGTCGTGGCCGGTTTCCGCTATCTCAACAGCGAGGATGTGCTTCGAGCACTGGCCACGTTCGACCCTCTATTCGGAATCCTTGTCCTGCTCGTGCCTGCCGTTCAACTGGCGTTGAAGAGCTGGCGCTTCGAGATATTCCTGAGGCCGTTCGGCGTGCGCAACCGGAGCACGGTGATGAGGGCGTATGCCGCCGGGCAGCCTGCAACCCTGTTGCCTGGGGGTATCGCGGCCAGAATCGGCCTGCTGCGGCAGGCGCATGTGCCCGTGGCCACTTCGGCCGCAGCCGTGGTGTTCTCGAGCCTGTTCGATCAGGCGATCTTCATCCTTGGCCTGATGGCGCTGGCGCTGTGGTTCCCGGCTGCGCGCATCCCTGCCCTGATCACGCTGGCCGCAGTCGGTGCCATCGTGCTATTGCTGGTCGTTCCTCCTATACGCCGGCTCCTCGGCGGGGTGATGCTGTGGCTGGCCGCCCGGGTGGGACTGGCGGAGGGGGCGGAGCGTTTCGGTGAAGCGGTGCGACAGGACCTCAGCAAGAGAGTCGTCGTCGGCGCGTTCGGGTTGTCACTGGCGGCGTTCGCCACCGACGTCCTGCTCCTGGACTTCAGCCTTCGCGGCGTGGGACTGAACGTGCCCCTCTCCGAGGTGTTCATCGCCTACCTGCTCCCAACTATGCTCGGCCGACTCAGCGCCCTGCCGGCCGGCGGCATCGGGCTGGCGGAAGCCGGGATAGTGGGCTATTTGGCGGCAGTGTCGGGTTTGCCACCGTCCATTGCAGTGGTGGCCGCGACCGTCTTCAGGGTCTCCACCGTATTTTTGCAGGCGCTCTACGGCGCGTTCATCTACTGGTTCGCGTGGCGCGGCGAGCACGAAGTGGCGGTGGTTCCGGCTGCTGCCGAGGTCTGAGGACGGCGGGGCGAAGCGATTCCTAGAGGGTCACTGCCCAAGCGCCTGTTCCAGATCCCGCCACAGGTCCGCCTGATCCTTGATGAACTAGAATCAGCTGCTCGGGAACCTGAAAGCGGCGAGCCGGGGAGTCTCCCGGCTTGCCGAGGCTGAGGGCGGCCTGCCGGTGCGTGTATAATTGTGAAAGAAGCGTTTCACTATGTGAACTACATCGATAGTATGTGGCGTGGCAAGAGAGGGCGATTGCGTGATTCGGCTGACTTTTCGGCAAGGCCTTTTCGACAAGGCGATGGCCTGCACTTGGGCGTCAATGTGGGAAACACGGTCCTCGACGTAA
>JBBDRK010000029.1:0-22469 GCA_040905465.1 Trueperaceae bacterium | reverse complement strand
TATATCAGGGCGCCGTGGGCGGCGACGTCTCGGAGGAGGAAGGCTACGACGCGGCCCGGATCTGCGCCATCAATGCGCTTGGTGCCCTGCAGGGAGCGTTGGGCGACCTCGATCGCATCCAACAGGTAGTGAAACTGCTCGGATTCGTAGCCAGTGCTCCCGGGTTTCACCGGCAGCCGTTCGTAATCAATGGCGCCTCCGACTTCCTGGTCGACGTATTCGGCGACAAGGGTCGTCATGCCCGCAGCGCGCTCGGGACCAGCGTGCTGCCGTTCAACATCCCGGTGGAGATCGAATTCATCGTCGAGATCTCCTGAGAAGCACGGGGGCGCAGCCGAGCGAATCTCAACCGCTCCTCGCAAAGCAACCTGTCGCACTCACCGGGCAAGTCTGCAGCCGAACCCTGGTGACTTCGGATCAGCCGCTCAGTTACTGATCCGTGGATCGATCGCGTCCCTTACCCCGTCGCCAACGAGGTTCAGGCTGAGTACCGTGACGAGGATGGCAAGTCCCGGGTAGACCGAGAGCCAGGGCGCTCGCTGAATGATATCGATACCGTCTCTGATCATGCCGCCCCAGCTCGGCAATGGCGGCTGAATCCCAAGGCCCAGGAAGCTCAGACCCGCCTCGGCCAGGATTGCCGTCGAGGTCCAGAGAGTTGCCATTACCAACACTTCTGAAACGAGGTTCGGCAGGATGTGCTTGGCCATCACTCGTGCCCTGTTTTGTCCCAGCGCCTGTGCAGCCATCACGAAGTCCCTCTCCTTTAGCGAGATCGCCAAGCCCCGGCTGACCCGTATGAATCGCGGGACGAGAATGAACGTTATGGTGACGATCAGGTTCACGAAGCTCGAACCCAGCACCGCAACTATCAGGATTCCAAGCAGGATACCGGGAAATACCATCATTATGTTCACGGCTTCGACCATGAGCTGATCTGCTCGACCCCCCAGATAGCCAGAGAAGATGCCGAGCGCCGTACCAAGGATGAAGGCGGACGCCGCGGCCGTGAAGCCGATGAGTATCGAGTAGCGCGTCCCCATGATCACCCGGCTCAGGACATCGCGGCCGTACTGGTCGGTACCCAGTAGGAACTCGCCCGAGGGTGGCTGCAGACGGTTGAATAGATTCTGGTCGAACGGATCGTTCGGCATCACCATAGGACCGAAGATCGCGACCAGCACCATGAAACTAATGCCGCAGAGTCCGATCCGTGCCAAGTTGTTCCGCAGCAGCTTGGCGGCCGGCCCCTTTCGTCTGGGCCCGGTACCGCTGGTTGCCGACTGGGCAGTGGCAGTAGTCACCTGCCCAATCCTTCCGAGGCAGAGATAGTTGTTGTTCCTCCGGCCGCAGCGAACACCCACGAGAACCTAGGCATAGCGCACCCGCGGATCGATGAAGACGTACGCGAGGTCGACCAGCAGGTTTACCACCACCACCACGATCGCGAAGACAGCCATTACCGACTGGACGATGTAGTAATCACGTGCAAGGACCGCTCCCACCAATAGTCGTCCATAGCCCGGCCTGCTGAACACGATCTCGATCAACACGGCATTACCGATCAATACCGTCACGTAGATGCCGATAACGGTAACGACGGGTATCAGCGCGTTGCGCAGTGCGTGCTTGTAGGTGATGACACGGGGGCGCACTCCCTTCGAGACCGCCGTCCGCAAATAGTCCTCCCCCAATACGTTGAGCATCGACGATCTGGTAACCCGCGTGAGGTAGGAGGCTATACCGATGCCTCCCGTTATCGAAGGCAGAATCAGGTAGTGCAGGCGCTGCAGCGGATCCGATAGCTTACCGGCACCGAGGACCGGGAACCAGCCTAGTTGCACGGAGAACAACAGGAGCAGCAGCACACCAAGATAGAACGGCGGGGTCGAAATGCCTAGCAGCGACAGAATGCGCACCGCACCGTCCGAAATACGCCCCCTGTTCACCGCCGTGTAAATGCCGGAGGGAACGCCGAGCAGGATCGCGACGACCAGACTCCCGAGCATGAGGTCGAGGGTGTACACGTAGTTAGCGGCAAGCAGGGTGCCCACCGGACGTCGGGTAGCGAGTGACACTCCCAGATCGCCCGTCAAGAGACCTCCCATGTAGTCGAAATACTGCACGGCAAGCGGACGGTCGAGACCGTACTGACCCCGTAGAGCGGCAAGCGCTTCCTCGGTTGCGTTCTCGCCCAGCGCGGCGACAGCGGCGTCGCCTGG
Organism: Trueperaceae bacterium; assembly: GCA_040905465.1. GTDB lineage: Bacteria > Deinococcota > Deinococci > Deinococcales > Trueperaceae > DASVCN01. The sequence continues at coordinate 20,247 of JBBDRK010000029.1, read as the reverse complement.
AATCACCCGGACGATGAAGAACAGGAGCGTCACGATGACCAGTACGGTTGGGATCGCGAGAAGCAGCCTCCGGACAATGTAGTCGACGCGGGACACTCTACGAACCCCACTCCCAGGGTGAGGGGCGGTACAGCTTTGCCGCGCCTGCCGCCTTCACGGCACGTCCGGATCGAGGGGGTAGATCGGACGGCGAATGTGAACGAACGGCAGGCTGCGCAGGTCGCTGGAACACGGCCCGGGCGTGCCCACCGTGTAGCTTTCGGCGGCGATATGGTCGTAGGCGCGGCGGTGGGCAACGGCGGCCTTCACGCCGATGAAGCTCAGCGCGCTCGGCTCGACGCCCTGGCTGCGCCACTGCCCCAGGTCGAACGGCGGCGTCTTCTTCGACGTCACCAGGATGGTGATTCCGCGGTGGCGGACTACTGCAGAGGGACCCATGTCGATGTTCCTACCGCGCATGGCGGCCAGGTGGCTGTTGGGGTCCTCCAGGGTGAACCGGCCATCGCTCGTGGAGATGAGTTCGACCAAAAGTTTCACCGGCCCCGGGTCGATACGGCTTCCCTTGCCGCCGATCTCCAGCTCGACACTCTCGCCGGGCGAAAGATCGTGCAAGCGCGAGGCGGCTTGGGCGTCCGCGATGATCACCCCGGCGTTCTCCGTGCCGTAGCGGAGGAAGGCGCGAAGCACGCCGGTGCCGTCACCGGGCGCACCCCCGCCGATGTTGTCGGCAGGCTCGACCAGCAGGATGGGACCGTTCGGATTCGACCTCAGTCGCGGCAGCACCTCATCGATCGGCTCGTCGACCACGTTGCCGAGCTCCCGCAGCTCCTCCGCTTTGGCGACCAGCGCTTCGAGAACCTTTTCACCGTCGGACCCCGTGCTTGCGATCGAGAAGCTCACTCCCGTTTCGGGCGTGTCGGCGAACGAGTAGCCCGCGTTGACGTTGACGCCCCAGACGTCGTCGTTTTCCTCCTCCAGTCGCCGCGCCATCCGCTCCAGCGTCTTCATCGGTTCGTCGGCGGTGCCGACACCGGTCGGTGGCCACACCACCTCGGGTCGAGCCGCCGTCATGGCGGGCACCTGCCCGGATTCGAACGAGCGCTGCAGCAGTTCCGCCGCCCTCACCGCCGCATCGCGAGCGTCGATGTGCGGATTCTCGCGGTAGGCCACCAGGCAGTCGGCGTGCTTAGCCATCCGGTCGGTGAAGTTGGCATGGAGATCGTAGACACCGAAAATCGGAACCTCCTTTGCCCCCTCCACGCAACGGATCGCCTCCAACAGCCTCCCCTCACCGTCGAAGTGCGAGCGCACCGTCATTGCGCCGTGGAGCACCAGGTAGATAGCGTCCAGGCCACCGGCGAGGGCGTGTTCGAGACGCGGCCGCAGCAGCTCGAGGTAGGTCTCGAAGACCCGGTCCTCGACCATCCCGCTCGCTCCACCGCGAAAATCTATAGCCGGCAGGACGTGCCAGCCGTAGCGCTCGGCCACCTCGAGGACTCCGCTCATCGGGGAGTCGTCGCCTCGCGAAGCGAGCAGCTCGTCGTCGATCCGTCGATCGAACGCGTCTAGACCGGAGCTTTCGGCCACGAACGTATGGGTTTCGTGGTAGAAGCCGGCGAGTAGAACCTTGCGCTTGACGGTCATGTCGGCCCTTTCATGAGTTCTGCAGGTACAGGTGTCGGCGTCGGGGAACTGGAGCCGAGGCGGAGGGCCCATTCCTCGCATCGCCCTGGTTAGAAATCCCTGCTCCAGATCCCAGCTTCGGAATCCCAGCTTCCAACCGCCCGCTACCCGACTCTTTCAACCTCCTGCCGCTCGATCATGGTATAGAGTGCCTTCTCCGCTGCTTTGAGGCACAGGTCGACATCCTCCGCAGTATGGGCGGAGGAGATGTACCAGAGCCCACGCCCGATCAGCCGCACGTTCTGCGCCAGCATGTACGAGACGAACTTGCCGTAAGTCGCGGTGTCGTAGTCGAGAGTGTCGCGGTACTCGGTCACCTCGCTGCGCGCCGTGAAACCGACGTGGAACATTGGGCCCGGTCCCTGGACGAGCAGCGGCACCTCGAGGTCGCGGCCTAAAGTCCCCAGTCGGTCACGAAGCTCCTTGCCCTGCTCGACCAGGTGACGGTGCGCCTTGGCGTCGTCACGTTCGAGGATGTCCACGGTAGCCAGGGCGGCAGCGATCGAGGCGTTATTGGCGTTGAGGGTGCCGCCGTGATAGACCTCGTTGCGCTCCAGCGGGGACATGAACCTCTCCTTGCCCACCAGGGCGCTTAGGGGGAATCCGCAGGCGAGTGCCTTGCCGAAGACCGAGAGATCCGGCGTGACGCCGAAATGGGTCTGGGCGCCACCGAGGTCAAGGCGAAATCCGGTGATGATCTCGTCGAAGATGAGCGCAACATCGAACCTGTCGCACAACGCACGCAGTCCCTGGAGGTAGCCCGGTCTCGGTTCTATGCAGCCTTGGTTCGACATCAGCGGTTCGGTGATGATGGCGCCGATCTCGGAGTGATGTTTGCTCAGCGCCTCTTCGACCAATGTCAGGTCGTTCCAGGGGAGCACCACCACCTGGTCGGCCAGTTCATCTGGTATGCCGCCGCCCCAGGCGATGGTGTTCGGGTCTTCACTAACCCCGAGTTGCTCGCGTTTCGGATTGATTCCGAACGCGACGTTGTCGAACCAACCGTGGTAGTGCCCTTCGAACTTGATGAACTTGGGTTTGCCGGTGACGTAGCGAGCCAAGCGCAGCGCCGCATGATTCGCCTCGGAGCCGCTGGAGCTGAAGCGGATCCGTTGGGCAGAGGGAATTAGCCGCTGCAACGTCTCCGCGAGCAGCACCTCCTCCTCGAACTGGCCGGCGAACAGCTGACCTAGTTCGATTGCTGCGGTAACGCGCTTCAGCAGTTCCGGGTGGGAGTGACCGAGTATGCAGGGACCCTGCGACAGGGTGAAGTCGAGGAGTTCGTTGCCATCGACGTCCCACACTCGGCTCCCCAGTGCCCGCTCGTAGTACATCGGGTGGGGCGCCGACATTGCACGGAACTGACTGCTCACGCCACCCGCCAGCGCCCTCTTGGCCCGCTCGAACATGCGCCGTGATTCCGGGAACTCCTTGACTCTAGTGGGTTGAGCTTGTTGCATGAAATAACTATAGCAGAGATAATTGGAGCCGTTTTGACCAGTGGAATCTGTTCGGCAACTTTGGCCGGTAGTGATGAGATAACGGCGTAGTGGGAAAGGTGGACAGAGAGATAGAAGCCGGGTGTAGAACACAAGAATCGGTGTCCGGCGGACACCAATAACGCCGATCCTGATACTTATCGCTGCGTTTCACTTGCCAAAACGAAAATTCCTTGCTATCTTCAAAGGCGTCACATAGCTACTCGCTGCTTGCTTCTCGGTGGCCACAGGGGCACCGGGCAGAACCGGAAGGAGCCGCGCCCATGTACTGCAGGAGTTGATTTCGCTCCAGCTCGAGTCTGACGTCCAGCTCGACGCTGTATCCGTCGTAAGCCGCGACCCCGATGCCCTCTCGTTGACGGATCCCGAACGGCCATTAGCGATTGCCTGAAGTCGAAACCGAAAACGAGTCTTGGGAAAAAGCGCTAGCGGAATAGAGGTAGAAATGAATCTACATCGAGTCTTACGTGCAGCGCCCGCCTTGTTGGCGGCTGCGCTAATCATCCTCACCACCTTCGCAGTGGCACAGGAGAACCTGGCAGAAGAGCAGGTCCTGCGCGTGGGTCTGAATGCGTCCGACATCGGCACGCTCGATCCGCACGCGACTCTGCTTCTTCCCGACTCGCCAATCAAGTACGCGATCTTCGAAGGGTTGCTGCAGTACAACGAGCCGGGCAACGTAGCATCGGGTGTGGCGCCCGGCCTGGCGGAACGTTGGGAGAGCTCTGAAGACGGTGCCGTGTGGACCTTTCATCTGAGCCCCGACGTCCAGTGGCACAGGGATAACGGCATGCTTAGCGCCCAGGACGTCGTCTATTCGTTCGAGCGGGCCTTGGACCCGGAGCGCTCCTCGGTCCTGGCCTCGCCCGTGTGGCAGAGGATCGAGTCGGTCGAAGCCATCGACGACATGACCGTGCAGGTTACCTTGAGCACCGCCGATCCCCTCTACGACATCAAACTCGCCAGCCAGCGAGATGGGCAGGTAATCGTGCCCCAAGCTGCCGTCGAGGGAATGGGTGACGACGAGTTTGCCGCCAATCCGATCGGCAGTGGCCCGTTCATGTTCGAGAGCTACAGTTCACAGGACGAAGTCGTGCTCGTGGCCAACGACGAGTATTACGAGGGTGAGCCTGTCCTCGAGCGGATCGAGTTCAAGTACGTGCCCAGCCTCTCTGCGCGAAATCTCGCGCTTCAGCAGGGCGAACTGCACATGGCATTCGGAAACTCTGATCCGCTCTGGATCGAGGATATGAGGAGCTCCGGGATAACGGTCGACCTGCTGGGACCCGGTTTCACGGGACTGCTGATGTTCAACCTCAACAGGGAGCCTGTTGACAACCACCTGGTCAGGCAGGCGATCGCGCATGCCATCAACCGCGAAGCACTCTCGGCACTGATGGCCGGCCCGCCGCAGATCTCGCCTTTGCCCGAGGATGGCTGGCTGTTCGCTACCAACGAAGGCGTGCCGGCCTACGAGTACGACCTGGAGCGTTCGCAGGAGCTGCTGGCCGAGGCGGGTTACCCTGACGGAGTCTCGTTGGGCGAGCAGGTGACCAGCGAATCGAGCTACTACCGACCGCAGCTCGAGGCGGTACAGAGCATGCTTGCCGACGCAAATATCGAGCTCGACCTCAGTGTCGTAGACCACGCGACCTTCCACCAGCTCCAGGGCGAGGACGCCAACGCCCTGCCGCTCTTCGGTGGGGGCGGCTTCGATGGGCTGTCCGTGCTCACACAGTTCTTCCATGAGGACGGGGGCCTGAACTTCTCGCACTACACCGGAGTGTCCGACCTGCTCGACCAGGCCGCCGCAACCGCGGACGTCGACGAGATCGAGAGAATCATGGCGGAGGTCCAGAGGAAGCTGCTGGAGGACCTTGCCGTCTACCCCACCGTTACCGTGATGAAGGTTCTCGCCCGGCAACCGTACGTCGACCTGGGCTACGAGGCGGTCGCGACGATGACCGACTTCTATGCGCTTACCGAAGAAACCGCTATCCTCCAACCCGAATGACCTCTCTCGCTGCGGATGCCCCGTGCATCCGCAGCACCCTTTCACCAACTCGAGGTAACCGGTGACCCTACGCACACATATTTGGAACGACCTCCGCAGCCCGGAGATAGTGGAAGCTCGCGACGCCGGTGCCGTCATCGTCGTGCCGCTGGGCTCGATCGAGCAGCACTCGTCACACCTACCGCTCAACACCGACATATTCTCGGCAACGAGCGTCGTCGATCGCGCCGCGCGGCTTTGCCGACAGCCTCCGGTGCTGGTCGCCAACGTAGTACAGGCCGGCTTCTCGCCACACCACATGGAGCACGCCGGTACAATCAGCCTGAGCCTCACCACCTTCAACGCAGTGATACGGGACGTGGTCGAGAGCATCTTCGCTCACGGTTTCCGCAAAGTTCTCTTCGTCAACGGGCATGGCGGCAATATCGCACCCTTGACGGCCGTCCTGAACGAGTTGACCAGCGAAGGCCTTCCGGTCGTGAGCTGCTCCTACTGGGACCTGATCAAGGTGGAAATTGCAGAGGAGATGGAGGGCTGGCGCAAGGCGGTAGGACACGCGGGGGAGTTCGAGACCTCGTTCCTGCTCCATCTAAAGCCGGAATCCGTCGATATGCAGGCGGCAGGGAACGTACAGAGCCCGCCGTGGAATCCTGAGCTGAGCCATGACGTGTTCGCGGAGCTGGGCGCGTCGTTCCCGGCCGTCTTCGTAAAGGAGTCCAGTGGATTGCTGGGCGACGCAGCGCGAGGAACCGAACGGAAGGGGGCGGCACTATTCGAGGTAGCAGTCCAGAGGCTCGTCAAGCTAATCGAAGTCCTCGCGGGAACCGAGACGATCCAAGCGCGGTAGTAAGGTTTCCAGGAGGGCCATGAACACCATCGAAAAGGGATTTTTCGTTCTGGAGTCGCTGGCTGACTTCGAGTTTCCGGTATCACTCAAGCTGCTGGCACAGAAGACCAAGCTGCCAAAACCGACGCTCTACCGTATCTTGCAGTCTCTCGTGAAGATTGGCTACGTCACTCAAGATGGCGCCCAAGGGAACTACTCGCTGAGCCCAAAACTGGCCGAGGTCGGCAACAGCCGGCGGTATTCGAAGCTCAAGGAAGCGGCGCTGCCACTGATGGAGGGGTTACACGAGAGCTTCAACGAAACCGTAAACCTGGGTGTGCTCGTTGGGGCGAACGTGCAGTACCTGCACGTGCTGGAAACCACGAAACCGCTCCGCTGGATTGTCAGGCCGGGGAGCCAAGACTCCTTCTACTGCACGGCTCTCGGTAGAGCGATAGTCGCTTTTCTACCTTCCGAGCTCCAGGATGCACTGATCTCACGAAGCAGTTTCGAAAAGCGAACCTCGAGAACACCTACTGACGCGACCAGGCTCCGTCAGATACTCAGCGAGACTCGGCAGAACGGCTGGGCGCTCGACGATGAGGAGAACGAGGACGGCGTGATGTGCTTTGCGGCTCCTCTCTTCCGTGGTGGTGATGCTGTCGCCGCCATCAGCGTATCCATCCCCAAAGGCAGACTCACGAGCCAATACAGGGGCCGGGTCGTCAAGGCAATCGAGAGTCTCGACAAGGACCTGAACAGCAGCGGTAAGCGTGCGATCAAGGTTTAGTCCCTACTAGCATCGCTCGCCGCTGGAAATACTCGTCCTGCGACCAGCACTGATTGCTCGTCGGCATCAAGCTCAGGATGATCCGCGGGCAGAATGGAGGGCGACAGTCCAATTCGCGAACTGCCATCGTCAATCGTCATCTGCCTATCGAGTACGAGGTCGTGCCTGTCGCAGGTCTATACTCGGATCATGCGAGAGTCCGGAGAACTTCTGGTGAAGGCTTCCTGGGATGATGAAGCTGCCGTTTGGGTGGCGGAGAGTGACGACGTTCCGGGCTTGGCGACGGAGGCGGAGAGTATCGAGGCGCTCGTCGGCAAGCTCAGGCACATGGTTCCGGAGCTGCTCGAACTGAACGGCGGAGACGCGGCTCGAGCCGCGTTCCCTATCAATCTGCAAGCCGAGCGAGTGATTAAAGAGGCCGGTTCGTGGCCGACTTCAGCCGAGAGCTGAAGCGGCGGTTGAACGACGCCGGCTGCACGTACGTTCGTCAAGGTAAAGGCGACCATGAAATCTGGCGGAGCCCCATCTCTCAACGTCACTTCACGGTAGATTCCAAAATCAAGTCTCGACATACGGCAAACGCCATCTTGAAACAGGCCGGGTTGCCAAAGGGCTTCTGAGCAACGAAACTTTACACTGACTTCGATAGAACGCCCGAGGTCAGGCTACTTTCGTGGCGAGAATCGCCGAACTGTCGCGGTCGAGCAGGATCTCGCAGCTAACCAGCTTCGGATGCTGCATCCACCGGTGCCAGCGCTCGTCTCGCTGGCCTTTGTAGAGCGGGCCGGGGCTGAAGTCATCGAGTATCAGGTGGCCGCCCGGCGCCACCGCTTCGATGACCTCATCGGCCCCGGCGTCTTTCGCCTCGCCCGCGTCGACGAAGGCAAGCTCGTACGGGCCGTGTTCCAGCGCTGAGCGCCAGTCGCCCTGGAGGAAGAGAGCGCTCTCGATGTCGGCGAAGTGCGTTTTCACCTGGAGGTGACGCTCGCGGTCCAGATCGATGCTGACGAGTCGCCCGCCCCTGCTCAACCCACTGAGGATCCAGGCGCTGCCGACGCCACAGCCGGTTCCGATTTCGAGGACTGAGCCGTCGACTCGCGCCGCGAGTGTGCATAGGAGGCGTCCGAACTCCCGCCGGCAGGAGTTCCGGAATGCCAGCTTCGTCGCCAGCGCCTCCGCGCGTTGCACGAGGGGTGGGAGGGTGTATGGGTCGGTCGTGGACATGAGGGGCGACATATCTAACGATCCGGTACCGGCCACGCTGCTTGACGGCACGTCCAGGCCTAACCTGGCCAGCGCCGATCGTACCTAGCCCGCCGCTTCCGCCAGTTGGGTCTTCGAATCCGATGCGTCCAGAAAGTCGAGTACGCCGGCGAGAAAGACTCGACCCGCGACCAGCATCGACCGCTCGTCGACATCGAACCGGGGATTGTGGTGAGGGTAAGTCATCCCCAGCTCCTCGTTGCCACCGCCCACGAAGAAGAACGTGCCGGGCACCTTCTCCAGGTAGTAGGCGAAGTCTTCGCCGCCCATCACCGGTTCGACCTGGACGACCGCATCGTCTTCGAACAGATCCCGCGCGAGCCGCTCCACGGTGGCCGTTTCCTCCGGGTGGTTGAACACCGCCGGGTATCCCGGCCGGTAGGACAACTCCGCTCTCGCTCCCGCCAGGTCGCACGTTGCCGCCACGATGCGGCGGACCGCCTGTTCGATGTCGGCCCTTACCTCGCTGCTGTAGGTACGAACCGTTCCCTTTAGGTGCGCCGTGTCGGCGATGACGTTGTGAACCGTTCCGGCGTGAAGCGAGCCGACGGTCACGACGGCCGGCTCGAGCGGGTCGACATGGCGGCTCACGATCTGCTGCAGATTCATCACCAGCTGGCTGGCAACGACGATCGGGTCGGTTGTCATGTGGGGGCTGGCGCCGTGGCCGCCGCGGCCGAAGATGGTGAGGTCGAACGTGTCGACGGCGGCCATGGCCGCCCCGGCGCAAACGCCGACCTGGCCGAACGGGAGGGTGGACAGCACGTGGGAGCCGTAGATGGCGTCCACCCCGTCGAGGCAGCCGTCTTCGACCATCGAACGGGCGCCGCCCGGCGTCACCTCCTCGGCGAACTGGTGTATGAACACCACGTTTCCGGGCAGCTGCTCGCGAACCTCGCTCAGCACCGTGGCCACCCCCAGCAGACCGGCCGTGTGGATATCGTGTCCACAGGCGTGCATCACGCCGGGCACCAGCGAGGCAAACGGGAGGTCGTTCTCCTCCTGGATCGGAAGGGCGTCGAAGTCTGCACGCAGGGCGATGGTCCTGCCAGGCCGGCCGCCGCGCAGCAGTCCGACAACACCCCGACCACCGACACCGGTGCGCACCTCGAGCCCCAAACCTTCGAGGCGCTCGGCCACCAGGTGCGGCGTTCGCACCTCCTCGAAGGAAAGCTCCGGGTTCATGTGCAGGTCGCGGCGGATCTCCACCATTTCTGGGTAGAGCTCTTCAAGACGTCGCATCAGTCGGTCAAGCATGTGTGCCTCCGGTGGCCCCACTGTACGACGCTCATGGGTTCGGATTCTCGCCCCTGTGCCACTCGCCGTTGCGGCCCCCGGCCCAGTAGTGGCCCTTGCCCGGATAGTCCAGCAGGATCTCGACCACGTCCTCGAGGGGAATGCGGTAAGCGAAGCGGGTCTTCAGGTACCAGAGCTCGAGGACGTTACGCAGCACGATCCGGTCACGGTCGCCTTCCAACGCCCCGAGCCGCTCGGCGTAACTGAGCGCCCTGCTCACCGCCATGTCGAACAGTTCCGGCCGCGGCACGTTTCGCTAGCACCGCCTCGAGGCAGCCGAGCACGCTACGAATGAGCCGAACTCTTTCATGGTCCAAGGGTAGTACGGAAGCGCAGTCTGCGCTTCAGGCGCCGTTGCTGCGCCCGCGAGCCTCGTAGCCCGCGCGCTTCAGCGCGTCGGTGCCGCGCTGGAGCCCCTGTTCGTCGTCGAACGCCAGCCGCACTGCACCACCGGCCTCGCGGATGCCCAGAACCTCGATGTCCTTGATGTTCACCTCGGCGTCACCCAAGGACCGGGTGATCTTGGCCAACTCGCCCGGCCGGTCCGGGACGGCGATGACGACTTCGTAACGAGCCGGAAGCAGGCTGCGTCGGACGACCGGGATTCCGTCGCGAGCGCGCTTGGCCGCTTCCGCTTCATCCAGCAACCCCTCCGGGTCGTCCAACAACAGCGACAACCGGGCCAGTTGATCGCCCAACGCTTGCAGCGCCGCTCGCACCGCCTCGGCGTTGCCCACCACCATATCTCTGCTCATCCGCGGGCTCCCCGATGCTACCCGGGTCAGGTCGCGGAAGCCGCCCGCCGCGAGAAGCATGAGCAGGTCGCGATCCTGGTCGCTGGCGACCAGCCGAGTGAGAGCCACCGCCGTCAGGTACGGCACATGGCTGACGGCCGCCACCAGCCGGTCGTGCTGAGCGGGGTCGACGTTGAGCGGTCGGGCGCCGAGGTGGGTGACGAACCGCTCGACTTGCTCCAGTGCCTGCCGGTCGGTGTGCTCGGTAGGAGTAAGCACCCAGACCGCGTTTTCCAGGAGCGCAGCGTCGGCGTTCTGCACGCCCACCCGCTCCGAGCCCGCCATCGGGTGCCCGCCGACGAATCGCAGGTGACGCAGCGCCGCGACCGGGTCCGCCTTCACAGCGCCGACATCGGTGACGATGACCTCCTGTGACAGGAACGGCTCGAGCGACTGGGCAAGGGCCACTTGGCCGCGCACCGGAGCGGCCAGGATCACCAGGTCGGCCTCCGCCAGCCACGGTCCGGGAGTGAGTTGAGCCTCGTCGATGATTCCCATCCCGCGCGCCGCATCGAGGGTTACCGGATCGCGGTCCAGGCCGATGACTCGCTTCGCCAGGAACCGTTGACGCACGCCGAGTCCGATGGAGCCGCCTATCAGGCCCACCCCGGCGATTACTACCGTGTCGAATAGCGCGGCAGGTCGCATGAGCTCAGAGGGTCTTGCCCAGCGCCGCGACCACCGGCCGAAGTTGCTCCATCAGCCGGCCGAAGTCGGCGTCGTCGAGCTGCTGGGCGGCATCCGAACGTGCGCTTTCCGGATTGGGATGCACCTCGATGATCAGCCCATCGGCGCCGGCAGCCGCCGCCGCCAGGGAAAGCGGTGCGACCAGCGAACGTCGGCCCGCCGCGTGCGACGGATCGACCCAGACGGGCAGGTGTGTGAGCTCCTTGAGAACCGGTACCGCGCCCAGGTCCAGGGTAAAGCGGGTGGCGGTTTCGAACGTGCGGATTCCCCGCTCACACAGGATCACGTTGGGGTTGCCCTGCGAAAGGATGTACTCGGCGGCCTGCAGGAACTCGTTGATGCTGGTCGACATCCCCCGCTTGAACAGGACCGGCTTGCCCGACTTTCCGGCTTCCGCCAGGAGCGCGAAGTTCTGCGTGTTGCGGGCGCCGATCTGCAACATGTCGGCGACCTCGATCACCCGCTCCACCAGCTCGGGCGCGGTGACCTCGGTGACGATGGGCATCCCGGTGTCCTCGCGCGCCTGGGCGAGTATGCGGAGCCCCTCCTCACCGAGCCCCTGAAAGGAGTAAGGGCTGGTGCGCGGCTTGTAGGCTCCGCCGCGAAGGACGGTTGCGCCATGTCGTTTGGAAATACGTGCGGCGTCACACGTCTGCTCCAGCCCTTCGACTCCGCAGGGGCCGGCGGCAACCACGAAGCGCCCGTTTCCGGTCTTGACGCTGCCTGTCTTGTCGTTGCCGATCAGCACGAACGAGTCGTCGTGACGGAACTCTCGCGACGCCAGCTTGTACGGCTTGGTTATCGGCACCACCGCCTCGACACCACTGAACGCGCGCAGGTGCTCGCGCACGTCCTCGGTAGGGGCGGGGCCGATGGCTCCGATGACGAAACGTGACTCGCCTTCACTGACGTGGGGAGCGAAGCCGAGTGACGAGATCTCAGCCAGAACGGTGTCTATCGCCTCCTGTGAGGCGTCCTTGCGCATGACGATAACCATGGGGTGCTCCTGATTCGCGGGTATGTGCGTGAAATGGCGCGGGCGGGGCGACCCGCGGCAACGCTTCCGCTGGTCCTACCGTCTTCGGCCTGTAGCGGCTCGGAGCGCGTCGGTCAGGCTTGTGGCGCAGCTGCGGGGGCAGTCGGAGGAATATAGCCATAGCCATCGTCCATGGCATCACCCCCAGTTTGTCCGTACGCGTGAAGCTGCGAAGACATGCGGAAGAGTTTACCAGAAGTAGCGTCGCTGTCAACGCGGGGATGAACGCCAGATACGTTCGGGGACGGCCGGGAATACCGCTATCTTGACATTTTCCCATATCGGCAATAGTCTCAGGCTATGGCGCGAGCGAGCACAACCTCGGATGTGTTCAACGCGATCGCGGAGCTGCAGCGGCGGCGTATCCTCGCCCTTCTTCGAACAGGGGAGTGGGCGGCCACCGAGATTTCGGAGACGCTTAGACTCGCGGCGTCTGCGACCTCGAAGCACCTGCGGGTACTGCGAGAGGTCGGGCTGGTGCACGTGCGGGAGGAGGGGCGGCAGCGGTACTACGCCCTCGATGCCACGGGGCTGCGCGAGGTGCACGAGTGGACCGGGGGCTTCGAGCGGTTCTGGAGCGAGAGCCTCGACCGGCTCGAGGAGCACGTCAAGGAACTTCAACGGAAGGAGAACGACGATGCGAACCGATGACAGGATCGAGCGGGAGGAGGACCGGCAGATCGTTATCTCGCGAGTGATCGACGGGCCGAGGCATCTCGTTTTCAGGGCGTGGACCGAGGCCCGGCACCTGGAGCAGTGGTTCGGGCCATGGGGGTTCACGACGGCGACGCGCGCCTTCGAGTTCCGGCCGGGCGGCGTCTGGGAGTTCGAGATGCACGGGCCCGACGGGACCGCGTACCCGAACTGGATCGAGTGGCGCGAGATGGTGCCCCCGGAGCGGATCGTGTACCGGCAGGGGGAGCGCGCGGACGATCCGAACGCCTTCGAGACGACCGTGACATTCGCGGAACGCGGAGCAAGAACCGAGATCAACCTCCGGACCCTCTTCAACAGCAAGGCGCAGCGAGATTATGTGGCGGAGCATTACCACGCCGTGGAAGGCGGCCGAGAGACGCTGGAGCGACTGGACGGCTTCGTCGGCAAGCTCCTGTCGGTCAACCCGTGAGGCGCGAGTCACGGCACCGAACATCTACGAAACATGGAAGGAATGGCCCATGCGCAAACTGATCATGTGGAACCTGATGACGCTCGACGGCTTCGTCGAAGGACCGAACCGCGACATCGGCTGGCACGATGACGCCTGGGGCGAAGAGATGGCGCAGCTCTCCATGGAGCAGGGCCGGGCAGCGGGCGCGCTACTTTTTGGCCGCATCACCTATGAGCTAATGGCGGGCCACTGGCCCACGGCCAAGGGCGAGATCGCCGACTTCATGAACGACTTGCCGAAGATCGTCGTCTCGCGAACCTTGGAGAAGGCGGAGTGGAACAACACCCGGATCATCCGGGAGAATGCCCCCGAGGAAATCGCGAAGCTCAAGCGCGAGCCCGGCAAGGACATCTATCTCTTCGGCAGCGCTGAGCTTGCGGCGAGTCTCATCCCTCATGGGCTGATCGACGAGTTCCGGATCGGCTTGAGCCCTACTGTTCTCGGTGACGGCAGCCCCCTATTCAAGGCGAACCCCGAGCGACTCAAGCTGCAGCTCATCGAGGCGAGGCCGCTCGACTCCGGCGCGGTCTTACTCCGCTACCGGCCGGCGTGACCCACACTCCCCTCCTTCGACTGTCGCATAATGAGCGGGCAGGGTGATCCCGAGTTATCAAAGGAGGCAGCACGATGCGGGTCATAGTCATGGTGAAGGCGACAGAGGACAGCGAAGCGGGCATCATGCCCTCGACCGAGCTACTCGAGGCCATGGGCAAGTACAACGAAGAACTGGTCAACGCCGGCATCATGACGGCGGGTGAAGGGCTGCATCCGTCGTCGAAGGGCAAGCGCGTTGCCTTCGACGGTGCTAAGCGCGACGTCATCGACGGTCCCTTCGCAAACCCCAATGAGCTGGTCGCTGGATTCTGGCTCTGGGAGGTCAAAGACATGGCCGAGGCCGTCGAGTGGGCAACGCGCTGCCCGAATCCGATGTCCGGGCCGAGCGAGCTTGAAATCCGGCCGATATTCGAGGCGGCTGATTTCGGGGAGGCCCTCACGCCAGAGGTCGCCGAACGGAACGAGCGACTCCGCGAAAAGACGCAGGACCGCTGAACTCCGTTGCCTCGGCCGTCGAGTCTCGCTTGCGGCCCGGCCGCTGTCAGGCTTAGGCCAGATGCTCGGAGAGCTGGTCAAACGACCAGCGGCGTGCCTCGTCGAGCAGTGAGTTCCGACGTTCGTCGAGCCCGCTGCCAGAAGAACTCATGAGCGTGGTCGTTCACGGTTGACTTCCGCCGGCAATCCGTGGCTCGTTCGGCCGCAGCAGATGCTCGAGGCACGGCCGGTAGTCGACACCCTGAGCGAAATCGACGGCCAGGTCCGCTACCGTGAACTCCGCCAGCACTGTCAGCACCGCGTCCCGCAGCCTGCGCCAGATGCTGCTCCGCGCGTGGCAACGGTCCTCTTCCGGGCACGGCTGGTGCCACTTGAGGCTGATGCACGATAACGGTGCCACGGGTCCATCGATTGCCCGCATCACGTCGCGCAGGTTTATCTCCTCCGGTACTCGTGACAATCGATAGCCGCCCCCCACACCCTTTTTCGAGCTGATTACTCCGTTGGTGGTAAGAGCCGCCAGGATGCGCACCAGGTACGGGCGGGGGACGCCGGTCGCTTGGCTGACGTCCTCACTGGCTACCCAGCTGTCGTCAGGCTGGGTAGCCAGGAACCCCAGCGCCTGCAGAGCGTAGATGTCCGTCGCCGAGAGTCGCATGCGGCATTCTACAGCCGACCGTCCCTGTCCCGAATGCGACCGACCCGAGGAGCGCGCGGCCGAGAACGATGTCGAAGCGTGCTGGGCAGTCACTCTCGGGGGCTCGCTGACGCCGTCGACATAGGTGACGTCATAGCGCTACTCCGGCTCTTTCGTCACGCCCCAACCGGCCGGTAGCTCGATCAGCGAAGCGCTTCGATTACCGCGGTGCCCGCCCGCCAACTGACGGTGGCGTTGGTCAGCCGCCGCAGGCGCCGCTCCACTTCCTTCAGCTCGTCCTCGGAGAGGGACTGGGCCAGCCTGCCGGCGTAGGATCCAGCTTCCGCTTCCCCGTCAGTAGGGAACCAGCCCTGCAGCATCGCCGGAGTGACACGGCGCTGCAGCACTGCAGGCGTCTCGTGGACGCGTACTTCCCGGAAACCGGCCTGCGCCAAAGCGCTTTGCGCCTCCGCCGGCCGCCAGCGGAAGCGCGTCTCACTGGCCTGCTCGTACAAAGCCTCTTCCGCCTGGCTCCAGCGCCCGAGCAGGGCTACGTCCAAGGAATCGGGTTCGACCAGCCGGTACAGTCGCTGACCCATAGCGGCGTACGGCTCGGCGCTCACCAGCCGGCCTCCGTCGCTCATGAGCTCTGCCAGGGCGTTGGTCAGCGAGTACTGATCGTCGGCCTCACTCAGGAGCGACCGGCCGAGAACGATGTCGAAGCGAACCTGGCCGTCCCCCTCCTGTTCCAGTCGCAGTCGCAGGTCGTCGAGCGAGCCGGCAGTCACCGCCGGCCGCTCGAGCTCCGGCAGCGCCTCCGCCTGCTGGCTGAGCGCGCGGGCCTCCTCCGCCGTGCGCGCGAGACTCCACACTCGCCCCTCGGGCGCCCGGCGAACCGCTTCCCAGGTGAGCAATCCGGTACCGGCGTTGATGTCGAGCACCAGGTGGTGGCGCTGCACGCGGGCCAACTCGAACACCTCGTCGCGCAGCTTGCTCAATCGTTCGCCCGCCTGACTGATGGTGCGCTGCAGCCAGCGGTCTCGCGCCCGGTCGTTCGGACCGCCGGTGAGCACTTCGGGAGGGGCGGCGAATCCGGGCTCGAGCATCGCCGCCAACTGCGCCTCACGCTGGCGCGCTACATCGTCGCGAACCTTTCGCTCGTAACCCTGCTCGCTGGGGCGGTAGAAGACCTTCCCCTGCAGCGCTTCGGGCAGGTACTGCTGCGCCACCCAATGATCCTGATAGGCGTGCGGGTAGAGGTATCCCTCGCCGTGTCCGAAGCCTTCCTTGTCGCGCGAGGCGTCGCGCAAGTGGTTGGGGACCTCCGCCTCGCGTTCGCGCTCGATCGCCGCCAGGGCGTCGAAGAAGCCCATGGCGGAGTTGCTCTTGGGCGCCGTGGCCAGGTACAGAGCGGCCTGCGCCAGGTGGAAGCGCCCCTCCGGCATTCCCACGTAGTCGAACGCCTGGGCGGCAGCCATGACCACCGACAGCGCGGACGGGTCGGCCAGGCCGACGTCCTCGGATGCGGCGATTATCATGCGTCGGAAGATGAAGCGCGGGTCCTCGCCGGCGTAGACCATCTTGCCCATCCAGTACAGCGCAGCGTCCGGGTCGGAGCCGCGCAGGCTCTTGATGAAGGCGCTGATGGTGTCGAAGTGGGCGTCGCCCTCCTTGTCGTAGAGCACCGCGCGCCGCTGGATGCTCTCCTCGGCCACCTCTTCGCTGATCCGGATAACGCCGTCATCATCTGGAGGAGTCGTTGTCACCGCCAGTTCGAGTGCGTTGAGCAGCGCTCTCGCGTCACCGTTGGAGACGTTTACCAGGTGCTCGAGTGCGTCGTCGTCGAGCTCCACGTCGAGCCGGCCGAAACCGCGATCGCCATCGGCGAGAGCCTGGCCCGCCACCGCCCGCAGGTCCTCGGCTTCCAACGGCTTGAGCTGGAAGATGCGCGAGCGGCTGACCAGCGCCTTGTTCACCTCGAAGTAGGGGTTCTCGGTGGTTGCGCCGATCAGGATGACGGTGCCGTTCTCGACCCAGGGCAGCAGCGCGTCCTGCTGCGCCTTGTTGAAGCGGTGAACTTCGTCGACGAAGAGGATGGTGCGGCGGCCCATGCGCTGCCGCTCACCGGCGTCCTTGACCGCCTCGCGGATGTCCTTGACGCCGGAGAGGACCGCGTTCATGGCGGTGAAGTGCGCCTTGGTCGAGTTGGCGATCACCCGCGCCAGCGTGGTCTTGCCGGTGCCGGGCGGACCGAAGAAGATCAGGCTGGAGAGTTGATCGGCCTGGATGGCGCGGCGCAACAGCCGGCCCGGCGCCAGGATGTGCCCCTGGCCGATGAACTCGTCGAGGGTGCGCGGCCGCATTCGGGCGGCCAGCGGCTGGTCGAGGTCGCTCTGGAAGAGGCTGCGCTCGCTCATCGCGGTTCGTTCATCGTGTCATCGGTCGACTCGCAACGCCATGGTCGGTACAGCCATGTTCCGTACGATACGTCCGAATTGGCCAAGACGCGGCGCCCGTCGCGAGGCGAGCTCCTCCCATCACTATGACTCGAACAACCCGGGTTGGCTGCTCGAGCCCGGTATCCGGAAGTGCTCGCCGGTCAGAGAAAAAGAACGTTCGGACAGCCCGTGGCGCTTCCTGTTGACATGGAACATCGATCGGATGCTCTCGGCGTACGGCCCTTCGCCTCGCATCCGCTTGCCGAACGCCGCTTCGTTGAGCTTGCCGCCCCGGGCGCCTCGCAACCGACCCAGTACCTTCTCCTTGCGCTGCGGGTAGTGCGCCTCGAGCCAAGCCGAGAAGATCCCCTCGACGGCGCCCGGCAGGCGCACCAGGATGAAGTGGGCGCTTCTCGCTCCGGCCTCGGCCGCGGCGCTGAGAATCGCCGGGATCTCTTCGTCGTTCAGGCCGGGGATGATGGGAGCGATGTTGACGCTGACAGGAATACCGGCGGCGCTCAGCTCCCTGACCGCGTCTACCCGCCTCTGGCCGGTGCTGGTCCGTGGCTCGAGCTTTCGGCGCAACTCCTCGTTCAGCGTGGTAATCGACAGGGTCACGTGCGAAGCATGGTACCCGGCCAGCTCGGCGAGGATGTCGATGTCGCGGGTGACCAGATGATTCTTGGTTATCACGCTGACGGGGTGGCGGAAATCGCGCAGGACTTCAAGGCAGGACCTCGTCAGCTCGAGCTTCCTCTCGACCGGTTGATACGGGTCGGTCACGCCCGAGAGCAGCATCGTCTTCGGCTCCCAGGAGGGCTTGCGGAGTTCACGCTCGAGCAGCTTGGGCGCGTCCTCCTTGACCATGATCATCCGCTCGAAGTCGAGACCCGGCGAGAAGCCCAAGTACTCGTGGGTGGGGCGGGCGTAGCAGTTGTGGCTGACCACGCCGTCGGCGATGAAGTCGCCGGTGCCGGTGGTGATGTCGAACATGGGGATCTCGACGCCCAGGTCCTCGATACTCATGACCCTCAAGTCCACCGAGTTCTTGATGGCTTGGCCTTCGATCGAACGTTTGCGGCTTATTGCCGGATTTTTCCTCAGGTACGGGTACGAGCCGAGGAACCCGTCGCCACGTGTCATTCCGCACAGGTAACCCTGTCTGTATGACTCGTTGGGCTCCGGCGACTTCGTGAATTTGCCGGTCCCCAACAGCCGGTTGTTGAGCGTCAGATGCGGACGCCTGTCTCGACCCTGTTCCGAGCCGGTTACATGCTTCCAGCCGCGCTCCGTCAGGAACCTGTGGTCACCGCTCGCTATGAGTTCGGTACCGTCCCCCAAAGTGACGCGATAGGCGTGCCTGTAAGAGCTCCAGTGAGCCAACACCTCTGTGCGCACGAAGCGCCGGTAATGTCCCTGTTGAAGAGTGCCGTAAATCCGATCGCCTCTTCGGAGCGACTCGATCGCACGGTAACGCCCGTCGGCCATCAGAATCGGCGTATCACCCGCTTGGCAATATGAGCACCCATGCTCGCATCCTCGATACGGATTAAGCGAGATGTCGAAGGGGATGTCAGGGCTGTTGTTGCGGCTGATGATCGAGCGGCTGTTGTCTCTCAGGTAGCGCGTCTGCTTTTCGAGATCGTCTTCCGGCTCGTAGGCGTCCGGGTCTGGCTCGAATTGGAGCGGATCGAAACGCGAGCCGCGATTGCCTACAGCGCCGCGGCCTCGCGGCGGAGGTGGCCTTTGCCCGCTCGCGTTTTGGCCCTCCCCAGCTGCCGCATCGTCGACCCGGCCGTCATCGAGGTTCCGCTTGGCCCGCATACCTTAAATAATAAGGCACGGGCGAGCCCAGCGGCGAGTCGTGGCCTACCTTCAGACAAGCGCCCAACCTTCATAGAAGCGTGTCACGCCCTGCCGGCGCGTTCACGCGGCCTTCACGAACCGAACCAGCGTCGTTCACGAGCGTCGCACTAGCCTGTGCAACACAGACAGGCGGGACGGCCCTGGGCCGGCGCCGGTCGAAAGGAGCGAGCAATGGCATACGCATTCGGTTTCGGTCACGGCATGGGATTCGGCTTCGGGTTCCTCAACTTCATAGGGACGATCCTCTTCATCGTCCTACTGTTCTGGGCGATCAAGTTCGTCTTCCGCGGCGGCCCCTGGCGCTATCGCGGCTGGGACCACCGCGCGCAGGCGGACGACGACGCCGTGCGGACAGCACGGGAGCGGCTGGCTCGCGGCGAGATCGGCGCCGAGGAGTACGAGACGTTGCGTCAGGGACTCAAGCAGGACAGCCAGCGCGGTTCCGGCGCTCCGGTGCGGTCCTGGTTCGAAGGTCGCGACAGCGCCCTGGAGCTGGCGCGCATGCGCTTCGCCGAAGGGGAGATCAGCCGGGAGGAGTTCGAGACGATCAAGAAGGGCCTGACAGGCTGAGCGCCGTGAAGCGCCGGCCCGGGCTCAGAGGGCGCCGTAAGTGGCAGGCGCTATCGTGGGAGCAGTGGACGCCACGATATTGATAGTCGAAGACGAGGCGCGTCTGGCGGAGATCCTCGAGGAGTACCTGCGCCGCGAGGGTTTCCGCACCGAGCGCGCCAAGGACGGGGCCCGGGCGCTGGAGTTGTGGCGCGCCGCGGCCCCCGACCTGATCCTGCTCGACCTGATGTTGCCGGGGATCGACGGCCTTGAGGTCGCCCGTCGCGTGCGCTCCGAGTCGGCGGTACCTATCATAATGCTCACGGCGCGCGACGAAGAGGTCGACAAGCTGGTAGGTCTCGGCCTGGGCGCCGACGACTACGTGGTCAAGCCGTACAGCCCGCGAGAGGTGGTCGCGCGCATCAAGGCGGTGCTGCGGCGGGCCGGCGGAGGGTTGCCGCAGCCGCAAGTCTTCCGGTCCGGCCGGGTCGAGGTCGACCTGGCCCGCTACCGGGCGACCTGCGACGGGAAGCCGGTGGAGCTGACGGCGAGCGAACTGAGGTTGCTGGCCTCGCTAGCGCAGGAACCGGGCATCGTGCGAGCGCGGGCCGAGCTGTTGGCTGCAGCGGGCGATCCCGAGCGCTGGGCCGA
>JBBDRK010000028.1:39723-44899 GCA_040905465.1 Trueperaceae bacterium | reverse complement strand
CCCAGCGGTCCCCGATGATCCGCCGGCAGCCGTTCGCAGCGCCAGTGCACCCCGGAGGTGTTGATGTCGAAGGGCAGCACCTCCACGCCCCAACTGCGCGCCTCCTGCCTCTTCGTCGCCTGCGACCACATCCCCGGCTCCTCGTTGAGGATGGCCGCCAGGAACTCGGCCGGGTAGTGGATCCGCAGGTACCCGGAAGCATACGAGTGCAGGGCGAAGGCCCAGGCGTGGCTCTCGGCAAAACCGAAGCCCTGATAGGCCTTTATCGATTCGAAGATCGCCTCCGCCTGCTCCTCGCTCGCGTCCACCGTACGCATCGCCCCGCTCACGAAACTATGGCGCTCGGGCTCGATGTCCTCCAGGTCGGAGAAACCGGAGACCTTCTTGCGGAACCGGTCGGCCTCGGTCCAGCTCATCCCCGCCACGTGTACCGCGATGCGCAGCACATCCTCCTGGAACAGCAGCACCCCGTACGACTTCTCCAGGATCGGTTCCAGCGAAGGGTGCAGGTAGGTCACGGGCTCGAGCTCCTGGCGCCGGCGCAGGTAAGGATGCACCGTCCCCGATTGGATCGGTCCCGGGCGAATCAGCGCGATCTGATGGGCCAGCGCCTTGAGGTCCCGTGACTTCATCACCCGGCTGGTATGCATCTGCGAGGGGCTCTCCACCTGGAACAGCCCCATCGTCTCGCCGGCGCTGATCAGGTCCCACACCCGATCGTCGTCGGGCAGGCCGTGCAGGTCGATCCACTTTCCCTCCAGGCGGAAGATCTCCTCGCGGGCCCGTTCGAGGGCCGAGAGCATGCGCAACCCCAGGAGGTCCAGCTTGATGAGGCCCATCGCCTCGGCGTCGTCCTTGTCGAGCTGGACGATCTTGATGCCGCCCGAAGAGCGCTCGAGCGGGCTGTAGTGGGTGAGCGGATCGCGCGCCAGCACCACTCCACCGGAGTGAGGGGCCAGGTGGCGCACATGCGAGGCCTCCACGTTGCGCAGCAGCGCCCGCAGCGCCTCGCCGGCCGGCGCGTCTCCCAGTACCTCGTGGAACACCACCTCGGCCTCGTCGACCCGGGGCGGCCGCAATCCCCGGAAGTCGCGGCCGAGCGCCGAGGTGAGCCGGTTGCGCAACTCCGGCGGCACCCCCAGTGCCCGGCCCAGGTCCTGCAATGCGAGGGGGAGCCGATAGCGGATCTTGTTGCACACCATCGCCTCGGTAGCCGCCCCGAAACGCTCCTCCACCCAGGCCAGCACCTCGTCGCGCCTGGCGCTGGATATGTCGATATCGACGTCGGGCATGCTGCTCTTGCCGGTGTGCAGGAAGCGCTCGAACAGCAGGTCGTGCTTCAGAGGGTCTGCTGCGGTCACGCCCAGCAGGTAGCAGAGGATACTGGCGGCAGCGGAACCTCTGCCGGCAGCCAGAATGCCGTGATTCCGACAGTAGTCGGTCACCTCGGCGGCCACCAGGAAGAACTCGGCCAGGCCCAGTGCGCGCACTGTCGCCAGCTCCTCCTCGAGCTTGGCGCGGGCCGCCGTCAGCCGCTCGCCGGGATAGCGCTCGAGCAGCGCCGTGTAGCAGCGCTCCTCCAAGTGGCGCTCGGCCGTCATGCCGTCGGGGATGCCGCGCGCGCGTGGCGGGATCAACCGCTCCGGCAGCAGCTCGAAGGCACACTCCCGGGCCAGCCGGTTGGCGTTCAGCAGCGCCTCCGGGAAGGGCAGCCGCGCGCTGGCCTCGTCCGGCGGGAGCAGGTAGCTTTCGGCATTGCGTGGCCTGGCCGCGTGCGGCTGATCGACGGTGATGCCCAGCCGGCCGCAGGTGAACGCGTCGTGGAGTCGGTAGTCCTCGGGCAGCGCGTAACGGGCCGGCGGCGCGGTCACCACCGGCAGCCCCAGGCTGTGCGCCAACTTGCGCAGCACTCGGGACCGGCGGGCATCCCAGCGGCGCCGGTCGTGATAGAGCTGCAGGTACAGCCGTCCCGGGAAGGCGCCGGCAAGCTCGCGCAGCAACCCCTCGAGCTCCTTGATCCGGCGCTCCGCCAGATAGGCGGTAGGGATCCCCTCGCGATCGCCGCTCAAGAGCGCCAGATCCTCGGAGTGCGCCAGCAGCACCGGCCAGGGCACGTCCTTCTCGTCACGCTCAAGGGCGACGGTGAGCAGGGCGTTGAGCCGGGCATACCCCCGCCGACTTCGAGCCAGCAGGACGACGGGAAAGGCGCGGTCGTCGATGCGGACGGGGACGGTGGCGCCGATGAGCGCCTTGATGCCGTGCTCCCGGGCTGCCCCGAACAGGTCGACTCCGCCGCTCACACTCAGGTGATCGGTAAGGGCGAGATAGCGGTAGCCGAGCATCGCCGCGCGCCGGACCAGGGTCTGCGGCGAGGCGGTGCCGGTGCCCAAGGAGTAGTAGGAGTGAGTGCAGAGGACCGCCTCGAGGGCGCGCTGCCGCGGCGGGCGTGCACCCGACGGGTGTCCGCCTGCTCTGCCGACTGGACTTTCTCGTACAGCGCTTCCGCTTCCCATGACCTCAGCCCGCCCCCTTTCCCTACATAATATAGGGTAATGCCGGTAGTGCCCGGACGATTGAGTGCGGCCACGGCAACAAGCTCTTCCTACAACCGCGCCCAAGAAGCAGACAGGCCGGCACGTTCGACGGTCCAACCAGACAGCGGAACTTCCAGGTCTTCGCAGATCCTTCCTGCGAGAAACTCGTTGATCTCTCTATGCCGAGGAACCGTCGACGACTTACCTGACCTGCGGTTCGCGAAACCCGTGTGCCTACTACCTTCGCGAAAGACCTCGCAACCGTGCTCCCGCAAGTGACGCAGGAGATCCCGACGTTTCATTCTGAACGCGAGACAAACTTCTCCTTGATTACCGCACGTCCACGGATGCGCTCTTCGGCCAGGGCACGGTTCGCCTCCAGAACCAGCTCCACCGCTTCGGCCAGGTTCGCACGAGCCTCGTTCAACGTATGACCTTGCGTATTGGCTCCCGGCAACTCCTGCACATACGCTACATACCCCTCGGGCACGCGCTCGAAAACAGCTGTCCAGTCCATGGTCCGTTCCTCCACGCCCGCATTATGTGACTAATCCCGAAGCGGCAGGAGGTGCGCACGGAAAAGACCGCGCGTTACGATCCGCTCCCGTACCGCACGACGGTGTTCGACTCGTCGTCCTGATTGAGCCGTTGCGACAAATCGAATCCCTGGAAACGAGGCGAATCTACGCCGATGAATGACAATGCAAGGACGAGCAGCGCCCTGTTGCTCATGCCCTTCAACTGGATCGAGGCCTAGTCAGCCTTCCTGGCGGCGATGAACAGGAACAATGGAATGCGAAGGCGGCGCCGGTACTCCTCTTGGCTCTGGAAATTCTCCGGCGAAGGGCGCGACTCGCGGAGCCTTTCTAGACTCAAACCGCCCTCCCGTACCAGGTCCGGGTACTCCTCGATCGTCCGGTGATACTTGATCACCTCCTGGCCGAGCCACTTATGAGGCCTGGGCCCTGGCCGAAAGTAGTCGTCTACTAGCCAGTTTGTCCGCACGCCACTCTCAAAGCTTTGGAAATTCGAGGTAATAACCGGGTGTTCGACCGATAAAGCCAGGCGGCCGCCAGGACGAAGGGCGGAATATACCTTCCGGAAGATGTCAGAGAGATCTTCAACATAGTTTAGGGCGAGACGAGAGGCTACGAGGTCATGCGCATCTGGTCGCGGCCGCCAATTCTCCATCGACAGATGCTCTACCGTCCCGAGGCCGCCACCCAAGTTCTCGCGAGCCAGCTCGAACATGGCCCTCGAAACCTCGATTCCATGATACGAGCGCGCGCCCTCCTGAATTGCCTCTACCCCTAATCTGGCATCGCCGCAGCCGAGATCAATAACGTCGAGACCCCTGAGCTCGCCAACCATTTCGCGGAATATGGGGCGATCAAGTGTGTCATTGGGGTTATCTGGACGACCGCGGTGCGCGAGGTAGCGGGCGAGCACGTTCTTGCGATCGTAGAACTCGTCTCGATCCGACATTGTCTGAGTATAAGTCCGGGCCGTCGCGATCTCTCCCGACTCTCTCCTTCCGATCGTCAGCACAGGACCGGCAGAAGTCGAGAGCATCCAGGCAAATGCTAATCGAGCTCGCCCTATCCCGACGAACGCAGGAACCTCATAGGAGATGCCGACTTACGACCAAACAGACTTCTGTTCACATTTCTGCTTACACTGTCGTGAAGGTTCGTGAGATAATCAAGTTGCTCCAGGGAGATGGCTGGTACCTGATCGGTACGAAGGGAAGCCACATGCATTTCAAGCACCCGCACAAGCCGGGCAAGGTGACGGTGGCGGGCAGGGAGTCGGAGGACGTTCGCAAGGGAACGCTCAATCGTATCCTCAAGCAGGCAGGGCTGAAGTAGGTGCAAGATGGACACAGTCACTTATCTTGGTGTGATCGAACGTGCGCCGAAAAATTACTCCGGCTTCATACCAGACGTGATGGGTGCAATCGGCGTGGCAGGTATCCGCGAGGAGACTCTCAAGAGCCTGTCGGAAGGCCTTGCGCTGGCCCTCGAGGATTTGGCCGAGCGCGGACTACCCGTCCCAGTACCATCCGACCTTGAAAACCTAAATCTGGACGAGTACGAACCGGAGGAACCCTACGAAATTGTGAGCGTTTCACCGGCCAAGATGAATCCCGTCAGCATCGAGGTCGAGAACGCCCTGGAGTCGACTGGGGTCACGCGAGCGGAACTCGCCCGCCGGCTGGG
The DNA here is from genome assembly GCA_040905465.1 of Trueperaceae bacterium. Lineage (GTDB taxonomy): Bacteria > Deinococcota > Deinococci > Deinococcales > Trueperaceae > DASVCN01. Next base: position 40,146 of record JBBDRK010000028.1, on the reverse strand, counting down.
AGTTCCACGATCGGTGGTATCGCGTATCACCGACCCGTTCTACTTCGGCCACAGCGTGTCAACGCTGCGGCGAGTAGCGGATGCCCTGGGGGTCGACCTGCAGATCAGGCTCGCGGCGTCACCTTGACTACCCGCCGAGTTGTCGCTGTACGAGCATAAAACACAAATGCCGACCCAGACGAAACAACTCCCCGCTACAGGCTTAAGGGACACGCCCTGGGGTCACAAGTATCCGCCCAGAGAACTCCTGAACCTCGTACTAAGCGCGTTCGCGCCCGAAGCAGTCTTCCTGCTGCTTGACGAGTGTAGCCGGCCGGGGGGCACCTGCAAGGCCGCGGAGATGTTGAGCCAGGAAAATGGTCAGACAAGTATCCCACACCACTAGCTCCTCTCCTGCTCCAATCGGTAGGCTTCGCCCTGAGC
>JBBDRK010000028.1:14516-39623 GCA_040905465.1 Trueperaceae bacterium | reverse complement strand
GCACCTCGGCTCGCCCGAAGGCGACGTTCTCAAGCGCACTCAACTGGTAGCGCTCGAAGTCCTGGAGCACCACCGCCAGCCGCGCGCGGTACTCGTGCGGGTCGAACTCGCGAATGTCGCTGCCGTCCAAGGTGATCCGCCCCTCAAGCGGATCGTAGAGGCGGGCCAGGAGCTTGACCAGGGTCGTCTTGCCGGCGCCATTGACGCCCACCAAGGCAGTGGCCTCTTCGGCCCGCAACTCGAGGCTCAATCCCTCGAACACTCGTGCATTCGACCCTGGATATCCGAAGGTGACGCCCTCCAGGGCCAGCCCCGAATAAACGCGGGCCGGCACCGGCCGGGGCCGTGAAGGCGCGACCAGCCGCGGCCGCAGCGCCAGGAAGGCGGTGAGATCCTGGAAGAAGAGACTGTTCTCGATCAGGTCGCCGAGGCTGGCCAGTGCCTGGGTGAGGCCAGAGCGGACGCCGGCCAGGGCGGCGACCAGCAGCGTCAGGTCGCCCAGGGTGGCGCGGCCCATCGCCACCTGCAGTACCACGAACGCCAGCGCGGCGTGCTGGACCAGTACCGACACGACGTCAGCACCAGTGAAGCGCCAGGCCTTGAGGCGGATTATGTTCAGCCGGGCCGCGAGGACGTTGCCGAGGTGGGTGCGTACCTGCTCCAGCAATCGCGGGGCAAGCTGGTAGAGGCGGATCTCCTTGGCGTGCACGTCACGCTGGAGCAACTCCTCCAGGTAGGCGGCCCGCCGGCCCTCGGGCGTGGTCAGGTCGTGAGAGCTGTACGACTCCATACCCGACTTGCCAGCAACGAACAGGGTCGGCAGGGCGGCAACCAGCAGCGCCAACGCCAGCAGCGGCTGGAAGGCGACCACCGCCAGGAAGAAACCGATCACTGTGGCCAGGTTCTGTAGCGCGCCGATTAGCGCATAGGCCATCAGGAACGGGCGGAAACCGAGATCCTCGCGTGCCTTGGCGAAGGTATCGTAGTTACCGGGCATCTCGAAGAACGCCAGGTCGAGGCCGGCGGCATGGCCGGCCAACCTGAGGCGCAGGTGGTACTGGAGCTTCTCGCGTAGGCTCTCGCGCAGCGCGTCGCCCACGTAGCGCGCGACTCCACCCACCAGGGCGATGGCCGCCAGCAGGCCGACCATCAGCCACAGCCCCTCGCCGATCATCCCGCCGCCGGCCAGGATATCGACAAGCAGCTTGGTGACCAGGCCGGCAGCCGCCGGCGCCAGGCCCTGCACGATGGTGACGGCGGCGCCCGCGGCGAACAAGCCCGGAGCGGCTTCGGTAAGCAGCCCGACGGCCCGCGGGATGACCCTGATCGAACGAAGTAGGGTCAGCAGCGGCAGGCTCCCGGATGCGTTCGGCTCAGCGCCCACGCCCGTCCCTCAAAGGTCCCACGACTGCGGTTCGTCGCCAGGCTCTCCTGCTGGTACGAAGCTCGCCATGTAGTGGCTGTCCGCGGACCCCTCCTGAAGCACGCCGTCCATGGCCAGGAAGGCGAGGGTGCACGGCTCCGCCTGCGGTCCATCTTCGGCCTCGGCCTCGAGGATCAGGTTGGCAATCCGCCGTACCAGCTCGCGGTACCGGTCCGGGGTAAGAGAAAGCGTTCGGGCCTGGAAGTGCGCCGGCCGGGCCTCGGAAACGGTCTCGACACCTCTCCCCCGCAACACCTCCGGGATCCCCTCCCGATCGAACCCGTAGACGTGCCAGTTCGGGTTCTGGCCGTCCTCCATCCGGTCGCAGGCTTGGTACGCCGCCAGGAACCTTTCCTTCAGCTGGCGGAGCGTTACCGCCGTGTGCTCGTCGGGATCGCCGGCGGGCAGCAGAGAACGGTGATGCTTGAACGTCCTGGCGGCGAGTTGGTAATAGATCCTGCCCCGCTCCCGCTTCACCTCCATGAGGAGGCCCAGGGAGGCGTGGCGCCTGGCATGGTGGTGGGCGAGGTTTGCCGGCATCCCCAGCGCCCGGGCGGCGTCGCTGGGCGAGGCGGGCTCGAGGAAGCGCCCGAGGAAGCCAGTGTCCTGCAGCGCCCGGGCCTGCTCGGGGCGGGTTACGACCAACTCGTCACGTTGCATGCCCGAGTATCGTCCAGGCGGCTTTCAGTCCGCTACGGTTTGGACTGAAACGAAAAATTCGTGCCCGCTAAGCCTAGCGGAAAAGCCGCTGGTCGAGCCGCAGTCGCTCCTGGCGGACGATGTTGAGGCTGGCGGCCTTCGGGTGTAACGGGTTGATCAGCACGTTAAGGTCAAGGGGCAACACGAAGCTGGGGACGATGAGGGCATACGGGTGGCGAATGTACGAGGTGATGTCCGCCTGGGAGACATTGCGGGAGCGCACCGACCTGCCCACGGCCGAGCGGGAGTTCGCCGACATCTGGCAGTACTCGGACAAGATCGTCTACTCACGCACGCTGGCGGGGGTCACGACCTAGCGCACCAGGCTCGAGCGGGAGTTCGAGCCGACAGCGGTGCAGGAAATGAAGAGTGCAGCCAGGAAGGACTTGACGGTGTCCGGTCCGGAGCTGGCGGCGGCAGCCTTCGCCGCAAGAATCATCGATGAGGTTCATCTTTTCCTCGTGCCCGCGTCAGTCGGCTCGGGCAAGCCCGCTCTGCCCAACGGCCGTCGGCTGAGGCTCGAGCTGCTCGATCAGCGCCACTTTGGCAACGGCACGGTTCACCTCCACTACCGCCCCACGCGCTGATCGCGGGGGCTCAGGCACGGTCCGCTGACCTTGGTCAGTGACCCGGAAGGGTGTGGCAAAGGCCTACTGCCCAACCTGAAACTTGTAATTCACGAGACCATAACGCGATACTTCTGCATGGCGCCAGCGTTCCACGAGCTGCAACACCAGATCTTCCGCCTCCACTCGCAGGAGCGGTACTCCCAGGCACTCGACCTGACTGCGAGCCGGCGCAGAGGGTTCACACCCCCCACGGATACGTCTCCGGCGGGCCCTCCTCCTCGGGTTCAACATGCAGCGGGTGTAGCGCCTGGCTCTCGTCCAGGAAGACGAAGGCGTCGTAGCGGCGAGGCAGATCGGTGGGAACGTAGTTGCCGTGGCGCTCGTGCTGCGGGTCGTACACCACACCGATCGCCCGGTGCGGCCGGCGCGGCCGGGCGGCTGACGACAGCTCGCCGGTGAGCAGCACGCAATCGCCCACGCCGGCACGGTGGAATATCTCCTCCCACGACCCCTGGCGGGCGGCAGGCACAGTCATCCGCTCCATCGGCGCCCCCCATCGCGCACCCGCGATCACGCTTCCCCGATACGAACCGAAGCCCACGAGGATCGTGTCGCCCTCGCCGTAGCGTTCGCGCGCCAATTGCCCGGTATTTACCATCCCGGCAGCGGCCATGTCCGTCCCGCGGGCGTCTCCGATGTGGGTGTTGTGCTCCCAGACTATTGCCTTGGAATCGGACCCGTGCTGCTCGAGCAGATCCTCCAGGGTGCCCATCATGTGCCTGTCACGCTCGTTCCACGACTCGCTGCTGCCGCGGATCATGCTGCGGTAGTAGCGCTCAGCCCCCACTATCGACCTGGCGTTCTGCTCCGCCGAGAAGCGCGACTCGTGATCCTCGGGATAGCCCTGTGCCCGTTTGCGGATTTCGCCCAGCAACTCTACGACTTCGTCCTCGCAGGAGGTGGGCACGAACGCCGTCGCCTCGGCGTAGGCGTGCACGTCCTCGTGATACGGCTCGAAGCAGGCGTACGCGCGCCGGGCGGACGCGAGCGCCTGCGGGTCGGTTCGCTCCAGGTAGTCCATGATCGCCTCTAACGACTCCCACAGGCTGTATACGTCCAGCCCGTAGAAGCCGACCTCGGCGCCGTTGGACACGGCACGGTTGTGCATCCGCAGCCATTCGGCCAGAGCAGCGACCTCCCAGTTGGCCCACATCCAGGTTGGCCAGCGTGCGAAAGCGTGCAACACCTCCCGTGCACTGTCGCCAGAATCGGCGTACCCCTTTACGAAGCGATTGACGCGGTAACAGTCCGGCCAGTCGCCCTCTACTGCGATGAACGAGAAGTCCTTTTCGCGGATCAGCCTCTGGCTCAGTCGTGCCCGCCATGTGTAGTACTCGGAGGTGCCGTGCGACGCCTCCCCAAGCATCACCACGCGGGCGTCCCCGATGCGATCAAGCAGCGGCTCGAGATCGTCGGAACTCCCCAGATCCCGCCCGGTGCGGTTGATGTCCTCTACCAGTGCGTCGACATCGTGCCCGCTCTCCAGCCTGTCTCGGATCATTCAGCCCCCCTGCCGCCTGCACTCTCCAACGGTTCAGCCGCTGTCCAGGTGATCCTCGAACCAGCTGCGCGCCAGCTCGACGACCCGCTCGAGCGTCCCCGGCTCCTCGAACAGGTGGGTTGCGCCCGGCACTATCTCCCACCTCGTCTCGGCGTTCATCGCCGCCATCGCCTTGCGGTTCAACCCGATAACCGGCTCGTCGTTTCCGCCCACGATGAGCAAGGTGGGCGACCGAACGTGCGGCAGGCTTTCTCCCGCCAGGTCGGGTCTTCCCCCGCGCGACACCACGGCAGCGACGGCGTCCTCTCGCCGCCCGGCCGCGACCAGGGCCGCCCCCGCTCCGGTGCTGGCGCCGAACAGGCACACCGGCAATGCAGCGGTGTCGTCCCGAGCACCCGACCAGTCGACAACGCCTACCAGCCGCTCAGCGAGCAGTTCGATGTCGAAGCGCAGGTGCCCGCTAGCCAGGTCGATGCGCTCCTCCGCCTCGCTCAGCAGGTCGATCAGGAGCGTGGCGAGCGCGCCCTTGCGGAGCCCCGCGGCGACGAAGCGGTTGCGCGGGCTGTGCCGGCCGCTGCCGCTGCCGTGCGCGAACAGGACCAGTGCGCGCGCGCCCTTTGGGATGGCGAGGTCGGCCTGCAGCGTGACGTCGGACAGTTCGACTCGAACGTTGGTTGCGACTGATTGCAGCGGAGGCTCACCTCCTCCGGTGGACGGTTCAGGAATGCGCAGCAGAGCGACACGTACCGCGGTGTCCCGTTGATCGTCCCGATCGCACCACTGGGCGTGTCCTGGCCACGCCCGCCAGTTTCCTCCTCACAGCGACTCGAGTTTGGCGGCCAAATCACTGTCCGCGATAGAAGGGCTACCGATCGCCGCGTAGCGCCTGCTCGACGAACCGGTTGTCGACGTGTTCGTTGAGATCGATTCCGGACAGTTCCGGGGCGGGACGATGAGCCGGCAGCAACTCGGTCTCCCTGGCCAGCCGCTGCGCGGACACCGCCGGTGTCGGCGGCACGGCCGGACCGTACAGGCGGACGATAGTCTCCGGTCCTTGCGGCTCTCGGAAGCTTATCGCCGTGCTGCCCAGGGCTTCTGCGGCAGCGTCCGGACTATCGTGAATGAGTAGCTGCGCACGGTGCAGGGCACGCACTACCGCCGCCAGCTCGTCGGCTCGCGCTTTAACGTTGGAGCGGGTGGTGACGAGACTATAGATCTGGCGATCGGCGAGGCGCGGCACCTCGCCTGCCGCCTGATCCAGCACCACGACGGCGTGCTGCGTCAGCAGCGCGGTCTCCAGGTACGGCGAGTGTGCGTACAGCGCGTCGACCCGTCCGCCACCGAACGCCTCGTTCTGGGCCGCGCCGTCGATGATGACCAGTTCGAAGTGCTCGTCGGGATCGAGATCAGCGGAGGCGAGCATGGCCCGCAGACGGCTCTGGGGGCCCGGGGCCACGCCGACCTTGAGGCCCTGCATCGCCCGAACCCGGTCCTCCCACGGCATGTCGGTCGATATGCCCAACTCCTCCGCCAGCTCGCCGCGAAGCACCAGATTGATCGGATCGTTGTGGAGCAGGTTGGCGATGGCGACTACCGGCTCACCCCGGGCGATCGAGTCGAACAGCAACGGAGGGGGCAGGATCGCCGCATCGGCCCGGCCCATCACCATGAACCGGGCGGCCGCGCCAGGCATGGGCGGAACGACGACCTGAAGGTTCAGCCCTTCGTCGCTGAAGTAACCGGCACCCTGAGCAACCCAGAACGAGATCCACTGGAGGTTGTCCTCCGACTGTAGCGCCACTCTGAAGGCGGCGTTTTGCGCGAGCCCATAGAGCTCGCCGGACCGGCGGTTCCCGCTGTAGGTAGCGGGCTCGGAGCCCGTCACAGTTGCCCCGGAGCTTCGATCGGGTGACGTGGCGGGTGACGTGGCGCCGGCCTGCCCCGACAATCCAGTGAAGAGGGCAAGAAGCGCGCCGAGAACGAAGCGGGGGGAAGCTCTCATCGTTCCTCCTCGTGCCGCTGTGAACTAGCCGGCAGCAGTGGCCTTGGAGCCCATCCGGTGCCTTTCTGATTCGGTTGTTGCAATCGCCTGGGTTCCTGAAGTCAAAGTACTCGGTCGGGTGGGACTTTGCAAGCCACGGCAGGTTCCCGCTAATCGGCTATTCCCGTCACACACCAGCGTTCCCCCTCGCGGTAGAGCTCTATGAGCCGGCCGCCGTCGAGCTCGACCAGATAGTAGTCGCGGCGCAGCTCGGTGGCCCACCAGCGGCCGGCTACCCGCCATTCGTCGATTACCCGAGCCACCCGGCCGTTGCTAACCGACGACCAGCTCACTCTCTGCGGCTTGCCGTTTTCGACCGCCACCAGAGCGGGTTGCTGAATTCGTCTCACGCTTCACCTCCCCAGTCACTCCTTCCGCCGGGCCGGGCAGCGAGCGATACTCCTGCTCATCCGAGCGCTCTTCTCCCACCGCCGGCCGATACCAGCGCCAGGCTAGGTCGGCCGACTCGGCATGGGGGTCGAGCCACTCGACCTCCACCGCTGCCCGCGGGAAGCGCTCCAGCAGCTCCTCCCAGGCCGCCTCGCGGCGGGAGCTCGCCGGCCACAGGCGCCCCTGGCTGGCCAGCCGCACCGGTTCGGGCAGCTCGAGCGTCAACGCCTCGATCCCCACTGGCGCCGCCCCGGTGTCTGCCAACGCCAGCCCCGCCAGCAGGGTGATGTCGCGCGCAGCCCGCAGCGGCTTCTTGGCGAAGCGGGTGGCCCGCAACTGCACCCCGCCCACCTCGGCCGCCACGCTCAAACGGCCGGCTGCCCGTCCGGCCAGCGCCTCCTCCAACGCGCCGGCCAGACGCCCAACTGCCGCCTCCAGCGGGCCGGGCTCGAACAGCGGCTCGGCGAAGCGGGCGCTGCGCCGAAGCGCTTCGGGAGGCTGGGCCAGGGGCAGCCGCTCCCGCCAGGGACCGTGCAGGTAAGACATGAGTTCGTCCGCCTCGCCTCCCAGGAACGCCCGCAACTGGCTGCGGCGCCAGCCGGCCAACTCGCCTGCCCCCGAGAGCCCCAACCAGCGCAGCCGCTCCAGTGAATACGGGCTCAGCCCCACCCCGCGCAGGAAACGCAGCGGCAGTCGCGCCAGGAAAGCTCCTTCGCTCCCCTTCGGCAGGACCCGGCAACGCCCCACCCGAGTAGCCAATGCGGCCAGCTCGGCGGTCTCGCGGCCGGCCGCATGACCGACCCGAGTGTCGTACGCCTCCGCCACCATCCTCGCCTCGGCCGCCGAGATGCTTAGGAAGGCTCGCCCTCGGCGGGAGCCGTCGAGGAATGGGCTGAGGCCGTAGAGCTCGCGCAGCACGCTCTCCCAGGCGGCCTGCAGCTCCGCCTCGCTCACCTCCGTCACCTGCAGCGACTCGCTGCGCAACCTGGCGCCCGCGAGCGACATGCCGGGCACGATCCCCTCCCGGCGCGCCTCGGGAGTGGCGTGGCACACCCGGTTCTCCCGCACCGTCACCAGCGGGGAGCGCCGCCACTCGGGGCGCTGACGCCGCGCCCACCAAAGCTCCAGGGGTTCGAGCACCAGCGCGGCGATCATGGCGCGCCAGGCTGGCGGCTGGCCAGCCAACGGCCGGCGAACCTCTTGCAGAACTCTTCATCGGCCTTTCCCATGCCTTTGGCCCTGCCGGGCTCCGTGCTAGGCTAAATGGAGCCAGGACTACCTTTCGAACGGTGGCTTCGGCGTCGGACACATTCTTGCTTGGTCGCGGGATGTGTCCTTTTCCTTGGTCTTCCTTGGTCGCTTCTTCCCTTGGATTGCTCCCCACTCTCGAGCGCCGGCGGGGCCGGCCCTCAGACAACACCCCTACTCATCACCCCTCTCGATCAACAGTTGCTCCACCACCTCGCCACGCAGCAGCGAGCGGAACACCCCTTCCACGTGGAGCGCCGCGGGATCCACGCGCAGCTTCGGATAGGCGGGATTGTGGGGCCGCAAGGTATAACGGCGCGGCGAGCCGGTCCAGTCGAGGTACTTGAGGGTGGTCTCATCTCCCCCCACCCGCACGGCACAGACCTCGCCCGAGCGTTGCGGCTGGCCCCGCTGCAACAGGACCACATCGCCCTCCTGGATCCGGTCGGCCATCGAGTCGCCGCGCACCCGCAGCGCGAAGCCGCCCTCCAGGCCGCGCAGGGCCAGGTGCCCCTCAGGCTCGGGGTAGGCGCCTGCCGGCAAACCGGCGGCGATCTCTCCGAAGAGCGGAATGCCGCCGGGACGGCGCCGCAGGGTGAGCCGAGGGCTCCGCCCCGGGCCGCGGCTCTCCAGGCTCAGGTGCCCCTTGCCGGCGAGCGCCTCCAGATGCTCCCGCAGGGTGGGGTAGCTGATGTCGAAGGCACGAGCGACATTCGCCAGTTCGGGCAGTTCGCCCTGCTCGGCAAACCGACGCTCGAGGAAGGCGAGGATTTCGAGCTGCTTGTGGGGCGGTCGGGCCATCTCCTCCTCCTTACCCTACATATTATAGGGTAACCGTCAGGATAGGCCCGGACTCGGAAGGCTGTCAAGACGCCGGTCTCCGAGCCGACCGGCGCACGCAAGGACACAGCGGCACATCGTCGATCCGGCGCGCAATAATCAACCGATCTACGACTTGGAAAGCCCAGGGGAGTGACATGCGGTTTCAGACTCGGTTGGCGAAGCGATTCGGAACGAACAACCCGATCATCCAGGCTCCCATGGCCGGCGGCGCCACCACCATCGATCTGGTGGCGGCGGTCGCGGAAGCCGGGGCAATGGGCTTCTTCGGGGCCGCCTACAACACGCCGGAACAGATAGCCGAGCTCTCGAAGGGAGTGCGCGAGCGAACCGATCGCCCGTTTGGAATCAACCTGTTCGCCCCCATCCCCGAGCCGCCCGCCAAGGATCCCGCGCCAATGACCGAAGCGATCGCGGCGTATCACCGCGACCTTGGCCTGCCGGCGCCACCCTACCCACGTTGGGAGGGCGATACCTTCGACGGACAACTGGAAGCAGCGCTCGCATCCGGCGCCTCGGTACTCTCCTTCACCTTCGGAATGCTCCCGCAGGAGGCGGTGGCGGCGGTGAAGGGCCGCGGAATGATGCTGCTCGGCACCGCGACCACGGTCGAGGAAGCCATCTTGCTCGAGCGCCTGGGCGTGGACGCGGTGGTGGCTCAGGGCAGCGAGGCGGGTGCACACCGCGGCACCTTCGCCGGCGAGTTCGAGGACGCCATGATCGGCACGCTGGCACTGGTGCCGCAGGTCGTGGACGCGGTCTCAGTGCCGGTAGTCGCCTCCGGCGGAATCATGGACGGTCGCGGGATAGCCGCGGCACTTACCCTGGGCGCCGAGGCGGTTCAGATGGGCACGGCCTTCCTCACCTGTGCCGAAGCCGGCATTCCTCGGGCCCACAAAGACGCGCTGTTGTCGGCTCGCGAGGACTCGACTCGTGTTACTCGCGCCTTCTCGGGACGGCCCGCCCGCGGGATAGTCAACAGTTTCATGCGCGAGGTCGAGATGGCCGATTCCGGCGCTCGGCTGCTGCCCTTCCCGTTGCAGAACACCCTTACCCGTCCCCTGCGCAGCGCCGCAGCCGGGCAGGGGCGGCCGGAGTACCTGTCGCTGTGGGCGGGGCAGGGGGTGCGCATGGCACGGCAACTGCCCGCCGCCGCGCTGGTGGCACAACTGATGGGGGAACTGGAAGAGGCCGTGGAACGGCTGGCTCAGCCGGGTCGACGGTTCAATCCGAGCCAGTAGCCGCCGAGTTGCCGGACCACTTCCACGAAGTCCTGGTAGTCGACCGGTTTGCGCACGTACGAGTTGGCGCCGCCTGCGTAGCACCTCTCGAGGTCGCCCGGTTCGGCCGAGGTGGTGAGCATCACCACCGGCAGCAGGCTGGTGCGGAGATCCTGGCGAAGGCGACGCAGGACCTCCACCCCGTTCAGTTTCGGCAGGTTCAGGTCCAGCAACACGATCTCGGGCAACGGCTCGGATTCGCGCTCTTCGTAGCGGCCCTCGCCGAACAGGTACTCCAATGCCTCCTCGCCGTCTTGGACGACTACTACTTGCCTCAACGGATTGTGTCGGCGAAATGCCCGCAGGGTAAGCTCGATATCGTCTACCGAGTCTTCCACCAGCAGGATGTCAGGCATGCCGAACGGCGCCCAACCGGTGACCAAGAGCTGTTACTTCCATGCTCCCTCACTCTCCATCCCCGAGCTCAACGTAGGCAGCGGCTATTAACGACCACTTAATACTCGGGACTCGCGGCCGCTCCAGAAGCGATTCCTCGCGACCGCAGGCCAACCTACGCTATTCGCCTGAGGGGTTCGTTAGGTGCGCCTGTGTTCCATGACCCTCTGCTTCCTCCAGCCGGAGTCCGGTACCACTGGCCTTGCGCCCCGGAACGGAAGGGGGTACAGTTCGCGCACCATGCGAATCCTGGTTTCAAACGACGACGGCGTGTTCAGCCCCGGAATAGCGGCGTTGGCTCTAATCGCCCGCGAGTTCGGCGAGGTTCGGGTTGTCGCCCCTGACGTCGAGCAGTCCGGCATGGGCCACGCCATCACCATCAAGCGTCCGCTGCACTACCACTCGGTTCCCCTCGATGGCATGGAGGCCTACCGGGTTGACGGCACCCCGGCAGATTGCGTCGCTCTCGGCGGCTATCACTGGGACGAAGTCGATCTGGTGCTGAGCGGCATCAACCTCGGTCTGAACATCGGTCACAACGTCTGGCACTCCGGCACCGTAGCCGCTGCCAAACAAGCGGCATTCCTGCAGATTCCGGCGATCGCCTTCAGTGCCCCGTACAGCGAGGAGACGCCCGACTACCGCACCTATGCGCCTTACGTCCGCCAGATAATACGGATGTTCCTGCGCACCCCGGATCTCCCCCTGCTCAACGTCAACTTCCCCGAACGACCCGACGGCACCATCATCTGGACGCGCCAGTCGGTGCGTCATTACGAAGGAATCGTGCTGCCAGGCGAGGATCCGATGGGAAGACTGCATTACTGGTTCGCGGAGAAGCCCCGGGAGGAGGTCGAGGAGGGGACCGATCGTTGGGCGATCGAGAACGGACACGTCTCGCTGACGCCCCTGCGGCTCGACCTCACCGACGGCGCCGCCTTGCGCCGCGCACAGGCCCTGGAGCCGGTGGCGGTGGCGTCAGAAGACTGAGGAGCCCGACTCGAACGTCCCCCGGTAGGGTACGCTGGCCCCGAGAGTGCCAGGCGGGTCCATTGGCGCCGCCTGGGCAGCGGGAAGGGTGAGGATGCAGCCTCGAGCCGAAGAGATCCATCGAGTCTTGGCAACGTTCGTCAAGGCGAAGCGCGCCGGAGAAGCCGATTCGCGACGAAGGGCGTTCGGGCTGGTAGTCCAGGGCTCCACCCCGCTGCTCGCCGAGGTGCGGGAGCTCAGGGCGACCTGCGCGATGATAGACATCGGTTCGTCTATCTATACACTCGCCTTCTCCGACATCCTGGGGATCGACCCGGTACCGGCGGGCGAAGGGGGCCTGCGGATCACGGTCAGACCGGGCTGTTTCGCGTCGCACGTCGCCGCCCGCCTGCGACGAGCGGCCCCGCGGTCCTGGAGCACGGCGCCGGCCGTTCGCCGGCCGACCGTTGCCCAATCGGAGCCGTACGACTCCTACGTTCGCGAGGCGGAACCGCACGAGCAACCGGCGGCGAAAACGAATGGCGGGACCGCCGAAGGCGATCCCGCCGGATCCGAAAGCGCGGGGCATGAGTTAGTTGTGAACGACGCGGTACGTACGAGACGAAGATAGCGCAGCGGGGGAGCGGCCGGTCACCGACTGGCGGTGAGTTAGTCAGCTCGCCCGACGAGAAGAATACCAGACCGGCACTCCGGTGGCGGCGGAATACTGAGGAAAGTGAGAGATTCCACCCGGCCCGCGTCCGCTGCCGGTCCCGGTCAGCCGCGAGCCAGTTTCACCGCCCTCACCAACTCCGCCACGGCGTCTTCGTTGCCGGCGATGTCGGGAGCACAGTTCTCCAGGTAATCTTCCAGGATCAGGTCTCCGGCGGCGTCCAGGGCGCTCCTGATACCCGCCAGCAGCGTGAGCGAGTCCTGGCAGGAACGCTCCTCCCCCACCATTCGCTGCAGTCCCCTTACCTGACCTTCCAGGCGCCTCAACCTGTTCATTATCCGAGCCTTGCGGTCGCGCACCAACCCGCCCTCTACATCCATCTGGGCACCCGGCGCGGCAGGCCGACCCGCGAAACGGCGTGGCGACGGCGACAAGCTACCTGTCTCGCTCTTGAGTGCGAATAACGGTCGGTTGCAAACATCCGTAACTCCCTTGCGACTACCCTGACACGCCTCACGATATCCCTTCGGGGTATAGCGGGACAACCGGCCGTGATGCAACCGCGGGCGAATGCGGCGCCACTCCCCTGGTCACGATTCGCGAATCCGGTCCAGCACCCGTTTCATGTGTGGCCGCAGGCCCACTACATCCAGCGCGAGACGATGCCGTTCGGCCTCGCTGAGCAGAGCGTCGAGCACCAGGGCGCCGGAGAGGTCGACGCGTCCCAGCGCGGTAGCGTCGACCCGCAGCTTCACCACCTCGTCGGGCGGAGGAAAGAGTTCCAGCATGCACTCCTCCAGCAGGTGAGTCGAGCCGAACCAGAGCACTCCGGTGAGTCTCAGGACCAACACGTCCCCTTCCTGTCGCGTGGCGATTCCCAGGTCCATTTCGCGATACAGGTGAGCGGCGATCGCCAGGCCGATGCCGATCACCACGGCGACATCGATGCGTGGAGCCAGCGCCAGGGTCAGGAGGAAGGTGATGTAGGCGGTGAGCGCCTGCAGCCGTGCGTAGCGCCACAGCCGCAGAAGCGATTGCAGGCGCAGCAGCCGGGATACGGCGCCGATCACCACGCCTGCCAGCACCGCCTTGGGCAACTCCGCCAGCAACCCGACGAACGGCAGCACCGCCAGCACCGCCACCCCGGTGATCAGACCACTCCAGCGCGTGACGGCGCCGGCCGCGTGATTCAACGCCGAGCGCGAGAAGGAGCCGCCAACCGGGAATGCGCCCAGCGCTCCGGCCACCAGATTGGCCGCACCCTGGCTCACCAGTTCGCGATCGGGATCCCAGGCTTGCCTGCCGGCGTAGGCACGGGCGATCGCCGCCGGCTCGGCGAAACCGACGATAGCGATCACCATCGCCCCCAGCAGCAGGTGGGGGAGATCACGCCAGGGAAGGATCAGGTCGAGCTGCACCCACTGACTGTCGACCATTCCCACGGTCGGGCCCTGATAACCGAGCAGGCTGCTGGCGATCACGCCCAGCACCACGGTAGCCAGCACTCCCGGCAGCAGCGGCGAAACCCGCTGCGAGATGTTCACGACGAGCACCGTCGCCGCGGTAAAGGCGATCGACCAGGGGTCCCAGCGACCCGGGTGCCCAACGGTGTCCAGGAACCCGAGAGTCGGATTGGGCAGTGTGGTGGTCGTGCCGACGGCGGCGGGCAGTTGCGAGAGGATGATGAGAAGCGCCGCCGCCGAGCTGAACCCCTGCATTACCGGTTGTGACATGAAGTAGGCCACCGCCCCGAAGCGCGCCAGCCCGAGTCCCATGCGGATCAGCCCGACGGTGAGGGCAAGGAGCGCCGCCGCGGCGGCGTATTCCGGCGTGTACGCCGGGTACAGTGACGACAGGATCCCGAAGGTGAGCAGGGCGATCATCGCCGTCGGCCCGGTCTGCAGATACGGGCTCGACGCCATCGGCGCCGCCACGATCAACGGCAAACCGGCGGCGATGAGGCCCACCACCGCATTGAGTCCGGCCAACTCGGCGTAGGCCAGCGCCTGCGGCACCAGGACCAAGGCCACGCTCCCGCCCGCGAGCAGATCGCGCAGCCACACGCGCACTACCCGGTGCTTCACTGGCGGCCGAACCGGGTGGAGCTGACGGGGACGCACACGACGGTGATCATAGTACCGCGTGCCGGCGGGCACCCCCGGAAGTTCGTGTCGCGGCTCCGACCGGCCAGGCTTGTCCGACTCACCTTGCGGGCGCATACTCGTGGCATGTGGCTCCTTCTCTCCGACGGACTGCTCGGCAACCTGGCTACCGGAACCTTCCTGTTGCTGAGGGGAACCGGCGAAGCGGGCGCCTCGCTGGAGATAGTGCATGTGAACCTGCGCGCGGAGGCGGATGCTCGCGAGCTGTCGCTGCTGCGCGGCGACGAACGCACCTGCGGCGACGCCTTCGAACTGCTGGCGGAGGACCTGGAGGCCGAGGATCTGCTGATCGGCCTGCTCGACACCGGGGCCGGCGACGATGCCGATGCGCTGATCGGGCCGGGAGCTTGGGTCGAGCTCGACGAGCGCACCCTCCTCGACCTCGACAGCGGCGCCGTCCTGACCGTGGTCGCCGAGGCCGGCGCCTTCGGCGTGGTCTACGGAGCGGGGACCGGGTCGCTGGCCCTGTTCACCGGCAGTGCCGACGAGGCCGACGCCTACCTCAACGCGCTCGCCACCATCCTGGGCGCCTCCCCGGCACTGGTGGACGCCGAGTCCGACTCCGACTTGCGTCAGGGCCCGTTCGGCGGCCTGCTGTCCCGCATGAAGAAGGGACAGGCCTGAGGGCTACCGCACAGTCTCGGCGAGAAACCTTTCACCTCGCCCGCCGCGGCGTCCACTTACCATGCTGGGGTGAACCGGCATAGCCCCCATGCCCGCGCGCGAGACCTGCGCCGCACCGCCTCACAGCTGATCTTCGCCTGGGGATCGGTCGCCAGCGCTGCTTGTTACCTGGTGCTGACGCTGCTCGGACGGCCACCGCTGATCGACGATCACGTAACTGCCACGGCCCTTGCCATGCTCGGCTGTTACCTGCTGTTCCGCGTCGCACTCGATACCTGGCGCTACCGCGCCGAGACCCGGCGCGGCAGCTAGAGAACCGAACACAGCCGACAGACAGGCGACCGCTGCTCGGGCGACGATAGTTGCTCGGATGGCACTCGTCGACATACTCATCCCGACTCTCGACAGGCCCCAGGAGCTCGCGGTCACGCTGGCCGGGGTGGCGGCGCAGAGTCTTACCGACATTCGCGTGCTGGTGGCCGATCAGAGCGAGACGCCTGCCCGCGCAGCTCCGGCCACGGCCACCCTCTGCCGGCTCATCGAGGCGCGCGGCGGAAGTGTCGACTGGCATTGTCGAAATGGTCGGCACGGCGTTGCCGAGCAACGCGACTTCCTTCTGCGGCAGGCTAGCGCGGCCAGGGTGCTGCTGCTCGACGACGACGTCTTCATGGAACCATGGGTCCTGGCAGAGCTGCACCGGACGCTCGAGCAAGAGCGCGCCGGCTTCGTCGGTGCCTTCCCGGCGGGACTCTCCTATCTGGACGACGTGCGCCCGGAGGATCAGCGCGTCGAGTTCTGGGACGGCCCTGTTCGACCGGAGGTGGTCGAGCCCGAGTCGCCGCTGTGGGAGCGCGCCCGGCTCCACGCCGCGGCCAATGTCCTGCACGCCGCGCGCGACCTTCCCACTGAGACGGTTCGCCGCTACAAGGTCGCCTGGGTCGGGGCCTGCGCGCTCTACGATCGCGCCAAGCTGGCGGCTGTCGGCGGCTTCTCCTTCTGGCGCCAACTGCCCGAGGATCACGCCGGCGAGGAGGTCCTGGTTCAGAACCTCCTGCTCAGGCGCTGGGGCGGCTGCGCGATCCTTCCTTCCGGCACCTATCACGCCGAAGCGCCGACCAACATCGGCGAGCCGGGCCGCTCGCCTGCGGCCAACGCGCTGCGGTTGCTGCCGCGGATGCTCGAGCGCTACGCGCTCCACTGAGCGAATCGGGCCGCCATGGCGCCGTGCTAGAGTCGAATCAGCCCTCGGAGGAGAGTCATGTCCCAGCCCCCAAGCCTCACCGGAGATCCCGTCGGCCCGCCGGCCGAACGGGCACTCAAACGAGCGATAAGCGTTTCGATCGGCTCGAGCAGTCGCGACGTGTCGGTCGAGATCGAACTGCTCGGTCAGCCCCTGCGAATCGAACGGCGCGGGACCGATGGTGACCTCGAGCGAGCCGCCGCCCTCATACGCGAACTGAACGGCCAGGTCGACGCCATCGGTCTGGGCGGGCTCGATCTGTTCTTCGTGACCGCCGGCAGACGCTACTACCTGCGCGACGGCCTGCGGCTGGCACGCGAGGCTCCCGACACCCCGGTAGTATGCGGCGCCGGCCTCAAGGACAGCCTCGAGCGCGTCGCCGTGGAGAAGCTCGACGAACGGTTCGGCTGGCGCGGCAAGCGGGTCCTGATGGTGTCGGCGGTCGATCGCTTCGGCATGGCCGAGGCGCTGGCCGAACACGGTGCCGAGGTCCGCTACGGCGACCTCATCTTCGCGCTCGGCCTACCCATCCCGATCCACGACGTGCGCCACCTGGAGCTAATTGCCAAGCTGATGCTGCCGATACTCACCAAGCTTCCGATCGGCTGGCTCTACCCCACCGGCAAGCAACAGGAAGGCGTGAAAGCGGACGGCCGCGCCCGTCATTTCGAGTGGGCCGACGTGATAGCCGGTGACTTCCACTTCATCAGGCGCTATGCCCCCGAGCGGCTCGACGGCAAGGTGATCCTCACCAACACCACCACCGCTCAGGATGTCGCCGAGATGCGCCGCCGCGGCGTCGCCGCGCTCATAACCACTACCCCGCGCTACGCCGGCAGATCGCTTCCCACCAACCTGCTGGAGGCCGCCCTGGTGGCCGCGGCCGGCCGTCATCCGCTGTCGAACGACGAGTATCGCGAGCTGATAGCGCGGGCGGGGCTCGAGCCGAACATCGAGGAGTAGGGGGCAAGAGATGAGACCGTCGCCTTACCGACCGTCCGCGGACCGTTACGAGCGGATGCGCTACCGAAGATCCGGCCGTAGCGGCCTGCAACTGCCCGAGGTGACGTTGGGCCTGTGGCAGAACTTCGGTCACACCAGACCGTACTCGTCGTCGCGCGAAATGGTGCTGCGCGCTTTCGACCTGGGCATCACCCACTTCGACCTGGCCAACAACTACGGTCCACCATACGGGTCGGCCGAAGAGACCTTCGGACGGATCATGGCCGGCGACCTGCGCCCCTACCGCGACGAGCTGGTGATCTCCAGCAAGGCCGGTTACGACATGTGGCCCGGGCCTTACGGCGAGTGGGGATCACGCAAGTACCTGCTGGCATCGCTCGACCAGAGCCTGGCTCGCATGAACCTCGACTACGTCGACATCTTCTACTCGCATCGCCTCGACCCGCGAACTCCGCTCGAAGAGACGATGGGGGCGCTGGCGTCGGCGGTGCAGCAGGGCAAGGCGCTCTACGCCGGCATCTCCTCCTATCCGGCGAGGGAGACCGCCGAGGCCGCCCGCATTCTGCGGGCGCTGGGCGTGCCGTTGCTGATCCACCAACCCTCCTACTCGATCCTCAACCGCTGGATCGAGGAAGACCTGCTCGACACGCTCGAGCAGGAGGGCGTGGGCTGCATCGTCTTTTCGCCGCTCGATCAGGGCGTGTTGAGCGACAAGTACCTGGGCGAGATCCCCGAGGACTCGCGCGTGAACTACGGAAACTCACTAAAGCGCGAGGCGCTGACCGACGAGAAGCTCGCGCGAGTTCGCGTCCTGGCCGAGTTGGCCGGGAGGCGCCGGCAGAGCCTGGCGCAGATGGCGCTGGCTTGGTGTCTGCACGACCCGCGGGTGACCTCGGTGATCATGGGCGTGAGCAGGCTCGAGCAGCTCGACGAGAACGTGGCGGCGCTGGACGGCCCGGCGTTCGACCCCCAAGAGTTGGCGGAGATAGACCGGCTGTCCCTGGACGGTGAAGCCTGACCCTCGCCAGCGACGAGTGGCAACGCGCGCGGGAGCTGGTGCTCGAGTACGGCTGGAACTCGACCGCCTATCAGATCCTCAATCCCGGTTTCGAGCTCTGGTTCGGCGAGCGCGCCTACGCCGTAGTCGGCTATGTGACCCGGGTCGGGGTACGGGTGGTGGCAGGAGCACCGGTGTGCCGGCCCGAGGAACTCGGCCGGGCGGTGCGGGACTTCGAAGCGAACGCCCAGGAGTGGGGCGAGCGGGTGTGTTGGTTCGGCGCGGAGGTTCGCCTCGAGGAGTTGTTGCGTGCTCGCGGCGACCTGGCGATGGTGCCGTTGGGAGCCCAGCCGGTTTGGAATCCCGGCGAGTGGCGAGAGCGGGTCGGTGCCCTGGCCTCGGTACGGGCACAGCTCAACCGCTCGCGCAACAAGGGTGTGACGGTGACCGAGTGGCCGGCCGTGCCGGGGCAAACGGATCCGGACCTGCGTGCCTGCCTGCAGGAGTGGCTGTCCCAGCGTGGCCTGCCGCCGCTGCACTTCCTGGTGGAGAGCAGCACGCTCGACCGCTTGGCCGACCGGCGGTTGTTCGTGGCCGAGCGCGCCGCTCGCGTCATGGGATTCGTGGTGGCGTCGCCGGTACCGGCGCGCGGCGGCTGGCTGCTGGAGCAGGTCGTTCGCCGGCCCGGCGCTCCCAACGGCACTGCCGAACTGATGATCGACACTGCCGTTTCGGAACTGGCGGAGAGCGGCGCGACCTACCTGACGCTCGGCCTGGTACCGCTGTCGAGCCACGTCGCCTACAACCAACCCTGGTGGTTGCGGACCCTGCTCTTGTGGGCGCGAGCGCACGGCCGCCGCTTCTACGACTTCCAGGGGCTGGAGTTCTTCAAGAGCAAGTTCCGTCCTCCGGTCTGGGAACCGATCTTCGCCATAGGACCGGGTCCGCGCGCGTCGCCTCGAACCATCTATGCTGTGGCGGCCGCCTTCAGTCACGGTCCGCTGCCGGTAATGCTGGCTCGAGCCCTCCTGGACGCCGCCGGCCAGGAAGCCGCCGGTCTCCTGCGGCGCGCTCGGCGCCGTCCTGGCTCCTGAATCTGCACGGACGGTCTCCCGCCGAGCCGGCTTACCGGAGACCCGCCGACGCCAGGCACGCTATCCTGGTCGAGTGAATGAAGCGGCAGCAGAAGCGGCTCTCGCAGTGGCCGATGATCGGGCGACAAAGGCCCGTCAAGGGATCCTCGAGTTGCTCCAGCGCGACGACGTCCTGATCCTCGACACCGAGACCACCGGCATCGGCGACGCCGAAGTCATCGAGGTGTCCCTCATAGACACCTCCGGCACGGTTCTTCTCGACACCCTGGTTCGGCCGCGCCGCGGGACCATGAACCCCTACGCCCAACGCGTACACGGCATCACCCTCGAGATGCTGGCGGACCAGCCGTCCTGGCCCGAGGTACTGCCGGAGTTGCTGCGGATCGCCGAGCGGTCCACGCTGCTCGCCTGGAACGCGCCGTTCGACCGGCTGATGCTTTCCAACTCCTCGCGCGCGTGGGAGCTCGAACCGCCACGCCTGCTGTTCGTGTGCGCAATGCGCCTCTACGCCCAGCTGCACGGCCGCCGCGGTTACGCATTGCACCGCGCCGTCCGCGACCGGGGGATGCAGCACCTGTTCGAGCTGCACGCCAGCCACCGCGCGCTGGGCGATGTCCAACTGGTGCTCGAGCTCCTGCGTGCCTGCCGCTGACGGGCTTGCCGCCGGCGAGACGCGGGCAGTGGGGCCGGTTGAGCCGCACGGCCCGTCGGGCTACGCCAGCTGAGCCGCAGCGCCTGGTCAGCCGCTACGCTTGACCAGGTATACGTCGGGACGTATCGGCGCGACCGCTCCTTCCGAAGCGCGAGAGACCTCCGCCAGGCCGCGTTGGACCGTTTCGAGCGGAAGCCGCAACTCCTCGGCAACCGCCGCGGCTCGCACTATCGCCGGCGTACCCGGTTCCCGCAGGTAACTCGAGATGCGCCCGGCCGCGTCCTCTTGCGCAGGGGCGCCGACGGCGACCGGTTCGCGCTCCGGCTCGATGGGCTCATCCTTCTCGGCGCTCGGCTCGGGCCGAGGCGCGGCTCGAGGTTGACTCTGGCCACCTGCCCGCTCGATTTCGACCTGCGCAGCCGCCCGCCCGTCGAACAGCCCGTGCTGTCGCTTCGGCGGGTCTGCTTCGGGCGCCAGCGGACGGGCGTGGGGCTCGGCGTAACTGTCTTGCGGTTTCTCCGTCGCTCCCTGCCCGGACTCTCGCCGGGCACGCTCCGCCTGCTGCACGCGCGCCTCGGGACGCAGCCGCTCCAGGTGGGCGCGAGCTTCCGGACCCCGGCCCGGTGCTTCTCGCACTTCCTTGCGATCCTCGTCGACACCGCCGGGCACTGTCGTCGGCCCGGACGTGCCGGCGGGATGCCGCCGAGGCGCCGGGTCGTGCAACACGTCCTGCCATCCCACTTTGATCTCGGGCAGCGGCGGCAATGTCGGACTGGACGCAGGCGGAGTCGCTTGCTCCTTCCGTTCCGGGGCGGCACCTTGCGCTGCCTCGTGCGCTGCTCCCTGCGCTGTCTCGTGCGATGACCTGTGCGCCGTCTCGTACGCTGCCTCGTGAGCTGCCTCGTGAGCTGAGCCGTGCGCTGCGCCCGCAGGAGCGTCGGCACGAGTCTTGCGCCTCTCCCTCCGTACCGCGGTGAGCTGCAACACGTCTGTCAGCAGCAAGGCGACCGCATCGTTGGGACGCAGGTCGTGCTCCTCGTAGAAGGGCCCGAGACCCTCGAGCTGCCGCGGAGGCTGGAACCGAACGGAGATATCGCGACCGGCGACCGTGTCGCTGGCCTGCACTTCGCCTTCCGGAAGCGCTCCATAAAAGCGACGAGGCAAGTAGAGCGTGCCTCGTCGGATGTCGATTCTAGTGAGGTCCACTGTAACCGGCTGGGACTCCCCTCCCTGGCCGAGTGGCCCTAACTTTCGCAAATCAGTCACCGGCACCTCCCGGTTCGACCCCCATCCTCATCCTCCAATCAACCCTTTGCTGTCAGCGTGATCATACAACATCCACGAGGCGTGGTGGTTTAATGCACAATCCCTGGTACTTAGGCCCTGATTTCGACCACATCCGGGGCCCGCGCCCCTTTTGCTGCCGAGGGCCCCGGAACGTCCACGCGACAGTGGTGTGCCCGCAACCGCTCGAGCGGTTATAACGTTGGAGTTACGAAAGTGACAGTTCACTGCCCGGCTCCATGGATGATCGCCCAGGTCCTGTCGCGGGCAACGCAGAGGTCCTGATCTATAGCCTCGAGCAACACGGCATGGAGGGCGACCGTGACGGTAGAGCGGGCGGATCAACCGGCGATTGACCAGCCGAACCGAAGGCAAGTGGCAACGAAGTACTAACCTGCCCTATGAAAATAAAAGTGCGTAGGATCGGCAACAGCAGGGGGATCGTTCTGCCTTGGCTCGTAGTCGAACTTCTCGGCTCAGCCGAGCTCGACCTGACGCTGATCGGCAGGACCGCCGTACTCACCAGCCACCCGGCCGATGAACTCGAACTGCAGGCGGCACTGGCGTTCGCCGGAGTGAAGGCTGGACGCCGGAATCTGTTCGAGCAGCTGGCGCTGAACCGGGATGAGTGATGCGCCTCATGCGGAAGGTCCCGCCGTGAGCCGGCTCGTAGACTGGGCCTTCGATATCTACCGCGATCGCGTCTGGGAGTCCGGCGACGGGCTCATTCGCGATACTCCTCGGTTGGAGGCCCTCGTTGCCGCCACGCCAGTCGGCGATCGCCAGTCGATTTCCGATCCCTCCGCCGCTCGATTGGAGGTGGCGGGACTCCTGCACGACCTCCTCGTCGAGCGGAAAAGCGTTCCCGGCAACGCCGCGGCTGCCTGGGCACTCGCCGAAACCTGCCTGCTGCTCCAGGGCGTGGCAGTTACCGCGGATGACGAAGTCGCCTACGACCTGATAATGGCGATACGCGAGGGCCGTGTGACGAAGGCCCGAGCGGCAGCGCGCTTGTCGATGAGACCGGTCGCCGAAGCCGGTGGCCATGGAGAATCTAGTCGTCCAGCACGCCCGCCGGCAGTCCGAGCGGCAACGGCGCCGGACGCTCGCAAGCGCTTTCCAGCTCGAACCTGGTCCCGGCGCCGGAAGCCTCGAGCGTAGCCTGCATGATGTCGAGCACGCGGAACGCCATCTCCCCGTTGGCCCTGTGCGGGCGGCCGGACCCGATGGCGTGCGCCATGTCGGCCAGTCCCAGGCCGCGGCTATTGGTTTCGTAGCCGTGCGTCAACGGCACCTCCGACCACTCCTTGACCCCGCTGCGACGCACCCTCAGAGGGCCGCCGAAGGTGTTCGGATCGGGCACGCTGAGCGTCCCCTGGCTGCCGTATATCTCCATGCGCGGCAGTTCGCTTGCCTGCACGTCGAACGAGGTGATGAGCGTCGCGACGGCGCCGGAGCGGAACTCCAGGAGCGCCGTGATATGGGTCGGGGTCTCTACCCGCAACATCTGACCGGCGTACGGCTTGCTGGTGATTCGCCTCTCCTCGAACGAGGTAGCTGCCGAACCGATCACGCTCTTCACCGGTCCCAGGAACGATATCAACGCGGTGAGATAGTACGGGCCCATGTCGAACAGGGGACCGGCGCCGGGACGATAGAAAAACGCCGGGTCGGGGTGCCACATCTCCACGCCGCTGCTCATCATGAACGCCGCCGCGGCCACCGGGCGGCCGACCAACCGTCGTCGAGCAGCTTTCGGGACGTCTGCAGGCCGGCGCCGAGGAACGTGTCCGGCGCGCAGCCGATCCGCACCCCGCGCTCCGCGGCCTGGTCCAGGAGAGCCCGGCCGTCCTCGCGCCGTGTAGCCAGCGGCTTTTCGCTGTAGACGTGCTTGCCGGCCTCGACGATCCGGCGGCTCACCTCGGCGTGAACGCTGGGCACGGTCAGGTTGATGACAGCCTCGATCTCGGGGGTCGTCCAGGAGCGCGTCCACCGGCTCGGCACGCACCTCGAACTCGCAGGCGCGCGCCCGGGCACGCTCGGCGTCTAGGTCGGCAACGGCCACTACCCGCAGGCGCTCGAAGAGCTGCGCGGCCTTGAGATAGGTCGCGCTGATGTTGCCGCAGCCGATGATTCCGACCCCCAGGGGTCGATCGCTCACCGGCTCGCCCAAACGAGCCCGCGCAGCGTCAGCTCGCTCACCTCGGGAATGTCGAACTCCTGCCGGTTGTGTCCGATCGAACTGTAGAACACCCTGCCCTTGCCCCAGCGGCGCTTCCAGACGACCGGCATCACCGTACCGGCGATCCACGGATGCGCCTCGCCCCTGAAAGTAGTGGTGGCCAGCACCTCGTTGGAGGGATCGACGTGCATGTAGTACTGCTCCGAGGTAACGCTGAAGTTGCTCAGACCCGCGACGATCGGGTCAGCCGGGTTGGTGATGCGGACCTCGAAGGTGACGATGCCACCGGGATGCGATACGAACTGACCGCCGACCATGAACTGGTAGGTAGCACGCGAGCGAAAGGAATCGCCCATCCCCCCGTGCCATCCGGCCAGCCCCACCCCACCGCGGACCGCCTCCTTTAGGCCCGTCTCCTGCTCATGGCTGAGTTCCCCCATGGTCCAGATGGGAACGATCAGATCGAACCGCTCCAGCGACGCCTGTTCGGCCAGCGGCTCAAGCGAATTCTGCGCTTCGACCTCGAACCCCTTGTCGCTTAGCCTGGCCACCGCCCAGTCCTTGAACTCGACCGGCTGATGGCCGGGCCAGCCTCCGTAAACGATAAGCGCGCGCTTCATGACGTCCTCCAACTGCCTGAGTTACCTGCCTGCCGTGCCGTACTGCTGGTCCTCGTCGAGATTACCTGCTGGCGGCCGCGGTTGACCCGGCCAATGGGCCCAGCGAATATGGTGTGAGCATGGACCAGGATTCCGGGCGTTCAGTGCCGTTCCGGCGGGAACGCCGTCGCAGCCGGTGAGCGCATTTCCCGTGTTCGTAAGGGCGCTGGGCGACTGGTGGCGCGACTGGGTGAACATGGCGATGCTGAATCTCGCCTGGATGCTGTGCTGGCTCACGGTGATCCTCGGGCCGCCGGCGACCTTCGTGGCATACCGGGTCGCCAACGACTTCGCGCACGAACGCACCCTCTACCCGCGCGAGCTTGCCGGCATGCTGCGCCGCTACTTCCTGGTGAGTTGGGCATGGTTCCTGCTGCAGCTCGTGGTTGTCGTCGCGGTACTGCTGAACCTCCACTTCTACGGCAGCCTGAATAGCCGTCTCGGGGGAGCGCTGCAGGGGGCGACCCTGGTCGTAGCCGGCGTCTGGTTGCTGCTGCAGATGTACGCCTTGCCCTACCTCATGGAGCAGGGCCGGCCCGGCCTGCGGTTGGCATTGCGCAACGCACTGCTGACGGTCCTGGCCAACCCCCTCTATGCCTTGGTTATGGCCGGCGTGTCGGCGGTGTTGCTGGCCTTGTGCGTGCGATTGCCATTCCTGCTGCTGTTCGGCGTTCCGATGCTCATCGTGGTATTCGGATCGCATGCAGTGATCGACAGGCTGGAACGCTACGGCAAGCGCGGGCCGGGCGCCGATTGAGCCCGAGCGGCGACTGCTCATGAGTTGGAGCAAGGTGCCGCAGGTGCTCGAGCGGCTTTGAGCACTCGTCACCCGAACCAGACCCGGAACGTCTTGATCTCATACGGGGCGATAGGGAACTCGAGTTCGTTGCCCTCGCCGTGGGCCGGCCCAACCTCTTCCTCCATGAGATCGCACTCGACAACTCGCGAGAGGGTCAGGCCGAAGCGCACTACCACCGTGGCGCTGCAAAACTGCTTGGCCTCGTAGAGTCGCACGATCCAGCCGTCGCCGTCCTCGGCGCGCTTGACCGTCTCCACCACCACGTGGTCGCAGTCCGGCCGGGCAAACGAAAACGCATCGGGAACGGAGTGGGGCGGCGCGACAGCGTTATCTTTCGCGCCGTGGGGCGGCGCGACAGCGTT
>JBBDRK010000028.1:8049-14416 GCA_040905465.1 Trueperaceae bacterium | reverse complement strand
AGTGGGGCGGCGCGACAGCGTTATCTTTCGCGCCGTGGGGCGGCGCGACAGCGTTGCCTTTCGCGCCAGTCGGCGGCGCGAGAACGCCGGCGGTTGCCCCGTTCGCGGCCGGCACGAAGCGCGCACGCAGCGGCAGGTTGAGGGCGTAGCCGTGCGGGAGCACCTCTCCCTCGCGCCAGGTTCCCGCGTGGGGCAGCAGGGCGTAGGTGAACCGGTGGCGACCCTTGTCCGCCTGCGGGTCGGGGCTGATCGGCGACTTGATGAGGGTCAGCCTCATTACGTTGTCCTTCACGTCGTGGCCGTACTTGCAGTCGTTCAGCAACGCTACGCCGTAGTTGCCCTCGGAGAGGTCGGCCCACTTGTGGCCGACGACCTCGAAGCGCGCCCAGTCCCACGAGGTGTTCCAGTGGGTGGGGCGCTCGATGTTGCCGAACTGGATGTCGAAAGTCGCCCGGTTGGCTCGCACGCTGGTGGGGAAGGCCGCCTTGAGCAAGATCTGCGACTCGCGCCAATCGACCTCGGTAACGAAGTCGATGCGCGGCTCGTGGGCATAGACGGTGAGATCCTGGGTGACGGTCGAATCGAGGAACCGCCACTTCAGCCGCAGCACGCCGCGCAGTGGGCCCTGCTCCACCACCTCCGCCTCGACCAGGTCGTCGATCTCGCGCATCTTCTCCTGGTAGTAGAGATCGATGTCCCAGGCGTCGAAGTTGAGCGGCTTGTCCTCGAACGCCTGGAGGACGTTGCCGCGAGAGCCTGCCGCCAGCACCTGGCGGCCCGCCCGCTTGTCGAACAGCGATACGATCTGGCCCCGCTCGTTCAACCGCAGCAGATGGAAGGGCGTGTCTATCTCGAGCGGCGAGAGGGCGAGGGTGGCGGCGGACAGGGGACCCCCTTCCGTCTGGCCCGACGCTTCCGCAGCGTCGACGGCGAGCTCGAGCCGTCGGTATCCGAGCGGCGGTACCGCCGGTGCCAACAGCAGCAGCCGCTCCTCGCCCTCTTCGGTCACTCGCTGTACCGGCGCCGCTGCTCCGTCCGGACCCCAATGGGTCTTGCCCGCCAACTCGGGACGCCACGGCAAGCTGAGCAGCCCGCTGCGTTCGAAGGAGCACGGATTGAACGCTATGACAGCGTCAGCGTCGGTCTGGACGGCCTCGGCTAGACGCCGTTCGGCGCCCACGAGCGCCGCGACTCCTATTCGCTCTATGACCTCGAAGTCCTTGGCGCTGTCCTCGTAGACCTCGCGAATGGACGAGCCGGGGAGGATGTCGTGAAACTGATTGAGCATCAGCTTCTCCCACCCCTCGCTCAGATCGGGATAGCAGGCCTCGGCGGTCAACGCGTCGGAGACGCTGGAAAACAGTTCGGCCTGGTGGTAGAGCGCCTCGGCCTTGCGGTTGTCGCGCTTGGTGCGGGCCTGGCTGGTATAGGTGCCACGGTGGTACTCCAGGTATAGCTCGCCATCCCACACCGGCAGGGCCTTGCCCGACAGCCGCTCCTCGAGGCGTTCGAAGAACGGCTCGACATGCCCCAGCTCCACCTTCGGCAGCCCCGGCAGGTTGCACATCGCGCGTGCGGACTCCAGCATCTCCTTGGTCGGCCCGCCGCCGCCGTCACCCCAGCCGTAGGCCTGCAGCAGCTCGCTGTTCACGTCCTTCTGCTGGTAGTTGTCCCACAGGCCCTTTACGTCCTTGGGCTCGAGCTGACCGTTGTAGGTGAATGCCTTGGAACCCTCTTCGGGAGTGGTGATGAAGTGAGCCAGGATCTCGCTGCCGTCGATGCCTCGCCATTTGAAGGTGTCGTTCGAGAAACGGTTGAACTGACTCCAGGAGATCTTGGTAGTCATGAAAAACCTGATGCCGCTCTTCAGCATGATCTGCGGCAAGGCCGAGGAGTAGCCGAACACGTCCGGCAACCACACCACCCGGCTGTCCTTGCCGAAGGTCTCGCGAATGTAGCGCCGGCCGTGCAGCAGCTGGCGAACCAGCGATTCGCCGCTCGGCAGGTTCACGTCCGGTTCGATCCACATCCCCCCGGTAATCTCCCACTCGCCGCTGGCGATACGCTCCCTGACCTGCGCGAATATCTCGGGGTGGTCATGCTGCAGGAACTTGTAGAGCTGGGGCGAGGAGTGCATGAACCGGTACTCGGGGTACTGGCGCATCAGGTGCAGGGCCGTCGAGAAGGTGCGCCCCGCCTTTTCGCGGCTGTGAGCGAGCCGCCATAGCCAGGCCATGTCGATGTGGGCGTGGCCCACCCCGATCACCGTGGGCTTCGACTTTTCCTCCGCCTGCCAGGCGGTCGTCTGCCGGCGCAGGAAGTCGAGCGCCTCCGTGAGCGAGCGGTAGTACCCCTCGGAGCCCGGCCGGCTCCAGTCGATCCTGGCAAACGACTCGTCCAGCGCGCTCAGCATCTTGACTGAGCGCCAGTCGCGGTTGTCGAGCTGCTCGAGCGTCTTGTGGAGCGTTTCGGCCAGGTAGTAGAACCCCTCGGCGGCTGGGTCGATCCGGGCCAGCTCTGCCACTTTGAA
This sequence comes from Trueperaceae bacterium, assembly GCA_040905465.1. Classification (GTDB taxonomy): domain Bacteria; phylum Deinococcota; class Deinococci; order Deinococcales; family Trueperaceae; genus DASVCN01. The sequence continues at coordinate 11,886 of JBBDRK010000028.1, read as the reverse complement.
GCGGCGCCGTTCGGGCACGCCCAGTACTCCGCTCCACGCTTTGAGCGCCACCACTATCTCGCCATCGGCCACCACCTCGGGCGGCAGCCACGCCTCTTCATGCCAGATGTCGATCCCCTGCAGGGGGAAACCGTTTACGTACAGTTGCGTTTCGGCAGTGGAGTCACCGCCGTCGCGCGGGCCCACCAGAAAGCGCAGCGCCAGCTTTTCGCGCAGCAGCCGGCTCGGAATCGGGACGGTGGCGCGAAACCAGGCGGTCTGGTCATAGCCGCCCCAACTGTCTCCGACGCAGAACTTCGGCCAGCGGCTATCGTCGAAGTCGCTCTCTGCCGCTCGGGCGCAGTCTCCGGCGTGATAGCGGAACTCGCAGATCGGGATCGACTCCCGGCGGATGCTGGCGTGAATCTCGCCGAGTTGCTTGCTGATCTTGTCGAGCGTCAGGGCCTTGGTGGGGGTCAGTACCTGCATGTGGTCTCCGGATGGCTGTGCGCCGCTGGGGGCGGGCCGGGCCGACGGCGGGGGAGCCGCGCGGCGCGTCGTCAAGTCTGGTCGGGGAAGAAGGCCTGCTCGAGCATGGTGCAAAGAGCATGGTAGATAGGCAGATGCCGCTCCTGGATCTTGAGTGTCTCGTCCTCCGGTACCCGCACGGCAACGTCGCACAGTTCGGCCAGCACACCACCGCCGCGGCCCGTGAAGCCGATGGTCGCCAGATTGAGGGAGCGTGCCACTCGCACGGCGTTGAGGATGTTCACCGAACGGCCCGATGTGCTGATTGCGATGAGCACGTCCTCCTGCCGGCCGTAGCCGTATACCTGTTGGGCGTAGATCATGTCTGCCGCCACGTCGTTGCTGTAGGCGGTGATGAGTCCGCTGTGGCTCACCAGTGAAATCGCCGGAAGCGCTCCCTGCAGGTGGTCGGCCAGGTAGTCGCCCTCAGCCGGAAACGCGTCGGTGAAACGGGCGCGCATCTCGTCCGGCAACTCCCGCCTGGTAAGGAAACCTTTCATCAACTCGCCTACCACGTGCTCACAGTCGGCGGCCGAGCCGCCGTTGCCGCAGATGAGCGTCTTGCCGCCCTTCTCGAAGCACGCCTCGAGCAGGGAGAAGGCCCCATGTATGTCGGGAACGCACTCGTCTAGCTCCGGGTAGCGCGCGATCAGGTCCGGGATGGCTGCCGTGCTCACGTTCGCGCTCCTTCCGCTTTGAGCGGCCGCTCGATAAGGTCGACCTCGATGACCTCACCCTCTGGATCGTTCGACACCAGGAAAGTCTTGATCTCGGAAGGACCGAATTCTGCAGTGATCACGCGCTGCCATTCCGGCAGGCGGATGCTGGCGCGCGTCCGGTTCCCGCTGGTCTCGAAGGCTCGCACGACGGTAGCGCCGCCCTCCTCGGCAGGCTTGAGCACGGTCACGTCGACGTTGGCCCGATCCACCGAGATGTATGAGGCCTGTTGCGGCAGCGGGCCGGCATGGAAAGTGCCGAGCAGCGGCAGCGCACGCTGGTTGAGCTCGCAGGCGCGTCGCACCGTGGCGCCGTCGGCCCAGCCGCCGTTGTGGGGCACGAGCGAGTAGCGGAAGCGCTGTATTCCCTGATCGGTGTAGCTGTAGCGACCGCCCTCTTCGGGCTCAGCCGGGATGTGGTGGGCATAGACCGGGTTGCGGAGGACGGTGAGGCCGATATCGCGTATGTTCACGTCGAACGAGTACTTGCCGTCGTTGAGAATGCTCAACCCGTATAGGTCGCCGCTGTCGCGGGCGGTGCCGGAAAGGTCCAGCCAACTCTGACCGGGCTTCTCCTCCTCGTTGGCGAACCGTTCGATGTGGCCGTACGGTATCTCGTAGGTTGCCCGCATGAAGTGGAGGTTGGTCGGGAAGCGCAGTTTGAGCATCTTGTGCGGTTCGCGCCAGTCGACGGTCGCACTCACGTCGATAGTGCCGAGCTCGCGGTACATCGCCACGTCCTGGACGAGCAGCGACTCGCGGTAACGACTCTCGATTCGCACCACCGAGCGCACGACACCGCTCTCGATCAGCTTCACGCTCTCGGCCCGGAACTCTCCCACTACGTCGTTGAAGCTGAATACGTTGTGTCCCCAGGTGTCGCTCGGGTCGTCTATCACCACCGGCCTGGCGGCAGGTCCGGAGAGGACCTCGGTCCCGGCCTGCTTGTCGCGCAGACTGCTGAACCAGCCGGTATCCGGGTCGATCTCCAGCCGGAAGCGCTCGTTCTCGAGCACGGTGTCGCCGGCTTCCACCAGGCCCTGGCTCACGGCTGCAGTCTCCGGCCTCCCGCCGGCCGCCGGGCGGCTGCCTTGCCGGCTGCCTTGCTGGCCACCACCGCCAGGGCCGCTGCTTGCCTGCCCGTTGCCGGGTTGGACGAGGCGGAAGGTGCGGTAGCCCAGCGCCGGCAGTTCCGCCACGAACACCAGGCGCTGCCGGCCCTGGGCGGTGGCGGCCGACTGGGCGGTCTGCATGGGCACCGGATTGCCGGCCTCGTCGACCAGCACCTCGCCCTCCCGCAGCCTGGCTATCTCGATCTCCACCGGACCGGTGACGCGCCAGGCATGAGGGTTGAACACCACCAGCGGCCGGACGCCCTCCTGGTAGGGGATGTCTATGTTCCAGGCCAGCGCCTGCATGGCCTCGTTCAGCGCCCGGCCGGCGATCGCCATCGCCTCTCCATAGAGATCGCGGGCATCGTCGTAGGCATCCTCCAGGCTGGTGCCCGCCAGGATGTCGTGGAACTGGTTGAACAGCACGCCCTTCCAGGCGTGAGCCAGATCCTCGTGGCGCTGCTGGCCGGTCACCCGGCTCGCCAGGGTCGAGAGCTTTTCGGCGGTCGCCAGCAGGTTCTCGGCGCGCCGGTTCCAGCGCTTGACGCCCGAGTGGGCCGCGTAACAGCCGCTGGCGTGGTGCTGCAGGTCCTCGTGGACCACCGGTAGGCGCCAGTTCTTGTTCGACACCTCTTCGAAGTAGCGGTTCGGCGAACTGAACTGCAGTGTCGGCAACTCCTCGCGCTCACTCAGCCGCCTGATGCTGTCTATATTCTCCTTGGTCGGTCCGCCGCCATGGTTGCCCACGCCGTAGAAGCACATCAGCTCGCTCACCTGCTCGCGCAGCTCGCCGGCGCAACGCCGCACATGCTTTTCGAGGTCCTTGCCCCAGGTTCCGTATTCGAAGGGGATGCGGTAGGCCAGCACCTGCGAACCGTCGTCCGACTCCCAACGGAACAGCCTGCCCGGCAGGCCCTTTTCGTGAGGGCTGGGCCGGGTGAACACGTAGTAGTCGAGACCGCTTTTCTTCAGTAGCTGCGGCAGCATCGCGTGGTGACCGAACGAGTCGACGTTATAGCCCACACTGGCAGTCACTCCAAACTTCTCCTGGAAGTACCGCTGGGCGTAGAGCGCCTGGCGCACGAACGACTCACCGCTGGGGATGTTGCAGTCCGGCTGGATCCACCAGCCCCCCACGATCTCCCAGCGCCCTTCCGCCACCCGGTCGCGGATCTCCTCGAACATCTCGGGGTCGCTCTTCTCGACCCATTCGTAAAAAGCTGCCGAGCTCGACACGAACACGAAGTCGTCGTACTCCTCGAGCCGGTCCAGGGCGGAGCGGAACGATGCGAGCACCTCGTGGTAGCCCTCCTGCCACTGCCACAGCCACACCGGATCGATGTGAGCGTTGCCGATCATGTGCAACGTCCTCTCCTTGATCTCGCGCACCGGGGAGAGGTCGTCGCGGGAGAGCTCGTCGCGGGAGAGCTCATCGGGGGAGAGCTCATCGTGGGAAAGCTCGTCGTGCGAGAGCTCGTCGCGGGGGAGCTCGTCACCAACCT
>JBBDRK010000028.1:0-7949 GCA_040905465.1 Trueperaceae bacterium | reverse complement strand
TCGTGGGAAAGCTCGTCGTGCGAGAGCTCGTCGCGGGGGAGCTCGTCACCAACCTTGGGCGACTTGGGCAACGTGCGGGTTCTGGTCATTTGACTATGCTCCCCACTCCACGGGCGCTCCCTGCGCCATGGGTGCCCCCTGCTCCATGGGCGGCGGCCGCTCCGGCGGGGTTCGTCTCGCTTCCCGTCTTCCAGCTTCCGGTTCCTGTCATGCCGATCCCGCCAGCCAGCCTTCGAGCAGTTCTCGGCTCGCCCGGCTGTCGTCACTCGGATCGAACGACTCCGGCTCGTGCTCCACGCTCAGCGCGCCCCGGTAGCCGAGCCGCTGCAAAGTCCTCACGCAGCTCTCCAGCGGCACCACCCCGGCGCTGAACCGGCAGGTATCGTGCGCTCCCACGGCCAGGACGTCCTTGAGATGAACGTGCACCAACCGGTCGCCAAGCTCGTTCAAGGCAGTGGCGGCGTCGTAACCCTGGGTAGCGAACCAGCCGGTGTCGACGGTAGCTCCGATAGTGCCGTCGCCGCCGTCACCGATCTTGGCAAGCAGCTCCCGGGGCGTCTTCTCCGGGTGATTCTCCAGCCCCAGACACAACCCGTGATGCTTCAGCCGCTCGACCACCTGTTGCCGGTCCTTGTCGAGCATGGACGTCGAGCCGCCCAGGACCGGCACGCCGAGTGCCGCGGCGATCTTGCAACTGGCCTCGAACTCCTCGCCGCTGCTGCCGAACCAGCCGGCCAAACTGGGCACCGACAACCCGTGTTCGTCGAGCAGCTCGCGGGCGGCCCTCAGGTGATCCTCGGTCGCCCAGGCCGGAGACAGGTGCCCGGTCCACAGGTCCATGGCCCAAAAGCCGAGCCGGCGAACGTCGCCGAGCAGCTCGGCGAACCTCTCGGGGAACGTCGCGATCGGGCAGAAGTACTCGCTCGCCGCCTTCTCACCCTGGCCCCAGCCGCGCGTCATCCGGTAGTCGAGCTGTCGCGCCACAAAGTTCGCCCCCATGAACGAGATGCGGCCGTTCACGCCGGCATCTCCGGCGATGCCGCCGGTGTCTCCACGCTCTGCCGCCCGGCTCCTGGAAGTTCCACGGTCACCCATCTACTCGCCTCTTTCCCGGTAACGATCACGCCGCCGTTTGTCGGGACGCGCCTCTGTCTGCTCGGCGCTGCGCTCGACCGTCACCAGCGCTTCGGCCTGCTGCCCGAGCCGCGTCCGTCCCACGGTGAGGTCCGCTGCGATTCGCGCTCTCCTAACGCTCCGGCTGGCGGGGATGACCGTGAAGTTCGCGCTCCCGCGAGCTTTCGCCTCGAGGGTGAGCACCTGGCGCTCCGGCTCCGCCCGCCATCCGGCGGGCACCGCCAGTGAGACGGTGGCGGTCTCGCGCCGATCGAACGGGTTGGTCACCTCGGCCGTCATCGCCAACCGGCTGCCCGCTGCCACGGACGTCCGGTAGGGTCGGAGACTGACCGCCCGGTCGCCCCCGCCGAAATCGACTTCTTCGACCGGCAACAGTTCGCGGTGGATGGTCGAGAGCAGGTCGGCCCGCGATCGAACCGCCGCCAGGAACTCGGTGTCGACCGGGTGCGGTTGGTAGTGGCCCGCGAGCAGGAGGTCGGGGCGCACCCGCTCCAGCAGATCGGCGCCGCCGCGGTAGTCGTCCGGGTGAAAGCCGTTGTTGTAGACGTAGTTCCACCGGGCCTCCGGCCCTCCCTCGTACTGGTCGCCCACCGCCAGGACCTTGCGGCCGTCCACCTCGAACGAAATTGCCACGGCGTAACTGGTGTGGCCCGGCTGGTGGTGCAGAGTCAACTCATACTCGCGCCAGCGGATCGGCTCCTCGAGCGGCAACGTCCGGTCGACCGGGACCGGGTCGTACCACAGGCAAGGCAGGTCGTAGCGCTGGGGATTGACGAGGACGTCGGCAAAGGTGGACGCCGCCCATACTTCCGAGCCCTCCACCCGGCGCAGCAGGTTGATGCCGGCAACGTGGTCGTCGTGGTAATGCGTGGGCATCACCACCTCCACGCGCTCGACCCCGAACTGCCGCTTGAGCTGCCGCAGCGTGTAGAGCCACGGCCTCCGTGACGCCCGATCCGAACCGGCGGCGGTGCCCACCATGAAGTCGTAGCCGAAATCGATGAACAATGCTGCGCCGCTTTCCGAAAGCAGGACGTAGTGGAAGGCCAGGGCGGTGCGGTTGCAGAGCAGGTGGGGCGAGAGCACGTCGAACGGGCGCTCGCGCAACTCCAGCAGCCGCGGGTTCTGCTTGCGTTGTCGCAGTAGCCGGCCCAGGCGCTCGCCGAGCAGGTCGATGGCGGCCGCCGGCTCGCGTATCGCCTCACCGTGCGACGGCAGCAGCTCGTCGGGAGCTCGCTCCTCGAGGTCGAGCAGCGACGCCAGCGTGGCGGCCACGCCCTCGGCACCGTTGTACGACCACTGGGTGGCCGCCAGCGACCACAGCTTGCCGGGCCCGGCGATCAGGTCGCCGGTGAACGCGACTCGCCGGTCGTCCAGCTCCGACAGCAGGGTCAGCGAGCCGGTGGTGTGGCCCGGTGTCGGGATGACCGTCAGTTCCAGGCCGCCGAACCGGTAGCTGCGGTAGTCGTCGAGGGTACCGGCGACCGTCACCGGCTCGAGCAGCGAGAACCGGTCCTGGCGGTTGTTGTACGAGTTGTCCAGCTCGCGTGCCTGCCAGTGCGCGTCTACCCCGCCGAACAGCTCCTGTTCCGCCGCGGGCACCCAGATATTTATCCCGGCAGCGGCCGCACGCCACAAGCCTTGGCCCTGATCGCGGTGATGATGGGTCATCAGCACGTCGCTGACTCGTTCCACGCCGACGGACGGCAGCGCCGCCAGCACGTCGCCATTGCCGAAGTCGACCAGCACGGCGCTGTCTCCGTCCTTGAGCAAGTAGACCCAGCAGGTGTCGCGGAAGCGGAACAGGTTGGAGGAGAGCCGCTCGAGCCTCTGCTCGGCCGCCTGGGCAGGGACCGATTCCCCACCAGCCGTCGTGCCGGTATGTCCGATCGGGCTCACGAGCGAATCTTGCTCGTCCGGCGCCACGGGCGCATCGACATTCTTCACTGGCACGCGATCAGCAGAGTCGTCCATAGCCTATCTCGCCCCTTCCGACCCGTTGCCTGTAAGGTCTTCCGCCAGCGCCACGGCACCCCACAACGGCGCGTCGTCACCCAGCCCGGCCGGGGCCAGGTGCAGGCTTACCTCGGGCATCGCCGTCTCCCGGGCCAGGCGGCGCATCGTCTTCCACAGGCCGTCGCCCGACTTGCTGACTCCGCCGCCCACCAGGATCCGGTCCGGGTTGAGCAGGTTGGCCGCACTACCGATGGCTATACCGAGCGCGGCGGCCGCTCGTTCCATCACTGCCAGTGCCAGCGGGTCCCCGGCCGTGGCCGCCTCGGCCACGTGCCAGGCGGTCACCGTAGCCGGGTCGTCACCGGCCAACTCCAGCAGAACCGACCCGGCATGGGGCGCCAGTGAAATGCGCCGGCGCGCTTCGGCCGCGATCGCCGGTCCTGCGGCGATGCTCTCCAGGCAACCGCGGGACCCGCAGACGCACGGCGGCCCGTCGGGCTCGAGCCGCAGGTGACCGATATGCCCGGCCATCCCGTCTGCTCCGTGCCAGATCCGACCGTCGAGGATCACTCCGCCTCCGACGCCGGTGCTGACCGTCAGGTAGAGCAGGCTGCTGACGTCGCGCCCGGCTCCGTAACGGTGCTCGCCCAGGGCGGCGATGATGCCGTCGTTCTCGACCGCCACCGGAACGCCGAACTCGCCTTTCAACCTCTCCGCCAGCGCCACGCCCTCCCAGCCGGGTACGTGATGCGACAGCTTCACCGCGCCGGACTCCGCCCACACCGGACCGCCGAAACTCACGCCCACCGCGGCCGGCCGACGGCCTCCCAACACTTCGCCGGCCAGCTCCAGCGCGATACGCTGATCGCTGGTCGCGTCCGCTCCCACCGGCGACAGCCGCCTCTCCAGCGCCAGCCACTCCTTCGAGCCACTTTCTGTCAGGGCGGCGCTGATCTTGGTGCCTCCGAAGTCGAGTGCCAGGAGCGCTCCTCGGCGGCCGGTTCCGTCTACCGTCACGTGCGCAGCCTACCCCCTTGCTTGGGAGGGCCATTTCTCGTCGGCGACCCACTTCTGTCGAATGTGAAGTGCCCGTGTGCCCGCAGGCTGAGGTCCGGCGAACGAACCATCAGGCTACTGCTGCCGTTTCGAAACGCTCTACGGCGAGCTCCGCCAGCCGGCGCAACGACGTTCCGCCGATCCTCTTCGGGTGGTTGTCGACCAACTGGATGTACTCTTCGATTCGCCGCAACGTCGCCGAGTCCGGAGAGCTGGCTAGGGCCGTCGCTGCCGTCGCTGTCGTCCGGGCCGCTGGGGATCGTCTCCCGGCCGCCGGCTGCAGCACTTCCACGCTCCAGCGACCGAGCCACGACCAGCGCTCGAGCTGCTCGAGCCATGGCAGCAGCTCGTTGCGCAACTCCAGATTCGCCATCCGGTAGCGCAACGAGTAGCACGCCTCGTCCAGCTCGCGCAGGTACGCCGTCAGCTCGGCGATTTGGTCGGCCGCCGGGTCGGCCGCCTGGTCCGCCGCCGGGTCGGTCGCCCGTTCGCCCATGAGGGCGTCGGCCGCGGCGCCCGTTAGTCGCTCCAGCCTCTCCGCCTCCGGCGTCCCCAGGCAGCTCTGCAGGGAGTTCTCCGCCACCAGCCGCAACTGCTGGTGGTGTTCCCCGGCGAGCTCACTCAGCGCACGATCCCAGGAGGACTCCGCGTCGTAGCGGACGGGATCCCTGAAGTAGTCGGCGAAGGTGGCGAGCGCGACCCTGGAAGCTTCCGGCTGAATCATGGGGTTGACCGCGAAGCCGCGCAGCGCCTCGGCCAGATCGGCTGAGCGGCCGCGGACCGGGCCGATGTGCAGCTCGCCATGCATCTCCAGGTCGTTGACCGGATAGTTGTCCCAGAGTATCGGCTTGCGCGCCAGGGCAGCGGCGAAGGCGTCCACCTCCGAGCGCGTCACGGTCGGCGAGCACACGTCGACGCCGGTATAGAACACGTCGATGTCGGGGTGCAGGCAGGTTCCAAGCTCGTGAAGCGCCGGTGAGAACGGTGGCCGCCCGTGATAGTCGGTGGGGCACATGCTCAGCCGGCAACGGTCGTCCTGGCGCCGCAACCAGGCGTGAACCCGGTTGCACAGGTCGGCCTGAGCTGCGGCGAAGCTGGGGTAACTCTCAGCGTCGCGCGCGTCGCTGAACTCGCGCCTGATGTCGTCGAGCAGCAACGAGAAGCTGGTGACGCCCAGCTGCAGGAACTGGGCCAGCTTGGCGGTGATGGACTCGAAGTCCGACTCCGATGCGTAGACCGAGTCGACGCCTGGGCTGAGCGCATAACAGAACTCCAGTCCGGACTCGGCGGCACAGGCACGCGCCTCGGAGAACTGCTCCATCTGCCGCTCCGGGTACGGCTCGCGCCAGCGGCTGCGGTGCTGACGGTCGTTCTTCGGGGCGTAGACATAGAGGTTGTAATCGTGACGACCGAGAAAGCGCAGCAGCGAGAGCCGCTCCGGGTGAGTGTAGTAGACGCCGTAGAAACCCTCGATCAGGGCGCGAACCTCGAACGGCGGCGGGCTCATCGGCCGGTCCAGGGATGATGCCGGGCTTGCCCCTCGCTTCCCAGGACGAGCCGGATCTTCTGGCGGACCACGGCGGCCACGGCCTCCTGGGCACGCGCCAACTCCCTCTCCGCCAGTCCGCTGACCTGATCGTCGACCAGGCGCTGACTACTCGCCAGGGCCTGCAGCATGGCCAGCTCGAGATCGGTCGCCAGGTTCACCTTGCTCACGCCACCACCCGGCAGCCGGATCGCCTGATGCATCATCTCCGCAGCTATTCCGCTACCCCCATGCAGCACCAGGTGCACCGGGGTTCTCTCGCGGATCGCCGCGAGACGCTCGATGTCGATGGCAACCGGCCGGCCTTCGTCTACGCCGTGGACGGTGCCGACCGACACCGCCAGGGCGTCGACGCCGCTGCCCGCCACGAACTCGGCCACCTGGTCGGGATCGGTGTAAGCGACGGACTCGCGCTCCTCGGTTTCCGAGAAGGAGGTAGCGCCGATCGTGCCCAACTCCCCCTCTACCGAGAGGCCCTGCGCGTGAGCACGATCGGCCACCTGGCGGGTGATCAGTATGTTCTCGGGCAACTGGTTGTCGGAGGCGTCGATCATCACCGAGGTGAAGCCGCTTGCGATCGCGCGGTCGATGAGCGCCTGATCGTGGGTGTGATCGAGGTGCAGTCCCACCGGCACTGTTGTGCCGAGCTCGCCCAGGTAACGGTGGAAGGCGGCCGCGAACGGCTCGACCTCCACCCGGCAGCGCTCCATGTCCTTCTGCGAGATCTGAATAAGCAGAGGCGAACCGAGTCGCTCGGCTGCCTTCAGGATGGGCGGGATCATCAGCGGGTAACGAGGAGAGAAGGCTCCGATGGCATAGCCGTGCGCTTCGGCATGGGGGGCCAGCTCTCGGAAGGTACGTACGTTCTTGGGCCTGTCTAGGGTCGGCACCGGTTCTCCTGGCTTGCTCAGCTTCGGGCGCGTTGCGGTGCGCGGGGGCTGGGCGGTCGAGTGGCGGGGGGCTGGTATTCGTGCGTTGCGATGCGGGGCGTTTCAGGGGGTGGAGTTCAACGGTGCTGGGATTCAGGACGTTGCGTTTCCTGGGGCTGCGTTTCCTGGGGCTGCGTTTCCGGGGGGCTGCGTTTCCGGGGGCTTCGTTGCTCGTGGCAGGAAGCCGTTGTCTCGATATAAGCTCTGTTGGTCGCCTGTCAGCATTTGGGTACCTACTCTCCTACTCCGGCCAGGGTGTCCCCTGCTGCCGGTTCTCTCTTCCACGACTCGCGTATCAACCTGTAGTCGTCGTCATCGAGCGCCTCGCCGGTGCTGTCGATGTGGCTGACGTAGTACAGCGACGAAACGCCCAGCCGCGGCTGCAACCCCAGGTAGCTGCGCCAGGTGCTCTTGTCGGTTACCGGCCAGTTGTCGGTGTCGATGATCGCTTCCGGGCAGGCGATGCGGGCAATACGGCCGCGATGAGCCATCGAGCGGAGCACGTCGCGGCCGACGTTGATGTCATTGAGTCGGATCATGTCGACCACGTCGGCCAGATAAGGGTGAGGAGTGTGCGTCATGACCAGCGCGTCGGGCTTGACCGCCTTCGCTTCGTCGTGGAGGATCTCCAGATAGCGCCTCATCAGCTCGATCCCCCACACCCGCTCATCGAACATGCGCAGACCCGGACTCGCCGGGATGCGGGCGGTGAAGTCGAGCTTGAAGCCATCGGCGCCGTAGCCCTCGGACGACAGCATGTTGCGGATCGATTCGCGAAAGCGCTTTTCGAACGCCGGGTTGGTTGGATCGACCGAGACCGGTTCACCGGTCGAGTTGGTGACGCACTCCTCGAGCGGCACGCCCTCGGGATCCCACGCCTTGAGCCACAGCAGCACCTTGCGGCCCAGCCGGTGCTGCCCTGCGATGAAGCCCTCCAGATCGGGCCACTTCTCCAAGTCCACCCGGTTCTCGCCGTAGCTGGCCTGCCACTTGTCGTCCAGCACTACCGTGCCGGGAGCGAGATCGCGTGCTTCGAGCTGCTCCAGAAACGAACGGTAGTTCTCCTGCCGGGCCTCGTCGGGTGCCCGTTTCTCCCCCTGAGTGGCGAGATAGCACTGCGCGCCCCAGCCGCAGAAGATCGGCGCCGACCACCATGCCGGCCGTGGCGCGCCGTTTCCTTGGGCTACCAGCCGTTGAGCACGCAGCGAGCGAACGTGACGCTCCAGGGCGAGATACTCGGGTCCCATCCCGGAATCGCCGCTGCCGTCAAAGCCGCTGCCGTCGGAGCCGCGTCCGTTAGATCCGCTGCCGTTAGAGCCGCTGCCGTT
>JBBDRK010000027.1:0-45153 GCA_040905465.1 Trueperaceae bacterium | reverse complement strand
TCGGCCAGGTCGCTGATCTGCATCGCGCAGGCGTCGGCGATGCTGATCCCCTCGATCTTCGAAGATCGAGCGGCCTCGCTGAGCCGGGTACCGCCGCACTCGGGGCAGACGGTGAAGGTGACGGCGCGCTCCACGAAGGTGCGGATGTGCGGCTGCAGCGAGTCGATGTCCTTGGACAGCAACGACTTCTGAATCTTGGGGATCAGACCCTCGTAGGTGAGATTGATCCCGTCGACCTTGATCTTGGTCGGCTCCTTGTGGAGCAGGGCGTGCAGCTCCTTCTTGTTGAACTTGCGGATCGGCTTGTCGGGGTCGAAGAAGCCGCAGCCGCGGAAGATGCGGCCGTACCAGCCGTCCATGCTATAGCCGGGGATGGTGAGCGCACCCTCGTTCAGCGACAAGCTGTCGTCGAACAGCGCGGAAAGGTCGAAGTCGGTGACCGAGCCCATGCCCTCGCAGCGCGGACACATGCCGCCGAGACGGTTGAAGGTCGCCTTCTTCGTCTGGGTCTTGCCGGCGCCGCGCTCGACGGTGATCGCACCGCTCGCCCGGACCGAGGCGACGTTGAACGAGAAAGCGTTCGGCGGGCCGATGTGCGGCTGCCCGAGGCGGCTGAAGAGGATGCGCAGCATCGCGTTGGCGTCGGTGGCGGTGCCGACTGTGGAGCGGGCACCGGCACCCATTCGCTGCTGGTCGACAATGATCGCGGTCGTCAACCCGTCGAGTACGTCGACCTCGGGTCGGGCCAGGGTCGGCATCAGTCCCTGTACGAACGCACTGTAGGTTTCATTTATCAACCGCTGCGATTCCGCGGCGATAGTGTCGAACACCAGCGAGCTCTTGCCCGAGCCGGAGATACCGGTGAATACCGTCAGCCGGCGCTTGGGGATCTCGACGCTGATGTCCTTGAGGTTGTTCTCGCGCGCACCCCGTACCCGGATCAGATCGAAGTTGTCGGCAACGTGCGGCGCAGGCGCCTTCGTGTCCGTGTTCAAGTCAATGCTCATGTCGTCTCCTCGTCTCAGTTGAGGCTACCAACGGCTCGGATCCGGCTCCGGCCGTGCGCCCAGCGCCGCTTCTACCTCGCGGGCAACGGTCAGCGCCTCCTGCTCACCGAACAGGCCAGCGGTGACCGTCATGGTCGATTGAACCGGAACCCGCTGCTCGTCGAAGCCGGAAGGGACTGCCACGCAGGGGTTTCCGGTGGCGTTGGTGAGATACAGATTGGCGTGGTGCGACGATGGGCACAGATAGGCATCGACCTCGGCGAACAGGGCACCCATCTGTTGCACCGCCAACGCACGCAAACGGTTTGCCTGCACGTATTCCACCGCCGGAACCAACCGGGCTGCCCTCAGCAGGTTGGGCCAGGCACCGTGACCTTGCTGCGCCAGCTGGTCGTCGACGTCCGTTCTGGTGAACCGGTCGAACGCCGCGGCCGCCTCCACCATCAGCACCGTCATGATCGGCTCCGACGCAAACATCGGCAGGGCCAGCGGCTTCGGTTCGACACCACGATCCCGCAGTTCCGCCAGCAGCGCGCGATTTCGTTCACCCGCCGGGTCCTCACCCTCAAACGCCTCATCCACGTAACCTACCCGCAGATTTTCCGCCCGTTGCCTGCTGTCCCATTCGAATCCGTGGTCCACCACCGAGACGTCGCGCCCGTCTGGCCCGGCGATCGCTTGTAGCACCAGGGCGCAGTCCTCGACTCCGCGGGCTATCGGCCCCAGTTTGTCCAGGCTCCAGGCCAGCGCCATGGCACCGTGCCGTGACACCAGGTTGGCGCTGGGACGAAGGCCGACGACTCCGCAGCGGGTCGCCGGACTGACGATCGAGCCCATCGTCTCGGAGCCGATTGCAAAGGGAACCAGGCCGGCGGCGACGGCGGCCGACGAGCCGGCCGAGGAGCCGGAGGAGCCCTGTGCGGGGTTCCAGGGATTGAGGGTCATGCCCCCGAACCAGACGTCCCCCATCGCCAGTTCGCCCAGCGACAGCTTGGCGACCAGCACCGCGCCGGCCTGTTCGAGCCTCTCCACAACCGTGGCCGGCCGGTCGAAGTACTGCTCGCGGAATGGACCCGCCCCCCAGGAAGTGGGATAACCCGGCACCGCCAGCAGGTCCTTGGCGCCCCAGGGAATGCCGTGCAGCGCGCCCCGGTCCGTGCCCGCCGCCAACTCCCGGTCGGCCCGCTGTGCCTGTTCGATCGCAAGTTCTTCCGTCAGGGTGACGAGGCAGCGCAACCGAGGTCCGTGCCTGCTCAGTCGCTCCAGTGCCAAGCGGGTGAGCTCGACGGAGGTGGTATGGCCGGCGCGCAGCAGCCCCGCGAGCCGCCCCAGCGGAAGGAACGCGAGTTCTTCGGTGCTCGCGGGGGCGCACGATCCTTCGCCGGAGAACTCCGGCGGCGCCGGCAAGTGCGGGGTCCTGCGGGCGGCGGCCGGACGTGGATCGAAGCGGACTGCCGGGTCCAGGCCGTTGGGTAGCGCCACCTGGCGCGCCTCCCTGAAACCGGCAATCTGCTCGCGGACTCTGTCCAGCAGCAGCCACCTCTCCTCCTCGGTGTAGCTAAGGCCGGCAAGCCGTTCGGCCGCCGCAACATCTTCGATACCTATTGCCGCCAGCTCGGCCGCCTCGAAGTCTTCCATGGCACCATTGTGACCCACCGCCGGAGATGACGGGAGGGGCTGCACGCCGTGTCATCCTGGGAGTAGCGACCGGGCGCAGTGTGTCGATTCGTCGTGCCGGGGCCCGGAAAGAATCGCGCCGGCACTGTGACCCTCCGGCCTGCCGGAACAGCAACGAGGAGATCTTGATGATGATGCTCAGATTTATCGCACCGCTGATTCTGCTGCTTGGCGCCTGCGCACCGAGCGTCAGGGGCTCGAGCGCCCGTGACGCCCTGGTCGTCGAACCGAGCCAGCAGATCGAAATGGAGCGGGGAAACGAACTGTACTTGCGCAGGGACTTCTCGCTGTCCGACTTCGGTCTCGAGCGCCCCGACCTCGCCGGCTCCTTCTGGATTCCTGCCGGGGTCGATCAGGAGAGCTCCAACCTTGCCACACGCTTTTCCTTTCGCAACGCCAGGGTGCCGATCAGGTGGAGCCTGGAACTCGCCGAGGTCCGTGCGCACCGCACTACCGTGACGCGATACGGGCGGGAGACCGGCGAGATCGAGTATCGGATTTCACCGGTGTTGAGGCTGCGCGTGCCGGCCGACGCGGAGTTGGGCGTGACGACCGTCACCGGCGAAATCGTTGCCCGCGGCGGCGATTCCCGGCGAGTGGAGATTCCTGTACGGGTGCGGGCGGCTGCAAGCCGCTAGCGCTGGACGGAGCCCTGATTACGCCCGTTCGAGCCCGCTCACCAGCCAACAACCCGGTTGGTCGCCGGCGTCCGATCGGGCGAGCGCGAACAGGAACGGGACCCGGTCGCCGCGGGCAGCTCGGACGGTAACGATCTGTCGGGCCGCGTCATCCAGGCGCTCCATGGGCGCGCAGGAGGTCTCCGTCGCCTCGAGCAGCGGCCGAAAGAGTTCGTTGCCGAGGTGACGGATCAGGTGTTCTGGCGCCCCGGCACTGCGCCTGAGGCGCCCCGAGCCGAATGCCCAGAGCACCGCGGCGGCTTCGCCCGCCGAGACGCGGCAGGCCGCGAGGACGGCCTCGACCACCTGCTCGGGCGTCAGCTCGACTGACGGCTCGGCCGCGGTCGACTCGTTCAGGCCGGCGTGCGTATCGCTCAGTGCGGCAGCCCCATCGAGATGTACTTGATCTCCAGATACTCGTCGATGCCCCACGGCCCTCCCTCGCGGCCCAGGCCGGACTGCTTCACGCCCCCGAACGGAGTGTGCGGGACGGCGGGAATTCCGTCGTTCACCCCGACTATCCCGTACTCCAAGGCTTCCGAGACCCGGAATGCGCGCGAGAGGTCGTTGGTGTAGAGGTATCCGGCGAGGCCGTACGGCGTGTCGTTCGCCATCGCCACCGCCTCGTCTTCCGTCTCGAACGACAGCAGCGGCGCTACCGGGCCGAAGGTCTCCTCGCCCATCAGGCGCATGTTGGCGCTCACATCGGTAAGTACCGTCGGTTGGAAGTAGAGCCCGTCGGCCGCCGATCCGCCCAGCGCTACGCGAGCCCCCTTTGACACGGCGTCCTTTACGTGCGCGACGACCTTGTCGAGGCCCTGGCGATCGACCAGCGGCCCGATGTCGCTGTCGTCTTCCAGCGGATCGCCCATGCGCAGCGCGCGGGTCGCCTCCACGAACTGCTCGGTGAACTCCTCCAGGATCGGCGCCTGCACGTAGATGCGGTTGGCGCATACGCAGGTCTGACCGGCGTTGCGGAACTTGCAGGCGATTACCTCCCGCACCGCGAGGTCGATGTCGGCGTCCGCGAAAACCAGATAGGGCGCGTGTCCGCCCAACTCGAGCGAGATCTTCTTGACTGTGTCCGCAGACTTCCGGTAGAGGATCTTGCCGACCTCGGTCGACCCGGTAAAGGTGATCTTGCGAATCCGGGGGTCTTCGAAGAGCGCGTCGGACAGCGGTACCGGGTCGAGCGCCGGCAGTACCTGAAGGGTTCCGGCCGGTCCTCCGGCCTGCTGCCACAACTCGGCCAGGCGCAGCGCCGACAGCGGGGTCTGTTCGGCCGGCTTGACGATCATGGTGCAGCCGGCCGCCAGGGCGGGAGCCGCCTTGCGGGTGATCATGGCGGCCGGGAAGTTCCAGGGAGTGATCGCGAAAACCGGGCCGACCGGTTGATGCATCGCAAGCAGGCGCTTGCCGGGCGCATGACTGGGGATCACGCTGCCGTAGGTGCGCTTTGCCTCCTCGGCGTACCACTTCACGAAACCGGCCGCGTACGCCACCTCTCCGCGCGCCTCGCGAACCGGCTTGCCCATCTCCCTGCTCATCAGGCGGGCCAACTCCTCGCGGTTCTCGAGCATCAGGTCGTGCCAGCGCAACAGGATGTCGCTGCGCTCGAACGCGGTCGTTGCCCTCCAGCGCACGAACGCCTCCCAGGCGATCGACGCCGCCTGGCGGGCCTCCTCCGGGCCGCAGTCGGCGATCTCGGCCAGAGGCTTGCCGTCCACCGGGCTAATCACCGAGAACGTGCGTTCGCTCTCGTGCCAGTCATCGGTGATGAACCGACGTTCGATCGATGCCAGCATGGTCATGGCTGAGTGTAGCAAGGTCATGCCGTGCTTGCCGCCGGTCGTGAAACTCCGACCGCTGGACGTAAAACTCCGGCGACCGGCAGTGAACCTCCGACGACCGATCGTGAAACTCCGACAACCGGCCCGGCTACAGCAGGACTCCGCGCAGCACGACCGTGGCGATCGAGAAGTAGAGCACTATTCCGGTCACATCCACCAGCGTGGCAACGAACGGCGTCGACGACGTTGCCGGGTCGACCCCCATGCGCTTCAGAAACAGGGGAAGCAGTCCGCCCATCAGTGTGCCCCACATCACTACTCCCAGGAGGGACAACCAGATGGTGAGCCCGACGTAGGGCCAGGCCCCGCCGTAGTCTTCGCCGCTCCATTCGCCGATCGCTACCCGCAGGAAACCCAGGCCACCCATTACGACTCCGATCGCCAGGCCCGACCCCAGCTCGCGGCGTGCCACCCGCCACCAGTCCTCGAGCCTCGCTTCGCCAACGGCGAGTGCGCGAATGGTGAGAGTTGCCGCCTGCGAACCGCTGTTGCCGCCGCTGGAGATGATGAGTGGCAAGAACAGGGTGAGCACCAGCGCCTGGTCGATCTCTTCGGCGAAGTGGCCCATGGCGCTCGTCGTGAGCATCTGGCCGAAGAAGAGCAGGATCAGCCAGACCGAGCGCTTGCGGATCATCTTGCCCAGGCGGATGGTCAGGTAGGGCTCGTCCAGGGCCGCAGACGCGCCCAGCTTGTGGAAGTCCTCGGTCGCTTCCGCCTCGGCTACGTCCAGCACGTCGTCGACTGTGACGATGCCGACCAGGATGCCCTCGCTGTCGACCACAGGCAGGGCGGTGCGGTCGAAGCGGCGGAACACCGCCACCGCCTCCTCCTGATCGTCGCTGGCTTTCAAGGCCACGAACTGACTGTCCATCAGGTCCTCGATGTGCGCTTCGGGATCGATCAGCAGCAGTTCCCGCATGCGCAAGTCGTCTACCAGAGTGCCGCCCTTGGCCACCACGTAGACCACGTTCAAAGTCTCGCTGTCACGTCCGAAGTGGCGGATGTGCTCGAGCGCTTCGCGGACCTTCCACTGCGGCTTCACCGCCACCCAGTCCGGTGTCATCAGGCGCCCGATGCTTTCCTCGGGATAGCCGAGAAGCTGCGTTGCAACCTTCCGCTCTTCGGGGGAGAGCAGGTTCAGCATCCGCTTGGTCACCTTGCCGGGCAACTCCTCGAGCAAGGCGGTCCTGTCGTCCGGCGACATGTCGTCGAGAATCGACGCCACGTCGTGATCTCCCAGACCCTTCAGCAGCCCCTCCTGGGCGTCGAAAGGGAGGTGCTCGAACGTAAGCGTCGCCAGACGCTTTGGCAGCAACCGGAACACTATCGCTTCGTCGTCCGACGCCAGGGCGATGATGATGTCGGCGAGGTCCGGCGGGTCGAACGCCACCAGCCGCTGGCGCAGTTCATGGAAGCGTCTGGCGGCGATGAGCTCCGCCAGGTTCGCGAGCGATTCATCGCGAGCTGTGGTCTCGGCCATGCTCCACACCTCCCTTCCGCTCCGACAGACGTGAGGGAGCGGTCCGGCAGCAATGGTACCTTGCGCGCAGAGAACTCTCGTGACGAACCGGTGCCGCGGTTCCAGGCGGGTCGTCTTGGCGGGCGCCTCGGCCAGAGCCTATGCTTGAGAAATGAACAGACAGTTCCGGCGGGCACAGGAGAAACAGGACAAGAAACAGGACAAGGAGAAGGCGAAGCGACGGGAGGAGCGCAAATCCCGGCTTCGGCAGTTACGCCGCAGTCGCGCGAAGAGCGAACCGAAGCGGACCACTGGCGATGACCAAAGCGAAAAGAAGCCTGCTTCGCGAGGCCGGGTTCCGGGGAGGTTCGCCGGCGTTCTCGCGGCGGTAACCGTGTTCTTCATCGCTCTGCAGAGCGTGGCGCCGGTCGAAGGACAGCCTGGGCTGGCCGAGAGCCTGATCGGAGCGGGGTTCTATCTGATGCTCGGGTATTTCGCCACCCTCTGGTTCATGCGTCGGGAGGTGGCGCGGGCACCGCTGGTAAGCGTAATAGGCGGCAGCCTGCTGGCGGTCTCGGTAACGGTGGTGGGAATCGTCCAGCAACGAAGCCCGGACCTGCTGTCGTTGGCGTTGGTGGTTCCGGCCCTGGTGGTGGGAGCGTTCCTCGGGCGCCTCGTGTTCAACGCCACGCCTCGTTGAACGCGCCGGCGTGCGTCAGAGAGCGTTTTTCGAGGGTCGCCGCGGTGTAGTGGCCGTTACATCGGGCGAAGGAGCCGTATTTGCCGCAGATAGCGCCGTATTGCGTGCACCACGCAGTACGGACCCGATTCGGCGACCTCGGATTTGTGCGGCATATGTCACAAGGACTGCTGATTTCGCATGAGAAACGGGAAAAACGCCCGTCAACCACTTGCCAAATCGCGTTGGACGCTGGTACCTTAGGACAGTTCTCGAAAGGAGGGACTCAATGGCAGTATCAAAGGCAGACCTCGTCGATCAGATTGCTGGAGAGACCGGCATGAGCAAGAAGGACGTCAAGGCCGTGATCGACGGCATGCTGGGACACGTCACCACCCAGCTCAAGGGCGGCGAGAAAGTGCAGCTTACGGGCTTCGGTACCTTTGAGGTGCGCGAGCGCAAGGCCCGCAGCGGCGTCAAGCCCGGTACTACTGACCGTATCGAGATTCCCGCGAGCAAGTATCCGGCATTCAAGCCGGGCAAGGGCCTCAAGGACAGC
This sequence comes from Trueperaceae bacterium, assembly GCA_040905465.1. Taxonomy (GTDB): domain Bacteria; phylum Deinococcota; class Deinococci; order Deinococcales; family Trueperaceae; genus DASVCN01. The sequence continues at coordinate 37,245 of JBBDRK010000027.1, read as the reverse complement.
GTCCAGTAACCGAGACGACGCGAGAGGACGCTCCGCTCGAACGGGGCGTCCTTGTCATTAGGTAGTCGTCGAACGGCAGTTGTCAGAGGGCAGGTCGCCGGCGTTATGACCTCTCCGGACGGGCCGATAGCGATACTCGGAGCGATGGCCGAGGAGCTCGCTGCGCTGCTCGAGGTCCTCGAGGAGCGCAGCGACCGGCGAGTGTCCGGGCACGATCTTCACTCCGGACGGCTGGAGGGCCGGCACGTGCTGTTGGGCCTCTGTGGGATAGGCAAGGTCAACGCCGCGGCCACGGCTCAGTTGATGGCGCTCGAGCAGCCCCGGGCGCTAATCTTCACCGGTGTCGCCGGAGCGCTCGATCCCGGGCTGGACGTCGGCGATATCGTAGTGGCGAGCGACGCCGTCCAACACGACGTAGACGTGAGCGCTCTCGGATACGAACCCGGCCGGATTCCGGGCGAGCCGCTCGCCTGGCCGTCCGATCCTGCCCTGATCGACCTGGCCGTTGCCGCCGCCGCCGAGCTCACAGACGTGAGAGTCGAGAGGGGGCGGGTAGCGTCCGGCGATCAGTTCGTCGCCGATCGCGACCGCACCGCTTCGTTGCGTGAACGTTTCGGGGCGAGCTGCGTGGAGATGGAGGGTGCGGCCGTGGCACAGGTGTGTGCACGTGCCGGGCTTCCGTTCGTGATCATTCGCTCGATCAGCGACAATGCCGATCACGACGCCGAGGTGTCGTTTCGTGAGTTCACCCTGTTGGCCGCCGGTCGTGCCAAGGCTCTGGTAAGGGCGCTGCTGCGAACCATGCCCGTTGCCGCGAGCCCGTAGCGAGGCCCGCGCCGACCGACACGGGCGGTGCTGGCAACCGTATATGATGCCGTCAATAGCAGGGGAGTAGCCACCCGGACACGAATCGGGGTTGCGCATCGTCAACACGGCCTTCTGACAAGGAGCCCGGTGCGCGAGAACAGCAGCGAGACCTGACGGCCAGACTCCACTCGGAGATGGCGTGTCAGGAGGTCGTTTCGTGGAAGTACCGGTTCAGTTCTGGGTGGGGTTCCTGGTGTTCGTGCTGGCCATGCTGGCGCTGGACCTGGGCGTGTTCAACCGCAGGGAGCGCGTTATCTCGGTCCGCCAGGCGGGTTACTGGGTGGCCTTCTGGGTGAGTCTGGGCCTGCTGTTCAACGTCGGCCTCTTCTTCTGGGCCGGGCCGCAGTTCGCTCTGGAGTTCCTGACCGGCTACCTGATCGAGTACTCGCTGTCGGTGGACAACATCTTCGTCTTCGTCCTGTTGTTCTCGGCGTTCGCGGTACCCGCTCGCTACCAGCACCGGGTGCTGTTCTGGGGCATCCTCGGCGCATTGGTGATGCGCGGCCTCATGATCTTCCTCGGTGTCGCGTTGCTGGAGAGCTTCCACTGGATCATCTACGTCTTCGGCGCCTTCCTGCTGTTCGCCGGCCTGCGGCTGCTGTTCGGCAACAACGACGAACTGGTCGACGTTCAGCGCAACCCGGTGCTGCGGCTGGTGCGGCGGTTCGTTCCGCTCACCGAGCGTTACCACGGTTCGCGTTTCTTCGTGCGCGAGGCGGGCCGCCTGGCCGCCACCCCGTTGCTCCTGGTTCTGGTGGTGGTCGAGGCTACCGATGTCGTCTTCGCGGTCGACAGCATCCCGGCCATCTTCGCGATCACACGCGAGCCGTTCATCGTGTTCACCAGCAACATCTTCGCGATCCTGGGACTGCGCAGCCTCTACTTCCTGCTTGCCGGCATCATCGACCGCTTCGTTTACCTGGAGTACGGCCTCGCCGCGATCCTAAGTTTCGTCGGTCTCAAGATGCTCAGCAGCGGGTTCTTCCATCCGCCGACCTGGGTGAGCCTCGTCGTCATCGTCGCCATTCTGGTGGTCAGCATCGGGGCGTCGCTGCTCAGCGGGCGGCGCAAGGACCTTCCCAAGCCGGGGGTCTTGAAGACCGATCCGCAGCGCGAGTGAGCGGCTTTCGGAACTACCGGCAAGGCGCTTCCGGCCCAAACGGACCTTGAGCCGGCCCCGTGTATCACGTCGGTCAGCGTCAGGGGATCGGCCGGACTCAGTCGAGCAGGCTCAGCAGCGACAGGACGGCGGCCGCGTCCCAGGCCTGGGGCCGGCACGCTACAGGATAGGGCACCGGCGGCTCGAGCCCGGCGCCGACGCTCCCGGACGGCACGCTGTCGTTGTAAGTACGCGGGTAGCCGCCGACCAGTTCGGGCAGCCGCAGATCGCTCTGTGAGGCCGCCAGGTCGAGCAGGGCCTCGGCGACGGTGCGCGCCTCTCGCGAGAAGCCGTAGCGCGCCAGGCCGGCGGCGATAAGCGCGCTGTCGTGCGGCCACACCGAGCCGTTGTGGTACGACACCGGGTTGTAACGGTTCTCGTTGCTTCCCAACGTGCGGAACCCCCAGCCGCTCCAGTTCTCGTCGGAGAACAGAGTGGCCACCAGTCGCGGCGCCACCTCCTCGGGCACGACTCCGCTCCACAGCAATTGGCCGGCGTCGGAGTTGTGTACCGCCAGCGGGCGCTTGGCGCCGTCCAGCGCCAGGGCGTAGGTTCCCAGGTGGTCGAGCCAGAAGGCCGTGTGAAAGTGTGCCCTGAGCCGCTCAGCCGTTGCCTGCCAGCGGCGCGACTCGGACTCGTCCCCCAGTGCCAGATGAAAGGCCGCAGCAGCCCGGTAGGCCTCGTAGGCGTAGCCCTGCACCTCCGCCACCGCCAGCGCGCCGGCAGCGAGCGAGCCGTCGGCATGGCTCATCGAGTCCGCCGAGTCCTTCCACGACTGCACGGTGAGTCCCTGGCCGGGCTCCGCGGCGCTGAACTCCAAAAACCCGTCGCCGTCCGGATCGGCGGCGCCTTGCATCCAGTCCAGCGCCGCCGTCCACTGCGGCTGCAGCTCCAGCACCGGCGCCAGGTCGCCGGTTGCCCGCCACAGGCGCTCCAGCAGCACCACGAACAGCGGGGTAGCATCGACCGTGCCGTAATAAGGGGAGTGCGGAACCTCGCCGGTCCTGGCCAACTCTCCGAAGCGCAGCTCGTGCATTATCTTGCCCGGCGCCTCGGCGCCGAACGAGTCGAACCGGGTCCCTTGCCGCGCCGCCAGGTAGCGCAACGTGCCTTCTGCGACCTCCGGCGCCTGCGGCAGCATCATCGCCGCCGTTAGAAGCGCGTCGCGCCCGAACGCCGCCACGAACCAGGGGATGCCCGCCGCGGGAACCGGTCCGTTCTCGGTGAACAGGAGCAGGGCACGCAGATCGTCTATCGCCCGCGTTACCACCGGCTTGCGGCCGGGAGGAATCGCCAGTCCCCCGAACCGCTGACGCCACTCGGGATAGCCCGGCCTGGCGAACGAGCGCTCCAGCGGCGTCGACAGCCGGACCTCTACCTCGAGCAGCCGCTCGTCACCCGGCTCGAGCGTCATCCGAAAGCTCGCCTTGCCGGCCTCGAGCCGGTCGGGGGCGACCGTGAAGTAGAGCTCCACGGCAAGGTCGAGGCCGTCACGGGCACGGTAGCCGAGTCGTACCGAGCTTTCAGCGACCTGCTGGACGATTGAACGGTCAAGGTGGCTCCAGCCGCGCACCTCGAACAGGTCGGCGAAGTCGCTGCCGAACTCCAGCTCGATTGTCAGCTCACGCGCTTCACGCCCGCTGTTCTCGATCAGCAATCGGTCGTGCAGCCCAGCGGACTCGAGCTCCACCTCGCGCCTCACCGCCACGAACTGCTGGTGGTGGCCGAGCAGCGCGTGATGGACCAGCAGCCGGTCGGGCCGCGGCGAGTGGAGCAGGAGCGTCTGCATTTCGGGAGCGAAGCTCCAGCGGTAGCGGCACAGGAAGCGGGTGTCTCGGTCGTACAGTCCTCGCTCGCCGCCGGCGACCTGGCCGGCGGCGTCGGTCACCAGGAAGGTGTAGTTTTCCTTTAAAGCGATGTTCTTGCTGAAGTCCATGGGTTCCGATGCCTGTCCACTTCGAAAGAGGTGTGCGATGCGCCGAGGCTCAGGTTAACCGTAAGCGGCTCAGCCCTTGGTTCCCCCCACCGCGACCCCCTCCAGGAAGTAGCGCTGGAAGACCACGAACAGGACAATGACCGGCACGGCCGAAAGGACGGCTCCGGAGAGAATCAGTCCCCAGTCACCGACTGCGCCACCGTAGGTGTTGCGGAAAGAGAGCAGTCCCACCGGCAGCGTCTTCTGCGTCTCCGGCGAGGTCAGTACGATCAGGGGCCAGAAGAAATCGTTCCAGGCGCCCTGGAAGGTAAGGATGGTGAGCGCGCCCAGGGCCGGCCTGCCCATCGGCAGCACCACCCGCCAGAAGCGTCCCCACTGTGAGGCTCCGTCGATCATGGCCGCTTCCTCGACCTCGCGCGGGATAGTCTCGAAGAACTGCTTCATGATGAACACGCCGGCGGCATTCAGGGCGGTCACGAAGACCAGCCCGGTCATCGAGTTGAGCAGGGTCGCCTGTCCCCACAGTCGCGACAGGCCCCAGATCCCGTCGCGCAACACCAGGTAGTTGGAGATGAACAGGAGCTGGTCGGGGATCATCTGCGCGAACAGCACCAGAACGAAGATCAGCTCCTTGCCGGCGAAGCGCAGGCGCGCCAGGGCGTAGCCTGCCAGCGACGCGATGGCGAGGGTGACGACAATGCGCCAGAAGGCGAACACGAAAGTATTCCTGAACCACAGGAGGAAGAGACGCTCCTCGGAACCGGGCGCGCGCACCTCGTCGAATACCCGGCGATAGTTGTGGAACACGTAGCCCAGCGCCCCGGGAACGATGTTGTCGAACGAGGCCACGCGGCCGCGGCGCTCGAGCCGGCTGGCGCTCAGCGTCGAACTCTCGTACCGCATGCCGGCCACGGCGGTGACGTCGAGCGGAAGCTTGGCCACGGTGGGGCCGTCGTTCGGGTAGCGCACCTCCAGCCGGTAGGTGAGCAGGGTGCCGGCTGAGCCGGCGTCGCCTGCTTCCGGGTCCGCCGGACGGCTCTCCACCAGCACGGGGGCGCTCAACGAGGCGTGATCGGCGGCGTACACGATGCGGCGGGTAGCGCCCAGCCCTGCCGGCCGGCGCCTGGGAATCGTCGCCTCGGGCGATTCGAACTCGTTCCCATCGGCGACCAGATAGGTCACCTCGAACGAGACCGACGCTCCCGGGGCGAAGCCGCCGAACCAGGCGTCGTCCGCACCAGCCGCGCCGAGGTTCGCCGCCGCCACCCAGTTTCGCGGCCACAGTTGCGGCGGATTGAGCGTGGGCGGGTAGGAGAGCGGATCGACCCGCAGCGACGAGACGAACGCCAGCAGCAGCGGTCCCAGGAAGAGGACGGCGAAGGCGAGCATGACGGTGTACACGAGCCCGGCGCGGGCCCACCGTCTGCGCGCGTGCCAGCGCACCAGTTCCGCCGGAGCCGGCGCCCGCTCGTTCTCGGGCCGGTTTCCGGTGATCGCGGCCATGGCCTAAGCCCCCTCGGCGCGCAGGAACCGGCGCTGCAGCAGGACCACCAGCAGAGTGAGAAGCGCCAGGAACATGGCCGAGGCCGCGGCGAAGCCCACCTCGGGCGCCTGCCCGCCCGGGAACATCCTGTCGTAGACGTAGTACGCCAGCGTTACCCGGCTACGAAACGGTGCGGCGTCGCCCAGGATCGCCACCTGATCGAACACCTTGAGCGTGCCGATCAGCGACAGTGTCACCACCAGGAAGGTAACCGGCTGTACCGCGGGAACGGTGATCCAGCGCAGTTGCTGGAACGGGTTGGCGCCGTCGAGTGAGGCGGCTTCGTACTGGCTGCGAGGCACGTCCTGCAGCGCCGCCAGATACATGAGCATGAAAGTGGGAATCGTGGTGAATACGTTCATCATCATGATCGTCACCAGCGGAAGCGGTGCCTGCAGCCAGAACGGGAATCCGTCGGGGACGGCTCTGCTGGTCTGAAACCAGGAGATGTCGACGTTGGCGGCAGCGGCAGCCCTGATGAGGCCGAGAAAGTCGGCCAGCACCGTGCCCGCCAGCGCCATCAGCAGCGAGACCACCAGCAGGGCCGGGTCGAACCAGCCGGCGGGCAGGCCGCGGGCCCGCTCCCACGCCACCTGAGCGCCCTGCAACAGTGCGGCGAGCACGACCAGCAGGAGGATGTGGGGCAAGTGGGCGGCAACCTGGCCGAGGATGAAGTTGACGGTGCCGCGCCGCTGGAAGAGCCACATGAAAATAAGGGTGATGACGACGGACGAGGCTATCGCCGGGATGTAATAGCTTGCGCGAAAGAACGAGATGCCGCGAATCTTGCTGTTGAGGACCGAGGCCATCACCAGGGCGCCGGCCGTCTGGGTAGCGGTGACGACCAGTGAAAACAGCACGGTGTTGCGCAGCGCGGTCAGGAAGACCGTGTCCTGCAGCAGGTCGGAATAGTTGCCGAAGCCGACGAAGTTCGGTGGCCAGCTGAACAGGTCGTAATCGGTGAAAGAGAGATATGCCGCGCGCCCTGCCGCATACACGAAGAACACTGCCAGCAGTGCCAGGAAAGGCGTCAGGAAGGCGTAGGCCGCCACCGCCTCGGCTCGTCTTGCCTTCATCTTCGCCTCCGTTCGGGAACAGCATTCGTGGGGCGAAGCAACGGCTCCGCCCCACGCGAGTTACTAGCGGGCGCGCTCCTGGAGCGCCTGGAGGTTTCTCTGGGCCTGACCCAACGCCTGGTCGATCTCGGCGCCGTCGGTCACGATGGCCGAAAGGGCGTCGTTGATCGGATTCATGAAGTCGGTGCCGAGCGTGCCGAACTGGAAGCCGTAGACGTTGCCCTGCTCGGCTCCCTGGAAGACGGTGCGGTTGGCCCGCGCTTCGGGGGTGTCCTGGTCGAAGAACGGGTTGTCGGCCAGCTCGGAACGCGAGGGAATGGCCAGGCCTTCCTCCAGCACCCATTGCTGCGCCTCGGGGCTGGTGAGCGCCTCCAGGACCAGCAGGGCGGCGTCACGGTTGGGGCTGTCACTGTTGACGGCGTAGGCCACGGAGTAGATGAAGTTGCCGCGCTCGCCCGAGGGTCCCAGCGGCAGGAATGTGGCGCCGTAGCGCAAGTTCGGCGCATCGTTGCGGAGGAAGCCCACTATCCAGGCGCCCTCGATCGCCACGCCGACCTCCTCGGTCGCCAGGCAGCCGCCGGTCCAGCCCTGACCCACGTCGGCCGGCGTCACGGCGGCGCCTTCACGAATCAAGCCGGTATACCAGTCGACCGCCTCGTTCATGGCGGAGTCGGTAAAGTCTGGCTGCTCCACCACTCCGGGCGGCTGCCAGCCGCTGGCGAACGCGAACGCTCCGAAACGGTCGTAGGTAGTGGGGAAGCACGCCCCGTACACCCCGTCCTCCAGTGCCGAGACACCCCGCAGCTTGTCGGCGAAATCTGCCCAGGTGTCGTCCTCGTCGGGATATTCGACGCCCGCTTCGTCGAACAGGTCGGTGTTGTACACCAATGCCAGCGTGTTGAAGTCCTTGGGGACACCGTATACACGGCCATCGAAGGTATATACGTCCATCAGGCTGGCGATGAACGGCGACACGTCGATATGACCGTCGAGCGCGAGAACCTTGCCGGTAGCGACGATGGCGGGCGCCGTCTCGCCGGGGAGGTAGAAGATATCCGCCGCGGTGCCTGCCGACAGGGCGTTGAACAGGGCGGCGTTGTAATCGCCCTCGAGCGGCTCGTAGCTGACGGTGATCCCTTCGGCGGCGAGGCGGTCGCCGATCACATCGTCCAGCAGCCGCTGGACGATCGCCGGGTCCTGCCCTCCATAACCCATGATGCGAATGTTGGTCTGCGCGATGCCGATACCGATCAGGCACAGCGCCATGGCGAGAACCGATGCCTTCTTCATTCATCTCCTCCTTGCAGACGTGGCTTGGGTGGACCGGTTGCGACGCCGGTTGCGGATGGCTGTGGCGATCACCTCCTCCGGGCGGTCGTTCCCCGGGCGATCAACTGAACCGGGACAATTGCGTTGGCGGGTTGCTTTCCGGCAACGGCTTCCTTCAACAGCGCGACCGTCACGGTAGCCAGCCGGGGGATGTCCTGACGAACGGTGGTGAGCGCCTCACCTATCTCGGGGAGGTCGTCGAAACCGACGACGGATACGTCGAGTGGGACCTTGAGGCCGCAGTCCTGCAGAGCGGCTATCGCCCCGACAGCCATTTCGTCGGATGCGGCGAAAACCGCGCTGAAGCCGATATCGGCGGCCAATGCCCTGCGTACGGCTCGATAGGCGCCCAGCGAGGAGAAGTCGCCGTCGACCAGCAGTTCGGGAGCCAGCGGCGCGCCGGCGTCGCGCATGGCGGCCCGGTAGCCTTCATGGCGATCGAGGAAGGCCTGGTTGTGCATCAGCCCGCTCAGGTGCACGATGCGCTCGTGCCCCAGGCGCAGCAGGTGTGAGGTCGCCTGGTGGCCACCGTCGCGATCGTCCGGCATCACCCAGCGCACCCCTTCGGCGTGGCCCAGCAGCACGAAGGGAACCCCCAACTCGCTCAGGTAGGAAAGCCTGATGTCGTCGTCATGGGCGCCGAACAGCACGAAGGCGTCTGCGAGACGCTCGGGCAGGCCATCGGGGCCGTTGGCGATCTCCTCCAGTAGATATCCGTCTGAGCTCAACTCGCCTATCAGGCTCTCCAGGAAAAGCATGAAGAAGGGTGTCAATCGGCGCGATCCGGCTCCGACATTGAGCCCTATCCGGGTCGGTTGGCGAAACGACAGGGTGCGAGCGACGGCATCCGGGCGGTAGCCGAGCCGCTCGATAGTCGCCAGTACCATCTCGCGCGTAGCCGGGTGGACCCCGGCGCGATCGTTCAACACCCTGCTCACGGTCCCCGTTGAGACCCCGGCAGCAAGCGCTACGTCACCGATCGTGGACCGCGACGACACGCGTGCGTTCGTCGACCTGCTGGCCATGGGCGCCTCCGTCTGTACGCGACTTGACTGTAACCGCTTACGAGAACTGTAGCTGTCAGAGTATGCAACGCGGGCAACGCTGTCAATAGCCCTGACCAACGCAAACGCTCTATCTGTGCTGGGATTGCTCCGTAATCGCTTACAGCCGACGGTGGCGACATGCAGCCGCTGCGCTGCTGCCTGGCTCCGCTGCTTATCGTGTCCGACTCGTTCTCCGGCGTTGCCGGGCGGTTCGGGAAGCGAGTTGGCCTCGGTGTAGACTGGTGCAATGAAGCCCGGCGAGGGCATGGACGAAGCTGCCGGCACGACAGCAGTGCAGGGTGCCGGACGAAGAGTGAGAGGAATGACGAGTTCATATGGCAGACGTACTCGATGAACTACTCAACGTGGACCGATCGCAATTGGAGCCGACGGAACGTCGTGAGCTAGACCGGCTGGAAACCCGCGAGTGGCTCGAGTCGCTGGACTACGTCCTGGCGTCCGGCGGACCCGAGCGGGTGATGGAGATCCTGCGAAAGCTGGAGACGCACGCCAAGCGCCACGGCGTCGACATTCCGTTCGCCGCCGTCACCCCTTATGTAAACACCATCCCCGCCGGCGACGAGCCGGAGTACCCTGGGGACCTGCAGATCGAGCGCAGAATCCGCAACCTGATCCGCTGGAACGCCATGGCCATGGTCGTTCGGGCCAACAAGCTGTCGGACGGGATCGGCGGCCACATCTCCAGTTACGCCTCTGCCGCCACCCTCTACGAAGTGGCGTTCAACCACTTCTTCCGCGGCCCCGATGCAGGCGCCGACGCTGACCAGATCTACTACCAGGGACACGCGTCGCCGGGCATCTACGCCCGATCCTACCTGGAGCGGCGCTTCGACGTGGACCAGCTCCGCAACTTCCGGCGCGAGCTCCAGGACGGCCCGGCGCTCTCGTCCTACCCGCACCCCTGGCTCATGCCCGACTACTGGAGCTTCCCCACCGTTTCGATGGGGCTGGCGCCGATAATGTCGATCTACCAGGCGCGCTTCAACCGCTACCTGGAGAATCGGGGCCTCAAGCCGCGTGGTCGCGGCAAGGTCTGGGCGTTCCTGGGCGACGGCGAGACCGACGAGCCGGAGACACTGGGTGCGGTAAAGTTCGCCGCCCGTGAGAAGCTCGACAACCTCATCTGGGTCATCAACTGCAACCTGCAACGGCTGGACGGCCCGGTATACGGCAACGGCCAGATCATGCAGGAGCTCGAAGGCATATTGCGCGGCGCCGGCTGGTACGTCATCAAGGTGGCCTGGGGCCGCGGCTGGGACAGGCTGCTGGCCAAGGACGACGACGGGGTGCTGATCGAGCGTTTCGGGCGGCTGGTCGACGGCGAGTCGCAGCGCTACGCGGCGTTCGGGGCCAAGGAGTTGCGCGAGAACTTCTTCGACACGCCCGCACTGAAGAGGCTCATCGACGGCTGGACCGACGAGGACCTCGACCAACTCAATCGCGGCGGCCACGACCCGATCAAGGTGTATGCCGCCTACCAGCGGGCCATGGAACACTCGGGTATGCCCGTCGCCATTCTGGCGCGAACGGTCAAGGGTTACGGGCTGGGTGAGTCGGGTGAAGGCAAGAACGTCACCCACCAGCAGAAGAAGCTCAACGAGGACGAAATGAGGGCCTTTCGCGACCGGTTCGAGATTCCCGTGCCGGTAGAGGAGATCGGGAAGTTCCCCTTCTACCGCCCAGAAGAGGGAAGCGCCGAACATCGCTACCTGGTGGAGCGGCGCGAGGCGCTCGGCGGCTTCATACCTCGGCGGCGTCCGTCGGCCGAGCCGCTGCCCGCCCCCGCTGGCGAGTTGTTCGAAGAGTTCTTCGCCGGCACCGGTGACCGTGAAGTGTCCACCACGATGGTCTTCGTTCAGTTGCTGCGCAAGCTCTTGCGCGACGAGGCCTGGGGCCGCCTGGTAGTACCGATCATTCCCGACGAGGCGCGCACCTTCGGCATGGAGGCTCTCTTCCGCCAGATCGGCATCTATTCGAGCGTGGGCCAGCTCTACGAGCCGGTCGACAAGGAGAACCTGCTGTACTACAAGGAGTCGACCGACGGCCAGATCCTCGAGGAGGGCATCACCGAGGCGGGCTCGATGTCGTCCTACATCGCCGCCGGAACGGCCTACGCCACGCACGGGGTCAACACGGTTCCCTTCTTCATCTATTACTCGATGTTCGGCTTCCAGCGCATCGGCGACCTCGCCTGGGCTGCCGCCGACATGCGCACCAGAGGCTTCATGCTGGGTGCAACCGCCGGACGCACCACCCTGGCCGGGGAAGGGCTGCAGCACCAGGATGGACACTCACATGTACTGGCCTATCCGATTCCCACGCTCAGGGCCTACGACCCCGCCTTTGCCTTCGAGCTGGCGATAGTGATCCGCGAGGGGATGCGGCGGATGTTCGAGGAGCAGCAGGACGAGCAGTTCTACCTGACGATCGGCAACGAGAACTATGCGCAGCCGGCCGCCCCCGAGCACCTGAGCCGGGAAGAACTCGAGCAGGGCGTGCTCAAGGGTCTCTACCTGTTCCGGCCGACCAGCCGCAGGTTCAAGGCAAAGGCGCAACTGTTGGGCTCCGGCGCGATAATGAACGAGGTGCTCAAAGCGCAGGAGCTGCTCGCCGAGTACAAGGTCGCGGCAAGCGTGTGGAGCGCGACGTCGTACAAGGAGTTGCACCAGGAAGCGTTGCGGGTAGAACGCTGGAACCGGTTGAATCCCCAGGAAGAACCCAAGCGCGCCTATGTGGCTGAGGCGCTGGCGGACGCCGAGGGCGTACTGGTGGCCGCTTCCGACTATCTGCGGCTTCTGCCCGACTCGTTGTCCGGACACCTTCCCAAGCGGATGACGGCGCTGGGTACGGACGGCTTCGGGCGCAGCGAGGCGCGTGCCGAGCTTCGCGACTTCTTCGAAGTGGACGCCCGCCATATCGCCTTTGCCACCTTGAAGGCGCTTGCCGATGACGGCGAAATAGACAGTGATACCTTGTCGCGAGCGATGACCGATCTCGGAATCGACGCGAACAAGCAAAACCCGTTCGTGTCCTAAGGAGATAGTGCGTGGCTAAAGAATTCAAGCTCCCCGAGGTCGGCGAAGGCATCGATGCGGGCACCGTGGTGAGCGTGCTGGTGGCCGTCGGCGACGAAGTATCGGTCGACCAGCCGGTGCTCGAGCTGGAGACCGACAAGGCAGTGGTGGAAGTGCCGTCCAGCGTGGCCGGCCGGGTAGAGTCGATAGGAGTGCAGCAGGGCCAGGAGGCCCGCGTGGGACAGGTCATCCTCACTGTTGGCGACGGCGGGACGGGCGAAGCCGCCGGTGGCCCCGGGGCCGCGGAGACAGAGCCCGCAGATGCCGAGCCAGCAGATGCCGAGCCCGCGGAGACCGGGCAGGCGGAAACCGGAGCCGCCACCCAACCGACGGGCGGCACCGACGAGGCCAGCAAGGGACCGCCTTCACCGCGAGCGGACTCCGCTGCCCCTTCCGACGACGGCCGGCGCGAGGGCCCACCGCGCGATGGAGCGGAAACCGGCCCTCTCACGGCGGCCGAGCGCCAGACCTTGCCTCCCTTGGCCGAGAAGTCATCGACCGGTGCGCTGATACCGGCGGCGCCATCGGTGCGGCGTCTCGCGCGAGAGAAGGGGTTAGACATCCGGCAGGTGCCGGGGAGCGGCATCCTGGGCCGCATCTCCGCCGACGATCTCCTGCGTTTTGCCGACGGCGGCGGTCGTACCGCTTCCGGTACCGCGACAGTTCCTGCCGCGCCCCTGCCCGACTTCAGCAAGTGGGGCGGCGTCGAGCGCAAACCGATGTCTGGAATCCGCAAGGCCACCGTACGGGCGATGGCCAATGCCTGGTCGACCGTTCCGATGGTCACGCATTTCGACAAGACCGACATCACAGAGTTCGAGCGGCTTCGCAAGCGCTACGGCGCCAAGGCCGAAGCGGTCGGGGCCAAGCTCACGCCCACGGCGATGATCATCAGGATCGTGGCGGCCGCTCTGCGGCGCTTTCCGGACTTCAATGCCTCGATAGACGTGGAGGCGCAGGAGATCGTCTACAAGAGCTACGTCAATGTCGGCGTAGCGGTAGACACCGACGCGGGCCTGTTGGTGCCTGTCATCCGCGACGCCGACAAGAAGAGCATGGTGGAGCTCGCCCGGGAGCTCGGCGAGCTGGCGGAGAAGGCGCGCGACCGCAAGCTGTCACTGGAGGAGATGCAAGGTGGCAACTTCAGTGTCAGCAACCTCGGAGGAATCGGCGGCACCGGCTTCACGCCCATAGTCAACCCGCCGGACGTGGCGATCCTGGGCGTGTCGCGCGGCGGTTTCGAGCCGGTGTTCGATCGCGAGAAGGGCGAGTTCGTTCCCCAGCTGATGATGCCGCTCGCGCTCAGCTACGATCACCGATTGATAGACGGTGCGTCCGCCGCGCGCTTCCTGAGATGGTTGTGCGAAGCGATCGAGGAGCCGTTCCTTCTCGCTCTCGAGGGCTGAAGGACCGGCTCGATGGATGTGTTCTCATCAGTGACACAGATCGACTCCTACTATCCGAAGTCGGTATTTCTGCAGACCGATTCGTCGCTACCGACGGCGCTGGAACGATTGGCGGACGCCGGCGGGCGACTTCGTGCCGTTTTGGAGACGCTCGATGACGAGGCGCTGCGAAGTTCGCCGGTGGGCGGCAAATGGTCCCCGGCAGAGGTCAGCGACCATCTGATCCTGGCCACCGGCCTGTTGGCGAAGGTAGTGGTGCGAGCCTGTGGGGATCGTTCGCCGCCAGTGATGCCGAAGGGTGAACTCAGCTCGGAGGGCAAGCCGGTTTCGCCACCGCTGGTGGTGCCGCGCACCGGACGCGCGCGCGAGGAGTTGGTCGCCGACTTGAGGCAAACCGTTGAGGATCTCGAGCGGGCGGTGCGGCGCGCGAGCGACCTCGGCAAACTCGACCGGGTCGCCCTGTCCCACTCTTTTTTCGGCGAACTGTCGGTGCTCGAATGCCTGCAGATGGCGGGCTGGCACTTCGAGCATCACCTGCGGCAACTGCAGCGGGATTTCGCGGGTTCGGTCGGCTAGCCGGTCGCCTTCTTCTCGCGTTCAACCGGGCCAGGCGTGTCGACCAGCACGCCCTTCACTCGGGTTCGGCCAGGTACCTGTCGTGATCGATTCCGATATCGTATCGGCCGCTTCCAGGCTCGGCCGGCGTGATCTTTATCGGTCCGGGAGCGGGTCGATGCTCCAACTCCTTCAGCCGCTGCACTGCCAGGAACTCCCTCAACGCCGACTGTGTGACACTAGTGACGCTCGGTCCCGCTTCCTGGCGCTCGATATACGCGTCCAGCTCCAGCAGTTCGATGATGTTGGCGGTGAGCGGCCGAGAAGTATCCACCGCCCGCAGGTACTTGGGAATGCCGCCGCTAAACAGGTAGGTAGGCGGACGCTCGGAGCCGCCTCACAAATGCCGCAGAAATGCCTCCGGCGCGGCCAGGAAGTCGCGCATCGTCCGTACGTGCTCGAGCTCGTCGTACTCGGCCCGAACGATCTCTTCGTCGCGGACCTCGTACAAGCGCGCGCCCGGAAACGCCATCAGCATGGGGGCGTGTGTAGCGATCAGGAACTGGGCGCCTCGCGCTACCGCGTCCTTCAGCAAAGCCATGAACGCCAGTTGCCGCAGCGGTGAGAGGGCCGCTTCCGGTTCATCGAGAACGTATAGCCCCTCGCCGGTCAGCCGCCCCTTGAACAGCGCCAGGAAGCTCTCGCCATGACTGCGTGCGTCCAGGTCGCCGCCGTAGCGCTGTTCGGTCGCCGCCAGCGAGCCGGCAAACGGTGAACTGATGCGCCGCAGCTCGAGCTCCGGCAGTGTCGGGTTTTCCCGGCGCAGTCGTTCGAGTTCGCCCCGCATCTCGGCCTTCATGCGGTTCTGTGCCGTCACGTAACCGAAGTAGTCCTCGGCCCGCAGGAACAGGCCGCGCCGGGTCCGGCGGCTCCAAGTGAGTTTGAGTGCGTCGGCCAGCGGCCTGACCGCGTCGAGCGAGGAATCGGCGGCGGAACTCTCGACGCTGCCGACCACCGGCAGCTCGCACGCCAGCGCTATCGCCTCCAACAGGGTGCTCTTTCCGCTGCCGTTCTCGCCGACCAGCACCGTAACCGGCCGGTCCAGGGCAATGGCACCGGAGTTGCGAAGCAGCGGCAGGCTGAACGGAAAATGTCCGCTCGGCGACGGCAATCGGACCTCTTGCAGGAGCACGGCCGATGTTACCATCTGCTCCTCTGCCCTCCGGAAGCGCGTGTTAGCATGTTCCGGTATGTCGGCGCTAACTCGCCCCTCCGAGCGCTCCCGTCCAGCGCGGCAGGAGGAGCATCTCGCGGCGTCCGGGCTGGTCAAGCGCTACGGCCGGCGGCGGGTGGTCGACGGCGTGGACCTGCGGCTGGAGCCGGGTGAGATCGTCGCACTGCTCGGGCCGAACGGAGCGGGGAAGACCACTACCTTCTACATGATGGTCGGTTTCGTCCGGCCACAGGCGGGCCAGATCGTGCTCGGAAGCCAGGACATAACCGGTTGGCCGATGCACCGGCGAGCTCGGCGGGGCCTCGGTTACCTCGCGCAGGAACCGAGCGCGTTCCGCAAGATGAGCGTTCGTGACAACCTGCTGGCGATCCTGGAGTTCCAGGGGATGCCCAGGCCACAGCAGGAGGCGAAGGCCCAGGAGTTGCTCGAGGAGTTCGGACTCGAACGGCTGGCGAAGCAACGCGCCGACACCCTCTCGGGCGGAGAACGCCGGCGGCTGGAAATCGCCCGGTCACTGACTACCGACCCGGCGTACATCCTGCTCGATGAACCGTTCACCGGGGTCGATCCCAAGTCGATTCGCGAGATTCAGATGCTTATCGCGGAGCTGCGTGAGCGGCGAGGGCTGGGTGTGCTCCTTACCGATCACAGTGTCCGCGAAACGGTGGCGATCGCCGACCGTGTCTACCTGATGTTCGATGGCCGCGTGCGCTTTTCCGGGACACCTGCGGAGTTTGCCGAGGATGCCGACGTGCGGACCTATTACCTGGGGAGCGACTTCCAGCTTTGAGGCGCCCGGGCGTGCCGCTGAGCCGCTGGAGTGAGGCGCCTGGCTGATGGTCTACGTCTTCGGCTTGGTCATCCTGCTGGTGCTCCTGGCCGGCATCATCGCCTACGCCGGCGATCGGCTGGGCACGCTGGTCGGCCGTCGCCGGCTGAGCCTGTTCGGGGCGCGGCCACGCGTTACCGGGCAGATAGTGGGCGTGCTGGCAGGCATCCTCATCATGCTCACGACGTTGGCGGTGCTGGCGTTGGCCTTCGAGAACGCGGCCGCCACTTTGCTGAACGCCCAGCGCACGGCGACGCAGTTGAATCGTCTCACGCGAACGCAGACTGAACTGACAGGACGGATCGAGGCCTTGCAGGAGGAGATCACGCTGGGCCAGCAGGCGCTGAGTGAGGCCAATGAACGCAGACTCGAGGCCGAAGACCAGCGCGACGTAGCGGTCGGCGAACGCGCCAGGGCCCAGGACGAGCTGGAACTGCTGAGCAACGAGCGTGCCGGCCTTCAGGAGCAGGTGGAGTCGCTGCGCCAATCGTTCGAACAGGTCAACGAGGAGTTCGATACCGCTCAGGCCGACCTGACCGCCGCTCGGAGCGAGTTGGCTGCCGTCGAGGAGCAGTTGGAGCTGGCCAACGTTGCGCGCCAGCAGGCGGAGCGGGCCGCCGAGGAGGCCGGCAATGAAGCCGAACTTGCGCGCGCCGAGGCTGAAAGCCTGGAGAGAGAGCGTGCCCGCCTGAGCGGCGAGGTCGGTACCCTCTCCGACGAGCTGGACTTCGCGAACAGTGAGCTGGCGACACTCCAGGCGGACCTGGATGCTACCCAGACCCAACTCCAGAGCTCCAGCTTGCGCCTGGAGCAGGCCCAGGCCCTGACGGTGCAAAGCGAACAGGAGGCGGAGTCGGCGCGCGCCGAGGCCGAGTCCGCGGGCGCCGAGGCGGCCCAGGCGGAACGGCTGGCGGCGGAGCTGCAAGGTGAGATCGCCGAGGTTCAGGAGCAGCTGACCGAACGCAACCGGCGGCTGGAAGAGCAGCAGCTGTCGCTGGACCAGGTGGAAGAGCAGTTGGGGAGGACGCAGGAGAACCTGAAGGAAGCGGAGGAGGCGCGTGACAGCGCTCTGGAGCAGCGGGCCTCGGCACAGGAGCAGGCCACCGCCCTGCAACGGGAGATCGCCGTGCTCCACGGGGACGTCACCGCTCTAAAGACCCAGATCTCGCAGCTATCCGATGACGCCGTCGGCCTGCGGAGTCAGAACGACGAGCTCGAGAGCCTGAACGATCTGCTCGAGCAACGAGCCAGCGAGCTAGACCGCAGCAATCGCGATCTTCAGGCTCTCAACACCTCGCTGACCGCGCTCAACGACGAGTTGAAGGACCAGGTACGCGCCAGCAACGACCGGGTGCAGACCCTTCAGGCGAGCCTGCTCGAGCTCGAAGAGAAGCTCGAGGATCAGAGCCAACGCCTCACCAGCATCCAGAACGAGTTCGACAACGTCGCCCAGGGGGACGTGACCTTCCGCCGCGGAGACTTCATCTACAGCGGCCTGGTTACCGCCCCGGCGGCCGCTTCTGCGAGAGAGGCAATCGCCGAGTTCGTGCGGGACGCGAGCCTACTGACAGCGCGGCGTGGCGCCGGCGAGGTTCGCCTGAGCGCCGATCAGTTCGACAGCCTGGTGTCGCTCCTCGCCCAGACCGAAGGGGAGCTGCTGATAGTCCTGATCTCGCCCCGCAACCAGTTTCGGGCATCGCATCAGGTCGAGGTGGCGGTGGAAGCCTACGAGAACGGTCAGGTGTTCGACCGCGGGCAGTTGATCACCAGCCGCAAGCTCCATGTCGGAAGCGAGGTCCGCGTCTCGCAGTCGGACCTGCGAGTGGCTGTGCTCGACCTGATGCGCGAGACCGAGCGGCGCCTCACTATCGGCGGGCTCTTCTCGTCGGAGCCGCCCAGCTTCACCACCTCCGAGGAGAGCTTCACCAATCAGTTGCTGCAGATGAGGGGGTCGGTGACTATCGGGGTGGTTGCGGCCGAGCCGATCATGCGAAGCGGTCCGGCGGTGCTGGAATTCCTGATCCTCTACTGAGCGGGGCCCGTCGCTTGCCGGATTACTGTCGGCTTTCGCCCCGTTGGGCCAGCAGGTCACGGATCTCCGAAAGCAGCACCTCCTGGCGCGACGGTGCAGGCGGCGGTCCGGGCGTGCTCTCCTCGCGAGGCACGAATCGCCGACGGAGCTGGTTATAGCTGCGCACAACGAGAAACAGCACCATAGCCACTACCAGGAAGTTCAGGACGGTATTTAAAAAGGCACCGTAGCGGATCACCGGGGCGCCGGCGTCTACGGCCTCCTGCACGGTGGCGTAACGGCCGGCGTCGCTCAGCACTATCCCCAGGCGCGAGAAGTCGCGGCCCTCGACCAGCAGGCCGATCGGCGGCATGATAATGTCCCGCACCAACGACTGGGTGATCGCCCCGAACGCCGCACCGATCATGACCGCCACGGCGAGGTCGATTACGTTGCCTCGGTTGATGAAGTCGCGAAACTCTCTGAACATCTGTCCTCCGGCGGGCGTCCGGGAGCCGGTTCAGCCGTGCAGCGGCTCGACGAATCGCCGTATCTCCAGACGGTAGCCGTCGGGATCGCGAGCGATGAAGTGGTAGATGCGGTAGTGCTCGTTCCTCCTCGGAGCGGACTCGATTTCTACACCGAGCCGTCGCAGGTGCTGGTACACGGCGTCCACATCCGGCGCGACCAGGCTCAGGGTAAGTTCGTCGCGATCTGGCAGGGAACCGTCAACGAGGCAGAAACCGAGATAACCGCCGGCAACTCTGAAGACCAGGCAGCGCGCTTCGTCGCGCTCGAGCTCGAGGCCGAGCTCCCGCTGATAGAAGTCGCGAGTGGCCGCGAGATCATGGACCGGATAGAAGGGGATGAAGGCGTCGAACGGCGAGGTGTCTGCCATGGCGCAATGGTAATCCGCGGGTAGCTGCCGTGTCGTGAGCGACCGGCGCTGCGGTTCGCCGGCCGGCGATCTTCGTCAATTGGAGCGCCGCTGCCTGAGGGCCTCGTATAGCAGTAAGGCACCGGTGGTGGCAACGTTGAGACTGTCGGCCGAACCCGACATCGGCACGTGCACCCGCTCGGCCGCGCCGTTGAGCCAACCGTCTCCCAGACCCTGGTGTTCGGTTCCCAGCACCAGCGCCACCGCGCCGCGCAGATCTGCGTCCCAGTACGGCTTCTTCGCCGCGGGCGCGGCGGCGATCACGCGTACGTCGTGGTCGCGAAGGAACTCCTGCAGCTCGGACTCGCCGGCGGTCACCAGCGGCCTGCTGAATACGCTGCCCATGCTGGAACGGATTACGTTGGGATTGAACGGGTCGGTGCCCTTTCCGGTTACGAACACCGCATCGGCGTCTACGGCATCGGTCGTTCGCAGGAGCGCGCCCAGATTTCCCGGCTTCTCCAGTCCCTCGAGAACGAGCAGCAACGGCGCCTGCCCCAACTCCAATTCGCCGAGCTCCGTGCGCCACGTGGGAGCCACCGCCAGCACTCCGTCCGGATGCTCTCGCATGCTGACTCGGCCGAATGCGGTGCCCCCGAGTTCCGTCACCCGAATCTTCGAACTTTCCACTCGTGACGCCAGTGCGAGTCCCTCGGGGCGCATCAGCTCCGGCGCCACCAACAACTCGTTGAGGGGAACTCCCGCCGAAAGCGCACGTTCCACTTCGCGCGTACCTTCGATGAGGAATCTTCCGCTACGGTCGCGCTCGCGCCGCTCGCGCAGGCGCACGAGCTCCTTCACCAGCGGATTCTTGGGGCTGTCTATTCGTCGGCGCTCCACGAGCTTCCATTGTAGAGGACCGCCTGCCCCTTGCCTCGCACGGACCCGCCCGAACGGTCGTAAACTCGGGGCATGAGTAACCTGATTCAGCCGGCCGAGTTGCACGAGCGCCTCGGTGCCGCCGATTTGCGGGTCGTCGACGTCCGCTTCGATCTTGCCGACAGCGTTGCGGGCGAGCTCGCATATCGTGCCGGTCATATTCCCGGCGCCGTCTACGCACATCTCGACAGAGACCTGTCCGGGCCTCTGGGGGAACATGGCGGCCGCCATCCACTGCCGGATCCTGATGCGCTGGTGGCGCGCCTGGGCCGGCTCGGTATCGGCAACGATCACGAGGTAGTCGCGTACGACGGTGGTGCGGGCATGTTTGCGAGCCGCCTCTGGTGGTTGCTCAGGTACCTCGGCCACGATTGGGTCCGGTTGCTCGACGGCGGCCTGGCGGCCTGGCGCGCGCAGGGATTCGAGACGAGCAGCGAGACGCCGCGACCGGCCGAGCAGCGGTTCGAACCGGCGATACGCCCGGAGATGGCGGTCGACCGGGACTACGTCCTGCGAAATCTCGGCAACCCCGACGTAGTGCTGGTGGACGCGCGAGCGGAAGAACGCTATCGGGGCCTGGTCGAGCCGCTGGATCCGCAGGCCGGCCACATCCCGTCCGCTCTGAATCTGCCGTTTTCCGGCAACCTCCGTGATGGCCGGTTCAAGGGAAGTGAAGACCTGCGGCGGCGATTCGAGCTTCTAAAAGGCCGCGACGAGGTAGTCGTCTACTGCGGCTCCGGGGTCAGCGCCGCGCACGACGTGCTGGCCATGGAGGAGGCCGGCATGTCAGGCGTCCGCCTTTATCACGGCTCCTGGAGCGACTGGTGCTCGTACGATGACGCTCCGGTGGAGACCGGCAGTGATTCCTGACGGTGCCGTGACCGGGCGATGCTACCCATTGCGCCGCGGCCCTGCGCGGTCGGGCTTGCCCGGCCGGGTTTTCAGGGCGTGACCGGCGAGCCGATGCCGGAAGGTACCGGCTTTCGTCTGCGGGAGCCGGTCAACAGCCTCACGCACTTCGTCGGGGCGGTGCTGGCGGTCGTCGGCACGGTGGTACTGCTGTCGCTGGCCGCGCCCGATCCGTGGAAGACGGTCTCCTTCTCGATCTACGGCGTGTCGCTGGTGCTGCTGTTCACGGCCAGTACCCTCCTGCACGCCTTGCCGGTGGCCCAAGGGCCGCAAAGGCGCTTACGGGTGCTGGACCACTCGGCGATCTTCCTGCTGATCGCCGGTTCGTATACCCCGATAACGCTGGTTACATTGCGCCACGACTACGCCGGCTGGGCGTGGACACTGTTCGGACTGGTCTGGGTGTTCGCCCTGCTCGGCGTCGTTTTCAAGCTGACCTGGATCGGGGCGCCGCGCTGGCTTTCTACCGGGTTGTACCTGATGATGGGCTGGCTGGCGCTGGCCGGGATCGTGCCACTCCTGGGAGCCCTGGAGCGTGGTGGTTTGCTGTGGTTGGCGCTGGGCGGGCTGTTCTACACTGTCGGAGCGGTGATCTACGGTTCCAAGCGGCCCGATCCGTTTCCGGGCGTGTTCGGCTATCACGAAATCTGGCACCTGTTCGTTCTCGCCGGCAGCGCGTGTCACTATCTCCTCATGCTCCTGCACGTGCTTCCCGCTTGATCGGCAGCATGACGTGCCGGCGCACTCGCTGCTCCCCTCGGATAGACGGCTTAAGATATGGGACGATGAGATCGGTATGAGCAGCAGCCGGGTGCTTAGGTACTCCGACCTGTGGGAAGCGTTCTTTCGAAAGGCCCCGTACGGGGTCGTGATACTGGGCGCCGTCCGCGAGGACGACGACCAGATCGTCGATTTTGACGTGCTCGGGGTGAACGACCGTGCGCTCGAGATCCTCGACCGTGCCGAGATCGAGCTCCTGGGCTGCCGTTTGCGAGAGGTCGAGCCGGAACTTTTGCGCGTCGGCCTCTTCTCGCGCCTGGCGCGCGTTCTCGAGAGCGGCGAGGGAGTGGAGCTCGAGCACTCCGTTCCGGGCCCGCTCGGAACAAGGAGCGCTCCCGTATGGTACTCGATAACAGTGATCCCGGCCGGAGAGCGTCTCATAGTGACTTTCAGCTCCATCACCAGGCGCAAAGCGGTGTTGTTCGAAGCGGTGAAGATGATGAGTCACGACGACCTCACCGGTGTCGGCAACCGGCGCCTGCTCAAGAACCACTTCTGGATGAAGCGTCGCCAGGGTGCGGACGTGAGCATGCTCTATTTCGACCTCAACGGCTTCAAGGCCATAAACGACCGTTACGGCCATGAAACCGGTGACGAGGTGTTGCGGGTGGTGGCGCAGCGGCTCGAGAAGAACATTCGTCCCAATGAGCTGGTCGCGAGACTTGGCGGGGACGAGTTCGCGGTACTCCTCGACAGCGGTGATCGAGAGGTGATCGGGGCGGTGGCCGATCGCTTGCGGGCCGAGGTGAACAAGAAGATCCGTTTGCCCAACGCCAGCCTGCATGTGCAGGCGGCGGTAGGTATCGCCAGCTTCCCCGAGGACGGCACCGGCTTCCGTGATCTGCTGAGGGCCGCGGACCGACAGATGTACGCCGACAAGAACCGCGGCTGATGCGCTTGGGAGTGGAGCCATCGGGAGAGCCGCGTAGGCCCCGAGCCCGAATTGCCGAGTTGCGGCTGATGGCGCGGCGGCCGGCTGCCGAGCAGGGCACGGCAGTAGCGGGGAAAGCGCGGGTGGCCGGGGGCGCCGCCGCTAGACTCGAAACATGAGAATTGCCGTAATCGGTGCCGGCGCGGTGGGCGCGTATTTCGGTGGGCGCCTGGCCGAGGCCGGCAACAGCGTGCACCTGCTCGCACGCGGTGAGCATCTGCGCGCACTGCAAACGCGTGGACTGAAGGTGAGCAGCCCTCTCGGAGACATCGACGGCCTCCGGGTACCGGCTGGCGACGATCCGCACGGCGTGGGACCGGTGGATGTGGTGCTCATCGCCGTCAAGGCCCAGGACCTGCAGTCCGCTGCGACGGCTGCTCAGCTGCTGATCGACGATGACACCGCCGTAGTGAGCCTCCAGAACGGCGTTGAGGCAGAGGAGGAACTTGCGGCCGCTCTCGGTTCCGAACGGGTGCTGGGCGGGGTGGCCTACATCGAGGCGGCGCTGGCCGAGCCTGGGCTGATCGAGCACCGGAGTGCCTTCGCTCGACTCACGTTCGGCGAGCTCGACGGCCGTCGGACGGCTCGTGCCGAGGAGTTCCTTCGAGTCTGCACCGAAGCGGGAATAGACGCCTCCATATCCGACGACATCCGCGGCGACCTGTGGCGCAAGTGGATCTTCATATGCGCCTTCAGCGGGATGACCGCGCTTTGCCGCCAGCCGATCGGCGCTGTAATGTCCGACCCCGACCTGCTGGCGGTGTTCCGGCGCCTGCTCGAGGAGATGACCGCGCTCGCCCGGGCCAAGGGGATCGAGCTACCGGGCGACATCGTAGAAGAGCGGTTGTCGTTCAGCCGCGAGCGTCTCGATCCCGAAATGAGGTCGTCCCTGCTATCGGACTTGCACCGCGGCAAACGTCTGGAGATCGAGTCGCTGAACGGCCACGCCGTGCGCCTCGGACGGCGGCTGGGAGTCGCCACTCCGGCAAACGAGGTCGTCTACGCCGCGCTGAAGCCGTACCGGGCCGGCCGGTAGCGGAGCCGGTCGGCGGCGTGCCGACCGAGACCGGCCGAATCGCTCTGCGCCGTTGCGCCGCGGAGTTCCTAGGGATACGGAGTCGAACCCGGCTATTTGCCTAGGGTCGTGGCAGCCTGCTGCCGGGCACACGTATAGTGACTCATGAGAGACCTCCTGGCCGAATTGAGGATCCGATTGGAGCACGTGGCAGACCTGCAGGATACCGCCGCGCTCCTCGGGTGGGATCAGGCGACATACATGCCCGCAGGCGGTTCGCAGACCCGTGGCCGGCAACTTGCCACGATTGCTCGACTCGCCCACGAGGCGCTCGTCGATCCGGCGATCGGCTCGCTCCTCGACCGGCTGGAGCCGGAACTCGAGTCTATCGACCCGGACTCCGATGAGGCCCGCCTGATCAGCGTCACGCGCTTCGATTACGATCGGGCGACGCAGGTACCGGCCCACTTTCTGGCCGAGTTCGAGAAGCACGCCTCACACGGTTACCAGCTGTGGGTCCAGGCGAGGCCGGCGGACGATTTCGCTCTGGTCGCCGATCACCTGGAGCGAACCGTCGAACTCAGCCGCCGCTACTCGTCTTTCTTCAGCGGTTACCAGCACGTGGCAGATGCTCTCATAGACGAAAGCGACCGCGGGATGACGGTCGCCCGCTTGCGTCCTCTGTTCCGGGAGTTGCGTGCCCGGTTGCTGCCTTTGGTCGACGCCACCACGGCAGGCGGTGGCCAGGCACCGGGTAACGCCGGCTCGGCGCGTGAGGTCGCGGACGGGTCGCCGCTGCGTGCCTGTTACCCGGAAGCCGCCCAGATCGCCTTCGGGGAAGAGGTGATCCGCGCATTCGGGTTCGACTTCCGGCGAGGCCGTCAGGACCGATCCGGTCACCCGTTCGCCACCGCGCTCGGAGACGGCGACGTGCGCATTACCACCCGTGTCAGGGAGGCGGACCTGAGCGAAGCCCTGTTCAGTTCTCTGCACGAGGCGGGGCACGGCATGTACGAACAGGGTATCGATCCCGGCCTGCACGGAACCCCGTTGGCCGGCGGAACCTCAGCCGGCGTGCACGAGAGCCAGTCGCGATTGTGGGAGAACGTCGTGGGCAGATCGTATGCCTTCTGGCGTCACTACTTTCCGCTGTTGCGGGAGCGTTTCCCGGACCAGTTGACGGAAGTGTCGCTGGAGGCGTTCTACGCGGCTGTCAACCTGGTGTCGCGCAGCCTCATCCGCACCGACGCCGACGAGCTCACCTACAACCTCCACGTCATGATCCGCTTCGAGCTCGAGTGCGAGTTGCTGGAAGGTACGCTCGCCGTGGCCGATCTGGCCGACGCCTGGCGGGAGCGTTATCGGAGCGATCTGGGCGTCGACAGCGGAGGCGACAGCGACGGCGTACTGCAGGACATGCACTGGTTCAGCGGGCTGGTCGGTGGCGCCTTTCAGGGCTACACCATCGGCAACATACTCAGCGCGCAGTTCTATGCGGCGGCATCGAAAGCCCAGCCTGACCTCCCGGAGCAGATGGCGTCGGGCAGTTTCGGGGGATTGCACGCATGGTTGAAGGAGAACATCTGGCGGCATGGACGCAAATACACGCCAGACGAACTCCTCCTTCGCGCGACCGGGTCGGAGATGTCGATCGAGCCGTATCTCGCCTACCTGAGCGACAAGTACCGCCGGCTGTACCCGGCCGGCTGAAGCGGCGTGCACCGCGGCGCGCAGCGCGCCGCCCTCGAGCCCTGATACGATTGGCGGATGCGAATCTCTATCGAGCTGGTGCCGCGCACCGAAGCGGACCTGCGTACTCAGCTCGAGCAGGTCAAGGCGTTTCCCCGTGTCGACACGGTCAACATCCCGGACATCAGCCGCTTCCCAATGCGAAGCTGGCAAGGCTGCAGTCAGGCACTGGCCCACGTAGCCCACGCCATACCGCACCTGCGGGCGATCGACGTAGACCTCGCCCGGCCCCACCCCGCCGCCGGGGAGTTCTGCGGCGACCGGCTCGATGAAGTGCTGGTGGTGGCTGGCGACGCACCCGCCGACATGTCCCGGGCAGTCTACTCGACCACCTCGATCGAACTCATCCGCAAGCTGCGCCGTGAACATCCGGACCTGACCGTACACGCTGCATTCGACCCGTATCGCCAAGGATTTCAGGCCGAACGAGCCTACGCGACGCAGAAGTTGGAGGCCGGCGCGACCAGCCTGTTCACCCAGCCGTTTTTCGACGTCAGGCTCATGGAAGTCTTCGGTGAACTGCTCGACGGGATGCAGATCTTCTGGGGCGTTACCACCGTAACCAGCCGGCGCTCCCAGCTCTACTGGCAGAGTCGCAACCGAGCGGTCTTCCCGGCAGACTTCTCGCCGACCCTCGACTGGAATCGGAAGTTGGCGCGCGACGCGCTGGCGTTTACCGAACTCCACGGCGGCAACATCTACTTCATGCCGATTCGAGCCAGTGTAGGTGACTATCTGGGAGGAATCCTCTGACCGGGTTGGGGTCGTTCACTGCTCGGCGGCGTGCCCTCCTTCACTCACCGGTTCGTCACCGTATGGTGCACGCAGTTTCACCGGCTCGCGTCGCACGCCACGAGCTCGCAGGTTGAGCAGTTCGATGAACACGCTGAAGCCCATGGCGAAGTAGATGTACCCCTTCGGAATGTGTTGACCGAATGACTCGGCCACCAGCGACATGCCGATGAGCAGCAGGAAGCCCAGAGCCAACATCTTTACCGTGGGATGACGCTCGACGAAGGCCGAGATAGGCCCGGCGGCGACAAGCATTATTCCGACGGCGATGACAACTGCGATGACCATGACCACCACGTCCTCGGCCATGCCGACCGCAGTGATGACCGAGTCCAACGAGAATACGATGTCGAGGAGCATTATCTGGCCTATTACCGATGCGAACGACGGCGTAACCCGCATGGCCGCGCCGTCGCCCTCGCCCTCGAGCTTGTCGTGGATCTCATGGGTAGCCTTGCCGAGCAGGAAGAGGCCACCGGAGAACAGGATCAGATCGCGACCCGAAACCGAGACTCCGAACAACTCGAACAGCGGCCGGGTGAGGCCGATGATCCAGGCGATGGAGAGCAGGAGCAGGATCCGCATGACCATCGCCCCGGCCAGTCCGACGGTTCGCGCCCGGGCTTGAAGGTGTTCCGGCAACTTGCCCGATAGGATCGAGATGAAGATTATGTTGTCGATGCCCAGGACTATCTCGAGAACGGTAAGGGTAACGAGGGCGATCCAGGCTTCCGGTGAGCTGATCCACTCCATTGCTCGGTTATACCGAATAGCGCCCGGCTGCGAGTATGGTCCGGGACGCACGTTGAGAACGAGGAGGAGCTTCGGCGAGGTAATCGTGCTAGCTGGGAAGAGTGTGAGCAGGGTGCGTGGCGAAGGCAGCACGCTGAAGTCAAGATGCTGAATTCGGTGTGGTGAGGTCATGATCGCCCTGCTGCTCGAGCGGCTGCGCCGGGCTGCCGGTCAGCGGCCAAGCGCATCGGGCTGGGCCGAGACGGCACTGCTGGCCTTGGGGTTCGCTGTGGTGGCAACGCCACTCGCTCTTCGAGCCGAGCTCATCGGGTCGACCTGGCTGCTGCCCGTGCCCGAGTCGCTGGCGCTGGGGCTACGAGTCCTCCTCGTGCCGGCGCTGCTCGAGGAGGTTCTCTTCCGGGTGCTGCCCAATCCGGGTCGGGCCGAGGCCAGCGGCAGGCTGACGAACTGGGTAAGCGCAGCATCCTCGGTGACGGCCTACGTGCTCATTCATCCCGCTGCCGCTCTGCTCGGCGGCGGCGCGCAATTCACCGACCCGACGTTCCTTGCTCTGGTGGCGCTGCTGGGCGTGAGTTGCCTGGTCGCTTACAGGCGTACCGGGTCGTTATGGCCCGCGGTCCTCATCCACTGGCTGGTGGTGGTCGGCTGGCTCGGCCTGGGAGGCCACGGCCCGTTGTCAGGCGTGTAGTGAAAGACGGCAACCGGGTCAACCGGCGGCAGCCGGAGCGGACTCCGCCGGCGTCAGGTTCGGCGCAAGCCAGCGCCTCACTTCCGACTCCGTCAGGCCCTTGCGACTGGCATAGTCGCTCACCTGATCCGGTCGGATCTTGCCGACCGCGAAGTAGCGTGAGTGCGGGTGGGCGAAATACAGTCCGCTGACCGATGACCCCGGGTGCATGGCGAACGTCTCGGTCAGCCGGATTTCGGTGGACGACTCGACTTGCAGGAGATCGAACAGCTCCCGTTTCTCCGTATGATCGGGGCAGGCAGGATAGCCGGGAGCAGGACGAATTCCGCGGTAACGCTCACGGATCAGGTCGTCCACGACCAGGTTCTCGTCGGCCGCGTAGCCCCAGAACTCCTTGCGCACGCGTTCGTGCAGGCGTTCGGCCATGGCCTCGGCCAGACGGTCGGCCAGCGCCTTCACCAGAATGCTGGTGTAGTCGTCGAGATCGTCCGCGAAACCTTGTGCCAGGGCGTCTGCGCCCAGTCCGGCTGTCACCGCGAAGCCTCCGAGGAAATCACCCAGTCCGCTCTCCTTCGGCGCGATGTAGTCTGCGAGAGCCAGATTCGGCTTTCCGTCGCGCTTGTACAGTTGTTGGCGCAAGGTGTGGAACACAGTCAGGATCTCGCCGCTTCCATCGGCGGCGTAGACTTCGATGTCGTCCCCGACCGAGTTGGCGGGGAAGAGACCGAACACAGCCTGCGCCTGCAACAGCCGCTCGTCCACGATTCGCCCCAGCAACTCCTTGGCGTCGGCGAACAGCTTGGTCGCGGTGTCGCCCAGGCGCGGATCCTCGAGTATCTGCGGAAATCGGCCGGGCATCTCCCAGGTGCTGAAGAACGGACCCCAGTCGATCCTCTCCACCAGTTCAGCCAGCGGATAATCGGCAAACGACTCTGTTCCGAGGCGGGAGGGTGTCACCACATCCGCTTCGCTGGGATCGAAGGGCAGCCGGTTGGCTCGCGCCTCGTGCAAGGGCCGCAACGCCAGGCCCTGACCGCGTTGAGCGTGAGCGGTGCGCAGGCCCTGATACTGCTGCGCAATCTCGGCAGCGAAATCCTCGCGCTTGCCGCCCAGTAGCGCGCTCACCACGCCAACACTGCGCGAGGCGTCGGCCACGTGAACGGTGGGTTGGCTGTAGCTCGGGGCGATCTTCACGGCCGTGTGAATCCGTGAGGTGGTGGCTCCGCCGATGAGCAGAGGCAGATTCATCCCGCGCCGCTCCATTTCGCCGGCGACATGTGTCATCTCTTCGAGAGAGGGGGTGATCAAACCCGAAAGGCCCACCACGTCCGCCTCTTCGGTAACCGCCGTATCGAGGATTCGTTCGGCCGGTACCATGACCCCGAGGTCGATTACGTCGTAGCCGTTGCAGGCCAGAACTACTCCGACGATGTTCTTGCCAATATCGTGAACGTCGCCCCGCACCGTTGCCAGCAGTACCTTGCCCGCCTTGCTCCCTTCGACCTTATCCGCTTCGAGGTAGGGCGTGAGATACGCGACTGCGCGCTTCATGACCCGAGCGCTCTTGACCACCTGCGGCAGGAACATCTTTCCGGCGCCGAACAAGTCGCCTACCACGTTCATCCCGTCCATCAGTGGACCTTCTATGACAGCCAGCGGGCTACCCAGCTCCACCCTCGCCTCCTCGGCGTCCACTTCGGCGTACTCCGCGATGCCTCGGACGAGGGCGTGTCGGAGCCTCTCGGACACCGGCTCGTCGCGCCAGGCCTCGTCGCGCTCGCGGCGCTTCACGTCTCCGCTCGCGCTCTCGGCGAATACGATAAGCCTCTCGGTTGCGTCGGCTCGCCTGTCGAACAGGACGTCCTCGACCATTTCGAGCAGGTCGGCAGGGATCTCCTCGTAGACCTCGAGCATGCTCGGGTTGACGATCCCCATGTCCATGCCGGCTCGCACGGCGTGGTAGAGGAACGCGGCATTCATCGCCTCGCGCACGCGGGGATTGCCGCGGAACGCGAAGGAGACGTTGGATACGCCTCCCGATACCAGTGCCCCCGGAAGGTTCTCCTTGATCCACCCGACCGTCTTCAGGTAGTCGACGGCATAGCGCGAGTGGGCCTCGATGCCGGTACCGACGGTGAGGATGTTCGGGTCGAAGATTACCTCCTGCGGCGGATAACCCAGCTTCTCGACGAGCAGGCGATATGCCCTGCCGCAGATCTCCACGCGCCGATCGAAGTCGTCAGCCTGACCGTTCTCGTCGAACGCCATCACCACCACCGCGGCTCCGTAGCGCCGTGCCAGGCGCGCCTGCCGCAGAAACTCCGCCTCGCCCTCCTTGAGCGAGATCGAGTTGACGACGCCTTTGCCCTGAACCCGCTTGAGCCCGGCTTCGATGACGTCCCAGCGTGAGGAATCGACCATGATCGGCAGTTTGGCGATGTCCGGCTCGGATGCCAGCAGGTCGAGGAAGCGGATCATTACCTGCGGGCCGTCGAGCATCCCCTCGTCCATGTTGACGTCGATCATTTGCGCTCCACCATCGACCTGGTCGCGGGCAACATCGAGCGCTGCATCGTAATCGCCGCTGCGGATCAGGCGAGCGAAGCGGCGTGAGCCGGTAACATTGGTTCGTTCGCCCACGTTCAGGAAGTTGCTCTCCGGGCGGATCACGACGGCTTCCAGTCCGCTGAATCGCGGCAGCGGCTCTATCCCTGGAATCGGCCGGGGCGCATGGCGCTCGGCCAACTCCGCGAATGCCCTGATGTGTTCGGGAGTGGTCCCACAGCAGCCTCCCACGATGTTTACCCAACCCTGTGCCAGGAACTCCTCGAGCACGGCGCTCATCGACTCCGGCGTCTCGTCGTAGCCACCGAAGGCGTTAGGCAGGCCGGCGTTCGGAAAGCAGATGGTCGGCAGAGGCGCCAGACGGGAAAGGTCTTCGACATAGGGGCGCAGTTCGGACGGACCGAGGGCGCAGTTCAGTCCGACGGCGGTGAGCGGCGCGTGGGAGACGGAGATCAGGAATGCTTCCAGTGTCTGCCCCGACAGGGTGCGACCGCTGGCATCGGTGATAGTGCCGGATACGATCAGGGGCCAGCGGCGGCCCCGCTCTTCGAACGCCTGCTCGGTGGCGAAAAGGGCAGCCTTGCAGTTGAGCGTGTCGAATACCGTCTCGATCAGCAGGAGATCGACCCCGCCTTCCAGCAGTCCGCGTATCTGTTCTCGATACGCGGACGCGAGAGCGTCGAAGTCGGTCGTTCGCAGTCCGGGGTTCTCCACGTCGGGCGACATGCTGGCCGTGCGGTTGGTCGGCCCGATAGCGCCGGCGACGAAGCGGGGCCGATCCGGCGTGTGATGGCGGGCGGCAACACGGCGGGCGAGCTCGGCAGCGGCCACGTTCAGTTCGAAGATGTGCTCGGCCAGGTCGTACTCCGCCAGTCCTATGGAGGTGGCGTTGAAGGTGTTGGTCTCGATGATATCGGCGCCGGCCTCGAGGTAGGCGTCGTGGATGGCCTCGACCAGCTCGGGTCGGGTCAGGCACAGAACATCGTTGGCCCCGGCCAGCGGCTTGCCGTGATCGCGAAACCGATCGCCGCGAAAATCGTCCTCTGAAAGGCGATGGCGCTGCACCATAGTGCCCATCGCTCCGTCGAGAACGAGAATCCGATTGGATAATTGCCGGTCCAGCAGTTGGTCGCTCATGAGAGCCTCGGATTTCAGGTGTCGGGTCGGGTCGTGCCGTCGTTGATCGCGAACGACCGTGAGGGCCGGTCGGTCCCGACGATATACTTGTATTGTCCCCCAGCCAGTTGCCCGGGTCAAGGAGATGGACGAGTTACTGCTACTGCTCGACTCAATCGACGTCCCGACGCAGGAACAGCCAGATCAGTGCGCCCAGGAAGAGGAGTCCATAGCCGAGCATCACCAGGCCGGAGTGGAGCAGTGTCGTGTCGTTTCTCAGCAACACTGTCAGCGGACCGAGATCGCTTCCCGGTTGCCCTCCCAGCAGGCGCACCAGGTCCGTCAACGGTCGGCGTGCCGGAGCGTAGAGATTCACCGTGAAGAAGTAACGCGGTAGAGCCTCCATGGCGGCCTGCAGCTCGAGCGCCTGGAAGACGGCATTCAGCCGCGTCAGCGGTTGCACGCCCACGGTAGTTCGGTAGATCGAGTAGAGCCCTTCCAGCAACGGCGGCAGGAAGAACACCAGCACCATTCCGAGCGATACGTTGCGGCTTACGAATATCATCAGAAAGGCGAAAATCGTGGCTGCGCCGGCGAAGAGCCACTGGAGCAGGTAGAGCCGAACGAGTTCCCCCCATTCGCCGGTAAGGTCGGTTGTCAGAAACATCGTTCCGGCGACTCCAAACAGGCTCGCGGCCAGAAAGCCGCCCGCGAACAGGGCCCCGAGCACCAGCATCGCCACTATCAGCTTTCCCGACAGGACCGCCAACCTGTTCGGCTGCGCAGTCAGGACCGTCTTCCACATACGATGGCTTCGCTCTTCGCCCACCAGGACGCCGGATACGAGGGCGACGGCGATGATGTAGAAGGTGGGGCTCAGCAGCGCCGGTCCCACCAGTGCGACCCGGGCGATACCGAACGGCGAAGCGAGCTGTCGCACGACGGTGGCAACGGTCTCCGACTCGTCGACGAAGGTTCCGCGCAGGTTCATCTCGAGCAGTCGGCCGATCAGCAGCACCAGCGCCGGCAGCAACAGCCACAGGAGTGCCGCCAGCACATAGGTACGCCGCTTGCGAAGCATCTTGAACAGTTCGGCGCGCACCACGGCGGCGAGAGCGCTCATGAGGGTCGGCCGTCCTGCTTGAGCAGCCGCAGATAGGCACCCTCGAGGCTGTCGCTCTCGCGGCGCGCGTCGATCAGTTCGACGCCCAGCCGGCTCAGGCGGCCGATCAGGGCGTCACTTTCCGTGTCCGGCACCCAGATGCGCAGGCGGCCGTCGTCGAGCCGTTCGAGCCGATGTCCGAGCGTCTCAGCCGCCCGGCACAGCTCATCGGCATCGGTCGACAGCAGCAGGTAAGGCACCAGCTGCTCGTCGATTCGGCGGATCAGTCTGTCGAGCGAACCCGCGTAGAGCAGCCGGCCCTGTTCGATGACCAGCACCCGCCCCACCAGCTTCTCCAACTCGGACAGGATGTGCGACGAGATCAGAACTGTTACTCCGCGGCGGGCGACTTCACGGAGCTGGTCCCGAACCTCGGCGATGCCCACGGGGTCCAGGCCGTTGGTTGGTTCGTCCAACAACAGCACCTCGGGGCTCCACAACAGGGAACGCGCCAGGCCGAGACGCTGCCGCATCCCCTGCGAGTAGGCCGACACGCGCTTGCCTGCCGCCAACTCCATGCCGACGAACTCGAGTACCTCGTCGATCCGTCTCGGTCTTACGCCGCCGTGGAGCAACGCCGCGTGCTGCAGGTTGGCTCTTCCGCTCAGATAGGGGTAGAACGAAGGCTCCTCTATCATAGTTCCGACTTCGCGGAGCGTCGGACCGCGCACCGCCTGGCCGAGGATCTCACAACTTCCGCCACTGGGACGAACCAGGCCCGCCAACATCCGCAACGTGGTGGTCTTGCCCGCGCCGTTGGGTCCGAGAAAACCGACGACCTCCCCCTTGCCTACCTCGAAGCTGATGCCGTCCACCGCGGTCGAACCGCCGTATCGTTTGCTCAACTGGTGGACGCCTATCGCCGTGTTTACACCGTTCGTGATCACTTCGTTCGACGGGACAGTTATCTCTTCACCACTCCGATCTTTTCGCGCGGGACATCAGATCGTCGAGCGCGCGCCGCGGGTCCTTTCGCTCGAACACCACTCGGTAGACCTCGGCGGTGATAGGCAGCTCCAGGTTGCGCTCGGCGGCGAACTCGTACGCCGCACGCACGGTGGGCACCCCTTCTGCCGTCAGCCCGTCGGCGTCCAGCTCTTCGGCCGTTGCGCCGGCGGTGATTCTAACGCCAGCCATGTGGTTTCGGGAACCGGGGCTGGAACAGGTGGCTATCAGGTCGCCCAGCCCGGCCAGGCCGTAGAGGGTCTCTCGCCGGGCTCCGAGCTCCACTCCTACCCGAACGAGCTCCACCAGGCCACGGGTGACGATAGACGCCTTGGCGTTGTCGCCCAAGCCCAGGCCGTCGGACATGCCGGCGGCCAAGGCTATGACGTTTTTGAGAGATCCGCCGACTTCGACTCCCGTGGGGTCCGGACTGGTGTAGACCCGGAAGGCAGGGGACTGCAGCCAGCCTTGCACGCGCTCCGCCAGTTTGCCATCGACCGATGCAGCAACGGCGGCGGCCGGCAAGCCGGCGGCAATCTCCGACGCCAGGTTCGGGCCGGAGAGGACCGCTGTCTGGCTGCTCGGGTGAATTCGGCCTATCACCTCGCTCAGCCTGGTCAACCCGGGTCGAGCCAATCCCTTGCTACACGACACGATTGCCGGAACGTCACCAAACCTCGCCGAGATCTCCGGCAACACCTTGCTTGGCACTGCCACGAATGTAGCGTCCGACTCTCCCGTCGCGGTTTCGAGTTCCGTACTGATGTCGATTTCTGCCGGCAACGCGATGCCCGGGAGGCGCGCTACGTTTTCGCGGTTGCGCCTTATGCTGTCGGCCAGCTCCTCGCGCCGGACCCAGAGCTTCACTGAGTGGCCGTTGCGTGCGAGTAGTATGGCCAGCACGGTGCCCCATGCTCCGGCTCCCACTACCGTCAGGCGGGCAGGAGATGACGCGCGGCGCATGGCAGCAGCTTACCAGGGGTGGTAGAGTAACTGCCGGCGTTTTCGAGCAGCAGGACGATATCGCCACAGGTGGAGGAAGCATGCCAGTCTACGTTTACAGGAACCTCAGGACAGGCGAAACGTTCGAGGTGGCGCAGCGCATCAGCGAGCCGGCACTTACCGAACATCCGGCGTCGGGCGACCCGGTCAAGCGTCTCGTACAGCCGGTCGGAATCGCCTTCAAAGGTAGCGGATTCTACGTCAACGACTCGCGCAAGGGGTCGGGTTCGCAGTCTTCCAAGGCCAAGAGCGACGGTGAGACGAAGGCCGAGTCGACATCGGACGCCAAGTCCGATTCGAAGTCCGATTCGAAGTCCGAAACCAAGTCGGAGTCGAAGTCGGACGCCAAAGCAGAGTCCAAGACCGACTCGAAATCCGACGGTCGCACGACCTCGTCGTCGAGCAAACAGGGCGACGGCAAGTCCGGCGGCTGAGGAGCGCACGGTTCCGAAAGAGGCGATCGGCAATGAAACGAGGCCCGCACCTAGGGGGCAGAGCGCGGGCCTCGTTTCGTTGCGGCATCTCCTCCCGATGGCCGTGCTCACAAAATAGGTTGCAAAAGGTTGCAATTGGGTTGCAGAGCTTCCCTAGTCGAAGCGAACCGCAAACAGTAGCGGCCACAGCTTGCCGGTCACGAGGAATAGATCATCGTCTGCGTCGTATGCGATTCCATTGAGAACCGCGTCGGCCGAGAGGCCGGCGCGAGTGTCGCCGGTGAGTAAGCGGGATGCGTCCACCAGCGCATCGACCCTGCCACTGGATTTGTCTATCCGTACGATGCTGTCGGTCTGCCAGACGTTGGCGTACACGTGCGGCCCGACGCACTCGAGTTCGTTGAGCCGCGCTACCGGTTCTCCCTGAGCGGTAACCGGGACGCGCCGGCGCACCTCGAAGGTATCGGCGTCACGGACCGTCAATGACGAGCTTCCGTTGGACATCCACAGCTCCTCACCGTCGTAGCACAGACCCCAACCTTCACCCCGGTATCGGAAACTGCCGAGCGGCTCGAACGTTTCCAGGTCGTAGACAAGAGCCAGCCCGGCACGCCAGGTTAGTTGGATCAACCGGTCGCCTACCAGGGCAAGGCCCTCACCGAACAGACCCGGATCGAGATCCCGCATGCGAATTACCGCTCCGCTCGCAGGATCTACCTCACGCAACGACGAGCGTCCGTAGAGGCCGGTGCTCTCGTAGAGCAAACCATTCTCGAGTAGGAGCCCTTGCGTAAACGCCTCCCGGTCATGGGGGAAACGCGCTTCGACCTGAGGCGCCAACTGGGCCGGCGGACTCGCGCAGGCTGCGACCACGGTGGCCATGACCGTGGCGACCGCTACCCATGCCGGCAATGGCCAGGGCAGCTTCAACTGCTGGGCCTCTTCTCGCTCGACCTGGCACCAGCGGGCAGCAGCGGACTCACCCGTTGCCAGATCGCTTTCGCCAGGTCCTCCTCCAGGAGCGTAGCGTCGAGGACCAGCCAGTCCTCGCGGCCGGTCGCCTGATTCAGGAAGCCACGGCGGACCCGGCGATGGAACTCCAGGTCGGCAAGTTCCAGCCGATCGGAGTCGCCGCGTGTCGAGATGCGCTCCAGCCCCTGTTCGGGCTCGAGATCGAGCAGCACCGTGAGGTCGGGCCTCAGGCCGCCGGTGGCCCGCTGCGTTAGTTCTTCGATGAAGTCCAGTTCCAGACGGCGTCCGTATCCCTGATAGGCGAGGCTCGCACCGGAAAAGCGGTCGCTTACCACCACCCGGCCGGCGGCGAGGGCGGGCGTCAGGATTTCGCTGACGAGCTGTGCACGGCTGGCGCTGTAGAGCAGAAACTCGGTGAGCGGTGCAACCTCGAGCGCGGGATCGAGCACGACCCGGCGGATGGCGTCGCCGGCGCCGGTACCTCCCGGCTCTCGAGTAACTACCGGATCGACTCCGCTCGCCCTGAGTCGTGCATCGAGCGCGGCGATCTGGGTGGACTTGCCGCCCCCTTCGGGGCCTTCGAATGCAATGAACAGTCCAGCCACGTCAGAGGCCCGTGGGCAGGTAGACGAACTCGACGTTCAGGCCGTGCAGGTCCCGAAGCTTTCCCGCCAGCAGGTTCACCCCCACGGTCTCGGTCATGTAATGGCCGCCGAACAGCGCGTTGATGCCGCGCTCGAAGGCTTCGTGGAACACCTCGTGGCGCGGCTCCCCGGTGAGAAACGCGTCGAGGCCCTGATCGGCCGCCGTCACCACGTCCCAGGCCGCTCCTCCGCTTACGATTGCAAACGTCTCGACCTGTTCCGGGCCGCCTTCGAGCATCATTACCGGTTCGCCGAGCTTCTCTTCGACCAGGCCGGCGAGCAACCGTCTCGGCATGGGTTCGCTCAGCCGTCCCTTGACGCCGATGGGCTTGCCCTTGAACAGCCCGAACTCCGCCAGTTCGCGCATTCCGAGGATGGTCGCCAGGCCCCAATTGTTACCCACCTCGCGGTGAGCGTCGAGAGGTATGTGAGCGGCATAGAGGCTCATCTCGTTCTCGAGGAGGTACGTCAGGCGTTTCCTGTGAGGACCGGTCACGGCGAGCGGCGCGCCCCAGAAGAGGCCGTGGTGGACGATCAGCATATCGGCACCCAACTCCCGGGCCTTCTCGAACGTCTCCAGGCTGGCGTCCACTGCTACCGCCACCTTTTCGACCTCGGCGGCGCCTTCCACCTGCAGTCCGTTGAGCGATGGGTCCGAGTAGTCGGCGATTTCGAGATAATCGTCCAGCCAGCGGACGAGTGCGGTGCGTTCCATGGCGTTAGCCTACCGCAGAGGAGGACAGTTCGGCGGGAGCGGCAGCGCGCCCCCCGACGTCCGTTTCGGGTTGACATGGGGTGGCTGCCGTTGCATAATTTGTGTTCGCGCCACTTGGCGTGAGTACCTTGATAATCCAGTTTGCGTGGTCTTGTTGATTTCTTGTTTTTG
>JBBDRK010000026.1:0-45290 GCA_040905465.1 Trueperaceae bacterium | reverse complement strand
TTCGACCGGGGCAGCTACTTCCCGCCGACCATCTTCACCGACGTCGACCGCGACATGGCCATCGCCCGCGAGGAGATCTTCGGGCCGGTGGTAGCAGTCATGACCTTCGAAACGAGGGCTGAGGCGATCGAGCTCGCCAACGACACCATCTACGGCCTCGCCTCGGCGGTCTGGACCAAAGACCTCAGCACCGCCCTGCAGGTGTCACGCGGACTCCGGGCAGGCACGGTCTGGGTGAACAACTACGGCCTGGTGCACGCCGAGATGCCGGTGGGCGGGTACAAGATGAGCGGCTTCGGCCGCGAGCTCGGACAGGAAGCGCTGGAGGCGTACCTGCAGACGAAATCCGTGCACTTCACGGCGGACTCGCTGGCGTAGCGGCCAGCCGGCCCGCCGGCCCGGTGAAGCGATATCTCCTCGTCGTGGGCTACGAATACGTATTCGTAGCCCACGGGCAGCACGCTTATTCTCTAGAGCCTGTCGGTCTTGGCCGCCAGCACGAAGTCGCTCTCGGTGAGACCGTCGATCTTGTGCGTCCAGATCTCGACGGCGACCTTCCCCCACGACAGGTGGATGTCAGGGTGGTGCCCCTGCTCCTCGGCCAGGGCGCCCAGCCGATTGGTGAAGTCGAGTGCCTGCCGGAAATCCTCGAACTCGTAGGCCTTCGCGAGGTGATGTTCGTCGACGACGCTCCAACCACCTCCGAGCTGCTCGCTCAGCTCGCGCAGCTCCTCGCCGGCCAGCGGCGGCACCCCGCCCTTGCAGGGAACGCACTGTTTCGCTGCCAGATCGCTCATCAAAGCCTCCCGTCACTCATCGATGTCAAGAGTACGAGTGTGCGCGGCACCCATTCAACCGGGACCGGGCACACTCGAGGTCAGCGAGCGGTCGAATCGAAGAGCGCTCCGTCGTCCACTGCCGAGCTGCCATCGAGACTGAGGGGAGCACCCACCAGCACTTGGCCGGAACACGAACCGTAGCGGTCGTTGGCTGTGAAGGCGACCACGTAGACACGGCCGTTACCTTCGCCGTCGCGCTCGGCACGCAATTCGAAGTGGTTGCCAAAGCCGATGGCAGCATCGGGCGAGGTAGCTCCGTCGTTCGACCCCAGAACGGGCTCGTCCTGGAAGATCCGCTCGATGGTGATCGTCACGTTGTCGCCCTCGGGATCGAAGACGTCGACGACTCGGCCGCTCACCATCTTGTGGTCGACCGGCCACAGCCGCTCGATATCGGCGTTCGCCGAGCCGCAATCCGGTGGCCGGTTGAGTTCGAGACCCACCAGCACCGGATCGTGGTCGGAAGACCGATACGGCGAGTCACTGTAGAGGAGATCCACCTGGCGAGGCGTCTTGAAGTTGACGTTGTAGTCGAGCGCGCTCGGCTCCTGGGCGTTGATGTTCCAGACCGAAGCTCCGATCACCTGATCGTTCAGGCTGGCAGTGGACAGGGCGTGGTCGAGTGTGCCGCTGAGTCCCTGGAAGACATAGGAGTACTCGTCGGGCTCGAGCAGGTTGACGAACCCGCCTGACAGCAGAGCCTGGATCGGATCCTCCTGCGCATAGGCGTTCAGGTCACCGAGAACGAGCACGTCCGGATCTCCTGAAGCTCTCGCCAGGTCTTCGGCCCAGTCGGCCACAGCCCGCGCCGCGCTGGTGCGTGTCAGATTGCAGTTCCCCTGACCATCGTTCCGGTCGACGTCACCGAACTCGCTGCACGAACTGCCTTTGCTCTTGAGGTGGTTGACCACTACCGTGAACTCGCCGCCGGAGCCGGACTGAGCGAACGTCTGTGCCAGGGCAGGGCGATTGAGCGTGTCGTCGAAAGCCGGGTCGACGCTGCTGTCGAGGATCAGGAAGTCGCCAACCGGCGTCACCGCCGATCCCTGGTAGATGAGACCTACCTTTATCGCGTCGTCGCCGATCCTGCCCGTCTCGATGTAATCGTAGGTGCCGGAGCCCGCCTCGGCATTGAGTGCCTCGACCAGGTCGGCCACCGCACTGTCGGCACCGGCGACATCGTTTTCGATCTCGATCAGGCCAAGTACGTGCGCGTCCAGCAAGGTTATAGCCGAGACGAGCTTGTCCAGTTGACGTTGCAGCTCCACGGG
The DNA here is from genome assembly GCA_040905465.1 of Trueperaceae bacterium. Classification (GTDB taxonomy): domain Bacteria; phylum Deinococcota; class Deinococci; order Deinococcales; family Trueperaceae; genus DASVCN01. The sequence goes on along the minus strand of JBBDRK010000026.1, from coordinate 43,180 downwards.
ACTTTCAGCGCCGCGGTCGGTCGGGAATCCGCCCCCACGACCGTTGCCGTTGAAGAAGTTCAGAACGTTGAAGCTGCCGACTCGCACCCCGCCGCCGACGCTCGGCGCCGCGGCCGGCGGCGGGTTGCCGGCGCCGAACTGCACGCTCTCGGTAGGATGGATTCGGTAGGAGTTGGTGCCGCTCCAGCCGTTGAAACTGTAGGTTACGACTCCCGTTACGCTGGCGAGGGTGTCGCCAACCCGCAACGTGTCGTCTGCGGTCAGCTCGCCTCCGGTCGCCGAGTAGCGGATCGGATCGGGGTTCTGCTCGAGGCTGCCGTCATCAAGAAGGATGCTGCGGCGCACCGCATCCAGGACATGTGCCGCATATCCGCTCGGGCTGGCCGTATTCGTCTGCGTGTACTGCACGAGTCGACTATCGGCAATCATCACCAGACCGCCACGGCCGAGGTGGAAGGTCTCGCTCACGGTGAGAGGGCCTCCGTCCCGGGCAACGGTTACCAGCATTCCCTCGTAGCGCTCCCAGTAGTCGGCGCTGACGAGTGGCAGTCGGACATCGGCCGGCTGCGGCAAATCCGCCTGGTCCACGACGGCCACTTCGGTCACGTTGGTCAGTTCGGTAAGCTCGAAGTGCTCCTTGACCTGACCGGTTACCTCGACCACGTCACCCACTTCGACGGGCGTGCTGAAGTGAAACACGAATATTCCGTCGGACGTCTCAGGGTTTTCGTCCCCGATCAACTCCTGCACGAAGAAACCGCTCAGCTCGGCCTCCTCCTGGAAGTCGGCCGTCACCACCCCGCGGATCGTGAGGATCGAGCCTTTCAGCGGGCTGGAACTCCCGCTGCCCTGCACTTCGTAGATCGCGTAATGGAGTTCCGCGCCGGTGGGGGAAGTGGATACTCTCTGCTGAGTCACCTCGGCCTCGGTCGGCTGCGCCAAAGGCGACGCCGGCTGCTGGTCACAGCCGGCGAGAACCACAGCTACGAATACGAGAACTCCCAGTCTCAGCACGCCCACCTCATCCTGCTCCCGTCACTCCAGAATGCGTTTGCGGCTCTTGTTCGGCGATTGCACCTGGAGTCACTTCACGGCGGCGGGGGATGTGATGGGCAGCCGCCACGGCCGGCAACCGCGCTTAAGCGCCGAGCGCTTCCATGTCGTCATCGTCGAGCTGCAGCTCGGTTGCCGCCACGTTCTCCTCCAGATGCCGGACACTCGAAGTGCCCGGGATCGGCAACTGTACCGGTGAACTCTGCAACAGCCAGGCGAGCGCCACTTGAGCGGGCGTGGCGCCATGGCGGGCCGCCACTCGTTCCACCGCCTCGCCCAAATCACCGGCGCCGATCGGCTGCCACGGGATGAAGCCGATTCCCAGCTCCTGACAGCGCTCCAAGACCGGCTGAGACGTGCGGTAAGACACGTTGTAGCGGTTCTGGACCGTCACGATCTCGGCGACCGCCCTCGCCTCATCGAGCTGCTCGACGCTCACGTTCGAGAGACCGATGAATCGGATGAGTCCCTCGCGCTGCCACTCGGCCAGCGCGCCCACGGACTCCTTCAACGGCACCTTCGGGTCGGGCCTGTGGAGCTGATAGAGATCTATCCGCTCCAGCCGCAACCGCTGCAGACTCCCCTCCAGCACGGCCCGCAGGTGCTCCGGCCGGCCATCGGGTTTCCAGACGTCCGGTCCCGGCCTCAACTGACCACCCTTGGTGGCGATCACCAAGCCGTCCGGATAGGGATGCAACGCCTCGGCGATCAGCTCCTCGCTCACATTGGGGCCGTAGGAGTCGGCGGTATCGATCAGGTCGATTCCGAGCTCGACGGCCCTACGCAGGACGCGTCTGGCTTCGTCTCCGTCAGCAGGCGGGCCCCAGATCCCCACACCGGTTATCCGCATGGCGCCGAAGCCGAGCCGGTGTACCTCGAGTTCCCCTCCAAGCAGGAAGGTGTCGCTGTGATTGTGCGGGTTAGCCATTAGAACTCCTCTCGGTCCGAGCGCCGCCGATGGCCGACATTTCGCCAGCGACCGGCCTGACGATAGCGCCTGCCACCCTTGCTCGTAAGGTCCGCAGCCCGACCGCCATGTATCACAACACATTTCCGGCAGCTTCGGCCGCCGGTTCAATCCGCTTCGCCGGCCGACAGGAGCAGGCGCAGCCTCCTGGTACGTTGGTGCCGGTAGTGGCCCATGACCGAAAGCAGACCGAAAGCAGACCGAAAATTGATCCTGGACACTGAGAGAACGAAGGTCGACAGGTCGGCCGGTGCCTGAGCTGAGCCGCCGTGAGAAGCACCTGGCGTTCGCCGGGGTGCTCACCGTCCTCTTCCTCGCCTCCCTCAACCTCACCGTGGTCGGCACCGCCCTGCCGCGGATCATCGCCGAGCTCGAAGGTTTCCATCTCTACGCCTGGGCGTTCACCAGCTTCTCGTTGGCTTCGACCGCTTCACTGCCGATCTATGGCCGTCTCAGCGACATATACGGACGCAAAGGGATCCTCCAGTTCGGGATCGTCCTGTTTTCGCTGAGCAGCGTCCTATCCGGCTTCGCGCAGGACATGCCGCAGCTGATCGCATCGCGGGTCTTGCAGGGAATCGGTGGGGGTGCCCTGATGGCAATGTCCTGGGCCGCCATCGCCGACATCTTCAACCCGCGCGAGCGCGGTCAGTACCAGGGGTTCAGCGGAGCGGTGTTCGGCCTTAGCTCGGTCGTCGGACCCATCGTCGGCGGCCTCATAACCGATACTCTCGGCTGGCGCTGGGTGTTCTTCGTCAATATCCCGGTAGCCGTGGTCGCCTACGCGGTCATCCAGCGATATCTGCCGGCGGGTGAGCGGCAACGAGGCCATCGCCTGGACGTCGCCGGGAGCGTGCTGCTGGTGTGTGGCCTCGTCCCGCTGCTGCTGGCACTCACCTGGGCAGGGGTCGAGTACTCGTGGACGTCGCCGCCGATAGTCGTACTGCTGGCGGCGTCCGTCCTCCTCCTGGCGCTGTTCGGCTGGTGGCAGACGCGAACGCCCTCGCCCATCCTCGCCCCCGCCCTGTTTGGCGACCGCACCTTCAACGTCGCCAACGCGGCCGGATTCCTCACCGGCATCGGCCTGTTCGGCGCCGTCATCTACCTGCCGCTTTTCGTTCAGGGGGTGCAGGGTGGAAGCGCGGCGGCCAGCGGGTTCGCCCTGGCGCCGCTGATGTTCGGGATGATCATCAGCGGCACCGTATCGGGCATTCTGGTCACGCGTACCGGCCGCTACAAGCCGTTCGTGCTCGCCGGCCTGGTGGTGATGCTCCTGGGTTTCTACCTGGCCAGCACCATGGGTCCGGACACGCCCACCGCCGTTACCGTCATTTACATGGTGATCCTGGGGCTGGGAATCGGGCCGACCAACTCACTGTTCGTGCTGGCCGTGCAGAACTCGCTGCCACCGGCGCTCCTCGGCACGGTGACCAGCGCCAACCAGTTCTTCAGGCAGATCGGCGGGACCATCGGCGTGACCCTTTTCGGCACGCTGGTGACCGCCAACGTGCGGGGCGGCTTGGCGGCCAACCTGCCGCCGCAGTTCAGCAACCTGCCGGCCGATGTCGGCACGGAACTCGCCGACCCCAACCTGCTCACCAATCCCGTGGCACTGGAGCAGGCACGCTCGACCGTCGCCGGTCTCGCCGGGCCGGGAGTGTTCGACGCCTTCATCGAAAGCCTCCGCTCGGCGCTCGGCAGCGGGTTGAGCCAGGTGTTCCTGGTTAGCCTGGCGCTGACACTGGTCGCCCTGGCGATAAGCCTGTGGCTGCCGCAGCAGGAGTTGCGAGGAGCCGACGAGGTAGAGGAGGCGGCCACGGCGGATGCGGCCGATCAGCCTACTTCCGCCACGGCATCACCCGCCGCTCGAGCCATTGCAGCAGATGGGTCAGGAGCACACCCAGAGTCATCACCACCGCCAACCCGGCGTACATCTTCTCGGTAACCAGGATCTGCCAGTAGTAGTAGATGATGAAGCCCACGCCGGTCTGTGCCCGGATGAACTCCACCGCCACGATGACGATCAACGCGGTACCCATCGCCAGGCGCAGGCCCGAGAAGATGATCGGCAACGCTCCTGGCACGATCACGTGGCGCAGCATCTGCAGGCGATTGGCACCGTAGTTTCGGCCCGCCTCGAGATACACCCGGTCGATCCCCTCCACCCCGGCCATGGTGCTTATGGCCACCAGGAAGAAGGCGCTTATCGCAACTACGGCGATCTTGGGGCCCTCGCCGAACGGGTTGGGAAAGATCAGCATCATCAACGGGAAGATGGCGATCTTGGGCAGGACGTAAAACGCCGACATGGTCGAGTCGAGCATCGACTTCACCGTGCGGTTGAGACCCATGATCATCCCGATCAGCAGCCCCGGGAGCGCCCCGACTGCGAAGCCGGCCAGCACTCTCAGCAGCGTCGCGTTCACGTGACTCTCCCGGAAAAGGGCGGCCACTCCGCCCCAGCCTTCCTCGGCATAACGAGCGGGAATGAGCCAGGGACGGCCAAGCAGGCTGGTCTCGCCGAATCGGTCGAAGTTCACCGTCAGGTCCCAGAGGGCAGCGGCGATGCTCGTTGGCGCCGGAAACCAGCGCGGGTTCAGGATGCCGGCGCCGACGATCAACTCCCAGGTGAGCAGCAGCAGGAGCGGAAATCCGAGAGCCAGCACACTCTTGTAGGCCTCCTGCCGGGAGACCGGTACTCGCTCCCCCACCGCCTCCGCCAGCATCACCACCAGGACCGTGTCGATCGCCAGGATCGCCCACCACAGCGGCTGCCATAGCCCCAGCAATGTTGCCGCCAGGTTGACCACGACGAACCCGGCGAAGAGCCAGGGCAGGCCACCCCCGGGGAACGAACCTCGCTTGTACAGGTTGCGCACGGCGCTCACGTTTGATTCCTCATCGCCTCACGCACCTCGTCCTGCAGCGCCTCCCAGATGGCGCCGTTGAGGGCCGCGAACTCCGGGGTCGAGGTGGTGCGGATGGTACGAGGGCGGGGAATGTCTACCATGAACTCTGTCTTCTTCCGTCCCGGGTGGGCGGTCATGATCACCACGCGGTCACCCAGCAGCACGGCTTCTTCGATGCTGTGCGTGACATAGACCACGGTCTTGCGGTGCTCCTCCCAGATGCGCAGCAACTCCTCCTGCAGCACCAGCCGGGTCTGGGCGTCGAGGGCTCCCAACGGCTCGTCCATGAGCAGGACTTCGGGATCGTTCGCCAGCGCGCGGGCGATACTCACCCGCTGCTTCATTCCGCCGGACAGTTGAGCCGGATAGTAGTCGACGAACTTGGTGAGGCCGACCTTGGCCAGCCAGGCGCGGGCGATCTCCTCCCGCTCGCGGCGCGCCACGCCACGCATCTGCAGGCCGAAGGCGACGTTGTCGAGGACCGTCTTCCAGGGGAAGATGGCGTACTCCTGGAAGACCACATTGTTCAGCGGCTTTGCAGGGTCGTCGCCGGGGGTGATTTCGATGCGGCCCGAGCTGGCGTCCAGCAGGCCGGCGAGGATCCGCAGGAACGTCGACTTGCCACAACCGGACGGGCCGACGATGCAGACGAACTCGCCATCGGCGACATCGAGGTCGAAGCGTTCGATCGCCGTTACCCGCCCCTTCGCGGTCGCGAACGACATCGTAACTTCGCTGGCATGGATCTTGCCGGTCAACTCGGCATCGCCCCTTCGCTTCGCCAAACAGGGATAGCACCGACAGCCGGGTCGCGGTTGAAGCGACTGGGCCGCCGATGGTCGCCAATCGGGCGGTTGGCGTTCGGATTCATGTCACTGATATCGACTTCAAGCAAGATAGGGTTCCTCTGAAAAGCCGCGCCGCTCCGCTTCCGGAGGGGCGCGGCTCGTTCGGCGCTGTCTCAGCGCTATTGCGAGTACTCACCGAGGACGTCGCGCGCCCACTCCAGGTAGGCCGTCTCCACCACGGTGTCGAGGTCGATCGGCTCGTCGTACTGCGTGCGGCCGTTCTCGCGGTGCACCCGCTCGACGTCGGCCAACCCGTCCAGGGAGATCTTCTGGTTCGGGTCGTAGACCACCGGCAGGCCACTGCGAAGCGCCTGCTCGGTCGAGTTGACGTAGCTCAGGTAGGCGTCGATATTCTCCTGGGACAGGTAGTCGTCGCCCTGCATCAGCCGGGCGGCTTCCATCAGCGCCAGGGTGAAGCGCCGGGCAACTTCGGGCCGTTCGGTTATGAAGCGGTCCGAGCCCACGAACGCCACCGTCATCAGGCCGGGCGTGAGGTCCTCGGCCATTGCGGTTGCGAAGCCGTCGTCTTCGACCTGGTCGGCGTAGGGCGATCCGAGCAGTCCGGCGTCGATGGAGCCGTTCTCGAAGGCCGCCGGCATGTCGGCGTTGCTGATGTTGAGCAGGTTCACATCGCGAATGGTCAGGCCGCCGAGCTCGAGCGCCTTGGTCACCAGATACTCGCCGCCGCTGCCGGGTCCGCCGGCGACGGCGACGTTGCGTCCGCGCAGGTCCGCCATCTCGCCGATCGTGCCGCCCTCCAGCAGGTCGCTGCGCACCATGAACTTAGTCGGGCTGTTCTCGAGCGGCTCGAGCGCACCCGGGGCGAAGATCTGGATGTCGAGCCCCTGGCTCCAGCCGTTCCACAACGAGGTGACGATGGCGATCCCGCCGACGTCGATACGGCCCTCGGTCAGGAAGGCGATAGCTTCGGTGCCGGAGGCGACCCGGTTGATCTCCACTTCGAGACCGTACTTCTCGAAGAGTCCACGATCGGCAGCCACATACATTGTCGCGAACTTCATGATCGGTACGTAAGCGACCGTGACTCGCTCGGCGGGCTCGAGCGGCTCGACGTCAGGCGCGTCCTGGCCAAAACCGATGGTCATCGGCAACAGCAGGGCTATTGCGAGTATGCGAACGAGGGTCATATGTGCTCCTTTGGTCTACTCGGCGACTTTGTCTCCGGGCACGCTCAGCCCTTCGATCCTCTGCAATTGTACCTACGTCGATGTATCCATCTGGCTGAGCGACCCGGTGCAGTGACGGGATGGATAAAGGTACCGTGCGCAGGATGGCGTTTTCAACATGGATTCGTTCGGCGGACCGGGCGCGCTGGAGGTTCCAGGGTCGGGCGTTTGCATCGCCGTGGGAGCTACCTTCAATCGCAAGCCCGGTACAGAGCCGGCTAGCAGCCGCGCGCCTTCTCGCCCAGTTGAGTTCGGCTACTCCGCTTTCTCGTTCTGTCCGTACCAGGCATCCCCCGAGCTCAGCCACTCGGCGATATCCCGGTTGGCGCGCTGCAGGTGCTCGCGCATCAGGGCATCGGCCGCACGGGCGTCTTTCGCATGTATGGCGCCGAGTACGGAAACATGCTCCTGAAAAGATTGAGACTCCAGATCCACCCGCTTCTGCAACATGCTCCGGACCAGCTTCGTCTGCTGTCTCAGTAACTGGTAAACCTCGATAAGCAAGGTGTTACCCGTCCAGCGCACTATCGAGTCGTGAAGCGATTCACCGAGAAGGACCAGTCCCTTGGCATCATCCGCGACCAGTTTTGTCTGAACGGAGAAGCGCTCCTGCAGTTCTGCCAACTCGTTATCGGGACGATTCCTCGCTGCCAGCGAGGCGGCTACCGGCTCCAGGGCAATACGCAACTGGAACAGGTCTTGAATGTCCTTCGGTGATTGCCGGCGCACGAACACGCCCTTGTTGGGATAAACGTCGACGAGGCGATCCCGCTCGAGGCGACGCAGAATCTCCCGGATCGGCGTACGACTCAATCGAAACCTCTCGGCAAGCACACGCTCGATCAGCGGTTGACCCGGCCGCAGTCTGTTCGAGAGGATGTCATCGACTATCGCGCTGAATGCTTCTTCCTTGTTCAGTTGACTCGTCCCTTCAACCCGAAATCGTCTCCTGCAGCCGGCCGGCTTCCGGCCTCGAACCGTCGTTGACCGCCGAATCGATAATGTGGTATACCATCAGTATACAAAAATAAACGGATGCACGCTTCGAGGCTTCGACCGACGCGGAGCCAGGATCGAATTGAAGGGGCTCAATATGAAAACGACAGCGGTGACTTTTGAAGACCTCGATGCCTCGGTAATTGCCGTCCCGCCCTTGGCAAGACGCGACGACTACAGCCTGAACACGGAGGCCAACCGGGCGTTGGTCCATTACCTGGAGACAGGCGGCGTTTCGACCATCCTCTACGGCGGCAACGCCAACTTCTACAACATCGGCCTCAACGAGTACGCCGCAATTTTGCAGTCCCTGACTGAAATCGCCGCCAAGGATTCCTGGATGATCCCGGCGGTGGGCCCCTCCTACGGAATGTTCATGGATCAGGCGGAGGTGCTGACGGACTTCGACTTTCCAACCGCCATGGTGCTGCCGATGAGCACAGCCGCCACCCCCGCCGGAGTGGAAACGGGCCTGCGCCGCTTCGCCGAAAGGTTCGGTAAGCCGATCATCATATATCTGAAGTTCGAAGGTTACCTGACGGCCGAGGGTGTCCGGCGCTTGGTCGATGACGGCCTGGTGTGCGCAGTGAAGTACGCCGTGGTGCGGGAGGACCCTTTGATAGACGACTACCTCCGCGAGCTCTGCGACACGGTCGACCGCCGTTATCTCATAAGCGGGATCGGAGAGCGGCCGGCAATAGTGCATTTGCGCGATTTCGGGCTCAGCTCTTTCACATCCGGATCCGTTTGCGTGGCGCCGCGTCAATCCACGCAGCTTCTCCGCGCACTCAAACGCCAGGACTACGAAGAAGCCACGTCTCTTCGTGGAAGATTCCTTCCTCTCGAGGACCTCCGGGATTCCATCAACCCGATCCGTGTTCTGCACGATGCGGTATCGCTGGCAGATATTGCCGATATGGGCCCGATCCTTCCGCTGTCGAGCAACCTGGATGAAACCGACCGAGATCGCGTTGCGGCAGCTGCCACCGACCTGGCCGAGCGCGAGCGAGCGGTAGCGTAAACGCCGATCCTGGTGAGCAGATTGGATCATCCGTGCTCATAATCGATTCTCACCTGGACCTTGGCATGAACGCGCTCATGTGGAACCGCGATCTAACCCTCCCGGTGGCCGAAATCCGCCGGCGCGAGAAGGGGATGGCGGGCAAGGGTCGCGGAGCAAATACCGTTTCGGTCCCGGAGCTTCAACGCGGCCGGATAGCCTTGGCCCTCGGCACCGTGCTTGCACGCACCGGCGGCTCCCCCTCCCCGAACCTGCCGAGATACGAAAGCGCAGGGATTGCCTACGGGATGGCCCAGGGGCAGCTCGCCTACTACCGCTTTCTGCAGTCCCAAGGCCTGTTGAGGCTGATCGGAAACCGGCAAGAACTCGACACGCACTGGCAACAGTGGGGCGAGTGGGAGAGTCGCCAAGCGCAAGTTCCGACGGCAGCTACCGATCGCGTTCCTCCGCCCGGGCTGATCGTGACCATGGAAGGAGCGGACTCGATTTCATCGCCAGAACAGGTGCAATCCTGGTGGAACGAGGGTCTTCGAGTAATCGGCATGACTCACTATCAGGAGAGCCTCTACGCCCACGGCACCGGAAGCGAAGGAGGACTCAAGGAAGCAGCCAAACCTCTCCTCCGCGAAATGAGGCGGCTCGGCATGATCCTCGACGTAACTCATCTGGCCGATGAGAGCTTCTGGCAGGCGATGGATCAATGGGATGGTCCGGTCTTGGCGAGCCACAACAACTGCCGAGAACTGGTCCCGGGCCAGCGCCAATTTTCCGACGAACAACTGAAAGCGATAATCGAGCGAGGCGGAGTCGTTGGATGCGCTCTCGACGCCTGGATGCTCTACCCCGGCTGGGTACGAGGGGAAACGTCGCCGAATGTGGTGAGCCTCGATGCTCTTGTCGACCACATCGCCCACATCTGCGAACTCAGCGGCGACACTCGGCACGCAGCCATCGGCACCGACCTCGATGGCGGTTTCGGCACCGAGCAGACCCCTCGAGACTTGGATACGATTGCCGATCTGCAAAAGATCCCGAAGATGCTCTCGAGCCGCGGTTTCGGCGAAGGCGACATAGCCGCGGTCATGCACGGGAACTGGCTTACCTTCCTGTGCAGCCACCTTCCCCGTGGATAACTTTAAGGACACGACTGCGCGTGACTCTTTTGCGCCCGACAGCTCTTGGGACGGTATTCCGAACCCATGATCCCAACTCTTCGAATCCCCGATGTAGCCATTTGCGGTTCCGCCGATGGCCTATAGGGAGGTGATGTTTCGGCGCCGAGACTGTGGAGTTCGACTGGAGATGCCCGTCCGACAACGACTGATTGCATGACGAATGTCCAGAAGAGAAAGGTCGTACTATGTTCCTACAACTGAACCGGTGTAGCACACGTCTCCTCAGCCTGATACTCGTCGCCGGGTACCTGCTTCTCGGCTGCGCCCTAGCGCAGCAGAGCGATTCGGCTCAACATGGCGGGGTAGCCACCATCGCCTTGCCTGGTGAAGCGCAAACGTTGGACATGCATATAACGACGGCCGAGGTTGCAGGCTCGATCTCCTCGCATTGGTTGGAGACACTAGTCGCTTTCGACAGCAATTGGAGCCCTCAGCCGCACCTCGCCAAGGATATAAAGACCAGCGAAGACGGGATGAACTATACCTTCGTGCTCCGCGAGGGAGTGAAGTTCCATGACGGCACCGATTTGACGGCTGACGATGTCGTCGCTTCACTCCGCCGTTGGACCGAGGTCTCACCGCGGGGGAGCAACGTCAGAGACTACATCACCAGTCTCGAGGCGGTCGACGATCATACGGTGGAACTGAGCCTTAACGCTCCGTTCGCGCCGCTCCTTTCGCTTCTTGCGCACCATAGCGGCGGTGCTGGAATCTATCCGAGCGAGATCATCGAAAAGTACGGGTCCGATCCGATCAGAGACCACATCGGCACCGGACCTTACGAGTTCGTCCAATGGCTTCCCGATCGTCACGTCGAAGTCAAGAGATTCGACGGCTATCAGGCGTTGGATACCGCCAGTGACGGGTACTCCGGGGAACGCGTGGCGTACCTCGACACCATACGGTTCGCCGTTGTGCCGGAAACGGCCACCAGGATCGCTGGAACCCAGACCGGCGACTACGACTACGGCTGGCAGATAGCTCCCGACGCCTACGCCGCCCTGGAAGCTGATACCAGTGTCGATACCGTGATTCGAAAGCCCTTCATATGGGGAGTGGCGTTCTTCAACAAGCGCCAAGGGCTCATGACGAATCAGAAGTTGCGTCAGGCGGTCAACGCGGCGCTCGACATGGAGGAGTTGCTCATCGCCGCCGCAGGCCCCGAGGAGTTCTGGAATCTCGAACACAACTACATGGTAGGAGACACGCCGTTCAAGACGGAGGCCGGAGCAGATCAATACAACCAGGCCGACCCTGAGCGGGCCCGCCAGTTGGCAGAGGAAGCGGGCTATGACGGGCAGCCGATCCGTTGGCTCGTCAGTCCCGACTACAACCAGCACTACCTGATGAGCCTCGCGGCCGAGCAGCAACTGGAAGCGGCCGGGTTCAATATCGAGCTCATGGCCGTCGAGTGGGGAACGCTCCTCGACATCCGCTCGCAGGAGGGTGCCTGGGACGTATTCGTTACTCACCACGGCTTCGCTCCCGATCCCGTGTTGGTCAATACGCTCTCCTCGACCTATCCCGGTTGGTGGGACGAAGAGCGCCGCAGCGAACTGGTGGACCGAGTGCATACCGCTACCAGCCTCGAAGAGAGGCAGGCGGCCTGGGACGACCTGTTGGCGTACAACTACGAGTATCTGCCGTCCATGATGCTGGGAGAGTTGTACGGGTTGGACATCAAGAGCCCCGACTTTCAGCCGGGCGAGGCTGCCACCCAGGGAATGCCGTCCTACTGGAACAGCTGGAAGGAACAGTAGGCGTGACGGGACGCGTATGGTGAACGGCTGATTTGTCGAGTAACCCGGCGCCCACCTGGGCGCCGGGCATGCTCGATTCTGCGTTCGTGGAGAAGCGCAGCGCCCTCTGGGCGACCTGTCGAGGAGCATAGATGACGGCGGCATATTTACTTAGACGCGTTATCGAGATCGTTCCCGTTCTCTTGGTCGTGACCGTCGTGGTCTTCGGCATTCTCCACTTGACCCCCGGAGATCCGGCGCGACTGATGCTCGGCGACATCGCTTCCGAAGAAGACGTCACTCGGCTCCGCCAGTCACTGGGGCTCGAGCGGCCCATCTACATCCAATATCTCAGTTTTGTCGGTGGCCTGCTGCGGGGTGATTTGGGTGAATCGCTCGCACTGGACCGTTCCGTGCTGACAGCACTCCTGGAACGGGTCGAGCCGACCATCGTCCTGACCCTGTTTTCTCTTATTATCGCCGTCGTGTTCGGGGTCGTCACCGGAATCCTCTCGGCCATGCATCACAACCGATGGGCGGATCAGTTCATTTCTACGCTTGCGCTGGTAGGCGTCTCCATTCCCAATTTCTGGCTGGGACTCATCTTCATTCTGGTTTTCGCAGTCGAGTTCGGCTGGTTCCCGGCAACCGGTTATCCGCCTATCGCTGAAAAGGGAGTGTGGCGCAGCCTGTGGCATCTTGTCCTGCCGGCGGTTGCGCTGGGCTTGTCACAGGCAGCCATTATCAGTCGTATCACTCGCTCGACCATGCTCGACGTCTTTCAACAGGACTTCGTCAGGACCGCCGTCGCGAAGGGGGCAAGCCGCCAGATCGTCGTCGTGCGCCACGTGCTTACGAACGCGCTGGTTCCGGTACTGACGGTTATCGGCCTGGTTCTCGCCGCACTCCTCAGCGGGGCTGTAGTCGTGGAAACCGTGTTCGCAATTCCCGGCCTGGGTCGCCTGGTGATCTCTTCGATATCGCGAAGGGACTATCCCGTCATTCAAGGCATCGTTCTACTGACCGCCCTGGTCTACGTAGTCGTCAACCTGCTCGTCGACCTGCTGTACACCGTGGCCGACCCCAGGATCAGGTACTGAGGCGAGGAATGGAGATCAAGACTTTTTTCTCGGCTCGCGAATACCGACCGGCAGCGTCTCGCTCCCCAGGCAGGAGCGTCCTCGAGTGAGGCAGGCAACACACGGCGGATCGTCCCAGGGTGATCGGCTGAAGCCGGCTCCCCCAGGCAGGCGCAACGAAGTATTTCGAGTCCTCGCCAGCGTGAAGAGGCTTTTCCGCCGACGCATCGTGCTCTATGGGGCCGTAGTGTTCCTCATTCTGGTCCTGGTAGCCGTGTTCGCGGATGTCCTCGCTCCGTTCAGTCCTACCGGAATGAACGTCCGTTCGCGGCTCCACTCCCCTTCCAGCGAGTTCTGGCTCGGCACCGACAATCTCGGCCGGGACGTTCTGAGCCGACTGATACACGGTGCCCGAATCTCCTTGATCGCGGGATTTGCGTCCGTGGTGGTGTCGACGGTCGCGGGAGTCATAATCGGTACCCTCGCCGGTTACTATCCTCGGGCAGACACGCTCCTGATGAGAATCATGGACGGACTGATGGCGTTTCCAGTCATCTTGTTGGCCGTCGCGCTGATGGCGGCGCTCGGACCGACGCTGATCAACGTCATTATCGCGCTCAGCGCCGTCTACGCTCCGCGCACGGCCCGCATCGTCCGCAGTGCGGTCCTGGGAGTGAAGCAGACGCCCTACGTAGAGGCAGCGGGCGCCCTGGGAAGCAGGAATGCTCGGATTATCGGGCGGCACATCCTGCCGAACTGCCTGTCCCCGATCATCGTACAGGCCACTTTTATCTTCGCCTATGCGGTTCAAGCGGAAGCAGCGTTGAGCTTCCTCGGGGTCGGTGTGCCCCCCTCGGTGCCTTCCTGGGGGAGCATGCTCAGCGAAGCGCGGCTCTACATGACGCAGGCACCGTGGATGATGATTCCCCCCGGGCTCGCCATCGCGGTAACTGTGCTGGCTTTGAACTCGATCGGCGACGGCTTGCGAGACTTTTTGGACCCGCGATTCAGTGATCTCTGAGCTGGCGGGCCAGCAAGCCCGCGCCACCTACCCACCGCTACAGTTTCTGCTGCGCCGGCGTACGGCGATGGCGGGCTGCGAGTGTACTTCCCTGGGCAACGAGGAGCTGATTCCATGAAATACGACATGCTGATAAAGGGGGGCCAGGTATACGACAGCACCCAAGGTCTGGCAGGCGACGAGCGCGACGTGGGGGTGCGAGAGGGGCGCGTAGTCGCTGTTGAGCGCGACATCGACCGTTCCGAATCCCGGCGGGTGGTCGAGGCGTCAGGGTTCCTGGTCACGCCCGGCCTGATCGACCTGCACGTTCACGTGTACGAGGGGGTTGGGGTGTACGGGGTGAACGCCGACAGCTACTGCCTGGACCGGGGTGTGACGACCGCGGTCGACACCGGTTCAGCCGGAGCCCTGACGTTCCCAGGCTTTCGCCGCTACGTCATCGATTCCGTGACGACCCGGATATTCGCCCTCCTACACATAGCCGACCACGGCATACTCGGCAGGAACGGTGAACTCCTCGACCTGCGCCACGCCGACGTCGAGAACGCAGTTTCGGTGGTAAACGCCAACCGAGACACCATAGTGGGAATGAAGATACGCCTGGGGAAAAAACAGGTGGGAGACCACGCGACCGAGGCGTTGCGGCTCGCCCTCGAGGCTGCGGAGGCCACGGCGCTGCCTTTGATGATTCACATCAGCGACCTGGCCATGCCGGTGGAGGAGTTGTTGGCCGTCTTGCGCCCCGGAGACATCCTGACCCACTGCTTCGAAGAGCAGACCAGGAGTGTGCTCGACGAGAAAGGCGAGGTGAGCAGGGCGATGCTCGACGCCTTGGATCGGGGTGTGCTGCTGGACGTGGGGCATGGCATGGGCAGCTTCTCGCTGGAGGTGGCGGAGAAGGCCCTGCGCGAGGGACTCAAGCCCCATACCGTCAGCAGCGACGTACATGCACTCAACATAGACGGACCGGTATTCGATCAGGTGACTACCCTCGCCAAGTTCCTCTCGCTCGGCATGCCAGTGTCGGAGGTTATCGAGCGTTCTACCATCGCCTGCGTCCGGAGCCTGAACCTTCCCCGGGATATCGGCCACCTTCGGGCCGGGGCGCATGCGGATATCGCGCTCCTCTCCCTGGAGAGTGGCAACTTCAGGTATAGCGATAGCATGGGCAGGACTTGGGACGCCGAACAGAACCTGAGCGCCGCCGCTGTCATCAAGGGTGGCAAAATGGTTGTCGACCACCGGCGCTAGGCGGTCCGCATGGAATTGCGAAACGG
This sequence comes from Trueperaceae bacterium, assembly GCA_040905465.1. Taxonomy (GTDB): domain Bacteria; phylum Deinococcota; class Deinococci; order Deinococcales; family Trueperaceae; genus DASVCN01. Next base: position 27,908 of record JBBDRK010000026.1, on the reverse strand, counting down.
CCGACCGGATAGGAGGAGGAAAATGGCATATCAAACAGAAGGCTTCGTCATGAGGTCCGCTCACGACCCTGCGCCTGCACGGGGCGGCCGGATCGAAGACCTCGACACGCCGGCCGTCGTCATCGACCTGGATGTGGTAGAGCACAATATCGCGAAGCTGCAAGCGTATTGCGATAGCCACGGGCTGCAATGCCGCCCCCATATCAAGACGCACAAACTGCCCGTTCTCGCGCACAAGCAGGTCGAGGCGGGAGCCGTGGGCATCACCACCCAAAAGATCGGCGAGGCCGAGGTGATGGCCGAGGCGGGCATCGACGACATCCTGATCACCTACAACCTGATCGGCAGCGCGAAGGCTGAACGGCTTGCCGCGCTGACGAGACTGGCGAAAATCCGGGTGGCGGTGGACAACGAGGTGGCCCTGGACACGATCATCGAGGCAGGCGCACATGCCGTTTCGCCCATCGGCGTACTCGTAGAGTTCGAGTCCGGCAAGCAACGGCAAGGGGTACTCGAGCCGCAAGCCGCCCTGACGCTGGCGAGAAAGGCCGACGAGGCCGACAACATCGAGTTTCTCGGGCTCCTCACGTATCCCAGTACGCCGGCATCGGCCGAGTGGATCGCGCGAGCCCGGGCTCTCTTCAGTGCGAACGACCTGGCCGTGACAGTAGTATCAGGCGGAGGAACGCCCAACGCGTGGCGGAGTCATGAGATAGAAGGACTGACCGAGTACCGGGCAGGAACCTACATCTATCACGACCGGAAGAGCGTGGGGGTCGGAGTCGCGACCCTGGACGAGTGCGCGCTACACGTGCATGCCACCGTAGTCAGCATGCCGACGAGCCGGCGCGGAGTGATCGACGCCGGCTCCAAGACGCTGACGAGCGACGCGATCTCCGACGAGTTCGGGCGTGGCTACGGCCTCATCCTCGAGTACCCGGAGGCGGTAATCACGGAACTGTCGGAAGAACACGGCTTAGTGGACTTCTCAGCTTGCGAGCGCAGACCCGCTATCGGTGAGCGTGTCAGGGTCCTGCCGAATCACGTTTGTCCGGTAACCAACCTGCACGACGAGGTTTATGCGCACCGCGGCGGGATATTCGAGGCGGCCATTCCCGTGGCCGCGCGAGGCAAGACCCGCTAGCGCTCGGACAGGGTCCGGATTCCGGGCACGATCTGCCATGGTCGTGATAGGTCGCCAGGTCTTCCACCGTAAACGGTGCCAGACCTGGCGACGCGTTTTCGACTTCGTCAGCCGTCCACCATCGCGACGGCTTCAATCTCGACCAGGATATCGATCGCCAGCTCTGCTCCCAAGGTCGTTCGGGAAGGCTTGGGATCCGGGAAGCGGCTCCCGTAGACTTCGTTCATCGCGGCGAAGTCCCGCTTTACCTGTGGCAGGATCACCGTAGTTTTGACGACGTCGGCCATCGACGCGCCCGCTTCCTTCAGCAGTGTCTCGATGTTGTCAAGGACCTGTTCAGTCTGGGCCCGCACGTCACCCTCGACGACCTTGCCCTCCGGGGTCCGCGGCACCTGGCCGGATATGAAGATCGTCTTCCCTACCTTGAGCGCTGGCGCCAGAGGTGCCGTTGCCTTGCCGAATGCCTTCTTCTCCATAGGATCCTCCATCTCAGAGCATCGCACGTTTCGCGGGCATGCCTTCCGACAGTGACGTTAAGACGTCGCTGAGCCGAGCTGCAACGATCCGCCCTTCCTCCCTGTCGAGTCCGACAGGGTTCACCACGAGGCAGCCGCCGGCGAGATCGTTTGGATCGACGGCGATGGCCGGCTCACCCTCCTCCAGCCGGTGCAGGACCTGGGCGGCCAACTCGGTGGGTTCGAAACGCAATGCGAGTCGCGGTTCCCCGTTTACCGTGTTCAGTTCCGGAGCCACCAAACCGTGACCGGAGGCTGCCTCCAGCAGTTCGCGCACCATCTCCTGCCTGGCGTTGAGATCCTCACGCCAGGCGCCATCGACGAAGCGCTGCAGAGCCACCAACAGCCCGATCACGTTCTCCTTGCTGACCTTGAAACCACGGCCGATGCCGTGACGGGGCAGGTGGAGCGTCTTGACACCGGGAAACAGGTCGGGAGGAGGGGACCAGTGCGCTGCGTACATGTCCATATCGAGGTGATTGAGCAGTGCCGCCTGGATGAGGTCGCGGCGCCCGCACAGGACACCGGTGCCCTGAGGCCCCCCGATGGCTTTTCCGCCGCTGAAGGACACCAGATCAGCACCGGCATCGATGAACGCCCGGAGGTTCTCCACCGGCGGCAGTTGCGCGGCCGCATCCACTAGTACCGGAAGGCCGTAGTTATGCGCAACTGCCGCGATCTCTCGCAGCGGCGGGCCGTCGCGGCGATTGGCCACGTACGCTACCGCCACCGTACGCTCGCTGATGGCGGCCTCCAGCTCCCACGGATCCAGCGACCTTACGCCGCTTCCTGCCGTGCGATCGTCGAGCCCGACCTCCACCAGCCGAGCCCCCGCTGCTCGCCAGGCGTGGTCGTATGAGTTGCGATGCGACCGAGGTATGACGATCTCGTTCGGCACTCCGTCGGTGAACGGCAAGCGGTCGATAATAGCTGCGTCCAGGCCGGTTATGCAGGCCGCCGCCCCCAGCGTTAGCCCAGCCGCCGCCCCGCTCGTCACGTAACCCGCTTCTGCCCCCGTATGGGCTGCGATGACCCGGCCAGCGGCAGCTTGCAGATACGCCATGTCAACCGAGGAGTCCGCAGCCTCCTCCATCGCCCGAAGCACCTCCGGCGCCATGCGTATGCCGCCGAGACGCGTCTTGGGGCCGGCTGCGTTGATGAGCGTCTTGATGCCGAAGCGGTCGTATATCGTCATCGATTTTCCTGTTCATCTGAATGAAGTGTGGCGTTGCCGCGCACGTTACCGGTTCCGATACCCCATCATCGCACAGCCGTGCCGATCGACCCGGATCGTTGTCTGGGCCGTGACACTCTAAATTGACTCCTCGCCGCATCGGTCGCCGCGGCAGTAGTCACCGCGCTCTGGCTGCAGTCCAGGAATCCGGTATGGTGGCATTTCTTGGAGGTCAAATGATCCGTAACCGCCACTACTGGCCGGAGATGCGCCGACAAGATCTGGAGGAGGCGCGCGACCGTGAAAGCGTGGTCGTCGTTCCCGTGGGCAGCATCGAACAGCACGGACCACACTGTCCCGTGGATGTCGACCTAAGCATACCCACCGCCATCGCACAGGAGAGCGCCTTGCGCGCAGAGGGGGCCATAGTAGTGGGGCAGCCGATTCCGTTCGGCTTCACTCACTACAACCGGGGATTCGTCGGCACGATCACCCTGCAGCTCGACACCTTCCTGGCCCTCGTGCGCGACGTTGCTCGTTCGGTTCACGATAACGGCTTCGAGCGCATAGTCCTCCTGAACGGGCACGGCGGCAATCACAACCCCCTCAAATCTGCCGCCGCCGCCCTGGCGGAGCACGATATCTACGTACTGGCGCTCAGCCACTGGGACCTTGTTGCCAACGAGCTGCGAGACTTGGGGGCGGCGGACACCTCGATAGGCCATGCGGGCGAATGGGAGACGTCGTACCAGCTCCACCTCAGGCCCGAACTCGTGGACTTCGAGAAAGCGGTTTCTGAGGAGTGGGAGTCCTCCGTCGGCGCGGCGTTCGAGGCCATGGTGAGGTTTCCGGAGCGTCAACGTGAGACACCGCATGGGGTCATGGGAAATGCCATGGTCGCCAGCGCCGAGAAAGGCAGCCAGATCTTCGACAAAGCCGTTGAGCGCCTCGTCGAACTCACGGCAGCCTACCGGGCCCAGCCGGTACGCCGTTACCGACACTTTCAGCAGCGCGCGCGAAGCGACGACAGCGTGTAAGACTGGCCACTATGTTCGATCCGGCCTACACCATGGTCTGCCGAATGGCCTCACATCTACTGGACCGATGATCCTAAGCCGAAACACTAGTCAGATTCGGTGCGGGTGCGGCCCGAAGTCGGCCTGGTAGAAGGGCGAGACGCTGCCGCCGGGCTCGGCGGCCTGGTCGAGCCTACGGTGGTCGTCCTCAGTTATCTCGACGTTCAGTGCCGCCAGGTTGTCCTCGAGTTGGTCCGTAGTACGGGGCCCGATGATGGCGCTGGTGATGCCCGGTTTGCGAACGCACCAAGCCAGCGCCAGCTGCGCGGGAGTACAGCCCTTCTCCGAGGCTATGGCCTTCAGGACCGACACGACTTCGAACGCGCCTTCGGTCCAGCGTGCCTGTTGAACCGGATTGACGCGCGCCTTTTGCTGGCCAAAGCGTGTATCCCCAGCCGGAACTTCTCGAAAGTCGTACTTACCGGTGAGGAGCCCCATGGCCAGTGGGCTCCATACGATCAGCCCGAGACCGTACGTCTGCGCCATAGGCAGCAACTCCCGCTCGATGCGCCTGTCTACGAGATTGTACGGCGGCTGCTCGCTCACGAACCGGTTCAGGTTGAGTTCCCTCGAGGCCCACAGGGCTTCCACCAGTTGCCAGGCGGCGAAGGTGCTGGTGCCGATGTAGCGGACCATGCCGGCTCTTACCAGATCGTCGAGTGCTCGCAGGGTCTCATCTATGGGAATATCACTCTGGGGCCGGTGGATCTGATAGAGGTCGATGTAGTCGGTCTGAAGCCGCTTCAGGCTCGCCTCGCACTGTTGGATGATGTGGCGCCGGCTGTTGCCGCGATCGTTCACATCCTCGGACATCGGGTTGTAGACCTTGGTGGCCAGTACCACCCGGTCTCGCTGACCGCTCTGCTTTAGGGCCTCGCCAACGATCTCCTCACTTCGGCCACGGCTGTACATGTTGGCCGTATCCACGAAATTGATCCCGGCCGCCAGCGCACGATCCATGATCGCTTGGGCTTCCTCAGGACCGGTCCTATCTCCAAAATTCATCGCCCCCAGGCAGAGCTCGCTTACCTTTACGCCGGTCCGTCCCAGTGATCGGTACTCCATTTACTACCTCTGCTTCCTTCTGCTGGTTCGCTGCGTCGCAGATACTCGTGCTTTGTCCTTGGATACCACGAGTACGTCGTCGATCAACCCGCCTTCCGCTCGATCCGGCTCCCCCGCTTGCGTCAGGTCGATAGGGACGGGCTTGCAAAGGCTTCCTTGGGTGTCACATAGTACCGGTCGGGCAGGCCCTGGTCCGGCCGCTCGTCCGTTCACCCGAACAATAGTCCTGTCGGAGATCGATCTCTCACGCGGAATTCCCGGCCGTTTAGGATAGGACAACGAGCCAACGGTACTCACCTCCTGCTGCAAGGGACTGTTACGTGCGCAAACATGGTGGCCAGCTAGTAGTCGACTCACTTCTCGCCGAAGGGGTCTCCAAGCTCTTCACGGTTCCGGGCGAGAGCTTCCTCCCCGTTCTGGATGCTTTGTATGACGTTCCTGAGCGTATCGAGTTGATATCGACGCGCCACGAAGAAGGAGCGGGATTTGCTGCCGAAGGATACGCCAAGGCATCCGGGGAACCGGGAGTCTGCATAGTTACTCGAGGTCCCGGAGCAACCAACCTGTCCATAGCCCTGCATACCGCACAGCAGGACTCGACCCCTCTCGTCGCCCTGGTTGGCCAGGTTCCGACCGGGTTCCGACATCGCCGAGCCTTTCAGGAGGTGGATTTCGTTTCCTTCTTCTCCCCTCTCGTGAAGTGGGCGATCGAGATACCCCAGACAGCTCGCATTCCGGAGTTGCTGCAGCAAGCGTTCCGCGTCGCCACCAGTGAGAGGCCAGGGCCGGTAGTTGTAAGCCTGCCAGAGGACATACTGACCGAGACCACGCCAGCAAACGCTCTAGCCAGTGTTCGACTGCGGAGTCCCAGACCCGATGCCCGGTCCGTCGGAGATGCGCTGCGGCTCCTGCTGACAGCAAAGGCGCCGGTGCTCATCGCCGGCCGGGAAGTCCTGACAAGTGGCGCTACCCCCCTCCTGACAGAGTTCGCAGAGGCGCTGGCTATCCCGGTAATGACCGCCTTCAGGCGCTTCGACGCTTTTCCGAACGATCACGGCAACTATGTCGGGAATCTCGGCCTGGCCGCCCCCGAGGAAGCATTGGCGCCCCTCGCCGACGCGGATCTGGTTTTGGGCCTGGGGGCGCAGTTCACGCAGATGACGACCTCGCAATACCGGTATCCGAAACCGAACACTCAGCTCATTCACGTTACGGCCTCTCAGGAATCGTCGGGCTCATGGGGAAGCCCCAGCCTTGCCATAGTCGCGGACACCAGATCCTTCCTCCAGGATTGCCTTGCGGAGCTCAAGAATTCGCAAACCGTGCCCCGCAGCCAGTCCAGGCGGCAAGCAAGAGTGAAGGAGTACCGGGCTTTCTACCGAAAGCTGACTACTTTCGAGAGCCGACCGGCCAGCGGGCCCGGCAGGATGAGTATCTCGGCACTCTTGGCGTCGGTGAAGGAGATTGCTCCTGAAGACTCGGCTATCGTAAGCGACGCCGGAAACTTCTCCGGCTGGATCTCCAGGTACTACCCGTTTACCTCTCCCCTGACGCATTTTGGACCGATATCGGGAGCCATGGGGTATGCGCTTCCTGCCGCGATCGGCGTCAGTTGCGCAGAGCCGCTCCGCGCCGTCTTCGCCTTTGCTGGCGACGGCGGCTTCGCGATGACCATGAACGAGTTGTCCACTGTCCGGAAGCACGACATGAAAATAGTGACTATCGTCTTCGTCAACGATCTCCACGGGACCATTCGGGTGCACCAGGAAAAACGGTACCCGGGCCGACGGATCGGAACCGATCTTTGCAACCCTTCATTCACTGGGATCGCCAACGCCTACGGTATTCCGAGCACCCGCGTTGCCGAGAACGCTGATTTCCACTCAGCATTCGGTGAAGCTCTTTCACGAAACGGACCTTCGCTCATAGAGGTGCACTTGGGGGATGAGAGGCTATCCGCCTGGCCGACTCGACCAGTACCGGTTGAAAGCCTGGAGTAGACACCGCAGAGACAGTCTGTACCGAAAAATCTGTCTGCCCTTGAAAATGCACCTCGCCATACGGTAAAGTCCATCCATCGCCAATTTATGACGTCTTAAGACGGGCCGATCCGAGTTTCTTCGACGCGGTTTATGACGTCACAGGAGAAGTGAGTGATGCCGACTATCCGAGACGTTGCCCGGGAAGCCGGAGTCTCAGAAGGAACCGTTTCCAACGTGTTCAATCAGAGACCACATGTTGCCGAGCGCACCAAGGCGCGGGTACTGGATGCGGCGGAGCGCGTCGGTTATCACAAGAACACACTTGCTCAAGCCTTGCGACTCGGCAAGCGAAGCGTGCTTGGACTCTGCCTTCGCGACATCAGCAATCCGACCTTCAGCACCATCGTCCAAGGAGTAGAAGCCGTAGCCCGTGAGCGCGGATATCAGGTGATACTCGGCAACTCGGACGGAACGCCTGAGACAGAGCGCGATTACCTGGTTGAATATCTGAGCCAACAGGTAGCCGGCATCATCACCGCACCCGTCCTGGAAACCCCGCGCCTCTATGAGACGATCTGGAGTGCAAGGATTCCGATCGTGTTCATAAATCAACGCCCGCCCGGCGTGCGAGGGGTGTTGGTAAAACACGACTACTCAGGAGGAACGCGCAGGGCTGCCGAATATCTCTTGGAACAGGGTCACACCCGAATCGGAACTGTCTTCGGTCCCCCTTACGCCGCTCCCGGAATGGAACAGCAGAAGGCACTGCATGCGGCGCTGGCGAGCGCTGGTGTAGCTGTCAGCCAGGAGCTGGAAGCGTTTGCTCGCCTCGGGATCGACGGGGCTTATCAAGCGGCGCGCCAGTTACTGACCCTCCCGACGCCACCAACAGCAATGATCGGCTCCACCCTGGCAATCACTCTCGGCTGCATACGCGCCATTAGCGAAGCACGCTGTCGAGTCGAGTTCGTCGGGACCGGCGACGAAGAGTGGCTCCAGATCTTCCCGGAGCTGACGATAGTTCGCCAACACTCCAAGGCGTTAGGACGCGCAGCAGTGACGCAGCTGATGACACAAATCGACTCTCCGGCCTTCGAGCAGATGAACGACGACATCGTGCTTCCGGTAGAGCTGCTAACGCCCGAAGGGCGGGAGGTTCCATCATGAACGCGAATATCACCGATGTAGCGACTGTGATGGTAAAAGCGGCCAAAAACACGAACTGGATATTCATCGAGCTTCAGACAGAACACGGCGTCACGGGTACCGGCGAGGCGAGCCTGAGCGGCTCTGAGAGCAAGATCGCAGAGGTTCTGCCTGACCTGCGCGCAATGCTCATGGGCAAGAATGTACTGGATCTTCAACCGCAGGGGTTGTCTTTCCCGGCTGCGCACCCAGAAGCCTTGACTGCGACCGTCCGCTCGGCAGTCGATCAAGCTCTGTGGGACATCAAGAGTCGGCTCCTGGAGGTTCCTCTATGGCAGCTGCTCGGCGGACAAGGCTCTCGCGCGGTTCCCCTCTATGCCAACATCAATCGGGCGGCGCTCGACAGGTCGCCCGATGCGATGGCTCGACTCGCTCGACAAGCAATCGCGCTCGGCTTCCACGGGGTGAAGTGTGCTCCCCTCGACGGACTGACCAGGCGAACTCCGGTCGGTCGCGCCGAAGATAAAGCGCTTGCCACGGCGCTCGAGCGTGTGCAGGCCATCCGCCAAGCCATCGGTCCGCAAGCTCGTCTCATGGTCGATTGCCATTGGCACCTTACGCCGGTGCTGGCCAGACGTTTCGTCGCCGAACTCGAGCCCCTGCAGCTGACGTGGCTGGAAGATCCCTTTCCGGAAAGCGAGACCGAGGAATGGTTGTCGCTGCAGCGAGACACCGACATTCCCCTTGCTGGTGGAGAGAGGGCTACCTCACTCGACCAACTTGCCCGAGCCCTCGCCGTCGGCCAATACCAGATCTGCTGTCCGGATGTACGCATCATCGGCGGCGTGGCGCCTCTCTGGCACGCCGCTCACCTCATCAGCGCATTGGGAGCTGCGTTTGCTCCCCATAACCCGAGAGGTCCGATTGGAACACTGGCAAGCGCTCACGTTTGCGCTGCTGTTCCCGACCTCCTGTTCCTGGAGTTTCCCTTTGCGGAGTGCTCATGGCGATCCGAGCTTGTCTCCGGCTCGGAAGTCATCGATCATGGCAATCTCGTCCTCCCACGAAAACCTGGCGTAGGAGCGCAAATCGAAGAAGCCCTGGTGGAGGCTCACCCCTATGATCGCGTGGTTCCGCCGAATCAAGCATCAGGAATCGACATCTGGTAACGGAGCCTGGAGGTAACGATGCGACGTTGAAATTGGGCAGTTAGTCCGACACCGCGAGTCTCATTTCAGGAGGACTACATGCAAGTGACCGACTTGATCGAACCGACGACACGATTCCGCACTTTGGCAGTTACGGCGTTCATCGCTCTGATCTTCGGCCTATCCGGTGCACAGGGACAACCGCAGGAAGGCGGGAGCATTCGTGTAGGCATAACGGAAGCTCCCACCTCGTACAACCCCTGGGACTTAGGACCGCCATTGCGAGTAACCGGCCTTCTTTACAACGTACTCGTCCGTTACGACGCTGACCTGGAGCCACAGCCTGAACTCGCTGAATCATGGACACTGAGTGAAGACGGGCTTTCGATCGAACTGAAGCTTCGCCAAGGCGTGAAATTTCACTCGGGACGAGAAATGACTGCCGAGGATGTGGTGTTCAGCCTCGAGACTGCCCTCGATCCTGACGTTTATGCGAACCTCAAACCACTTGCGGCGTCGATCCAGCAGGCTGTCACCGTCGATCAATACACCGTCCGCCTCGAGTTCAGTGAACCGAATCCAGCCGTGTTCGATCTCCTCGACCTGCTTTACATAGTGGACCGCGAGCAGTGGGAGGATATCCGGAACACTCCAGCGGGAACCGGGCCATTTCGTCTCAGCGACGCCCTTGCAGGCTCCCGCTACACGTTCGAGAGATTCGACGATTACTGGGCCGATGGCCTCCCCTATCTCGACCGCATCACGATGACGGTGGTGAGCGATTCCCAGGCAATGGCACTCAATCTGGAAACGGGAGCCCTGGACCTGATCATCAATTTCCCCGCTCGTGAGTTGGACAGACTGGATCGGCAGCGAAACATCGAAACCGGACACACTACCGACGGAGCTGTGATCCTTGCGGTAGTCATGAACACTCAGCGTGAACCCCTCCAGGATCCGAAGGTGAGACAGGCCATCAACAAGGCGATAAATAGAGACCGCCTGGTACGGCTCATCCTGGAAGGCAGCACTCCCCGCTGCCAGCCCTGGGGCCAAAGCTCCATCGGTTTCGTACCGGAGCTCGCGGATGACTGCGACTACGATCCGGAGCTCGCCCAACAGATGTTGGCAGAGGCGGGATATGAGGATGGCTTCGAACTTACGGTACTGACCTCCAGCCAGCGTTCCGGCGACTGGACCAGGTTCGCCGAGCTTCTCCAGAGCGATCTCGCAAATATCGGCATCAGGGCAACCATCCAGGATCTGGAGTCCGCGGCGTACGTTCAGCGGCGGCGTGAAAGCGACTTCCAGATGCAGATACACAACTTCGGGCGTGCCAACAAGGATCCCGCTTCCCTGTTCGGCACCGTGAGCAACTACAAGCTGAAAAACCCGTCACAGTACGAAAGCGAACGGTACGCCGAGCTGATCGAAATCGGCGCCACCACTCTGGACGCTTCTGAGCGCAAGAAGGCGTACCAGGAACTCGCACGGATTATCGTGGAGGATGCCTTCGTCCTCAACATAGCCAGCCGTGACCACGCCTGGGCGGCGCGCGCCGACCTCCATGATCTGAAGTTCAGCGGTGAGGGAAGTCCGCTGCTCGAGCGGACGTGGCTCGAGCAGTAGAGATCTCCGTGTGCGGGGGCTCCTTGCCCCCGCACAACCTCACCTTTAGGGAGTGATGAAGATCCTCAGCGTGAAGACCGAGAAGAAGGCCGAGGGTACCCGGCGCAGCGGGAGCCAACGACTCAGACGACTCCTGATCCGAAACAGGGATTTTCTGCTGCCGGGGATCACTCTGCTTATCCTGATTCTCGTTGCCTTCCTCGCACCGTTGCTCACTCCATACGATCCAACCAAGCAAGTCTACGGTGACGAGCTCCTGGGGCCCTCTTTCCAGCACTGGCTCGGCACCGACGCGCTCGGCAGAGATCTCTTGAGTCGCACCCTGTTCGGCATGCGCCTTTCTCTTACCATCGGGCTGGTCGCAGCGACGATCGGCGGCATATTGGGACTGAGCATCGGGCTGGCGGCCGGATACTACGAGGGCTGGCTCGACGACATCTTAGGTCGGCTTCTCGACACCCTCCTGGCTTTTCCTGCACTTATCGTGGGACTTACCGTCGCCGTAATTCTCGGCCCTAGTGCCCTGAACGCGGCCATAGCCGCCGCTATCATCAACATCCCAATAATAGCTCGAATCACCAGAGCCGGAATTATCGGCGAGAAGGACCGCGAATATTCGCAGGCCGCCGTAGCTCTTGGCGCAGGCGACGGTCGGGTCCTGCTCAAGCACCTCCTGCCGAACATTACGCCCGCAATTCTGGTCCAGCTCACGCTGACGATCGCCCACTCGATGATCTTGGAGGCGGGACTGAGCTTCCTTGGCCTCGGCGCACAACCGCCCGAACCATCCCTGGGCGTGATGCTCCAGAACGCGCGCTCTTATATGCGGGACGCTCCCTGGCTTGCCGTTGTTCCTGGAGCGTCGCTGTCCCTTCTGCTCCTGGCGATAAGCTTCTTCGCCGACGCATTGCGTGACGCCACCGATCCAAGAAAGCGCGGGTAACGAGCCGATGACTTTCATTCTCCGAAGGCTGGTACAGGCGATTCCGGTCATCATATTGGCGTCCATCCCTATCTTCCTGATCCTCCACGCGGCGCCCGGCGACCCTGCGCTGATGCTTGCCGGTGAGGACGCACCGGACAGCGTCGTTGCCGCCATAAAGCGTGAACTCCGGCTCGACCAACCGCTCGTCATTCAATACGTGACCTGGCTGGGCGACCTCGTCCGCGGCGACATGGGGAAGTCCTTCCTTTCCGGTGCTCCGGTATCTCTCCTGATCTCTCAGCGCCTTCCGGCGACGATCGAGCTGGCACTCACCGCCATGACTCTGTCAGTACTGATAGCCATACCCCTCGGCGCCCTGGCGGCAATCCACCGCGGGAAACTTGTCGACAAGTTGATTACTGTCGGAACCACCTTCGGAATCGCCGTTCCGAACTTCTGGATCGGTATTCTCCTGGTACTCCTGTTCGGACTCTTGTTCCACCTGTTGCCCGCGGGCGGCAGGGTGTCCTTCCAGGAAGACCCGTTCCAAGCAGTGAGGTTTCTGATCCTTCCGTCCTTGACCCTGGCAATCGCCCTGTCAGCCAATCTCATTCGCTTCGTACGGGCGAGCATGCTCGAAGTATTGCCTCAGGATTTTGTGCGAACGGCCCGAAGCAAGGGCCTTCGTCCCCGCGTAGTGATCTTCCGTCATGCCCTCAGAAACTCGCTGATCCCCATGCTCACCGTATTGGGAGTCCAGTTCGGCAGGCTGCTCGCGGGAAGCATAATCATAGAGAGCATCTTTACGTGGCCAGGAATCGGTTCGTTGATGCTCACCGCAATTCGCAGCCGTGATTTCCCGGTTATCCAGGGCACGCTCGCTCTCTTCATGTTCATCGTCATTTTCACCAATCTCCTCACCGACATGCTCTATGGCGTGATCGATCCCAGAATCCGGCTGCGCGGCAAGTAGAAAGGAAACCATGCCTCCCAATATCGTCATGATCCTCACCGACCAACAACGCTGGGATTCCCTCGGCTGTTATGGAAGCTCCTTCGCCTCCACACCAAACGTGGACGAACTGGCCCGTTCGGGCACACGCTTCAGCAGAGCGTTTACCCCGTACCCGGTTTGCACGCCCGCACGGGCAACGATGTGGACGGGGGTGCTTCCCCATCAACACGGAGTAATCGAAAACATATACGGTGTCGATAACGCCTTGTTAGAGCAGTCTACGGTGACAACGACCGTTTTTGACCTGCTGCGTGATGCTGGGTACGAGTGTTCGTACTTCGGCAAGTGGCACCTGGGCGAGGCCGATCCCGGCTTCTTCGATCACTACGATGGGTTCAATTCGCAGGGAGGTCATTGGCAAGGAGGCGTGCAGGACGGCGTGTACCGCCCAGAGGCTCAAACCGACGCCAGTATCGAGTGGTTGCGCGGGCGCGATAGTGAAAAGCCGTTCCTGATGGTCCAGAGCTATTACCCTCCACACAACCCATTTTCGGCGCCCAAGCCGTTCATGGATTACTACCGGGAACGCTCTATCCCGTTTCCCGGCTACTACGGAGCGGTAAGCGCATTGGACGCCTACACTGGGCGGATAGTCGACGGCCTCGAGGAACTGGGGATGCGCGAGAATACGATAGTGGTTTACTTCGCGGACCACGGGGAGACGTTCAACTATCGACGGGACAGCGTTCATAAGTTCGTCTGTCACGAGGAGGCGATTCGAGTACCGTTGATCGTGAACTGGCCGGAACTGCAGAATTCGGCAAACGTCGAGAATGCTCTCGTCGGCCTCGAGGACCTGATGCCGACGCTTCTCGAGTGGGCCGGTACCCCCTTACCAGACTATCTGCACGGCAGAAGCCTCGTTCCTCTCCTGACTGGCGAAGCTGCCGACCGCCGGGACGACTATTACGTCGAGAACGCTACCAACATAACCAACAAGGAGCAGCGCTGCCTGCGAACCGAGGACTGGAAGTTGATCTTGAGCAGCGATGGAGACGGCGAACTATACGACCTGACCTCAGATCCGGAAGAGGAGTTGAACCTGTACACCACACCGAGAAACGACGTCCATAATCAGTTTGCGCATCTGCCCAGCCACGATGACCGCGTATTGCAAATGAGCCAGCGATTGAAGTCGCTCGCTGTGCAGATGAACGACCCCGTCGGTAAGGACCTGGCGGATGAGGCTATTCGGGCAAAAGGCGCCGATGGCGGCTCACCGGCTTTGGCCGAGTCATGACCAGCCGAAGTGAAGCGACAAGCCTCAGGATCCAGGATTCAGGTGTCATCGCGATATTGCGGGGTGACTTCGAGAGATCCGAGCTGTTGGAGCTGACCGAGGCGATCATCAACGGCGGAATTCGAGCTCTCGAGCTCACACTGAACTCCCGAGACGCACTCGACGGCATCACCGCACTCCGCTCCCACCTCGGCAGCGATGTGCTAGTCGGAGCCGGGACTGTACGCAACAGGACAGATGCCAGCAACGCACTGGCGGCCGGCTCGGAGTTCCTCGTATCTCCCAACCTCGATCTCGACACCGTACGCTTGGCGCAGGAGGCGGACATCCTGCATCTGCCCGGCGTGTTCACCCCGACTGAGGCACAGGCGGCATTGAACGCCGGTTGTCGCCTGCTGAAGCTCTTTCCCTGCGACATCGTCGGTCCAGCCCACCTGAAGGCACTTCGTGGCCCGTTGAGCGATGCGCTCTTCATCCCGACCGGCGGCGTATCACCCGATACCGCTTCGGAGTTCCTGAAGGCCGGCGCTGCCGCTCTGGGATTGGGGGGGGAACTGACTCGCTTCCGCGATGAGCTCGACCGCGTTACCGAGGTGGCCGGTTCGGTGGTTCGAGCCGTTCAGGAATCGCGAGCCTGAGGTGTCGAAGTGGCCCCGGTTCGCTTCGTGGATCGAGACTCCTAGCGGATGGGCAGGTGGTTACCCATCCGATCACGTCCACGCAGTAGAAAGGATCCGATATGGAGCTAAGCGGCTCGAATTTCGTCGGTTATAGCCGAAGCGCCGAAGGCGCCAACATCTACACAGCTCAGAACCCGATAGAGAGTCGACCACTCGAACCCGGCTTTCACGAAGCGACGCCAGCCGAGATCGACCGAACCGTAACGCTCGCCGGCGCCGCCTTCCACGAGTACCGGGAACTCGCCGCGGATCAGCGCGCCGCGTTCCTGAACACGATCGCCGCAAACATCGACGGTCTCGGTGAGGCGCTGATCGAGAGGGGTTCGCTGGAAACAGGACTTGGCGCGAATCGACTTCGGGGCGAGCGAGCTCGGACTTCCAACCAGATACGAATGTTCGCCGACCTCGTAGTCGAGGGCTCCTGGGTCGAAGCACGGATCGATCGCGGGAACCCTGATCGGACGCCGGCACCGAAACCCGACCTGCGAAGGATGCTGATTCCGATCGGCCCCGTAGTTGTTTTCGGTGCCAGCAATTTCCCCTTGGCCTTCTCGGTAGCGGGAGGCGATACCGCCTCCGCACTCGCGGCCGGCTGCCCGGTAATCGTCAAGGCTCATCCGGCGCACCCGGGCACTTCGGAGATGGTGGGCCGGGCGATCGTCGACGCAGCCAGGGAAACAGGGATGCCAGACGGGGTCTTTTCCCTGCTCCACGGCCCCAGTAATGAGACGGGCCTCGGACTCGTGCGCCATCCTGGCAGCAAAGCAGTCGCGTTCACCGGCTCGCTAGGGGGTGGCAGGGCGCTATTCGATGCCGCAGCGGCACGACCGGAGCCCATCCCCGTCTACGCAGAGATGGGCAGCGTCAACCCGGTCTTCGTCCTTCCGAGGGCCGCAGCCGAGCGAGGAAAAGCGATCGCCAAAGGACTCCAGGAGTCCTTCACCCTGGGCGTAGGACAGTTTTGTACAAAGCCCGGTCTGGTTATCGGCCTGACCGAAACCATCGAGCTTCTCGCGGCCGACCTCGAGCACCAGCCGCAAGATCCCAAACCCATGGTCATGCTTCACGAAGGAATTGCCAGGTCATTCTGGAGCGGTATTGAGCGTCTCCAGGCGGTGACCGGTGTCGAGGTACTGACGCCCCCATCGGATCCCGGTGCCCTGTCGGCTACCCAAGCCAGGCCGGTGATACTCAAGGCAGAAGCTTCGACTTTCTTCGAACGCCGAGAACTCGCCGAAGAGGTATTCGGTCCCGTCACCGTCATGATTGCCTGTAGTTCCTCCGAACAGATGGTCGAGCTCGCGCGACGGCTCGACGGCCACCTCACGGCGACAGTGCACGCGGAAGAGGACGAGCTGGAAAGCCAGCGAGCACTGTTACGGGCCCTTGAGCTGACGGTGGGCCGCTTGCTTCTGAACGGATTCCCGACCGGAATCGAGGTCGGCCCTGCAGTTCAACACGGCGGGCCCTACCCGGCCACCACCGATTCGAGATCTACATCGGTCGGTACCGCCGCGGTATACCGCTTCGCTCGCCCGATCTGTTACCAGGACTTTCCGCAGGCCGCCCTGCCCCTCGAACTGAAGGACGATAATCCCCGCGAGATCTGGCGCCTGGTCGACGGGGAGTTCAAGAAGAGCTGAACCGTGATCCTCCGACGTGGCCAAGGCTTTCGCATCGGAGGTTGCTTCGGCCAGATCCGCTCAACCGCCATCCGCCTGCAGCTCGAGCAGCAATACCAGCGCCATGGCGTGCGACCACAGCAGCGGCTTGGCCGATCTGCCCCAGCGCTTCGTCCAGTAGTTGAGGAAGCGCTGGTTGCTTGCCTCGCCACTGACCTGCTCCGGAAGCGAGCCCTCCGGATCACGGTGCGACTCGACCCAGGCGAGGCACTCTCTGGCCCGCTCTCGGTTGCCGAGACGCGAGTAATGCCACCCCAACCAGGCCGTGAGCAGCAGCCACTCGCCACCGCCATAGAAAGTGTCGGCCGCGTAGCGTCGCAGACCCCCGCTGACGCTGAGTGTCCGCTCGATCTCTTTTACGGTGGCCGTCATCAGGGAATGATCCTCGGGCACGACCGCGAAGGGTGTGCTCACCCACAGCAGCGACGCGTCCACGGTTTCGTTCCCGATGTGCTTGACGAAACGGCCGTTGGCAACGCACTCGTCCAGGATCACCTCTCTTACCCGCTCGGACACGACTCGCAGGTCGGGCAGCAACGTCTCGCCGATCGAAGCGAGGCCGCCGTAGATCGACGCCAGCGTCGAGGTGTGCAGTTGGCTGCGGTACTCCTCCCAGGCGTCGTAGCACGGCTCCTGCCAGAAAGTAGTCAGGTATTCACCGACCAGGCGCGCGGCCTCGCCCACCTCCTGTGAAGCGTTTGCCGCCTCACTCGAACGCAGGTGCTCGCCCAGGCTCCACAGCCAGTGGCCGTAACCATCGAGCTGGAAGTTGGGCCAGCCGTCCTGCTGCCATTCGCCGTTTACGGTGAACCGGGCGGGAAGGAACTCGTGCTCGAGAATGGGCTGGCCCCGTGCGGCACGTTCCATGAGATCTCGCGTAGCCGCGGAGTTGGACAGGACCGTTGCCGCCGCCCAACGATGGAAGGCCGCCGCACTTGCGTGTTCGCCACAGCGATCCATCGAGTAGGCGATGAACGAACCGTCCCGCAGCCAGGAGTGCGGGTACTGCGAGAAACTGGGCGATGCCGGGTAGGCGCCGGACGCGTGTTGGTTGGCAATTATCAATCGAGTGTCTATCTCGGTGCTCCTGCCGTCGATACTGATATGCGAATCGTGCGCTGGCGATGATCCGGTCGATCCCACCGGCTATCCCTTCACGCCCGACCCCGCCACGCCCTCGATCACCCAGCGTTGAGCGAACAGAAAGACGGCGATCGTGGGAATGGTGGCGAGCACTGTCCCGGCCATGACGATGTTCCACTGCGTCTGACCCGGGTAGATGCCCTGCAAAGCAGAGAGCGCCACTGGAAGCGTCATCAGCTCGCGATCATTGACGATGAGAAGCGGCCACAGGAAGCTGTTCCAGGAGCCCATGAAGCTGAGAACGCCCAATGTAGCCAGCGCCGGCATGGTCATCGGCATGATGATCCGCCAGAAGGTGGTGAGTGTGCCGGCGCCGTCGATGGTAGCCGCCTCCTCGAGCTCCCGCGGGATCGACTGGAAGAACTGCCGCATGAAGAAGGTGCCGAAAGCGCTGAACATCACCGGGATTACCAGACCGATGTAGCTGTTGGTCCAGCCCAGCTTGGTGACGATTATGAACAGCGGCGTGACGATCACCGCGAACGGGACCATGAGCGTGGCCAGGTAGAGCAGGAAGAGGGTGTCTCGGCCGAAGAACTTCAAACGCGCGAAGGCGTAGCCCGCCATCGAGCACAGCACCAGCTGTCCCAACGTGGTCGCGACGGCAACCAGCACCGAGTTGCCGAACACCCGTATGAATGGGAAACGGTTGACGACCGTGGAGTAGGCGTCGAGCGACGGCTCGCTGGGCAGGAACTGCGGCGGAACGATCAGCATCGCGCCCCGAGCCTTCAGCGAGGTGGTGACGGCCCAGACGAACGGCGTGACCATCGCCACCGCTCCGATGAGTACCAGGATCGTGACGACAGCGAGACGCCAGTCCAGCCGCACGCGGACACGCCCGACTACGAAGCTCCTTCGGGGAGAACGCACGGCTTCCCTCACGATTCGACACGCCGAGCGTCGGCGCCCCACGCGGCGGCGGTAGACTCGGTGCCCTTCTCGTCAGGACCCAGGTACGAGCTCGAGTAGACGCCAATCACACCTGCCACCTCCGCAGTCGATAGAAGAGGAAGGTGGTGCAGAAGATCATCACGAACAGCACCATCGACATCGCCGAGGCATGGCCCATTCGGCTGTAGGAAAATGCGTTGGCGACGATCCGCTCGACCAACACCGTGGTGGCGCCAGCGGGGCCGCCCTGGGTCATGACGTAGACCTGGTCGAACACCTGGAACGAGTTGATCAGGCTGATACTGAGAGCGAAGAAGATCGCCGGGCTCAGGAGCGGCAGCTTCACGTGCACGAGCCGCTGGAAAGCGGTCGCCCCGTCGATGCTCGCCGCCTCCTCGTACTCGCGAGGGATGCCCTGCAGGGCGGCGAGAAGGATGATCATAACGAACCCGGTGTCCTTCCAGACGCTGGTGAGGATCACCGCAGGCATCGCCCAGTTCGGGTCGAAGAGCCAGGAGGGACCGGAGATGCCGATGAAACCCAGCAGCGTGTTGACGAGCCCGAAGGTCGGGTTGAACAGCCATTTCCAAACCAGTGCCACCGCCACCCAGGAGGTGACCACCGGCAGGAAGTACATGGCCCGGAAGATGCTGCGCGCCGGAAGTTGCCGGTTCATCAGCACTGCCACAGCCAGACCGGCCACCAGTACCAGCGGCACGTAGCCGACGAGGAAGGTGATGGTGTGGCGCAGCGTGGCCCAGAACTCGGCATCTCCGAACATGCGGCGGAAATTCGCAAGGCCCACGAATTCAGCCGGTGTCAGCATGTCCCAGTTGGTGAACGACAGGCCTAGCGCCGCGAATATCGGACCGAGCGAGAAGATCATTGTTCCCACCAGGCTGGGCCCCAGGAAGAGCGCCAGAATCGCATACCTTTTCCAGCCGCGCTCGTACATCGGCCTCCCCTACTTCACGACCGCTTGACCGTAGAACGACTCAGCGGCGCTCAGGAGATCAGAGGCTCGCGGACTGTCGGCGCGAACGAAGGCCGGAATGCGGTCGATGGGGGCCGGTACCGTGACGACTCGCCCGCCTCGCAGTCGCGTTCCCGACCAGAGATCGCGCCAGTCACCGTTCGGCAGGCGCACCTCGCGCGTCGACACACCCTTTTCCACCACGGGCGCTACCAGCAGGTCGCGGCCCAACAGGTATGCGAACGGGTCCCCGGCGAGAAAGTCGTGCTGCTGCTGGAACTCGAGTGCCGGGTAGCGCATCAGCGGCACGCCCTGGGACCTGAGTGTTTGCGCCTCGGAGTGGATGTAATCCAGCAAGCACATGCGGAGCCGGGCGTAGCGACGGTAGATGTCGAGTACTGTCGGATCGTTGTGGCGCTCGGCGACGTTCCAGGGCGTGCGATCACGGCACTCGCTGGCACCGTGCGGCTCTGAGTGGTACTGCATGAGCGGGCAGAAGGCAGCCATGGCCGTGGCGCGCAGGTAAAGCTCGGGCGAGGGGATCTCGCCGCTGAATCCGGCGATGTCCCAGGCCCACATGCTGATGCCGCTGAGGCCGGCCGACAGTCCGGCCTGGATCGACGCCCGATAGGCCTTCCAGGTGCTGCCCTCGTCACCGGCCCAGTGGCAGGGCCAGCGCTGGGCGCCGGTGTACCCGGCGCGGGAGAAGGTGACGCCGTCATCGCCGGTGACCTTCCGGATGAACTCGTGATAGGCCTCCACGTAGATATTCGCGTAGCTGTTGAACAGTTCCAGGCCGCGGCGGCCGTCGAACGACCGGAGGTCGCGACCCCACAGGTGCTCTCCGCCGTCGGTCTTCATGCCGTCGATACCCAACTGGTCGAAAAGATAGCGGCGCTTGCCGAACCACCACTCGCCTGCCTCGGGGTTGGTGAAATCGACGACCAGCGCGTCGGTGAACCACCAGCCCTTGTTTCGGTAAGGAGTGCCGTCCTCGTTGCGGATGAAGTAGTCGTTGGCGAGCATGTGCGCCTCATCGAGGTCGTGCTGCTCGTGAGACTCCAGCAGCTTTTTCTGAACCGGGATCTGCCAGAGCACCACTCTGATCTCGTGCTCGTGACAGTAGTCGATCAGCCGTTTCGGATCGGGCCAGCGCCCTCCGAACTCGAAATCGCCCAGCGTCAGGGGCTCGCCGTTCGGCTTCGGCTGATATTGCGCGTCGTTCCAGATATAGAAGGTGGACTCGTCGCTCCAGGCCTCGAGGACTATCACCGAAGCCGGCACGCCCTCCTCGACGGTGCGCCTTACCACCTCCTCGGCCTTGGCCTGGCTGTTCCAGGTATTCGCCGACATCCACGGTCCGAACGCCCACTTGGGCGGCACCCGGATTTCCCCGGTTAGCTTCGTGAAGCTGGAGGTGATGCCGTAAGCCGCTTCGCCTACGAAGATATGAAGTGGGAGCGAGGCAGAGGCGGTGGGGAGGAGCTCGCGGGTGATGGTGCACTTGCGGCAGCTGTCCCCTGAAGCACGAAGGTCGAAATGGCTGGGCTCCTGGGAGTCGAGCCAGAGGCCGTAGTTGCGGTTGGAAACGAGGAACGGTACCGGCAGGTAGGTCCTCTTCCCTTGTTCCTGATACTCCTCGTATACGCGAACGTCCCACTCCTGGCCGCGGCGGTCGGCATCGGTGAAGCGCTCGCCCAGGCCGTAGAGCCACTCGTCGGGCTGGGAATCGAACGACGCTTCCACTCTGGAGATGCGTTCAAAGGAATCGATCAGCCAGCGTGCGCGAAGGTTGCCACGAAAGGACGGTTGCGATGCGCCGGGCGTGGACGCCGAGATCGCCAGGCTCTGGCTGTCGATGGTGAGCACGATGCCCGAGGCGGAGACGATCGTCAGCGGACCCTGGCGGCTGACGGCACAGGGCAATCCGTGCTGGCGGTCTGGGGCCGCCCCGCCGATCAGGTACTCGGAGCGGCACACGCCGGCGATAGGGAAGGAAAGCGACAGTAGTGCGGGTCGACCGGTGGTCTGAAGAGTCAGGCTGACGCCGTCTTCCAGTTCGACCCCTTCGCCGTCGACGCTGTCCACGGTGGCGACCTCCACGCCGGTCACCTCTATCCAGCGGCCTACATCGAAGGAGTACTCCTCGCTGGTCTCCTCCTTTCCGTCGATCTCGGCACGGATACGGTAGCCGTAGCTTCCCGTATCGACGGCGCCGAGCTCGGCTATCCAGCGGCCCCGACCGAGCGAGAGGGCCGGCAAGCAGTGGCCCTCTCGCTGGTCCTCGGAACCGCCGGTAACGATCAGCCAGGCTCGCGATGCCCGCTCGGCCGTTTCGAAGCCCACCGTTACGGCCTCTCCGGGGAGCGGATCACGGGGGAACCGCTCGGTCGGAAGCCGCTTGTAAGGGTCGTCGATGCCGTAGGGCCGGTGGATGATCATGCCGCAACTCCTCTTGCTGGGTTCCGCGAGTGTTTACTCGTTGACGAGGTCTTCGACGCGCTCCTGCGCGCTGGCGAGTGCTTCCTCGACGGTCTTCTGGCCCAACAGCGCGGATTCGAGCTCCTGGTTGACGATGTCGGTTAGCTGCTGCTGGTTCTCCAGGACCGGCGGGGTCACCGCATACCGCAGCGACTCGAAGACGGCCTCGCGATTGGCAGGCACCGGTTGCGACAGGTACGCTTCGGCGGCTTCACCGTGTTCGAGCGAGAGGGCCGAGAGCTCCCACGACTCTTCTATGCGAGTCGCCACGGTCTCGGGGTGAGCGGCCAGGAACTCCACCCATTTGAAGGCGGCGTCGGCATTGTCGCTGGTCCTCGATACCACCGCGGCGTTGGAGAAGAAGTGCGTTGCCTTCTGGGCGCCGCCCGGCTCGATGGCCACGTCCCAGTTGAAGTCGGCGTTCTGGATGAAGAAGTCGAACATCCAGATGCCGGTGAGGATCATGCCGATCTGCTGGTTGGCGAAGAGGTCGGTGTCGCCGGCGCCGCTCATCTCGGCGGCCGAGGGCATGACTCCGTGGACGGCAAGCTTGTCGACCAGGTAGTGGAGCGCTTCGCGGTTTTCGGGTGAGTCGATCTGCACTTCGGGGCTGACGGTGAGGCCGCCGCCTGCCTGGGCGGCCGCCTTGTAGAACTCCCAGAACTGGACCGGCTGATGGATGCCCCATACGCGGTTGTCGGAATCGGTGAGCTGCTCTGCGGCTGCGATGACGTCATCCCAGGTCCAACTGGCATCCGGATAGCTCACGCCGGCAGCATCGAACATGTCCTGGTTGTAGAAGAGCAGCACCGTCGAGAATGTGATGGGCAGGCCGTACTGGACGCCGTCGCGGCTGAACGCTTCGAGGGCGGCCGGGTAGAAGGTGCCTTCGCTGATGCTCTGGCTGGCCGAGATGTGATCGCCGAGCGGCAGCAGTGTGTCGCGCGATGCGAAGGTCACGAAGTTCTCGTAGTTGAGCTCGAAGACATCCGGGGCGTTACCGGCTGCGAAGTCGGTTTGCAGCTTGGTGAAGTAGGAGCCGAAGTCGGCAGTGTTGTAGTTGATGGTGATGCCAGGGTTCTCGGCCTCGAAGGTCTCGATGAGGTGCTCGAGCGCATCGATCTGGTCTGCCCCGGCGGTGAACGAGAAGTAGTCGATCGTCTGGCCCAGGGCTGTGCCGCCCGTCAGGCCGAGTACGAGCAACAGGGTGGTGACGACTTTGCCGGCGTGCGATTTCAGGGTATTCATGGCATCCTCCTCGAGGAGTGCAGAGAGATTCGGCCGTCAGGGACGGTAAGGCTGGGTGGTCGCCAACCTCCTTCCGATGCTGCCGCGGCGCGGCGTCGAACGGTTCAAGACCCGATGCGCGGGGCGGAAGTGGAATCGTGCGAAACGGCGGCTTCGGCGAGGAAGCGGGCCGCGGCCAGACCGGCGGCGCCGCGTGCCCAGGCGTCGTCACCCCAGTCGTCGACTACCAGCTCCAGGCCCTCGGCGACGTCGCCGAAGCTATACGCCTGCAAAGCCTCCTCCAGCGCCGGCATGAAGAACCGGGCGTTCCGTGTCCCCTCACCGCTCAACACGACCAGGCTGGGAGCGAAGATGTTGACGAGGTTGGCGAGCGCCGAGCCCAGAAGATCGCCGGCGTCCTGGAACAGTGCCAAGGCGAGAGGGTCGCCCTCGCTAGCCAGTTCGGTCAAGCGCTCCGGAGCGGCACTCGGGAGCAAATCCACGCCCGCGGCGCGGGCCTGCTCGGCAAGCCTGGCGTCGCTGAGGAAACCTTCCAGCGTGCCCCGGCCGGCCGTCATTACCCGCGGGTTGGCGGGGGTTACCGAGATATGTCCCACCTCCCCGGCGCCGCCGCGGGGTCCGCGATAGACCTGGCCGCCCACGACGATGCCCAACCCCACGCCGCGGCCGAGTGTCAACACCAGGAACGAGTCGTGCTGCTGTCCGTGGCCGAACCAGGCCTGGGCGGCAGCAAGCGCATTGACGTCGTTCTCGATCAGAACCGGCAGGGCGAGCCGCTCGCCCAGCCTTTCGGCGAACGGAACCTGGTACCAGTCGAGAAGCGGGGAATAGCGGACTCTGCCGGTCTTCTGCTCGACTATGCCGGGCAGGCTCACTCCCAGACCGATCGCCCGATCGGTCGAGACGCCGGTGGAGGCGATCAGCCGCTCCACTGATGTCGCTATCGCGGATATCACGCCGTTCGCATCGAGGCTGTCGAGCATGTCCGTCCGCACCTCCACCGGCTCCGCCCTGAGGTTGGTGATTGCGGTGGTCAGCGAGTGACTGGCTACCTTTACGCCGAATACATATGCGTGCTCGTAATCGATTTCGAGCAGGATCGGCTTGCGACCGACGGATGAAGAGGTTCCCACTTCGGCTTCGATCACCAGTCCCGCCTCGATGAAGGTGGCGGTTATGGCGGAAACCGCGGCCGGACTGAGACGAAGCTCGGCTGCCAGGTCGGTGCGCGAGATGCGGCCATGGCGGTGAATCGCGTTCAGGACTGCGCTCTGGTTGAGCGAGCGAATCTGTTCACGGCCAAGGGCATTGGATGCAGATGGAGCCAAAACGGTGACTTCCTTTCGGCGCGCCTATTCGTTCGTTTTGTTAATCAATTAATACAGTAAGCTGCCCCGCCTGTCAAGCGGGGCCCCGCGTTAGGGCTTCTGGTACTGCTGCTGAACCTGAGACTTGGCCGGAACGGGGCACGCCAGGTGCCCTATCGGGCACGTTGGTCGGGAACGACCGGGTTACGCCGTTGCTACGCCTCGGCCACAAGCCCCGCGATCTCGCCGTCCTGCTGGCACTCTTCGCCGTAACCTACGGCCTGATTTTCCGGGTCGGGAAACGTGGTCGGACAACGGCCGAAGCTGGCTGGATCACACGCAGAAAGTACGGTTCCTCCAGGTCATGGTCGGTATCGAGATCGAACGAATTGACGATCTCGTTCGACGACCTGCCGTGCTCGCAGACGAACGCCTCCGCTGCGTACGCCACGAATAGACTGGCTTCTCTCTGCCAGCAGGCCGCCCGAACATCCGATGCCGGCGTGAAACGTCTCGCCGTGGGCTCCATTGGGCGTATCAACGTCGTGCATCGTTGGTGCGCCTCTTCTATGCAGACGAGTTGGGCTCGTCCAGCACAGGATTAGTGAGCACCCCGATCCGCTCAATCTCTATCTGGACGACGTCGCCGCTTCGCAACCAGCGTTGTGGGTCAGCCGCCATGCCCACCCCGTGAGGTGTACCGGTCAGTATCGCAGTGCCGGCAGGAAGGGTAGTGCTAGCGGACAGGAACGCGATCAGCGCGGGAACATCGAAGATCATGTCGTTGGTGTTCCAGTCCTGGACGACCTCGTCGTTGAGGATCGTTCGGATCCCAAGCGAGTTCGGGTCGTCGATCTCATCGACCACCAAGCTGGGTCCGAAGGGGCAGAATGTGTCGAAGTATTTTCCGCGACTCCACTGGCCGCCGCCCCGTTTCAGTTGCCAGTCACGGGCACTCACATCGTTTGCGCAGGTGTAGCCGAGCACGAAGTCGAGCGCTTCGTCGCGCGAGACGTTCTTGCAGTCCCTCCCGATCACCACGGCGAGTTCGGCCTCGTAGTCGACCTCGCTGGTCTGCAGATGCGTGGGAATCAGTATCGGTTCTTCCGGGTCCTGAAGCGTGTTCGGCCCCTTTATGAAGAGCACCGGGAACTCAGGTACAGGCGCCCCCGACTCCGCAGCGTGCCTTCGGTAGTTCAACCCGATGCCCAGGATCTGCGCGGGAACGACAGGGGCAAGCAGTTTACGGATATTTACCGTCCGCTCGGTCACGCGGTAGTCGGAGAAGATATCGCCTTGCAGCTCGAACGCCCGACCGTCCTCCCTCAGCTCCGCCTGCACGATGTCTCCCTGCTCGGTGATACCCCGGATGATCTTCATTGGTTCACACCCTCCTTAGGTTGGATGGCTAGGTCGCGTTGCTACGGTTCGATGAGTCTGCGAGCTTCGCTAACGGTTCGCTCCAGGAGCGACTCGAGGCCGCCTTGGTCGAAAGGCGTCTGCCACACGCTGTAGATATCGTGTTGATAGAGGTGGCTGGGGGGCAGGTAGCCGAGCGCCCCATTGACCAGGTTCATTACCACGACCGCGTGGGAAGGGAAGGCCTCGCGCAGCGCAATCTGCCAGGCTGAGTACGCCTCCACGGGCGCGCCGACGAAAAGTGTTTGGCCTGCGCGGCATAACCAGACCGGCAACCTGTAGATCTGCTCCTCCCCTATCGACCTCCTCAGCCTGAGCTTGCGCTGAAGCCTTTCGCGCAAGACCGGGTCCTCACAAGCCGCAAGCTCAGCAGACAGTTCCTGCACACTGGGCAGATCGTTCTTTATCCCGATCGGAACCTCACTCATAACCGGCTCGATACTCGCGTGAGCCGGCTCGACTCTTTCGGGCCGCCAGATGCCCAGTGGAGCTCCCGACTCCACTACGCCCTGGTACGCCAACTCCTGCTGTGGCGGGAGCATGCCTTCCAGTGCAGCGCAGACGCTGTGACCGAGTCTCCGGCCATGGCCATCCGCCACCTCTACGTCGCCCACATATTGGTGTGCCGGCGCCAGTTCTCCGCAGGCACCGAGAAGGAAGAGGCAAGGGGCTCCGCCCGTGTGCGACTCCACGGTCTCTCTCATCGCGCCGACGTAGTCGGGCGACAACAGTCGGTTCTCCCAGGCGAGAGTGGTGGGATGACAGGCATAGTTCACCAGCGTCGCCAACGTCTCACCCGATTCCAAGGCAACCCGCCCAATCAGAACGGTGGCGTCAGCGCCGGCGGACGGGTTGAAACCGGTGACGTACCGGCTGTTCTGGGTATCCGCCAGATCCCGGTTGCGGGCCAGATCGCAGCTTCCTTCGGTCCAAGACAGCACCGCTTCGCGGGCCCCGGCCAACGCCCGGTCTATCGCCTCGGCGGTGGCCTGATGGAGCGTCTCGAAATATTGGAGGACATACTCGCCTCCGGGCTTGTTCTGGTTATCCATGACCAGCGGCGGCCCGGCGTGCGTATGGGAGAGGTTGACCATGAGATGGCTTGCGGGAAAACCGAAGCGCTCGAGCAGACGGCCACGGAACGCCGCCTCATCGTCCTGGTCCTGCCACCACGAACCGTCCAACGCCACCAACACCAACGGGGGTTCGTTGTCGGTCGACTGAAGCGTCAGGGCGGTTACGAAGAACGGCCGGTGCAAGCCCGTCGACACATCGTGCTCGGACGCGCCCCAGGTTCGCGAATAGATACCCACCGGCGGCGAAATATCGACCTTGGCGACGCCGAGCCTGCCCTTGAATGCCGGAGTGGCACCACCGAACGGTGTCGAAAGCGTCCGAACGCCGGACGTCTGATCCATGTTGTGCTCCTTGTCGTCTGCCGCTATGCCGTCCATCCGGCGCTTACCAGTCGCCAACGGCGCCATCGGCATAGAAGCTGCGCTGCGGCAACTCCTGCTCGAAGGGGTGCTTGGCGACCTCCTTCTCGTCGATCTCGATCCCCAGCCCAGGCCGGCGGCTGGGTCTTATCAGCCGACCTTCGGTCTCGACGGTGAACCCCTCGCTCACCACGTCGCTGCGCCAGGGAACATCCTCGTGAACGGTTTCACAGATGATGTAACTGGGCTGCGAGAAGCCGAACTCCAGCGAGGCTGCGGTGCTTACGGGACCCTGCGGGTTGTGAGGAGCGAGCGCGATACGATAGGCCTCCGCCAAACTTGCTATTCGTCGTGCTTCGGTCAAGCCACCGCAGTGGGTGATGTCGAGTTGGCACACCTCACAGCCTCGTGCCGCGAACAGATCGCGAAACGCCGCCAGACTGGTCAACCGCTCGCCGGTCGCAACAGGGGTGGTCAGGGCGCCGTTGATCATCGCCAGGCCGTCGAGGCTTTCGGGCCAGCAGGGCTCCTCGAAGAAATACAGGCCGAACTGTTCGAGCGCCTGCCCGAACTTCAGGCCCATGGC
>JBBDRK010000025.1:7084-8617 GCA_040905465.1 Trueperaceae bacterium | reverse complement strand
GCCCTCTACTCCAAGGAGCTCCTCAGGCGCAAGATCGACACCTACCGGCGTCACTCGGTCACCGCCTTCCCCGGCGGGCAGTTCCTCGAGTACGCCATCTCTCGTAATCTGACCGATGCTTACCTGAAGGACACGGTGGACAGCGGCTTCGAAGCCCTGGAGGTGTCCGACAACCTCCTGGAGTTGGCGCAAAGAGATAAGCACGAGATCATCTCGCACGCTCACAACGACTTCGGCCTCAAGGTACTCGGCGAGGTGGGCAGCAAGGCCGACGTCTCCTCTGCCAAAGGGCTCATCGACGACGCCCTGGGATGTCTCGAGGCCGGCGCCTGGAAGGTACTCTTCGAGGCGGCGGAGTTCTACGAGGACGGCCACTTCCGCGACGACCTGGCGGAGCAGATACTCTCCTCGGTGCCGGTCGATCAGGTGATCTTCGAACTCCCCGGCAGCTGGATCGCGGGAATATCCGCCAGCGATGTGCACGACATGCAGGTGTGGCTGCTCGAGCGGGTGGGCCCGCAGGTGAACGTGGGCAACGTGGCTCCCGGTGACGTCGTTTCGTTCGAAGCGCTACGGCTGAACCTGGGCGTGAAGATGAGGTTCGACACGCCTTGAGAGGGATTGCGGAGTTCGTAAGGAGGAAGCCGCTCGGCTTCTCCTTGCTGGCGATCTGCGCCCTCTTCTGGTTCGTGCTCATTCCGCAGTTCGTTCCCGGCCAGGATCCGAGCATGTTCCCGCGCGCGATCATCGGCTGGATCGCCTTCTTCGCTGCCCTGACGATCGTCCTCCCACCCGTTACCACTCCGCTGCCCGTCGACGAGGACACCGGCACGGTGGCGGAGGCAGCCGACTCGCAGGTGAACCAGCGCCGAGTGCTCGGGATGATGTTCATCTGGGCGCTCTACGTCCTCGCCACCTACTGGTGGGGTTTCTACATCTCCACCTATCTGATGCTCGCTATTTCGATGTACTACCTGGGCGCGAGGAGTCCGTTGTCACTGTTCCTGCGCCCAGCCCTCGTCCTCGTCATCATCTATCTCGTGCTGCAAGTCGGACTCAGGTTCCGACTGCCGGAAGCCTTCTGGCAGTAGCGGCCGAGCCCTCCCGGAGGTCACAGGTCACGTGTCGTTCGTAGTAGATCCCAGTCATCCGCTCTACCGCTACCACCGTCGCAGGCCGCAACTCGCAGGCAGGAGCCCGCTCGAGCTCACCCGCCAGTGGGGCGGTGCCGAAATTTCCGCCGGAGTTCCGGAGTCAGGCGTTCCGGCGGGCAGCTACCAGACGATCACCATCCGCTACACCGTGGGCAGTATGGGTCTCGATGAGGACGGCGGCCTAAAGCTCGCCCTCCGATTCGTCTCCGACGCTGGCAACCTGCAGGCGAGCGACGCCGACGCAGACAACTTCATCAGCGCCTCTACCAACGGCAGCGCCGACCTCGAGGTGCAGGTCGAACGAAAGGGAACAGTCAGGCCCTTCCAGCGAACGGTGTTCGTGCACGTCCGCAACGCCACGCTGCAGGAGGGAGACTCG
>JBBDRK010000025.1:5808-6984 GCA_040905465.1 Trueperaceae bacterium | reverse complement strand
GGAGCCGAACCTTATATTGAGGCGATCCGGCGCCCACTCCACGGTCGCCGCCAAGGGTAGGCACGACGAGGGCGTCTGGCGCTTTCTGACGACACTCGAAGAGGCCGGGCCGTGCTCGTTCGCGGTCGACGGCGGCTTACCGTCGGTGGCGAACGCCGTCGATGTCCGCGCACGCGCCGACCTGCCTGTTCGGCAGTTCTACTGGTGCGATCTGCACGGGCAGACCGGCGAGACCGTCGGCGCGGGGACCGTCGAAGAGTACTTCCGTTACGGGCGCCACTACTCCTTCCTGGACGGCAGCGTGCATCAGGGCAACGACTTCCAGATCGGCCTCGACCTCTGGGAGCACATCAAGCAGGTTTCCCACGATGCCTACCTTTCCGGTGAGTTCGTGACTTTCCCCGGTTACGAGTGGTCGGGCACGGAGGCGATGGGCGGCGATCACAACGTCATCTACTTCGAGGACGACGCGCCGATCTACCGGAGCACCGGCTGGCTCGACGCCAACCCGTTCGAGGAGAACGCGCCGCTTCCCAAGCTGTACGAAGCCCTTCGCGGGCACGAGGCGATGACGATTGCGCACGTGGGCGGGCGACCCGCCTCGTTCAAGGTCAGCGATCCGCAGATCGAACGGCTCTGGGAGATCCATTCCGCCTGGGGCACCTTCGAGTGGGTGTACAAGGAGGCTTTTTCCCGCGGCATCAAGATCGGCTTCGTCTGCAACAGCGATGGCCACAAGTGCCGACCCGGCGCCTCCTACCCGGGCGCCGGCATCTTCGGCACGTTGGGCGGCCTCACCTGCGTCCTGAGCGACAGCAAGGACCGCCAGGGGTTCTGGGACGCGCTCAGCAGCCGGCGGACCTACGGAACCACGGGGCAGAGGATACTCGTCGACAGCGACCTCGCCGGCCACCCGATCGGTTCAGACGTGGAGCTCCACTCGGGCACGCTGAGGACGCGCGTCGTGGGCACGGCGCCCATCTTGCGCATCGATCTGCTGCGGCGAGACCAAGTCATCGACTCCTACGTGCCGGCGGCAGACGCGCCGCCCGACACATTGCTGCTGCGCTTCGGCGGCGCCCGGGTCAAGGGCCGCGCCCGCATGGTCAGGTGGACGGGCAGGGTAGGCCTGTCCGGAAACGAATTCGAGCGGGTCTCGATGAACGGGATCTTCAG
>JBBDRK010000025.1:3921-5708 GCA_040905465.1 Trueperaceae bacterium | reverse complement strand
GAGGAGCCCTACTTCCTCCGTGTCGTTCAGGTGGACGAGGGCAAGGCCTGGACCAGCCCCTTCTACGTCAGGAAGCCGATGCGCTAGGCTCGTTACTTCAGTGCCCCGGCAGTAATGCCCTTGATGAACTGACGCTGGAAGATTACGTAGATGATCACGATGGGGATGAAGCTGATGGTCGCTCCCGCCATCAGCAGAGGCAGATCGGAGGAGTAGCGCCCCTGGAAGAAGCTGAGCCCCAGCGGCAGGGTGCGGGCGGACTCGGTCTGTACCAGCACGACGGGCAGCAGGAACTGGTTCCAGCTCCACATGAAGTTGAAGATGAGCAGCGACAGCAGCGCCGGCCGGGAGAGCGGAGCGACGATACACCAGAGCAGTTGCAAGGCGTTGCAGCCGTCAATCCTGCCTGCGTCCATGATCGCCCGGGGGAGGCCGCCGATGAAGCTTCGCAGCAGCAGGATACCGAACGGCAGGCTGACCGCGATCTCGGGAAGGATCAGCGCCCACAACGTGTTCACCAGGTTGAGCGCCAGCATCTGATAGAACAGCGGCACCACCAGCACGCCGATGGGAATGGCCAGGCCCGCCAGGAACAGCACGAAGAGCACGTTCTTGCCGCGGAAGGTGAACATGGCGAAGGCGTAGGCCGCCAGCAGCGACAGCAGCAGCACCCCCAGCACCACGGGTACCACCACCAGGATGCTGTTGAGAAAGTAGGTGCCGAAGCGCCCGACGTCCCAGGCCTCCGGATAGTTGGACCAGAGCCAGGTCTTCGGCAAGCCCAGCGGATCCCGGCTGACCTCGGCGCGGGACTTCAGAGACGTGGAGATGATCCACACCAGTGGAAACACCACCATCAGCGAGATCGCTCCGGCCAGCCCCGTCTGCAGCGCCGATTGCAGCATGGAAAGGCGGACGATTCCGGATACGCGGGCTCGCGGGCTCGCGGAAGTACGGTTCACGCGGCCTCGTCGCGGAACACTCCGCGCAGGTACAGGAAGAGGATCGAGAACACCAGGATGATGGCCGCCAGCACGACCGCAATCGCGGCCGCGTAACCGACGCGGCTGTAGATGAAGGCGTTGTCGATCATCAGCAGTGGAATGACCAGCGATGCGCGCGCCGGCCCACCGTTGGTGAGTACGAAGACCAGGTCGAACACCTGCATGGCGGCGATGGCGGTGATGAGCAGCACCGTGGTGAGCGGCGCGCGGATGAACGGCAGGACGATGTGCCAGAACCGCCACCAGCCGTTGGCGCCGTCCACCTTGGCGGCGTCGAAGTAGATCTCGTCGATGCCGTCGATGGCGGCGATGAAGATGACCATGGTAAAGCCGTAGTGCACCCAACTCCAGGCTATGAACAGCGAAGGCAGCACCAGGCTCTTGTCGCCGAGCCAGCGCTGTTGCAGGAACTCGAGCCCCAGGGCGTTGAGCGTCACGTTCAGGGCCCCGAACGTGGGGTTGTAGATCCAGCCCCAGATGATGGCCACCGTGACCGAGGAAAGTACCTGCGGCAGGAAGAACACCGTGCGGAACAGGACGCGGCCGTACATACGGCTGCGGGCGAGGAGCAGGGCAAGCAGCAGGCCGGCCACCACCGGGACCACGGTCGCGCCGAGCAGCCACAGCAGGTTGTGCCTCAGCGACAGCCAGAAGAGCCTGTCGGACATGAGCCGGGAGTACTGCTCGAGCCCGACGAACTCACGCGGACCCAGGCCGTCCCACGATTGCAGGCTGAGCACCACCAGCTCGACGGCCGGATAGAGGAAGAAGGCCGCGTAGACC
>JBBDRK010000025.1:2458-3821 GCA_040905465.1 Trueperaceae bacterium | reverse complement strand
ATCTCCTGGTGCGCCGACCAGAGACCGCGGTTCACCAGCGGGCTTATCACCCCGTGGTAGTAGCCGGGCCCGGTCTGCTGCATCGCCGCGTAGATATCACCCTGCAACACCGTCGTGGCGGGCGGTACTTCGTCGAACTGGAAGGAGACCAGGGTGCCGTCGTTCCAGAACGCCCTCATGTTCTCCTCGCTGAGGAGGTAGTCCACGAAGTCCACGGCGATCTCCACGTTGTCGCCGCCGCTCGGGACGACCAGATTGTTGTATGGGGCGCTGCCGCCGGCGTTCCAGGTGGGCAGGTCGGGGTTCAGGCGGGGCATCGGGAAGAAGCGCGCCTCGAACTCCGGCTGCTCGGTGAAGTCGGCCTGCGCCCAGGTGCCGGTGATGGTGATGGGTACGCGGCCGCTGATGAACATGGAGTTGGCATCGCCGTAGCTGGTGGAGAGCATGTTCGGGTCGAGGTAGCCCGCCCGCATCCATTCGAGGATCTTGTAGGAGGCCTCGATCATTTCCGGAGCGGTGTAGCTGACTTCGGGATCGAGCTGCTCCAGCC
Source organism: Trueperaceae bacterium (assembly GCA_040905465.1). Taxonomy (GTDB): domain Bacteria; phylum Deinococcota; class Deinococci; order Deinococcales; family Trueperaceae; genus DASVCN01. The sequence goes on along the minus strand of JBBDRK010000025.1, from coordinate 3,271 downwards.
GCGTGATGTACTCGATCGGAATGTTGGTGTGCACTATCTGCGACCACACGTGGTCGAGCGGCCAACCGTCGAGAGCACCCACCGAGATCGGCGTGTAGCCGGCCTCTTTCAAGTCGGCCAGAACCTGCTCGAACTCGCCGAAGGTGGTGGGCACCGCCAGCCCCAGCTCGTCGAAGATATCTCCGTTGTAGTAGACGCCCACCGTCGTGAGGCTATACGGCACACCGTATATGCTGCCCGGCGTTCCCGCATTGTTGTAGGCCAGCACGTCTGCCGAGTAGTTGTCGAGCCATCCGCGCTCTTCGGCGATCTGAGTGAGGTCGAGCAGATGTCCGGCCTTCGCATACCGGTCGGAACCCTGGGTGAGCGGGGGGACGGAGGCGGCGTCGGGACCGGTGCCGCCGTCGAGCGCCAGCGGCATGGTGCGCAACATGTCGTCGAAGGCGTACACCGTGATCTCGATCTCGACCGGTGTGTGGTAACCGGCCACGAAGCGATCGGCGGCCTTCTGGAAGAGCGCGACCGAGGCGGGACTCTCCCCTTCGAACCAGAAGGACAGCTTCGGGGTCGACTGCCCGAGCGCGACCGCCAGCAGCGAAACGATGGTGAGCAGTTGGGCGAAGCGCATCAAGCGGCGGTAAGCTGGTCGTTGCTTCATTCCGATCTCCTTTGGTACTCCATGCTGACTCGGTCTTGGCGTGGCTCGGGCGGTCGCTCTGGTTGCGGCGGCGCTCAAGCGCGGCGTCGGTCACATGCCTCGGCGCTCAAGCGCGGCGTCGGTCACATGCCTCGGCGCTCAAGCGCGGCGTCGGT
>JBBDRK010000025.1:0-2358 GCA_040905465.1 Trueperaceae bacterium | reverse complement strand
CGGCGCTCAAGCGCGGCGTCGGTCACATGCCTCGGCGCTCAAGCGCGGCGTCGGTCACATGCCTCGGCGCTCAAGCGCTGCGGTCACATGCCTCGGGGAGTAGGCTGGTTGCGGGCCGATCCTCCTTCGCGGGCTCGAGCGCCTGGTGATAGACCGTGGGCCTGGGCACTCAACCAGACACCAGTCGGTACATGCAGCGTTGGGGAATGTGGTGGACGGGGAGAGACGGCAGCATGCGAGACACGGTGTCGGCCAGACTGGCGACACCGGCCTCCTCGCTGACCGGATGATTGACCACGACTATAGGGACGCCGGCGTCGATGGCGAGGGCGCCGTCGCGCCAGTAGTCGATGCCGTCGTCGCTACAGACGGCAAGGTCGACAGCGAGTTGCTCGACCGACGCCAGGAACGGGGTGATGGCGCCCGTCCCGGTACTGACCCGCCGCACGGGCCGGTCCGGCGGCCCGATGAGTTGGACCTCGGGCTGCCCGAGCGCGACGGTCCTGGCGGCGACCTTGCGGGCGAACGCGACGGCGGTCGTCGGCTCCACCTCGTAAACGCGGAGGTACTCGGTAGCCTCGGCGGCCGGACCGAGCTCCAGGAATCGCCCCCAGCTGTCGGGGATTCCGTGTTCCCTGATCCGGTCCCAGAGGTCGTGACAACGCAACACCACCAGTCCGTTCTCCTTGATGAACTCGCGCTTCCTGATGGCCGCGGCCAACCTGTTGGTCTCGGGAGCGCGGTCGAAGTGCTCGAAGAAGGTGGGCTCGTGGGTAATCACCAGGTTGCAGCCGAGCGCCACCGCCTTCTCCAGCGCCCAGGCGTAGCTCATCCACATCACCGCGACGCCTCGAACCTCGGTCGCCGGGTCGCCCGCCACGAACCGGTCGACGGTGTCTTCCGGATAGCTCCAGCCGCCTCGCAGAGACTGAAGTCGATGGTGAATGTCTTCCGCCAGCATTTTCATCTTCCTCGCGTCAGTTTCATCGCATCAGTGGGGGATGCCGAGATCGTGCATCCGCCGGTGGATCGCTTCCATCGCCTCGCGGAACGGTTCCTCGAGGTAGCCGATGTGGTCGGGAAGCCCGTGATGGTGGGTAGTGTGTCCGTGCGGATGCTGGGGGCTGTGGTGGCGTATGTAAGACAGCCCGCCCGAGATCAGCGTCATCATGTACTGCGCGGTCTTGGGGGCGAGCAGCCGGTACTCGCTGCCGGTGGTGACGTAGATCGGCGAGCTGTGGGCCATGATGCCGCGTCCCCGGGCATCGTAATGAGGCCGGGCGGTGTAGTCGGGTCCGGCGCAGCGGGCGGCCAGCCAGGTGTCGCCTTCGATCTCCAGTCGCGTCTTGAGCCGCAGCCGAGTCGTGCCCTGTTCGTCGGTCGACTCGGCGACGACCCGCCCCTGTGAGACGATCTGCAAGGTGTGCAGTGGAAATATCGAGCGGGCGACGGCTTCGACCTCGACCGGACCCCCGCCGGCCACGGTTACCGTTTCGCCGATCGGCTGCCCCTCGACGGTGAACCACAGCATGGCGCCGCCGCTGAGAAAGGTCCGCCCGGCTCGGAGACCGGCACACCAGTTCTCGTAGTTGAACTCCTGGTCTTCGGGCAGGCGGACATAGGTGCGGTAGAGACCGACAGGAGTCTGATTCGACATCTTGTCGGTACCGCCGACCAGCGGCAGCCGATAGCCCCCGTTCAGGTAGCGGTAGTACTCGAGGTGCTCGAACTCCAGGAAGTCGAGCATCTCCACCGCGTCGGCGCGCCCGGTGGCTATCAGTACCGCCGCCTCACCGTTGGGAGTGGGCAGGTGAGGGACGATCACGGTGGCGCCCTGGGCGTGCGCCGCGTCGGCCCAGCGGCTCAACGTGGTATCGAGCCCGCCGCCGAGCTCCGCTTCGCCGGGACCGCCCGAGGCCCAGGGCATGACCGGTTGCCGCAACCCGAGCAGGCTGAGGTGACCGAGGATGTGCTGGCGATTCTCCTGGGAAGCGTGGACGATGGTGTCTCGCTCCCGGTCCATGAACGGGTAGCCGGTGAACTCCTCGCTGTTGGTGAACAGGTGACCCCACTGGCTGAGGAGCAGGTTGACCACGTTCAGGTCTTCCGCTCGTGCCTCGGTCAGGGCGCCCTGAGTCGACAGGAAGTGCACGTGGGTGTCGCCGCTGTAGTAGCGTTCGGAGTTCATGTCGATCCAGCGCTCGAGCCGCAGGGTCAGCTGCCGTTGGTCGGGCTCGATCGTCACCCAGGCGCGCAGCGGCTGGTACTCGTAGCCGCGCGCCACGTCCACCAGCACCCGGCCGCGCGGCAGCCATCCCTCACAGTTGCCGTCGATGTAGGCGTAGGCGATCTGTCCGA
>JBBDRK010000024.1:0-8837 GCA_040905465.1 Trueperaceae bacterium | reverse complement strand
AAAGCTCAGACGTTCAGCAGGCCCAGGTACCAGCCGAGAATCGCGTCGCCGAGAAACAGCGTCAGCACCGCCGCCAGCACCAGGTAGGGTCCGAACGGGATCACTCGGTCGCCACCCAGCATCCGCCCTACCACTCCCCCAATCGCCCCCACCACGAATGACAGGAACAGCGCCAGCAGCAGCTTCTCCCAGCCCAGGAGGGCGCCCATGACGGCTGCCAGCTTTACGTCGCCGAAGCCCATTGCGACAGGCTCGTCGTCGCCGGCCGCCTGAGTGCTTTCCTCGGCCCGCTCGGCGCTTGCCACCTCGTCCGCGCTCTCGCTCGTTCCGCTCGCTCGAGGGCCGTGTTTCGCCACGTCACGCAGCCACCAGTACAACGCTCCTGTCAGCGCAACCGCTCCTGCTGCCGCCAGGCTACCGCCGACAGCGTCGAACGGCGCCACCGTGAGGCCGGTGAAGCTCAACGCCAGGGCCAAAGCCCATAGCACAAACAGTGCCGGCTCAGGAAGGCGAATAGTCCGGCGCAATCCGAGGTTGCCGGCAAGCGAGACGGCCGCGGCTGCCAGGCCCGCTTGCCAGCCGGCAACCGCGCCGGCCACGGCAGCGAGGTTCACCTGGTCGAAGCCGAGTGGCCACAGCCGCTCGCCGGTATCGTGAAAGCGCCGCAAGGCCAGGCCTCCCAGCCGGTTTATCAGCGCCAGCACCCCGGCCCCGACCGCCGCTCCCTCCAGCGCCTGCCCGGCCGAGGGGAGTCCCTGCCCGGCGGGGTACAGCAGAGGAGCCAGCAGCGCCAACGCCAGCACCGGCAGCGTCAGCACATCGGGTAGTGTGTAGGTGTCGAGATCGATGGCGGCGAGGATCACCAGCACCGCGAACACGGCGGCGAGCGGGAGGAACGCCCATCCGACCTCCAGGGGCGACCAGCGCAGCCACAGAAGCGCGAACCCGACCGCCATGATCGATTCGACCAGTGGGTATCGGAGGGAGATCGGCGAGCGGCAGCTGCGGCAGCGGCCGCGTTGCACCGCCCACGACAGCACCGGCACCAACTCGAGCGGGCTGAGGCGATGGTTGCAGCGTGGACAGTGAGAGCCGGGGAAGGCGATCGAAGCGCCTTTGGGAAGCCGGTGCACCACCACGTTGGCGAAGGAGCCGATGAGCGAACCGAGCAACAGGGCGAACAGCGACCCGATCAGGTTTTGAGTCAGCAATGTGAATGACATGAACCACCTTGGCGGCCGTCGGATCGGTTCGGTCCGGTTAGCTTCGGTCTGGGGACCGCTCGGCGCGCAGTTTCTCATAATGGCGGTGATACACTGACCGCGCTATGAAACGACTCACCCTGATACTCCTTTGCGTCGTTGCCCTTCTCGGGGTGGCCTCGACCAACCTGACCGCTCAAGCGCCCGAGACGCGCATCGTTTTCGTGAACTCACAGGCAGCTATTGCCGCGCATCCCGCCGGCGAGCAGGCTACCGCCTTGGAGGAGCAGGCTCGCAACGAGCTCGGCGGCATCCGAACCAGCATCCAGGAACTGGCCGATCGCGCCCGGGCCGGCGAGCAACTGTCGGCAGAGGACCAGGAGCGCTATCAGACGCTGCTCGCTACGATGCAGAGCGTGCAGCAACGTTACGACGCGGAGATCCGCACGGTTGCGGAGCCCGCGGTGATAGCCGTGGACGAAGCGATTCGCGCCGTGGCGGCGGAGAACGGGTATTCGATCGTGCTCGACTCCGACGTAGCCGGTCCGCGGGGGACGAACCTGGTGGTGTACGCCCAGGAGGGCCTCGACATCACCGAGCTGGTGGTGGAACGGATCCAGTCGGGAGAATAATGACGATTCGACCTTGTCGGCAGTGCGGGCGGCCCATCCGGTGCCGCCCGCACTCGCTTCTGTCGGCCAAGGCAGCCGTCCGCGTAAGTGGTGAGGCGCATGTCGAGCGCGGACGTGGGGGGTGCGGTTGTGGGGCGCGTATATCGGGGGCGGCCGGATCGTTACCGGCGTCAGGGCCGAACTACTCCTGACTGTCGCCCTCGAGTTCCTCCAGCGTCCGACGGTCGGCGTCGCTCAGCGGCGCCCGCGTCAGCAGCTCGGGACGCCTGGTGAGGGTGCGCTCGAGCGCTTCCCGGCGGCGCCAGGTTGCCACGCGGCCGTGATGCCCGGACATGAGGATCTCGGGCACTTCCATCCCTTCGAACGAGGCGGGCCGAGTGTACTCCGGGTAGTCAAGAAGTCCGGTGCTGAAAGAGTCGTTCCGGTGGCTGTCCGGATCTCCCAGCACGCCCGGTACCAGTCGCGCGGTTGCCTCGATGAGCGCCAGCGCCGCCAGCTCGCCGCCCATCAGCACGTAATCGCCGACCGATACCTCGCGGTCGACCAACCGTTCGACCCGGGCGTCGTACCCTTCATACCGGCCACAAAGCAGGCAGAGATGCGAGCGGGTGGCCAGCTCGCCGGCAAGATCCTGAGTCAGCGGTTGGCCGGCCGGGGAGAGCAGGATTACCTCGTCCGGAGGCGGGCCGGCCGCGTTCGCTGCGGCGATGGCCCGGGCGGCCACGTCCACCCTGATCACCATGCCGGCCCCGCCGCCATAAGGGGTGTCGTCGACCTTGTTGTGCCGGTCAGCGGCGAACTCCCGCAGGTCGTGGAACTCCAGCTCGAGCAACCCGTTTCGCGCGGCCCGGCCGATCAGCGCCTCGTCGCGCCACGGCGCCAGCAGTTGTGGGAACAGCGTGTAGACCGTGTACTTCACGGGCCGTCGTCACCGTCGATCAGGCCGGCGGGCGGGTCGATCACCAGGACCGCGTCGGCGGTGACCTGAACATAGGGAGCGTGCAACGGGAGCAGAGCTTGGTTCCCCAGCGGCCGTTCCACCGCAAGCAGCTCGGCGCCGCTCACGCCCAGCACCTCTGCGACAGTGCCGAAAGGCTGGCCGTCTATGAATACCGGAAGGTCTCGCAGAGCGTCGGCATAGAGTGCCCCGCCGGCGGGCTCGGGAAGAGCCTCGGCCGGCGCGTAGACCCGGGCATTGACCAGGCCCTGCGCGCGCTCGGGCCGCCGAACAGCGTCGAAGGCGATCACCAGTCCGTTGCCGTGGCGTCGGATCTCACGGACCGGCACCGTTCCCAGTCCGGCCACAAAGACCTCGTCGAGCTCGAGGATCGCCCGGCCTTCGGCTTCGCCGGCGGGTCGGAAGTGGAGTGCGCCGGCGAGACCGAAGACCTTGCCGAGCCGACCGAGGAGCACATGGTCGCCGGGAGGCTCGACCTGGCCGGTAAGGCGCTCCGTCATTCGGTAGACGGCCGTACGCGGTTCAGGCAGGTCAATCGATAAGCTGGACTTCCACGCGTTGCCGGCCGTCCGACGCGGCGCGTGCGAGCGTGCGCAGGCTGTTGATGATGCGGCCGCCGCGACCGATTATTCGGCCGGCGTCATCTGGCGCGCACCGGATCTCGATGCGGATGCCGCGTCCGTCACGTTCAGCGCCGATTGCAACCTGGTCGGGCTCGGCGACGAGGTTCTGCACGATGAAGGTGACGAGCTCCAGCGGCGCCACGGGTTACGAGCCTAGACCTGAGCTTCGCCGGAGCGGTACTTGTAGCCCTCGGTTCGCTTGGCACGAACGAAGGGGACCTCCATGCCGACCTTCTCCAGCAGCCGAACCGCCGTTTCCGTGGGCTGGGCGCCCTGGGCGAGCCAGTAGCCGGCGCGCTCTACGTCGACCTTCAGCGGCTGAGGCGTGGTGTCACGCGGGTCGTAGTAACCGAGCGACTCGATGTAATCGGACGAACGTTTCTTGCGCGAGTCCACGACCACCAGCCGGTAGTGCGGGTTCTTCTTTGCGCCCATGCGCATCAGGCGAATCTTTACCATAGCTTCAACTTCCTCCGACCTCGAACGACTCTGTGAAAGGAGTGCCGGACCCGGCACCTCAAACTACTTATCCTACACTTTACCAGGTTCGCAATTCCAGCGGCTGGCAGACGTGCGGAACGCGACAGGCAAACCTGCCGCCGGCGCGCCGCCGGCGAAAACGGAAGCGCTCGGCTAGAAGAGCCCGGGGCGCGCGCCGCCGCCGGGCTGCTTCCGGCCCATCTGCTTCATCAACTTCTTCATCTGCTCGAAGTTCTTCATCAACCGGTTGACGTCCTGAACCGTGGTTCCCGATCCGGCCGCTATGCGCTTGCGGCGGCTGGCATTCAGGAGGCGAGGCTTTCTGCGCTCCTCCTCGGTCATGCTCGAGATGATCGCCTCCACCCGGCCGATCTCCTTTTCGTCGACATTAGCGCCGGCCGGCAGCATCTTCCCGGCACCCGGTATCATCTTGACGATTTCGCTGAAAGAGCCCATCCGCTTGATCTTGCGCATCTGGGTGAGCATGTCCTGCAGGCTGAAGTCGCTAAGGCTGCGGACCTCCTCGGCTTCGTCATCGGCTTCCAGCGCGCGCGCCTTTTCCACCAGCGTCAGCACGTCGCCCATTCCGAGGATGCGCGAGGCGATCCGGTCGGGGTGGAACGGTTCGAGTCCGTCGATCTTCTCGCTCATGCCGGCGAAGTAGATCGGTTTGCCGGTGACGTGCCGGGCGGACAGCGCGGCCCCGCCGCGAGCGTCCCCGTCGAGCTTGGTGAGGATGAGTCCGCTCACGCCCACGCGCTCGTCGAAGCTCCGGGCAACCGGTAACGACTGCTGGCCGGTCATCGCGTCGACCACCAGCATCGTCTCGCGCGGCTCCAGAGCCTGCTTCAGCTCGGCGAGCTGGTCCATCAGCCCTTCATCGATCTGCAGGCGGCCGGCGGTGTCCACTATCACCAGATCGCGGAAGTCACGCTTGAGGAAGGCGTCGAGCCGTTCTCGGGTCGTCGCCGGGGACTCGTCGTCTTCGACCTCGAGGACCGGCACGCCGATCTGTGAGCCGAGCACCTTGAGCTGGTCGCGTGCCGCCGGTCGCTGGGTATCGGCCGCCACGAGCAGCGGCCGGCGTCCCTGGCTCTTGTAGCGGTAGGCGAGCTTGCCGGCGGTGGTGGTCTTGCCGGCTCCCTGGAGGCCCATCAGCATCCAGACGTTACCGTCGCTGCGCAGGTCGGGCTGGACCGATCTCTCGCCCAGCACCCCCTTGAGTTCCTCGTGGACGATCGAGATCACCCGTTGGTCGGGGCGCAGCGACATAAGCGTATCGGAACCGACCGCCTTCTCCTGCACCCGCTTGGTGAAGTCGCGGGCCACCTCGAGGTTCACGTCCGCCTCGAGCAGCGCCACGCGCACCTCGCGAAGCGCGGTCTTCACCTCTGCTTCGGTGAGCTTGCCGCGCCCTTTCAGGCTGTCGAATACCCCTTGAAGTCTGTTGCCTAGACTCTCGAACATTTTCGCCTGGCCCCCTCGGAAACCGTCAACCACCGTAACCAATCGCCCCGGTCGGTGCAAGGACGTTTCTGACGCACGCTCGGCCAGTAGCGGCCGATGCTAGACTCGGCCCATGCCCCGCGCATGGCTGGCCCTGCTGCTGCTCGGCGTTGCCGGCATGGCATGGTCGCAGCCGGACGCCCAGGCACTGCTGACTCGAGCTCGTGCAGCAGCCGCCGAGGCCCGCACCAGTTACGAGATCCATACGCCCGATCAGCGGCTCTGGGACGAGGCGCTCGACCTCGCCCGGGAGGCCCGCCGAATCGCTCCCGACGACCTCGGCGCGGCGCGCTTCCTCGCTCAGACCTACAGCGAGGTGCACTGGTATGTCCGCGCTCTGGAGGCCTGGCTCGAGTACCTCGAGGCGGGCGGCGATCTGCAGGCGCGGGCGGACGAACCCGGTCCGGACCCGGCGGCCGCCCTGGCCGAAGCCGGCAACCAGTTGGGATTCGCCCGCTACGAAGCCGGCAACCTCGCGGCTGCTCTCGGCTACTACCAGACGGTCCTGCGCCATGTTCCCGACGACCCGGAAACGCTCTACTGGCTGGGCCGCATCAACCTGGAACTCGACGAGGAAGAGGCGGCACGCGGTTACTTCGAGCGACTCGTTGCGGTAGACCCGGACCATGAGACCGCGTCGTATTACCTGACTCTGGTGGACGAACGGGTGCGGGTCGGCGAGACGGCAAGTCGGGCGTACCGACGGGGACTGTCGGCCTATGAAGAGGAGAATCTGCCGGCGGCACACGACGCATTCGTCCGAGCGTTGTCTGCGAACAGCGGGTTCATCGATGCCGCGGTCTGGGCGGGCCGCACGGCACTCGAGCTGGAGCGGCCCGCCGACGCGGTGCGTTACTGGGAGCTGGTAGCGGCCCGTCGTCCCGACGACCGTGCGGCCGAGTACTTCCTCGAGGTGTCGCGGACCCAATCTGAATGGGGAGTTGCGGCCGGGAGGGCGTTCTTTCAAGGCCAGGCCGCCTACGAGGCGGGCGACGTGGAGGGCGCAGCCGATGCTTTCGAGCGGGCGCTGGAAGCCAATCCGGAGATGGTGGAAGCCTGGGTCTGGGCGGCGCGCAGCAACCAGGAGAGCGGAGATCCGGAGGCCGCCGTCGGCTACTGGCAGGGAGTGCTGGAACGGCGTCCCGAGGACGAGCGCGCGCGCTATTTCCTGCGGATCGCCCGGCAGCAGATCGAGTTCGGGGAGGAAGCCGGACTGGCGTTCGTCGAGGCTGTGCGCCACTATCAACTGGCCGAGCTCGACCAGGCGGAGGAGGGGTTCCTCGAGGCGGTTGCCGAGAACCCGGACTTTGCTAGCGCCTGGGCGTGGCTGGGACGCCTGTACTTCGCTCGCGGCGACTACCGCGAAGCCGCCGATGCCTACTCTCGCGCCTACGACCTGGAGCCTTCGAACGGTGATTACGCCTTCTTCGCCGAGGAGGCCGAACGACTTGCCGACGGGTCGTTGGGTGAACCATCGGAGAACGTCACGGGTGACGACGGTTGAGAGGTCGCGGTCGCGCAACCGTAGCGTCCCGGCCCCCTAAGCGATGAGAACGGTCGTTCTGCGCGTAGCCGCTCTGGCTGCCTTGTTGCTTCTGGTACTGGCGACAGTGCTCACGCTCCAGACCATGCAACGGCTGCCCGACACGCTCGTGTATCTCGTGGCTGACAGCGGGACCAACTTCAGGCTCGAGTCGGTCGGGCGCCGGAGCAACGCAGACTCTCCCGAGGAACGAGCTCGAGCGGCGATAACCGAACTGGCCGAGGGGCCCACGGCCAGCGAGCGGGAGCGCGGGCTCACCAGCGTGGTGCCGGTCGGCACTTCGGTCCACGGCATCCTGCTCATCGACGCAGTCCTGGAGGTCGACCTGAGTGGCGAGTTCGAGAGCGGAGGCGGCAGTGCCGCCATGCAGGGCCGGCTCAATCAGCTGTTCTACACCCTCACGCAGCCGGCCGGAATCGACGGGGTCCGACTATTCATCGACGGTCGGCCCGCCGTCGTCTTCGGCGGAGAGGGTATCATCGTCGACTCCCCATGGCTCCGCTCCCAGCATTCCGCTCTGCCGGTCTGGTGATCGATTGGTCCTGGTTTCACTAGAACCGTGAGCCGGCGCGGCTACACTGGATGGGTGAACCTCCTGTCACGCCTTGCGCTGGCGCTGGTACTTACAGCCGGCTGGGTGAGCGCGGCCAGCCAGCCGCGGGACATGCACGACGACCGTGAGCGCGTCTTCGACGCGGTGGTCGACGTGTTCGAGCGCAACTACTGGGACGCCACGTACCTCGACTGGCAGGAATGGGCGGCGCCGTACCGGTCAGACGCGCTCTCGGCGAGGTCGCGTGAGGCGTTCGACCGGGTGCTCGGCCGCATGATCGGTGAAGTCGGCGACGACCACTCCTCGTGGTTGGGCTTGGTCGCCTATGCCCGGAACGAGGACATTCCGGGCGTGGGGCCGTCCCGACTCGGCATTCGAGCCACTCTTCTCAACGGCACCGGCCTGGTTGTAGAGCGGGTATTTCCCGGCACAGCGGCCGCGCTTGCCGGGCTTCGGCGCGGCGACGTTATAGTCCGAGTGGATGGCCGCGAGCTGAACCGGCTCGAGTCGCGCTACCGCGTCTGGGAGCTGCTGCGCGAAGCGGCGGACCGGCAGATTGTCTCGCTGGAACTCCTCCGCGGTCGCTCGCGTGTCGGTACTACACTCGCCCCCGCGCCGTTCGAGCTTGCGCTGGCCGAGCAACTTCCTCAGGCGGAGATGCTCGATGAGAGGCTCGGCTACCTCTATGTTCCGAGCTTCAATCGCGATGACATCGCAAGCGAGGTTCATCGGCTGCTGCGCGAGCTCCAGGGGCAGGGGCTGGCCGAACTCGTTATCGACCTGCGCGGAAACCCGGGTGGTCGGATAGGGGAGTTGGGCCTCACGCTGGGCGCGTTCCTGGACGGCACCTGGGCCCGTGCCGTGAGCCGCGGGGAGGTCGTGTGGCACGGTCGTTACGCCGTCGAGGGGCGGCGCGGAGCCACCTGGTTGGAGGACCCGAGAGGGGAGGCGTTGCTCACGCGATACGTCGATGCGCCGACCGTTTTCAGCGGTCCGCTGGCGGTGCTGGTGGACCGGAGAAACAGCAGCGCCGGCGAGATCGCCGCCCTGGTCCTGCAGGCGCAGGGCCGAGCGCTGGTGGTCGGCGAGCCGACCCACGGCAACGTCGAGGCGGTGCGAGGCTTCGACCTTCCTGATGGCAGCGTGGTGATGGTGGCGGTCGCCAACCTCGAAGCACCCGACGGCCAGAGCTTCTCCGCGGGAGTCGTGCCCGACAGCGTGGCTCGCGAGAGTCTCAGGGAACTGGCGTTCGGGTACGACGCACCTCTCTCGGAAGCGATCAGGCTTCTGCGCGGCCTACCCTTCACGCCGAACCGCTACTTCGGCCAGAGCGCCACCTA
>JBBDRK010000023.1:0-1487 GCA_040905465.1 Trueperaceae bacterium | reverse complement strand
TGGCTGTGGTGCAGCACGTCGTACTCCCCGCCGAGCTGCGGATAGTCGTTGAAGAGCGCATTGAAGCAGTGTGGGCAGGTGGTGACCACGCGCTTGCGCTTGGCCCGGTCCAGAGTGCCGGCGAGGTGCTCGTCTTCGAGCAGGACGGCGTTGAGCGTGGCTACGTTCTCGCTGGCGAGCTGATAGTAGAGGTATTCGTTGCCGGCCCGCCGGGCGGGATCGCCGGTGCACTTCTCGCCCTGTCCCAATACGGCGTAGTCGACGCCGGCATGGTCGAGGATTCGCGCCATGGCCCGGGTCGTCTGCTGGGCGGTGGGGTCGTAGGAGCCGGCGCAACCGACCCAGAACAGGACGTCGAAATCGGGCCTCTCCTCCGTACTATCTTGATCGAGGGTCGGAACGTCGAGTCCCTCGGCCCAGTCGAGGCGCTTGTCCTGGCCCAGGCCCCAGGGGTTGCCGGAACGCTCCATGCCGCGAAAGGCGGTCTGCAGCTCGGCCGGGAACTCGCCCTGCATCATCACCTGATCCCGGCGGATCTCGATGATGTCGATCATCTGGGTACAGCCGACCGGACAGATCTCCATGCACGCCCCACAGGCGGTGCATGCCCACAACGACTCGGTCGAGATGGCGAAGTCGGTGAGCGGCCTGGGCGACTCCTCGCCGGTGGCCAACGCTCCGGCGACCACATTGAGTTCGTAGCGCTTGTTTATCTCCAGCGCCGCAGGGCTGAGGGTCTTGCCGGTGACGTTGGCGGGGCAGACATTGGTGCAGCGGTTGCACTGGATGCAGGCGTAGGCGTCGAGCAGTTGCGGCCAGCGCAGGTGCTCGAGCTTGGCGGCACCGAACTGCTCGGCGCTTTCGTCCTCGAAGTCGACCGGCTCGAGCACGCCGAGCGGAAGGGGCCGGCCCTGCTCGTCACGGCGCTCGAGCGCGAAGTTGACGGGCGCCATGAACAGGTGGATGTGCTTCGAGCGCGGGAAGTAAGGCAGGAACGCCAGGATCAGCCCCAGCGCGCCCCACCAGCCCACGTGCCAGCCGACGATTCGCCCTTCGCCGTAGCCCACCAGGGCGGCGAGCGACGAGGCGAACGGCTGGAACGCATCCCAATGCGACTCGGCCGCCAGCAGGAACGTCTCGCCGGTCAGCCGGAAACCGACGTGGAGGAAGATGAACACGGCCACGATAATGCTGTCGCGCCGGATGCTGCCCTCGCGTACCCGCTCATGAACGAGAGTTTCCGGATTGCGCTGGTCGAGGCGCGGGTCGCGGGTGAGGAAGCGGCGGACCACCAGGTAGACGACCCCCACCAGGATCAGCACCGAAAGAATGTCGACGGTGAAGCGGTAAGCGCCCCCGAGCAGTCCGAAGTCGAGCCGGGCCAGGGCGGCCGGTGACAGGTAGCCCTTGAGCAGGTCGAACAGGTTCACCAGCAGGTAGAGCACGAACCCGTAGAAGACGAACGCGTGGAACAGGCTCACCCAGGG
>JBBDRK010000022.1:2666-9334 GCA_040905465.1 Trueperaceae bacterium | reverse complement strand
CAGAGCTCGAGTCTGCGGAGCCGGACTTTACGGAGCCCGACTTTACAGAGCCGGACTTTACGGAGACCAACCTGACGGAGTCCGACCTGACCGAGCCCGAGCCGACGGGACTCACGCCGACGCAGCCCGACTTTTCTGAACCTGAGCCCAACATCACGCCCTGGGAGACACAACCCCGTGAAGCGGACTCGTTCGCGGATGCAGAGCCCGGTACTCCCTGGGAGGCGGCCACGTTCACAGACGAAGTACGGGCCGAGGAACGGGCCGGAGCAGGGGGCGAGGTACAGGAAGAGGCGCACGGGCACGGCGAGGCGCTGCCCAATCAGGACGACGGTCTCGATTCGAACGGCTCCGATACTCCATGGGACGGCGCCGACTCGAGCTACGAGGCGAGTTACGCGAACCCGACCGAGACCGCCGACTTTGCCGGACCACTTCCCGCGGGGGTTTCACTGGAGGAGACCGAGACCAGAGTCGCCGACTCCGCCGCTGCCGCGGCAGACGCTCCGCAACCCGCCGCCGGCGAGGCCGTCGCCCCGCAACCGTCGCAGTCCGGATGGCAGGACCCCGCGCCGGTGACGAGAGTGCGAGGGTTCTCCGGGTCCGGGATAGTGCTGCGGAGGGATGTCGACTTGTCGGCGTTGCAGCAGGCACAGCAGGCGGTGTCACACGAGTTGGGCCTCACCGAAACGATCGCGCCGGCGAGTTTCCTGCTCAGGGCCGCCGCCAGGGCAGGCCGGCCTTGGCCATTGACGACAGTCGATGCGGCGCCCTCACTGGCCACGCTCACCGACGACGGCGTGGCGGTAACGTACCTGCCGCGGGCCTCGGACATGCCCTTCCGAGAGCTGGTGGTCGCATGCAGCGCGCCTGCCGGCGACCACGACGTCGAGTCCACTGCTCTGGTGGTAGCCGACCTGTCCGTGTTGGGGATCGACGAAGCGGTGCTCGACCTGGGACGGCCTGTGCTTACGCTGGGCCGTATCCTTCCGCAGGTCCCCGGCGACCGCTTTCGCGGCACCTTGGCGCTCAGCGGCCCGATCGCGCCGGATGCCGGCTCACGCTTCCTGGCCCGCGTGGTAGAGCTGCTGGCCGCCCCGGTGCGGCTGGTGCTCTAGGCCCCTTTCGACGCGGCCCGTCGGGACTGCTCTCCTGTTCGCTTGCTCGAGAATGGTTTGAGAAGGGGCCGAGTAGCGGCTGAGAAGCCGCTGAGAAGCGGTCTCGTAACGCGCCCGCCCCCCGAGCGGCGGTCTCGAGGTCTGCCGGTTAGCTCTGACGGGGCTCCGGCTGTTCCGGCAGGAGCGCCCAAAGTAGCAGGTAGGCAACGCCGGTAAGGCCCCCCGACAACGGCAGGGATAATGCCCAGATCCAGCGCAACAGCCGCGCGTCGGCGTCCACCATCTCAGCGACGCCGGCGGCGACCCCGCCGGCCAGCTTTCGACGACTCCGGGTAAGGCGGCGAACGCCTTGCGGCCTGCGCGCCCGCCGGTGATCGTGGCCGAGGTCGTGATCAGGGCCGGCCGTGCGAGCTCCATTACTCTGCATCGCGGTTATCGTCCTCCATCTCGGAGTACGGAATCGTCGGGGTTACGTCGGACCGCCGCAATGCGGCGTGAACCCGCGCCTCCAGCTCGCGCACGTCGACCCCGTTGAACCGGTCTCCGACCAGCGCCAGCTTGGTCAGTGCCTTGGCGTAATTGCGCCGGCCTCCGCGACCGCTTCCCATGGAGCGGGCCTTGTGCAGCGCCGCGGCGAGCAGGATCACCCCGCCGAGGAACTGTCGCTCGGTCCCGGCGGAGGTCAGCCAGGCAGGCTCGAGCGCCTCGTGGCACTCCCAGAACTCACCGGCGTCGAACAGACGCGCGCCCAGCCGCCAAGGGTCCTGTGGTGCTTCTTCCACGCCCGGAAGTATACGGCGGCAGCAGCCGACAGTCTCGGCGAGTCGTGCAGGCGTGGTACCTCCGCGAGTTATTTTAACGGCGTGGCATCGACACGATCTGGCAGGGAGGGACCGAGCAGCGCCGGTCTTGTGGCGGCGGCCGGGGAAGGTCTGCGGCTCGGCCGCGGACCCAAGGCCTTCCTCGAGCTGGCGGGAAGCACCTTGCTGGAGCGCACCGTCACCGCCCTGTCGGGACGACTCGATGAAGTCGTGGTCGCGGTGCCGGAGCTGTGGCTGGCGCTCGCGCGGGAGTTGGCGCCCAATGCCCGAGTGATCGTCGGCGGCTCCAGCCGCCAGGAGACCGTGTTCGAACTGCTGCAGGCGACGTCCGCCGAGCTGGTGTTGGTCCACGATGTCGCCAGGCCGTTCCTGCCGACGAGCGTGGTCGAGCGCGTGCTGTCGGTTGCCGCCGGCAGCGGTGCCGCCAGCGCCGTGGTCGGCGTCGCCGATACCCTGATACAGGTCACGAGCGGTGCAGCGGTCGACCGTGACGCCTTGCGGGCGGTGCAGACGCCGCAGGCGTTTCGTCGCTCGTTGCTGCTTGATGCCCATCTGGCTGCGCGCGACAGCGGCGAAACTGCAACCGATGATGCCGGGCTGGTGCGAGCGGCCGGCGGTTCCGTCGAGCTGGTGGAGGGTTCACCCTGGCTGATGAAGCTCACAACGGCCGCTGACCTTGCCCTCGCCGAGATGCTGGCGCCGGGCTGGGACGGCGCCGTTGCCGGCGGACGCACGCGGACGGGTAGCGGTGACTGAGAAGACGGTGAATGAGACGGCGATGAATCAGAAGGCGGTGAATCAGAAGAGGGTGCGGCTTCGGGCGCACGCTAAGCTGAACCTGGGTCTGGCGGTACTGGGCAGGCGCGATGACGGATTTCACGAGATCGACACTCTCTTCGCGAGGCTGGCACTGGCCGACGAGTTGTGGCTGGCGAGAGCCAAGGGCGTGAGCGGGGTACTCGAGCCGGGCGCTGGTACAGCGGCTCTTCACGGCCTGCGGATGGACTCGGACAACCTGGTGCTGCGGGCGGCGGAGGCCTACCTTCAGGCGGCAGGCGGCCCGGGCGGCGTGCGGGTGCGACTCCGCAAGCACGTACCGGTGGCTGCCGGGTTAGGCGGAGGATCGTCCGACGCCGCCGCGGTTCTTCGCGGCCTGGCCAGGCTCTATCCGTCGTCGGTAGAACTGTCGCCGCTCGCCGGCGCACTGGGATCCGACGTTCCGTTCTTCCTGGCCACTCAGTGCGCAGCGCGGGCGGGCGGTCGCGGCGAACTCCTCGAGCCGCTCGAACTGCCGCGGCTTCCGGTGGTGCTTGCCAACGCCGGGATCGTGGTCAGTGCGGCGCAAGCCTACCGGCTGATCACCGCTTTCGACCCACCGTTGGCGCCGTCCGACATCGTCGAACGGTTGAGTTCGGGGCGCGACCCGGGTTACCGCAACACCCTTCAGGAGGGTGTGATGGCGGCCTATCCGGCCGTCGCCGACACCCTGACGGAGTTGCGGGCACTTGGGCTCCACGGCGTCCTGATGAGCGGTTCCGGCCCCACCTGCTTCGGCCTGGCGGCGGACACCGCCCGGGCGAGTGCCGCCGCGCGCGAACTGGCTGAGCGCCGGCCGTCCTGGTGGGTCTGGTCGGGCGAGGTCTGCTGAGACGGCAGGGTCTGCCCGCCGCCTCAGAGAATGTGTTCCTTGCCGGGGTTCGGCACCGGTTCCAGCGCCTCGGTGTTGGGCGCCTTGGCAGTTTCGATGCTCACCCGCCTCCGTGCCCAGTCGCAGGAGTTGGCGACGATCCGTTGCACGTGCCGGTTGTAATAGGTGGGGTAGGTCTCGTGACCGGGCCGGAAGTAGACGACCCTGCCGTGGCCGCGTTGCCAGGTGCACAGGCTTCGGAACACCTCGCCGCCCTGGAACCAGGAGATCATCAGCAGTTCGTCGGGTGGCGGTACGTCGAAGCGCTCGCCGTACATCTCCTCCTGCTCGAGCTCGAAGCGCTCGGGAACGCCGGCCAGGATCGGGTGCGAGGGCTCGAGGCTCCACAGCCGCTCCTTCTCGTCGGCTTCGCGCCACTTCAGCGAGCAGTTGGTCCCCAGCACCCGCTGGAAGACCTTGGAGAAGTGGCCGGAGTGCAGCACTACCAGCCCCATGCCCGCCAGCACCCGCTGCTGCACCTTGGCGACCAGCTCGTCGGACACTCGTGCATGGGCCTTGTGGCCCCACCATACGAGCACGTCCGTCGCCCCCAGCACATCGTCGTCGAGGCCGTGCTCCGGCTCCTCCAGCGTCGCCGTCCGGACGTCGGCGCCAAGTTGCTCCTCGATCGCCTCCGCCAGTATCCGGTGCATGCCGTCCGGGTAGAGCGAGCGCACCACGTCGTTCTCGCGCTCGTGCAGGAACTCGTTCCAGACGGTGACGTTCAACCTGCCGTCAGCTTCGCTCATCGGTTCCTCCCACGCTCTCGCGGTTCTTCCTACGCCTATCGGCAGTCGGCAGTATCAATCGGTGATAGCGCCAAGCGAGGCGCTCGAAACCAGCTTGGCGTACTTGGCGAGAACGCCGGTGCGGTACTTCGTGGTGGGAGCCTGCCATTGCGCCCGGCGCGAGCTCAGCTCCTCGTCGCTGAGCTCCACCTCCATCAGGTTCCGCTCTGCGTCGATGGTGATGGTGTCACCGTCTCTCAGCAGCGCGATCGGGCCGCCGACCTGGGCTTCGGGCGCCACATGTCCCACCACCAGTCCGTAGGTTCCCCCTGAGAATCGTCCGTCGGTGATGAGCCCCACCGCATCGCCCAGCCCCTTGCCGATGATGGCGCTGGTGGGGGAGAGCATCTCGCGCATGCCCGGACCGCCCTTCGGGCCCTCGTAGCGGATGACTATGACGTCGCCGGCCTGAATCCGGTCGGCCATTATGGCCGCCATCGAGTCTTCCTCGCTGTCGAACACCCGGGCCGGTCCGGTGATCCTGGTAGTCACCAGGCCGCTGGTCTTGGCCACCGCTCCCTCGGGCGCGAGGTTTCCGCGCAGGATCGCCAGGTGGCCCAGCGGGTATTTCGGCTTCTCGAACGGCAGGATCACGTCCTGGGCCGGGTCGGGAACACCGGAGACGCCGGCAAGGTTCTCCGCGACGGTCTTGCCGGTGATCGTGATGCACTCACCATGGAGCAGCCCGCGGTCGAGCAGCATCCTCATTATCAGCGGGATACCGCCGGCACGATGCAGGTCGGTAGCCACGTACCGTCCCGAGGGCTTGAGGTCGGTGAAGTGCGGGGTGCGCCGGCGTATCCGTTCGAAATCGTCGAGGTCGAGGGGAACGCCGGTCGCGTGGGCGATAGCCAGCAGATGGAGGACGGCGTTGGTGGAGCCGCCTACCGCCATGACGACGGTTATCGCGTTCTCGAACGCCTCGCGCGTCATGATCTGGCGTGCGGTCAGGTCCCATTCGATCAACTTCAGGAGCTGCTTGGCGCTCGCTCGCGCGCTCTCCTTCTTCTCCTCGTCCTCGGAGGCCATCGTCGACGAGTAGGGGAGGCTCATCCCCATCGCCTCGATCGCCGAAGACATGGTGTTGGCGGTAAACATCCCGCCGCAGGAGCCGCTTCCCGGGCAGGCGCTCTTCTCGATGGCCCGGAAGGTGTCGAGGGGGATGCGCCCGGCGTTATAGGCGCCGACCGCTTCGAACACGCTGACGATGGTGAGGTCGTCGTCGCCGTGGTGGCCCGGCTTGATCGTTCCGCCGTAGACGAACACCGACGGCAAGTCGAGCCGGCCGATGGCGATCATCGCTCCCGGCATGTTCTTGTCGCAGCCGCCCACCGCCAGCAGCCCGTCCATGCTCTGTCCACGGCAGACCGTCTCGATCGAGTCGGCGATGACCTCGCGCGAGACCAGCGAGCACTTCATGCCCTCGGTGCCCATCGAGATGCCGTCTGAGATGGTGATGGTGCCGAAGGTCTGCGGCATCCCCCCCGCTTCGCGGGTGCCCAGTTCGGCGGCCACCGCAAGCTCGCCCAAGCCGGAGTTGCACGGGGTGATGGTGCTGTGGCCGTTGGCCACGGCGACTACCGGCTTGTCGAAGTCCTCGTCGCTGAAGCCGACCGCGCGCAGCATGGCGCGGTTGGGCGCGCGCTGGTCGCCTTGGGTGACGGCCGAGCTGCGGCGGTTCAGCTTGGGGCGGGTAAGGGTGTCACTCATGGGGTTTCCTCCGAAAGTCCACGGCCATGTTAACCCCGGCATGCGGAGCATTAGAATCGTCGGCAGTGGCCGGGGCAAGGCGCGCAGCTTCGAGCGCGTCGACCGACAGCCAGCCGCCGCTGTAATCGAGTGGGCTCGCCAGGCTGTCACGCTCGAGCTTGAGAGGGAACGTCAGCTCGCAGGGATGGTCAACCTCGGGCCGCAGCGCCAGTACCGCCGCATGAACGGTCCCGAGTCCGCTGGCGGCCTGCGACCCCACCATCACGCCCTTGCCGGCGCTGGCCGCCAGCTTAATCATCGCCAGGCTGGCGCTCACGCCGGTGCGCGCCGGTTTGACGTTGAGGATGTCGAAGGTATCGAAGTCCAGTTCGCGCTCCAGGTCGGCCAGGCTGAAGCAGGAGTCGTCGGCGATGATGGGGAGCGGCGAGTCCTTGCGCAGTTCCGCGCGGCGTCGGATCAGCTCTACCGGCAGCGGTTCCTCCACGTAGGCGACCCCGCGAGCGGCCAGCCCCTCCAACCGTGCCAGGGCCCGGTCGGGCAGGAA
>JBBDRK010000022.1:0-2566 GCA_040905465.1 Trueperaceae bacterium | reverse complement strand
CACCCTTTCGCCGCCCCGGCCGGGCGCCACCCGGTCGAACGCGTCGGACCTGCCCGCCAGCCTGGCTATCCGCGTTTCCGGTCGTGCCTCGAGCATCAGGAAGCGAGCGGAGGGGAAGCGCTTGGTTGCGGCGGTCACCTCTTCGACCCCCCGAAGACCGTCGAAAACCGGCTCTCCGCGGCCGGATTCGTTACTCTGGCCTGCGCCGGGTCGCTGCGTGGAGAGCCGGGCCGTTGCCGCCGTCGACTCGAGCGCTCTGCGCTCGACCGGGGCGAGGGAGTTCAGGTGCCGTACCAGCGCGTGGACGATGCCTTCGGAATGAGCCTCGCGGTAGCGCGCGGTAAGACGAAACCGCTCCAGCCGGTCGCTGACGGGTGCCGGCTCCTGGCCGGCGAGCCGCTGGGCCTCGGGAATTATCAACCTGTCGGTCAGCTCCCTACGGTCGGGGAGCAGCGCTCCTGTTCGCCCGGCGAGCAGGACGGGCAGGACGGTACTCTTGCCTACGCCGGTGAGGCCCACGAGGAACAGGACCTTCACTTTCAGCCCAGCCGGCGTAGCCTGTTGCCGGCCTCCCGTATCGCATCGTCGCGTTTGCAGAAGGCGAACCGCACCAGGTTGCGTGCCAGGTGGCGATGCTCGGCACTGTAGAACGCGCTGGGAGGAATGGCGGAAACGCCGGCGCGCCGAGGCAGGTCGCGGCACAGCGCCACGTCGTCCTCGTACCCCAGAGCACTGCTGTTGGCCACCACGAAGTAGCCACCCTCGGGCCGCATGGGGCGAAACGGCGTGGGTTCCAGCGCCGCCAGCAACAGGTCGCGCCGGTGCCGATAGCTGCTCGCCAACTCCCGGTAGTAGTC
The DNA here is from genome assembly GCA_040905465.1 of Trueperaceae bacterium. Lineage (GTDB taxonomy): Bacteria > Deinococcota > Deinococci > Deinococcales > Trueperaceae > DASVCN01. Next base: position 1,709 of record JBBDRK010000022.1, on the reverse strand, counting down.
GCCGGCGGCGGCTTGGCGGAGCGCCGACGCGGCGGCGATCTGGAGAGGGGTCGCGACCGTGAACGGGATCCACTGGTGAGCGCTGCGCAGCGGGGCGATCAGGTCGGCGGGTCCGCAGGCCCAGCCGATCTTCCAGCCGGTGACCGAGAAGCTCTTGCCGAAACTCGACAGGGATACCGTTCGTTCCCAGGCTCCCGGTCGTTCTGCGGCAGGAACGAACGGCCGGAACGAGATGTGCTCGTAGACCTGGTCGGCCAGGATGAGGGCGTCGTGGCGTTGCGCCAGTTCCACTACCAGGTCGAGCTCTTCCTCCCTGAACACCTTTCCTGTGGGGTTGTGCGGGCTGTTCAGCACTATCATCTTGGTCCGCTGATTGAAGGCGTCCGCCAGTCGCTCCGGGTCCAGGAGCCAGCTGCCGTCTTCCTGCGGTTCCAGCGGCACGTAGCGGGGGACCCCGCCGGCCATGGTCACATCCGCGGGGTATGCGTCGTAGAACGGCTCTATCAGGATCACTTCGTCGCCGGGGTCGATGAACGCCTGCATGGCGGCGAACAGCCCCTCGGTGGCGCCTACCGTGACGAGCAGGTTGCCGACAGGGTCCAACTGCCTGCCCAGGCCGGGCGCCAGTTCGTCGGCGACCGCCTCCAGCAGTGCCGGCCAGCCGGGCAGCGGCGGGTATTGCTGGTACCCGGCAGCGGTCGCGGCCAGCGCTTCGGTGACGAACTCGGGAGGCTCGAAGTCCGGGAAGCCCTGGCCCAGGTCGACGGCTCCCGTCTCGCTCGCCAAACGGGAGTAGGTAGCGAAAACCGTCTCCTGGAACGAGGAGACCCGGCGGCTGGCAGCCGAACGTCCGAAGGTGGTGCCGGTCATGTCGATCCGCCTCTCTGTCCCGGCCGAGGTCGCCGGTGCGAACGTGGACGGCGGGGCGGCAAGGTCAGGAGGCGACGGTGGCCGATCGGGCGCTGCGGATCTCGTTCACCACGGCGCTCGTGAACCCGTCGGTGTCGCGGCTGCCGCCGAGGTCGCGGGTCGGATCCTCTGCCAGGGCGGCCTGTACCGCTCTGTCGAGGTCGTCCGCGGCGTCCGGTTGCTCAAGCCCGTGGCGAAGCATCATAGCGACCGAGAGCATCGTCGCCGTGGGGTTGGCTATTCCCTGGCCGGCGATGTCCGGAGCGCTGCCGTGCACGGGCTCGAACAGGCCTATCTCGCCACCGAGCGAGGCGGACGGCAGGAGTCCGAGCGACCCGGGTATGACGGCCGCCAGGTCGGAGAGGATGTCGCCGAAGAGGTTCGAGGTGACTATCACGTCGAACTGGCGCGGGTCCCGCACTATCTGCATGGCGGCGTTGTCGACGTACATGTGGTCGAGGGCGACGTCGGAATACTCGTCCTCGTGAACCGCCACCACCACCTGCCGCCAGAACTGGGACACGTCTAGCACGTTTGCCTTGTCGATGCTCGTTACCCGCCCGCCGCGCCCACGGGCGCTGTCGAAGGCGACGCGGGCGATCCGTTCGATCTCGTGGCGCTCGTACACCATGGTCGAGACGCCCTTGTCCCGCTCCACGAACGACGGTTTGCCGAAGTAGATTCCGCCCGTCAGCTCACGCAGGATTAGGATGTCGGTTCCCGTTGCGACCGAAGCTTTCAAGGGTGAGAGATGTTCGAGGCCCGGGAACACCTTTACCGGCCTGAGGTTGGCGAAGGCG
>JBBDRK010000021.1:0-9370 GCA_040905465.1 Trueperaceae bacterium | reverse complement strand
GGCGTAGTCACCGTCGTGACCAAATGATGGTCACAAAAGGAAAGGTGACCAAGTAATCATGGCCGCTCCCAGAATCAGAATCAAACTCAAAGCGTTCGACCACCGATCGCTCGACTCGTCGGCCACCAAGATCGTCGACACGGTGCGCCGGACAGGCGCAAAGGTCGCCGGTCCGGTCCCGCTTCCTACGCGTACCAGGCGTTTCTGCGTGCTACGCGGGCCGTTCACCGACAAGGACAGCCGCGAGCACTTCGAGATCCGCACCCACAATCGGCTGATCGACATCAAGGCCCCGACCAAGAGCACGATCGACAGCCTCATGCACCTCGATCTCCCCACCGGGGTCGATATCGAGATCAAGACCGTCGGAGGACGTTAGACGTGAAAGGAATCCTGGGCACCAAGGTCGGCATGACCCAAATCTGGCAGGGCGAGAAACTGGTTCCAGTTACCGTCGTGCTGGCTGGGCCGTGCCCCGTGGTGCAGCGAAAAACCCCGGAGCGCGACGGCTACAGTGCCGTCCAGCTCGGCTGGGCGGAGAAGTCGGAGAAGGCTACCAACAAGCCTGAAGCCGGCCACTTCAAGAAGGCCGGAGTCTCCCCGCAGCGCCACCTGGTGGAGCTGCGCGATTATGCGCCAGACGGTGAAGCGGTGACCGTCGAGATATTCGAGGAGGGTCAGAAGGTCGATGTGACCGGCACCTCCAAGGGACGCGGCACCGCCGGCGTCATCAAACGCTGGGGCTTCGCCGGCATGCCGGCCAGTCACGGCACCAAGAAGAAGCACCGGCACGGTGGTTCCATCGGCAACCGCAAGTCCCCCGGCCGTGTCTACAAGGGCAAGCGGATGGCTGGTCATTACGGCGCCGAGACGGTCACCACGATCGGTCTCGAGCTCGTCGAGATCCGCAAGGACGACAACCTGCTGCTGATCAGGGGCGCCGTTCCCGGCGCCAACGGCAGCCTGATCGTCGTGCGCGACTCGGGGAAGAGAAAGGTGGGCAGATGACTGTAACTATCGATGTCATCGGCAGCGGCCGCAAGGTCACGCTGGACCTGCCCGAGCCCAAGGAGTCGGTGCTGCACGAAGTCGTCGCCTGGCAGCTTTCCAAGCGCCGGCGGGGCACCGCGGCAACGAAGACGCGCGGGATGGTCACCGGCTCGACCGCCAAGATCTATCCCCAGAAGGGGACGGGTCGCGCACGTCACGGCAGCCGTAAGGCTCCCATATTCGTCGGCGGGGGCACCACCTTCGGTCCCCATCCGCGCGATTACAGCTACACGCTGCCCAAGCGGGTACGGCGCCTGGGCCTGCACATGGCCCTGGCCGATCGCGCCAACTCCGGCAAGCTCACCCTGGTCGAGTCGTTCGACGTGGGTGGCAAGACCCGCGAGTTCGTCGCCTGGGCCAAGAAGAACGGTTTCGATGGCGGCGAGCGGGTCCTGCTGGTCACCGACAACGAGCTGGCTCGGCGTGCCGCCCGCAACCTCCCCTGGGTCAGCGTCCTGCAGCCCGCCGGACTGAACGTCTACGACATCCTGCGTCACGAGCGTGTGATTGCCGACGCCGCGGTGTTCGCACAGGGGGACTCCGAATGAGCCCACACGACGTTATCCTCGCGCCGGTGTTGTCGGAGAAGGCCGTGGGCGGTATCGAGCACAGCCGCTATACGTTCTACGTGCACCCGCACGCCAACCGCATCCAGATCAAGGAAGCCGTACAGCAGGTCTTCGAGGTCGACGTGGTGAAGATCAACCTCATCAAGCAGCGCGGCAAGGTCAAGCGCATGGGCCGTTACGAGGGCCGCGAGAAGGACCGCAAGAAGGCGATCGTCACACTCAAGCCCGGGCAGCGCATCCAGCAGCTCGAAGGCCTCACCTAAGGGAGGGAAGATGCCTACCAGGAAATACCGCCCCTATACGCCCTCCCGGCGCTTCATGACTACGTCCGATTTCAGCGAAGTCACCAAGTCCGAGCCGGAAAAGTCGCTCCTCGCCCCCATGCGCAAGACGGGTGGCCGCAACAATTTTGGCCGCGTCACTTCGCGGTTTCGTGGCGGTGGACACAAGCGCCGTTACCGGATCATCGACTTCCGTCGTCGCGACAAGGAAGGCGTGCCCGCCAAGGTGGCCGGCGTCGAGTACGACCCGAACCGTAGCGCCAACATCGCTCTGCTCCACTACCTCGACGGGGAGAAACGCTATATCGTCGCGCCGGAGAAGCTGGTGGTCGGCACAAGGATAGTGTCCGGGCCCGACGCCGAACCGGTTGTCGGCAACGCCATGCCGCTGCGTTTCGTGCCGATCGGCGCCGTGGTGCACTCGGTCGAACTGGTGCCAGGGCGGGGAGCTCAGCTCGCCCGCTCTGCCGGCACGTCCATCCAGATCCAGGGACGCGACGGCAACTACGTCACCCTGCGACTCCCCTCCGGGGAGTTGCGGCGAGTGCACGGCGAGTGCTACGCCACCCTGGGCTCGGTCGGCAACGCCGAGCACAAGAACATCGTCATCGGCAAGGCGGGCAGGACTCGCTGGCTCGGGCGCAAGCCGCACCAGCGCGGACGCTCGATGAATCCGGTGGATCACCCGCACGGCGGCGGGGAAGGTCGTTCCACCAGCGGCAGGCCGCCGGTCAGCCCCTGGGGCCAGCAGGCCAAGGGACTCAAGACGCGCAACCGCCGCAAGACCAGCTCACGATTCATCGTGCGGCGTCGGAAGGGGAAGTAAACGATGGGTCGTAGCCTCAAGAAGGGCCCGTTCGTCGACGAGCACCTGCTCGATAAGATCGACGCCGCCAACCAGGCCGGCGACCGCCGGGTCATTCGTACCTGGAGCCGCCGCAGCACTGTCATTCCCGAAATGGTGGGCCATACCATCGGGGTCTACAACGGCCGTCAGCACGTTCCCGTGTTCGTGCAGGAGAACATGGTCGGCCACAAGCTGGGCGAATTCTCTCCCACCCGCACCTTCCGCGGTCATAGCGGCAGTCGGAAGGATTGAGCATGGAAGCGATAGCCTCTCTCAAGATGCTCCGCTCCACTCCGCGCAAGACGCGGCTGGTGGCGGACCTGATCCGTGGCAAGGAGGTGCTCGAGGCCGAGAACATCCTCCGTTACACCGACAGGCGTGCGGCCAAGCCGATCCTGAAGCTGCTGCAGAGCGCCAAGGCGAACGCCGTCAACAACCACGACATGTTCGAGGACAGCCTCGTCGTCTCGAAGATAATGGTCAACGACGGCCCTACCCTGAAGCGGATCCTCCATCGTGCGCGAGGTCGCGCGGATCTGTTGCGGAAGCGCACCTGCCACATCACGATCACTCTGGAGGAACGACGTGGGTAACAAGATCAATCCCCGGGGCTTCCGCCTCGGTGTCAACAAGGTCCCATCGGCCAACTGGTACGCCAATCCCAAGGCGTATCCGAAGCTGCTGGGCGAAGACGAGCGAATCCGCAAGGCGATCGAAGAGGACGTCGGGCGGGCGGGAATCGCCCGGATCGATATCGACCGCGCGGCACACAACATCAACGTCACCATCCACACAGCCAAACCCGGCGTGGTCATCGGTCGCGGTGGTGAGTCGATCAAGGCCCTGCGCACCAAGCTCGATGGCGAGATCGACGGTACCGTGGCGGTGAACGTTCAGGAAGTGCCTAACGCCAACATCAACGCCGTGCTGGTCGCCCAGCGGATCGCCGAGCAGCTCGAGCGGCGCTTCGCCTTCCGGCGCGCCATGAAGCAGGCGGTGCAGCGCACCATGGAGTCGGGGGCCAAGGGCGTCAAGATCCGCTGCTCCGGACGTCTCGGAGGATCCGAACAGGCGCGACCCGAGTGGTATTCTGACGGGCGCGTTCCGCTGCAGACACTGCGGGCGGATATCGACTACGGCACAGCCGAGGCCAATACCAGCTACGGCGTCATCGGCGTAAAAGCGTGGGTGTTCCACGGCGAAATCGTCGGGGATCGCCAGCGTCGGGCCGCCGTGCTGCCGCGCGGGCCCAAGGACGACGAGCGTCGCAAGCGCCGCCGGCCGCAGGCGCGCCGCCGTGACCGCACCGACCGCCCCGACGACAAGCGTCCAGGCCGGACTCGGGTGAAGAGGGAGAAGTAGGATGTTGCTTCCCAAGCGAGTCAAATACCGCAAGCAGATGCGGGGCCGGATGAGCGGCGACACCAAGGGCGGGGACTACATCGCATTCGGCGATTACGGCCTGGTGGCAATGGAGCCGGCCTGGATCAAATCGAACCAGATCGAGGCCTGCCGTATCACCATGAGCCGGCACTTTCGCCGCGGTGGCAAGATCTACATCCGTATCTTCCCCGACAAGCCGGTCACCAAGAAGCCGCAGGAAGTCCGGATGGGTAAGGGCAAGGGTGCCGTGGAGTACTGGGTGTCGGTGGTAAAGCCCGGACGAATCCTCTTCGAGGTCGCCAACGTGACCGAAGATCAGGCCAAGGAAGCGTTCCGTTTGGCCAGCCACAAGCTCCCCATCAGGGTCAAGATGGTCAAACGCGAGGTATACGATGAAGCCCAATGAGATTCGCAACCTCGCCCCGGACGAGATCTCGGAAGAGGTCGAGAAGCGGCGTGAGGAGCTTCTGGACCTGCGCTTTCAAGCGGCCGTCGGCCAGGCCTCCAACCCACGTCGCATCCGCACCGCCAAGCGGGAGATCGCCCAGCTGCTGACGATCGCCAAGGAGAAAGAAGGGCAATGAAGAAGATCCTCCAGGGCCGCGTCGTGTCCGATGCAGCCGATAAGACCGTCAGCGTTCGTGTGGAACGGCGCTTCAAGCACCCGCTTTACGGCAAGGTCGTGAGCGTGTCCAAGAAGTACATGGCCCACGACGAAACCAATCAGTATGGCGTCGGCGATCTCGTCGAGATCATCGCCGCCCGCCCCATCAGCCGACGCAAGCGCTTCGTAGTCACGCGTCTGGTTGAAAAGGCGAGAGGCTAGTCGGGGGCGGGTGTGATTCAGCAAGAGACATACCTCGACGTTGCCGACAACTCCGGCGCCCGGCGCATTCAGTGCATACGGGTGCTCGGCACGGGCCAGCAATTCGTTGGTTCCGTCGGTGACGTCATCGTCGCTGCCGTAAAGGATGCCATCCCGCGTGCCGAGGTCAAGAAGGGTGATGTGGTCAAGGCCGTCATCGTCCGTACCAAGAAGGAGGTCAACCGCAAGGACGGATCGGCCATCCGGTTCGATTCGAACGCCGCGGTGATCATCAACAATCAGAACGAGCCCCGCGGCACGCGCGTGTTCGGACCGGTGGCCCGGGAGCTGCGCGAGAAGAAGTTCATGCGCATCGTGTCGCTGGCGCCGGAGGTGCTGTGATGCCGAAACCCAAGATGAGGATCAAGCGTGACGACCAGGTCCGGGTCATTTCAGGGAAGCACCGTGGCGAGGAGGGCAAGGTTCTCGCCGTGTTCCCCGACAAGAACCGGGTTCTGATCGAGAACGTCAATATCATCCGCAAGGCCCAGCGGCCCACGCAGGAGAATCCGCGCGGCGGCTACCGCGAGCAGGAGATGCCCCTTCACGCCTCCAACGTGATGGTGCTCGACCCGCAATCGGGAAGCCCGACCCGCATCGGCATCAAGTTCCTGGACGACGGGCGCAAAGTGCGCGTCGCGCGCAAGAGCGGCGCTCAGCTCGACGAGTGAGTGGATTAGAGTGAACAACGTATCCCTGCCAATCAAAGAGCGCTATCAGCAGAGCGTGAAGTCGCTCTCCGAGCGCCATGGCTACGACAATCCGATGGCCGTGCCGCGTGTCGAGAAGATCGTCATCAACATGGGCCTCGGCGAGGCGCGAGACGACTCCAAGGTGCTCGAGAAGGCGCAGCGGGAGCTCGCCCAGATCGCCCTGCAGCGCCCGGTAATCACCAAGGCCAAGAAGAGCGTCTCGAACTTCAAGGTTCGCACCGGCATGCCGATCGGCCTGAAGGTAACCCTGCGCGGCGTGCGCATGTGGGCCTTCCTCGACAAGCTGATCAACGTCGCACTGCCGCGTGTGCGCGACTTCCGGGGCGTGCCCAGCGGATCGTTCGACGGCCGTGGCAACTACAGCCTGGGGATCCGCGAGCAGCTGGTGTTCCCGGAGATCTCATACGACCAGGCGGACGCCGTTCGGGGCATGGATATTACCGTGGTCACCACCGCGGGTTCCGACGAAGAAGCGCGTAGCCTGCTCGAGTTGTTGGGCATGCCGTTCCGAAAGTAAACGACCGATACGATTCCCCGAAAGACGATAGGAGAGGAGATCAATGGCTACGAAAGCCCAGATTGCCAAGAGCAAACGCGAAGCGAAGTTCTCGACGCGCGCTGTCAGCCGCTGCCAGCGCTGCGGACGAGCACGCGGATACCTTCGTGACTTCGGCCTGTGCCGCATCTGTATGCGCGAACTGGCGCACGCCGGTTACCTGCCGGGCGTGACCAAGGCGAGTTGGTGAAGCTCGCCGGAGCTTGAGCTTGCGCGAGCGAGCTGGCGGAGCGAATTGCTAACAGGGACGCCCGTCTGCAGCGACTCGAGCTATCGAGCGGTGCGAGGGGAATCCCAAACAGGAGTCGAGAGAGGGAAAGTCGAATCAGGAGAGCAGCATCGATCTGAGAAATGCCGAATAGAGACATGATGGTCACAAGCGAGAAATCACAAACCGGAGGCAGAGGTCAGCGGGCGTCCGCTGATACCGGCCTCGTCAAGGAAGGCAAAGATGCAGACAGACCCAATTGCTGACATGCTCAACAGGATTCGAACCGCTGGGTCCATCGGATCCGAAATTGTGGACGTTCCGGCAAGCAAGTTCAAGCGCGCCCTGGCCGAAGTGCTGGTGCGTGAAGGCTACCTCAAGTCGGCCGAGCAGGCCGAGAAGGATGGCCGTCCGGTCATTCGAATCGGCCTCAAGTACGGTCACAAGCGCACGCCCACCATCAGCTCGCTGGTCCGTGTGTCCCGGCCGGGCCGCCGCGCCTACGCCAACGCAAAACACGTGCCGGTTGTTCGCGGGGGCCTCGGCCTGGCGGTAATCAGCACGTCGCAGGGCCTGTTGGTGGACCGTGATGCTCGTCGCAAGAATGTCGGCGGCGAGATCATCTGTGAGGTCTGGTAATGTCTCGCATCGGTAGCGCCCCAGTCGAAGTACCCAAGGGCGTCGAGGTCAAGGTCGACTCCGGAACGATCTCCGTCAAGGGGCCGAAAGGTCGGCTCGAGTTCCTCGTCAACGAGCGGCTCGTCATCAAGCAGGAAGAGGGCACGCTTACTGTGGAACGACCGAGCGATCACCGCTTCGATCGCGCCCAGCACGGTCTTGCCCGTAGTCTCATCGCCAACGCGATCGCCGGCGTGACCGAGGGCTTCAGTAAGAACCTGGAGATCCGCGGCGTCGGTTTCCGATGCCAGATGAAGGGGAAGCAGCTCGAGCTCAACCTCGGCTACTCGCACCCGGTCGCGGTGGATCCGCCCGAAGGTGTGACTCTAGAGGCGCCGGAGCCCACCCGGATCGTAGTCAGCGGGATCGACAAGCAGGCGGTCGGTCAGGTGGCGGCCAATATCCGTGCAGTTCGTCCGCCCGATAGCTATCACGGCAAAGGCGTTCGTTATCAGGGCGAAGAAGTTCGTCTCAAGCCCGGCAAGGCCGCAGCGCGGTAATCGAGGAGTATCGCATGAAGTCACTCACTACCAAAGAGCGCCGCGCGTACCGCACTCGCGGACGGCTGCGCCGTCCCATCGAGACAGGACGGTTGCGGCTGAGCGTTTTCCGCAGCGCAAAGTTCATCTACGCCCAGGTCATCGACGATGAACGGGGACATACGGTCGCCGAGGCGAACTCGAAGAGCTTGCCGGCCACCGGCACCAAGATCGATCAGGCGCGCGCAGTCGGCAAGGCGCTTGCGGAGCGCGCCCTCGAGCACGGCGTAAAGCGAGTTGTTTTCGACCGCGGTGCGTACCGATATCACGGCCGCGTCCAGGCTCTGGCTGAAGCCGCACGCGAGGGAGGCCTGGAGTTCTGATGGCAGACACCGATTTCGAAGACAAGGTAATTTTCATCCGTCGTACCGCCAAGACCTACAAGGGTGGCCGTCGCTTCCGCTTCGGAGCCATGGTCGTAATCGGCGATCGTAACGGGCGCGTTGGCGTCGGTCTCGGCAAGGCCAAGGAGGTTCCGCTGGCGGTCCAGAAGGGCCAGTACGTCGCCAGGCGCAACCTCATCGAAGTGCCCATCGAGGGGGCCGGAACGATCCCGCACGAAGTGCTCGGCCAGCACGGCACCTCGCGCGTCATGCTCAAGCCCGCGGGCCCTGGTACCGGCGTGATCGCCGGTACCGTACCGCGCGCCATCGTCGAGCTCGCCGGATTCCGCAATCTGCTCACCAAGGAGCTCGGTTCCCGCAACCAGACGAACGTGGCCTATGCGGTCATCGACGGGCTCAAGCAACTCAAGACGTTCGACGAGTCCAAGCGCGAGCGGGAGTTAGCTCAGTGAAACTGACTCTCACCCGTTCACGGATTGGCGTGCCCAAGGATCAGCGGGCAACGCTGCGGGCGCTGGGGCTCCGGAAGATCGGCGACACCCGTGAGGTGGCCGAAACGCCCGACGTGCGCGGCATGGTCAACAAGGTCGCGTACCTCCTCACCATCGAAGGGCAAAGCAAATGAAGATCAACGACCTGAAACCGGCTGTCGGCTCGAAGAAGTCGCGCCGGCGGGTTGGCCGGGGTCTCGGCAGCGGACGCGGCAAGACCGCCGGTCGCGGACAGAAGGGCCAGTCCAGCCGTAGCGGGTTCAGCCAGGGATCCGGCTGGGAAGGCGGCCGTTCGCGGCTGGTAATGCGCTTGCCCAAGCGGGGTTTCACCCGTGAGCGCGAGCTCTACCAGCTGGTCAATCTAGAGGACCTGCACGTGTTCGAGGAGGGCGCACTCGTCAACGCCGAGTCGCTCGCCATGCGCGGCCTGGTCCGGCACATCGACCGACCCGTGAAGCTGTTGGGCCGCGGCGAGCTTACCGTCGCCGGCCTCATCGTCGAGGTCGACGCAGCGAGCCGAAGCGCCGCCAGTGCGGTGGCTGCGAACGGCGGCACCGTACGCGGCGCCGCCGTGGCAGAACCAGAAGGCGAAGCGGGAAACGCTGGCGGCGCCGACGATAGCGATTCCGCCAGCTCCGCCGGCTCCGCTGAAGGTGCGGCCGAGGTCGGCGCAGCCGAGCAGAGCACAGCCAAGAAGAGCGCCGCCAAGGACAGCACTGCCAAGCAGAGCGCAGCCGAGAAGAGCCCCGCCAAGGAAAGCCCCGCCAAGGACAGCACTGCCAAGAAGAGTGCCGCCAAGAAGCGCGGCGCCGCCGGCGGTGCCGACACCAATGGCGCCGACACCAA
>JBBDRK010000020.1:0-9954 GCA_040905465.1 Trueperaceae bacterium | reverse complement strand
CGCCTCGACCGCGCCGCCCGTTCGCTTCCGAAGGGATTCAGCATGAAGAGAAATCTCGGTCTCAAGCTCATCCTCGCTCTCGCCTGCCTGTTGCCGGCAGGCGCAGCGCTCGCCCAGGTCAGCCTGGACGTGTGGATCTACGACTCCTTTGCAGGGGACGATGCCGCCATCTATGAGACGGCGGAGCAGTTCATGCAGGAGAACCCCGACGTTATCGTCAACCTCATCCCCACCCAGTACGGATCGAGCTCGTATCGCGACAAGTTCATCATCGCCGCGCAAGCCCGTTCCGGCCCCGATGTGCTGATGACCGACATCGCCTGGTCTCCGGAGTTCGCGGCCATGGGAATCGTCCTGCCGGTAGACGAATACCTTGGCGACGGCGGCGATCAGTTCTTCCCCGGTCCGATGCAGACGCTCACGCTCGACGGCAGCGTCTACGGACTTCCCTACTACACCAACGCACTGGCGATGTTCTACAACCGGACAGCCTTCGAGGAGGCCGGCCTGCCGGTGCCGGAGGAGGGCTGGACCTGGGACGACTTCCACACGGCGGTAGACACGCTCTCCGACGGCCAGATGTACGGATTCGGCCTGCAGGCCGGCTGGGGCGGCACATTCGAGTGGTACCCGTGGGTCTGGCAGAACGGCGGCGACTTCCTGAGCGCCGACCAGAGCGCCCCCGAATTCAATAGCCCCGACGCCCTCGAAGCCACCAAGTTCTATCTGGACATCGTCACCAACCCCAGTTACGTTCCGGAAGCCGCCAAGACCTGGAAGGGCTGGGACGAATTGGGAGCGGCCTTCGCAAACGAAGTCATCGCCATGTACGAGGTCGGCGATTGGGGCCTCAGTATCGTCGAGGGACTGGACCCCGACTTCGAGTGGGGCGTGGTGCCGCTGCCGATGAACGAGCAGAAGGCCAGCCTGGTCGGCGGCGCCAACTGGATGATCAACGCGGCAACCCGCAACCCCGACGCCGCCTACCGCTGGCTCGAGTTCGTGACCGGACCGGCCGTGTTCGAGTCGATGGACTCGTACAACCGGCTGGCGGCACGCCGCGGAGCCGCCGAGGAGCAGGCGATCGTGCGGGACGATCCGCGCATGCAGGCGTTCGTCGCCAGCCTCGAATACGCCCGTCCCCGTCCGGCGCTGCCCACCTGGACAACCATCGACTACGACTGCCTGCAGCCCGCGTTCCTGCGAGTCATACTCGAGGACGCCGACATCGAGTCGTCGATGGCTGAGGCCGAACAGTGCGCGGCCGCAATCCTGAACGAGTGACAGGATCTCCTGTGTCCGCACGGAAGGCCACGGTGACGCGTTCGCGCGTTGCCGTGCGCCCTCCGCGGCGGCGCGGGCCGGGTGCCGGAAACCTCGTCGGCTACCTGCTGATCGCCCCGGCGTTCCTCACCCTCCTGGCGGTGATCGGCTATCCGCTGGTCACGGCGTTCCTGATGAGCCTGCGCAAGATAATCCTGATCAGGCCGCACCTGGGGCAGCCGTTCGTGGGGCTCGAAAACTACCGCACCGTGATCGAGGCGCCGTTCTTCTGGAACGCCGTCTGGCAGACAGGCGTCTGGACGGGCGTGAACGTTGCGGCCCAACTGGCGCTCGGTCTTGCTATTGCACTACTGCTCAACAACAATTTTCCTGGCCGCGGCCTGGCGCGCGGCTTCATGCTCATTCCCTGGATCACCCCTTCGGTGGTGGCGGTGCTCACCTGGAAGTGGATGTACGACGCACAGTTCGGAGTCATCAATCAGTTCCTGCTCGAGTACGGCCTGCTCGAGCGCACGGTGGCCTGGCTGGGCAATACCGAAACGGCAATGGGCGCCGTGATAATAGAGAGCGTCTGGAAGGGCACGCCTTTCGTGTTCGTGATGTTGCTGGCCGGCCTGCAAGGAATCCCCGGGGAACTCTACGATTCGTCCATGGTCGACGGGGCCGACAGTTGGCGGCGCTTACGGTTCATCACCTTGCCGCTGCTGAAGCCAACCATCGTCATCGCTGCCACCCTCACCACCATCTACACGTTCAACAACTTCCCCGCGATCTGGCTGATGACCGAGGGCGGGCCGCTGCGCGCTACCGAAACCCTGACGATCCTGGTATACAAGCACGCGTTCCAGTCGTTCAACTTCGGTGAAGCGAGCGCAATCGGTGTCATCACCTTCCTGGTGCTGATGCTGTTCGTCGTGCTCTTCGGGCGCGAGTACGTTCGCTCGCAGATGAAGACATGATCCGCGCCCTGCGTCATCCGGCCGTGCGAAAGCTGCCCGTGGTCTCCGCTGCGTTCCTGGTGTGCTTCGTCTTCGCGGTGCCCTTCCTGTGGATGGTGCTCACGTCTGTAAAGGCGCCGTCCGAGCTGTTCACCAGCTCGCTGCAGCTGTTCCCGCAAGGGGGCGTCTACTGGGAGGCCTATGCCCGGGTCTGGACGACCGGTGGTTTCGCCCGCTATTTCTTCAACAGCATCATGATCTCGACGATCGCCACCGGCTTTTCGGTAGCAATCGCGGTGCTGGCCGGCCTGGGCTTCGCCCGTTACCGGATAGTCGGGGGAGACGGCCTGCTGCTCACCGTTCTGCTGAGCCAGCTCTTCCCGCTGGTCATGCTCGTTCCGCCCTTCTACGCCGTGATGCGCGACCTGCGCATTCTCGACACGCACCTCTCGCTGATCATCGCCTACGTCACGTTCGCCCTGCCCTTTTCCATCTGGATGCTGACGGGCTATTTCAGGTCGATACCGGTGGAACTCGAAGAGTCGGCGATGATCGACGGCGCGACCCGGCTGGGCGCCTACTTGCGCATTACGTTGCCGCTCGCCGGGCCCGGCATCGCCGCTACGGTCATCTACTGCTTCATCCTTGCCTGGAACGAGTTCCTGTTCGCCACGACCTTCATCAGCTCTCCCGAGCTGCGGACGCTGCCGATAGGTCTGCAGGCGTTCATCGGCCAGTACCAGACCGACTGGAACCTGCTGATGGCCGGGGCAGTGGTAACGACAGTCCCGGTGGTGGTGCTGTTCGTCTTCCTCCAACGATACCTGGTCGCCGGGCTGACGGCCGGCGCGGTGAAGGGGTAGCTGTGAAAAGACCGGTCGAATTCTGGAGCGATCGCCTGAGCCAACCCACTGCACGCCGGCACCTGTCGTTGAGCGCGCGGGTCTACGAGTCGCTGTTCGAGGCGATCCTGGGCGGAAAGGTCCGGCCGGGCGAGCACCTGGCCGAACAGCCCATCGCCGGATCGCTGGGCGTGAGCCGGATTTCCGTTCGCGAAGCGATCCGCCGACTCGCCACCGACGGGCTGGTGGAGATCATCCCCAACCGCGGCGCCTACGTGGTTGACTTCAGCCCGGCCGATATCGAAGAGATCTTCAGCCTGAGAGGGTCGCTGGAGGCCCTGGGAATCCGGCTCGCAACCGAGAGCGCCGGCCGGATCGACCTGGCCCGGCTCGAGGAGGTGGTCGACGAGATGCGCGGAATAGAGAAGGGCGACGACCGCCTGGCGGGAGCCGAAGTGGACACCAAGTTTCACCACACGCTGATGGAGATCTCCCGCCACCGCAGGGCGCTGGAGGCCTGGCGCAGCATGAGCGCGCAGATCACCATCGCCGTCTACAACTCCATCACCTACTATCCCGACATAGACGGCCTTGCCGAGAGGCACAGCCGAATCGTCGACGTCATCCGCTCGGGCGACACCGAAGAGGCGGAGAGCTGTATCAGCGATCACATCATCCAGGGTGGCCGGATGTTGCTCGAGGCCATCGGCCGCGACTCGCTGGTGGAACGAGAACGCCGGCCGCGAAGAAACGCCCCTTGAAGAGGAGAATCATGAAGATCACCGCCATCTCGTGCGCCGCGCTGCGCATTCCGCTCGACCCGCCGCTCAAACCCTCCTGGGCGCCGGGCCGTACTTTCGAACACACTACCTGCACGGTCATCGAGGTGGAGACCGACGAAGGGATCACCGGAGTCGGAGCCGCTCCCGACACCGGGCTGATCGGCCTGAAGACCATCTCCGACATGGTCGCCCCCTATCTGCTGGGCGAGGATCCGTTCGCCATCGAGCGCATCAGCCCCATCCTGCGCAACGCCGCGCGTGACGGCAGCTATCCATGGGGAGTGGAGACCGCGCTGTGGGACATCATCGGCAAGTCCTGCGACCAGCCGGCCTACCGGCTGTGGGGCGGACACAAGCAGAGGCTGCGGGCCTACGCCAGCCTGGCCGAGGTGGTCGAGCCGGCCGAGCAGATCGAACGGCTCCACGGCCTGCGGGAGATGGGGTTCCGGGCGGTCAAGCTGCGCCTGCGGCGTCCCGACATCCGGGACGACATCGCCCTGGTAGCAGCGGTGAGGAGCGAGTTCGGCGACGCGCTGGAGTTGATGGTCGACGCCAATCAGGCGCACGTGATGCCGAGTCCGGGGCCACACAAGGTGTGGACCTACCACGAGGCGCTCACGGTGGCGCGGGCGATGGCCGAGCTCGGCGTCCTGTGGCTGGAGGAGCCGCTGTCACGCTACGATCTCGACGGGCTGGCGCGCCTGACCGAGGCCAGCGAGGTGCCGATCGCCGGAGGCGAGCTCAACCAGGGCCTGCACGAGTACCGGGAGTTGCTGGAGCGGAACTGTTACGACATCATCCAGGCCGACTGCGCGTTCTCGGAAGGCGTTTCCCAACTGCGAAAGGTGGCGGCGCTGGCCGAGATGCACTACAAGCGGTTCATCCCGCACACCTGGTCGAACGGCATCGGCCTGGCCGCCAACTTGCACCTGGCGGCCGCCGTTCCCAACTGCCCCTGGTTCGAATTTCCGATCGATCCGCCGGCCTGGACGGTAGAAGCGCGCGACCGGATGTTGCGAAGCCAGTTCCACATCGACACCGACGGCACCATTGCCGTCGGCGACGCCCCCGGCATCGGCCTAGAGTTGGACCGCGACGCGGTCGAGCGCGCCACCGTGCACAGCTGGCGTTCCGATGGTCCCGTGGCGGTACCGTGATGCCGGCAGCGTTCTCGCAACAGGAGCTGGACGCGGCCGCGGTCGACCTGGCGTTGGCGCCGGCCGGACAGCGTGCGGCCAAGGCGGCCGCGCTTCGCCGCCAGGCGGCGGACGCCGGCGTCCATGCCGGCTCGATCGGAGCGGTCTATCGGGCTTTCGCCGAGGGGAAGCTGGCGCCGATGACGGTTCCGGCCATGAACCTGCGCGGCCTGACATACCTGCTGGCCAGGGCGGTATTCCGAGCGGTCGACCGCCTGGACGCCGGCCCGGTGATGTTCGAGTTGGCTCCTTCCGAGAGTGACGTAAGCGACCAGAGCTTCGCCGAATACGGCGCACAGGTGCTGGCTGCCGCGGCGCGCGAGGGGCATCGCGGCCCGGTCTACCTGCAGGGGGATCACTTCGAGGTGGCGTACGACAGCGACGGCGGCCATTCGGCCCTGATGGAGCGTTCCCGAGCGGCGGTCGCCGCCGGTGTGCGCCAGATCGACCTGGACGCTGCCGGGCTGGCAGATGGCTCGGCACCGAGTGCCAACGAGCGGCAGCGTCCCAACGCCCTGGCGACCGCTCACATGCTCGCCTTCCTGCGCCGGCTGGACGGCGGCGACGAACTGGTGGTGGGTGGCGAGGTCGGCGAGATCGGCGGCGCCAACACCACTCCGGAGGAGTTGCGGACCTTCCTGACCGCGGTCTCCGACGCGCTGCCTGCCGGCATGCGCGGCCTCGACAAGGTGAGCGTACAGACCGGGACCCGGCACGGCGGTGTGGTCCGGAAAGACGGCAGCGTGGGTGAGATGTCGGTCGACCTCGAGCTGACCGCCATCCTGAGCGATGTGGCGCGCAGCGAGTTCGGTCTGCCCGGCGTGGTGCAGCACGGCGCCTCCACCCTTTCGACGGCTCAGTTGGCGCAACTTCCGGACGCCGGCGTTATCGAGGTGCACCTGGCGACCGGCATCCAGAACCTGGTTTTCGAACACGGCGCCCTGCCCAGGGAGTTCACGGACCGCATCAACCGGGAGCTCGACAGTACCGCTGAAATCCGTCCCGACGACGGTGGAGAGAGCGCGAGTCACGCCGAGAGCGGGCACTACGACGCTCCCGGCGAACTGAGCGAGCGGCAGCGGTTCGTCATGAACCGCTGGAAAGCCTGGGGCCGCTACAAGCGGGAGTTGTGGACGCTCGAGAGCGGGGTGCAGGCGTCGTTGGGAGAGGCGATGGAGGCCTGGGCGACCGAGCTGTTGACGGCACTGCAGGTGGCCGGCAAGCGGGAGGCCGTGGGCCATCTCGTGGTGTCGACCGGGAGTCGCGCTTGAGGCAGGGCGGTGTGCAGGGCTCTTCCGCGACCGACCGTGGCCCGCTCCTGCTGGGGTTGGGTATGGCCACGGTCGACTTTCTCACCCTGGTTCCCCGCCTCCCCGGCCCGGACGAGGTCTTCCCCCTGCAACGGCTCGACATGCAGGGCGGCGGTCCGGTCGCCACCGCGCTTGCAGCGGCCGCCCGTTTGGGTACCGGTGCCGCCTTCGCCGGCGCGGTAGGCGACGACCACTGGGGTGACGCCATCGTGGATGACTTCGGCAGGTTCGGCGTCAACGTGGACGAGGTCGTCCGGCGCAGGGGAGGGGTGTCGCCCCACAGCGTGATCCTGGTGGACGCGGCCAGCGGCAAGCGCTCGATCCTGTACTCCAATGGAGATGTGAGGGGGCTCGAGCCCGCCGAGCTACCCGAGCGACTGATCGGCCGGGCGGCCGTTCTGCACCTCGACGGTTTCGACATAGATGCGGCGCTGGAAGCCGCGCGAATCGCCCGCGCGGCCGGAGTGCCGGTATCGCTCGACGGCGGCGCCGGCGAACCGTGGCCCGGCCTGCTCGATCTGCTTCCGCTGGTCGACCTGCTGGTGGTAGCGGCCCAGTTCGCCGAGTCGGTGACCGGCGAGAAGCGGCCCGAGTCTGCACTCACTGCCCTTCGGCGCTGGGGCGCCCGCCAGGTCGTCATTACCGACGGCGCTCGCGGCGCCTGGTTCCTGGGTGGCGAGGGCGACACCGGCCACGTGCCGGCGTTCGACGTCGAGGTCGTCGATACCACCGGCGCCGGCGATACCTTCCATGGCGCCTATCTCCACGCCTTCCTGGCCGGTGAGTCGATCGCCGGTTGCGTGCTGTTCGCTTCCGCCGCCGCTGCGCTCAAATGCACCCGGCTGGGCGGCAGGGCCGGGCTGCCCACCAGCGATCAGGTCGAAGCATTCCTGGCCGCCTCCGCCGCCGGCCGATGAGCGAGGCAGTTACGACCGTCACCGCGGACTCTCCGCGCGCCCTGCCGCTGCGGGCGGTGCTGCTGGGCGGATTGTCGACCAGGCTGCTGGTCGACACCGCCAATCAGCTGTTCAACCCGTTCCTGGCGGTGTTTGCAGCCGGGCTGGGTACCAGCGTGGTCACCATGGGCGCTCTGGTGAGCGTGCGCAGCATAGTCGGGATCACCGGACCGGTCCTGGGCGCGTGGTCCGACCGGATCGGTTACATGGCGATGATGCGAGTGGGCCTCCTGTCGGTGGCGGCCGGCCTGCTGCTCTTCGGCATCAGCCCCAGCGTATGGCTGGCGGCCCTGGCGATGCTGCCAATGGGCGTCGGTATAGCGATCTTCACGCCCAGCCTGCAGGCGTACGCGAGCGAGCGACTGACCTACGCCACCCGGGCCCGAGGCCTGGGCATCCTCGAATACGCCTGGGCGTTGGCGGGAATCGTCGGATTGTCGCTGGCCGGGCTGGTGATTGCCGGCGTTGGTTGGCGCGCGCCCTTTCCGATCCTCGCCCTGCTTCTGTTCCTGGCGTTCCTGCTCTCCTTGCGCCTGCCGCCGGTGATAACTCCGGCGAGGAGCGAACTCGGCCGATCCCAGGGGGCGCCCGCCAGCCTCCGTTCGTTCTTCGACCTCGGCCCGACGGCAAGGTCGGCCTGGAGCTCGATCGCGATAGTCGGCCTCAGTTTCTTCGGGATGATGAACGTGATCATCATCCACGGCGCCTGGCTTCAGGGCGCTTTCGGCCTGAGCGTGACCCAACTGGGCGGCCTGGCGTTGCTGCTGGGCCTGGCCGACCTGGCGGGAAGTTCGCTGGTCAGCCTGGTGGGAGACATCTTCGGCAAGCGCCGCGGGGTGCTGGCGGGAGTGTCGCTATGCCTGGTCGGTTACCTGGCCCTGCCACTGGTGGTGGGCTCCGCGCTGAGCGCCGTGGTAGCGCTGGCGGTGCTGCGCTTCCTGATGCAGGTGGCGTACGTGAGCAACGTCCCGCTGCTCAGCGAGCAGGTTCCCCGGCAACGCGGCAAGGTAATGGCGTTCGGACTGGCGACCGGCCAGGTGGGAATGGCTGCAGCCGGGCTCACCGGCCCCTGGGCCTATCTCACCTTCGGGGTATCCGGCCTCGGCATCATCTCGGCGGCCGCCATGGTCGTCGCCCTCATCATCACCATCGTCTGGTTGCGCGAGGTGCCTCAGGTGCCCGCCGCCACAGGAGGAAGCGTATGACCCGCGAACCCCGCATCGGTTTCGTCTCGATTGCCGCACCCTGGTTCGACACCGCCACCGCACAGGGTCACCTGGAGGCAACCCGCCAGTGGCTCACCGGCCAGGGCGCAGTGTTCGGCCCCGAGCGGCTGATAACCGGCATGCCCGAGTTGGAGCGGGCGATCTCCGAACTCGACACGGCACGGGTCGACGTGCTGGTCCTGCAGATCGGCACCTTCCCCGACGGTAACGCTCCGGTGCGTCTGGCCGAGGAGTTGCGAGTTCCCGTGATCCTTCACGGGTTGCCGGAGCCGGATCTCTCGGCCAGCGTTCCGCTCAACAGCCTCTGCGGCGTCAACCTGAGCACCTTCACCTTGTCGGCGCTCAAGCACCCGCATTCGTTCGTCTTCGGCCATCCACGAGACGACGCACTGCGCCGGCACCTCGTCGGGCACCTGCGCGCCGCTTTCAGCCTGAAGGGCATGCGCGGCAAGCGCCTGGCCCTGGTGGGCTTCAGGGCGCCCGGCTTCTATCCGTGCGTGTTCGACGAACTGCTGCTGCGGCGCAAGCTGGGTCTGGCCGTGGAGCACGTGGGACTGCATCGGCTGGTGGAGCAGATCGGGCAGGCCCGGCGGAAGGCCGCTCCACACGAATCGTTCCCGACCACCGAGGGAGGCCGGTTGAGCGAGGACGCGGTAGCGTCGCAGGAGAGGTACTACGGCGCCCTGACCGAACTCCTGCAAGACGGTGGACACGACCTGGTAGCCATCAAGGATTGGCCCGAAATCGAGCACTTCGATCCGGACGTGCCGGGCGGCTTCTGGCCGGCACTGGGCTGGGTCCAGGACGATGGCGTCAACCTCGCCCCGGAGGGAGACGTGAACGGGGCAGTGAGCATGCAGCTCGCCGCCGACATCAGCGGCCGGCACCCGTTCTTCGCCGACATCAGCGCCTGGAACGACGCCGATTCCACGCTGCACCTGTGGCACTACGGCGGTGCGCCGTCGCTGGCGCGGGACGCCGCGGAGGTGCGCTTCGGACAGGAGGGCCGCGAGGTCGAGTTCACCCTCGAACCGGGCCGTGCGACGCTGGTGCGCCTCGGGCTGATGGACGGTTCGCTCAGGCTGCTCAGCATCGCCGTCGAGATCGTCGACCAGCGGCTCACGTTGCGGCGCGCCGCCGGGCTCGCCCGCACCCTCGACAACGGTGCCGGGGAGGTAGTGCGCCGAATGCTCGAGGACGGCTGGGAGCATCACGTGTCGCTGGCCTACGGCGATCGGCGTGAGGCGGTGCGGGCGTTCGGCCGGTTTGCTGGGATTCCGGTGACTGAACTGTAGAAGTCCGAGATTCGCGCGTTACACTCTTCCTAGTGCGCAACATCTACACCATCGGTTACCGGGGCTCCAATCAGGAGGGGTTGATCGAGCCTTCGAACCGGTCCGGGGTGAGCCGAGCGTGATCG
>JBBDRK010000019.1:3027-51604 GCA_040905465.1 Trueperaceae bacterium | reverse complement strand
TCACACCCCCAGCACCCAACCGCATGATCGCCCCCTTGCCGAACTGCCGCTCGATCTGCAGAATGGTCCCGTCGAGGGCCCTCTTTTTTTGATCGTTCATAGATACCCAGCCTCCGTCCCGCGCATGCGCGGACGCATCGTCGTTGCGTTCCCGTTTGCCGGTGTCAACGGAGTCTCGACCAGAGGAGGAAGAGGGCGAGATTGGTGATACGCTCGCGCCTCCAGGCCGCCGGCAGGGGCGGCAAGGAGAGGTGCTTCCAGACGGGCTCCCCGCTGGCCTGCACCGCAACCACAGCCTCGTCGGTCGTCTGCCCCTGACGCCCGGCCGTCGGCGGCGCGCCACTGAGGACGGCAACGCCGACATCGGCAGAGAAGGTTTCTCGGACCGCCTCGGCCATACCTACGGCGATTTCCGGAGCCGAAGTCCCGTACGCCGCCGGCCTTGGCAAACCGAGTGCTGCCATCGTCTGCGGCGCCCATGCTACCATGCCGCCCCGACACGCATCCTGCCCGCCGGGGACGGCCGAGATCGCTCCGACCAGTGTTCCGGCGGTGGCTTCCTCGAAGGTCGCCACCGTGAGTCCGCGGCGCTGCAGCGCGCTCACGACCAGCGTGGGCAACTCGTCCTCGTCGGCGCCCCAGATCCACTCGGCCAGCCGCGAGCCGATCCGATCGGCGGCCGCGGTCACCAGCGCTCTCGCCTCGTGCTCGTCCTTCGACTTGGCGGCGATGCGCACGTGCACCCCGTCCTGACGAGCGTAGGTCGCCACGCTGGGGTTGGCCTCCGGCGTGAGATCGGCCAGCAGCTCGGCCACGGTGGACTCGCCGATGCCCCAGGTCTTGAGGGTCACGCGCTGCAGGTGCGACGGCGCCAGCGGCAGCCGGGGCAGCGCTTCCTCGGCCCACATCCGGCTCATCTCGCGCGGCGGTCCGGGCAGCGCGACCACGTAGCACGCCCGGCCGCCGCGCTCATGTCGTACCAGCCAGCCGGGAGCGGTGCCGAGCGGGTTGGCGAGCGCCATGGCGGACGGGATCAGCCACGCCTGTTTCAGGTTGGCCACGGGCATCTCGCGGCTGGAGCGACTGAAACGCTCACGCAGCACGGCCTCGAGTTCGCCGTCGACGCTGGGGTGCTCGTCCAGAACGGCCGCGATCGCCTCCCTCGTCAGATCGTCCTCGGTAGGACCGAGGCCTCCGGTGATGACCAGCAGGTCGCTTCGTTCCAGAGCCTGGGAGATCGCATGGCTCACCCTCGTGAGGTTGTCGCCGACGCGTTGCGACCAGTAGACGTCGACCCCGTTGTCGGCCAGCGAGGCCGCCAGGTAGGCGGTATTGGTGTCGTTGGTCTCGCCCAGCAGCAATTCGGTCCCGACCGCCAGCAGCTCGGCGCGCGCTATTCGGTTCATGCGCGAGATTATCAGACAGCCGGCGGAGACGACGTCGATGAAATGAGACATTCGCCCCATTTCGAATTAGCGGCGTTGTAGCCCGTGTATACTTGCTGAGGCTCATGCAAGTCATGATCCATTGAGGGATCCTTCCCTCAACCATCTCCTCTCTTTGGCCCTGCGCCCCCCACGCAGGGTCATAGCTTTGCCTAGGGTGTCTCGGCAATGACATGCGCTCACACATAGACCTCAGGACCGGCGGTGCTACAGTGCCTCCATGATCCGAGCGGCTACCAGGGAGACGACCGGCGGTAGGGGTTGCCGGTGAAGCCGAAGACTTTGGGCGAGCTTCGAGGCACGGTCTGGGAGGAGCGTGCCGGGCGGAGCGTCAAGGACGAACTGCGCGAGAACCTGATCGGGCGGCTGCAAGAGCGGCAGCCTGTTTTCACGGGAATTGTCGGCTACGACGATACCGTGGTGCCACAGGTGGTGAACGCGCTACTCAGCAGGCACAACTTCATCCTGCTGGGGCTGCGCGGTCAGGCGAAGACCCGAATCCTGCGTCAGTTGACCGAACTGTTGGACGATGAAACGCCGATCGTGGCGGGCAGCGAACTGAACGACGACCCCTTCGCGCCGGTGAGCGCCGAAGGTCGCCGGAAGGTGGCCGACGGGGGCGACGACACTCCGATCGAGTGGGTCCCGAGCGAGGCGCGGTACGTGGAAAAACTGGCCACGCCCGACGTCACCGTGGCCGATATCATCGGCGACATCGACCCGATCAAGGCGGCGCGACTGGGCACCAAGCTGGGCGACGAGCTGTCCGTGCACTACGGCTTGCTTCCGCGGGCGAACCGCGGAGTGTTCGCGATGAACGAACTGCCCGACCTGTCAGGCAAGGTGCAGGTCGCGCTCTTCAACATCATGCAGGAGGGGGACGTTCAGATCAAAGGCTACCCCGTGCGCCTGCAACTCGACGTGATGCTGGTGTTCAGCGCCAACCCGGAAGATTACACCGCGCGCGGCAAGATAATCACGCCGCTCAAGGACAGGATCGGTTCGGAGATTCGCACCCACTACCCCGTCAGCATCGACGAGGGAATGGCCATCACCAGTCAGGAAGCCTGGACCCGCCGGGCCCGGGACGTACGAGTACCCGACTTCATCGCCGAGGTGATCGAGGAGGTTGCGTTCCAGGCCCGTGACGATTCCCGGGTCGACAAGCACTCCGGAGTCTCGCAGCGCCTGCCGATCAGCCTTATGGAGAATGTGGTGTCGAACGCCGAGCGCCGGGCCTACACCCTAGGCGAGCCGTGCCCGATCGTGCGCACGATCGACCTGTACGCCGCGCTCTCGGCAGTCACCGGCAAGCTCGAGCTCGAATACGAAGGAGAGCTCAAGGGCGGCGAAGCGGTGGCGCGCGATATCGTGCGGCGCGCTCTGGGCCAGGTATTCAGCAGACGCGAAGGTGAGATCGACACGACCGCGATCGTAGAGTTCTTCGAGACCGACAACGCCCTCAAGGTGCCCGACTCGGTGCCGAGCGGCAAGCTGCCCGAACTGTTCGGTCAGGTTCCGAGCCTGCTCGACGCGGCACGGGCGATCGGGGGCAGCCAGGGTCCCGAGGAGTTGGCCGCCGCAGCCGAATTCGTGCTCGAAGGTCTCTATGCCCGGCGCCAGGTGGCACGCAGCGAGGAGCGCGGTTACGTGGCCTCAGAGCCGGACATGGCCGAAGCGCAGGCGCCACGCCGGCGCTGGAACTGAACGTTCGACGGTTGGGGAGGTAACTGATGCCCACAACTCGCTACTCGAGATACGAGGCGACACTCGACGATCTCGAGATGGCGGATCTCATGAAGATGATCCAGGATCGGCTCCTGGATTCGGGCTTCAACCGCAACCCCTGGGATCCCGATCCCGATTTCAGACAGAGCATGCAGGATCTCTACGACGCCATCGCCGAGGCACTGGTGAACAACGAAATGGTGTCGGAGGAGATGGTGGAAGGCGCGATGAATGCGGAGAACTGGATGGAGAGCGAGTTGGGTGAAGTGGTGCGGGAGCTGGCCCAGCGGCTCGAGCGCGAGGGCTACCTGAAACCGGAATCAGGGGACGGCGAGCGCGAGCCCGGCGGAACCGGACCGGACACCGATCCGGGCGAGGCACGCTTCGAGCTCACCAACAAGGCGATCGATTTCCTGGGTTACCGCACGCTCAAAGACGTGCTGGGCGGCGCCGGTCGCAGCAGCATCGGCGCCCACGAAACCAACTTCCAGACAACCGGAGTGGCTGCGGAGTCGGAAAGCCGCCCGTACGAGTTCGGCGACACCATGAACCTCGACCTCTCGCGGACACTGCGCAACGCGGCGAGCCACGGGATCGACGACGGCAGGCTGCAGCTCGACTACGGCGATCTCGAGGTGATGCAGGCCGACTACGACTCCTCGGCCGCCACAATCGTTCTTCTCGACTGCTCGCACTCGATGATCCTGTACGGGGAGGATCGGTTCACTCCCGCTAAACAGGTTGCGTTGGCGCTCGCACACATGATCCGCACCCAGTACCGCGGCGACACCATCCGGTTCGTGCTGTTCCACAACTCCGCCGAGGAGGTGCCGCTCGGGCGGCTGGCACAGGCGCAGGTCGGTCCGTACCACACCAATACAGCCGAGGGCCTGCGGCTGGCGCAGAAATTGCTGCGGCAACAGAACAAGGACATGAAACAGATCGTCATGGTGACCGACGGCAAGCCGTCGGCGATAACGCTTCCCAACGGCCGGGTCTACAAGAACGCCTACGGCCTCGACCCGATGGTGCTGGGCGAAACCCTGCGCGAGGTAGGCAACTGCCGGCGGCAGGGAATCCAGATAAACACCTTCATGCTGGCGCGCGACCCGGAACTGATCGCCTTCGTTCAACGGGTCAGCGCCATGACGCGGGGCAAGGCGTACTTCACTACGCCGCGAACCATCGGACAGTACGTGCTCCAGGACTTTCAGCGCCGGCGGACCAAGACGGTCAACTGACTCGCGCACGATGCCACAATTCCCTACGTAACTGGAGGATCTAATGCCCGGACATCGCTTTTGGGCCCTGTTTATAGTGCCGTTCCTTGCCGCCGCCCTGCCGAGCGCCGCGGTGGCTCAGCAGGCCGCTACTCCCGCATTCGAGTCGATCGGCCAGCCGGCCGCGGTATCGGTCGTGGGTCATGGCGTTGTATACGGCGAACCGGACGTGGCCTCGCTCGAACTCGGCGTAACTGTCAGCGATCCGGATGTACGCGCTGCCGTCGGCCGGCTCGACGAGAGTATCGCCGCCGTAATGGCGGCGTTGAGCGATATGGGAGTTCCCGAGCGCAGCATCCAGACCACGTCGTTCAATGTCTGGCGCGAGGAGCGCTTCCCCCAGGACGGGAACCGCGACGCTGTCGCTCAGTTTCGCGCCCAACACATGCTGCGCGTAGAGCTCGAGGGCGCCCGCCGTGCCGGTGAGGTTCTCTCGGCCGCCGTGGAGTCCGGAGCCAACGCCATCGGCGGAATCACTTTCGGATTCTCGAACTCGGCCGAGCTGGCGCGGGAGGCCCGTGAGGCGGCCTTTGCCGACGCTCGAGCCAAGGCCGAACATCTGGCCGCCATCGCCGGCGTTAGCCTGGGCGCGCCTCTGACGATCGAGGACCTGGACCCAGCGTCCGGGCCGTCGCCGATGTTCGAACGGGCCGCCACGATGATGAGCGACTCGTCGATCGCCACCGGCGAACTGGCCGTCGAGGCTCGGGTGGCAGTCAGGTACAGGATCGAAGCGCCATAGGCGGGCCGGCGTGAAGGCCGCTGTCGTGAAGGCCGCTCAGGGCAGGCGCCGGGTCAGGCTGTCGAGCGCCTCGATGGCCGGGGCGTAGTTGGGGTCGCCGGTCAGCGCCGCCCTGTAGTGGTCGGCTGCCAACTGCAAGAAGCGCTCCGCGCCGTTGGCGGCACCCCGCGCCTCGTAGATCTCACCCAGCCTGAAGTACGCCTCCACGTAGGCGGGCGAAGGCCGCGCTTCGCCGGTATCGTACTGTTCGAATACCTCGATGGCGCTCCGGTAAGCGCTGATCGCCTCGTCGGTCCGCCCCAGGAACGCCAGCACCCGGCCGCGGTTCAGGTTCGGCCAGGGGAGCCGGGAACCCGTCTGAGTGGCACCCGCCGCCTCGAACGCCTGCAGCGCCTCCTCCAGTCGATACGCCCGCCAGGCCACGCGACCCCAGTCCATGGCGTGGTCGTAATCCTGGCTGCGCACGAACGCATTGCGCAACAGGCGAGCCCCGCCGTCGAGATCGCCGGCCGCGGCACGGAGCAAGCCGTCGAGGTAGTTGTAATCGGGATCGGCGGTGGTTCCGCGCAGCTCCAGCGCGCGATCCAGAGCCGTTCTGGCCGCTTCCAGATCTCCGGTGAGATAGAGGGAACGACTATAGAGGTAGTGTGCCTCGGCGCTGTCGGGCTGGCTCTCCACCAGACCCGGCCCGATCACCCGGGCGGCCGAGTTGTAGTAGCCGCGCGCAAGCAGGTCGCGCATCTGTTCGAGTTGAGTCTGCGCCGAGACGGTGCCGGCCAACATCAGGAAAACGACCATGACCGCGCGCACTACGGCCGTGGCGACCTTCGGTTCAACTGGTGACGGCACGGGCCCGGCCCGTACGGATTCAGGCAACACGTTGGCATGATAGCCGCTCGCGGGTGAGAAGCCGAATCCCCAGCGATGGCGTGCCCGGCAGCCGAGCGCGCGGCGGTGCCGTGCCCGGCCGCGGCGCGCTCGGAACCCGGTGGCGGGGATCACCGCATACCGCGCAGCGTATTGTCCAGCCATTCGAGTCCGCATTCGGCCCGTGCCCGAAGGCGGGCACGGGCTTCGTCGTCGATACCCCGGCCGGCTTCGACAGCCTGGAACAGTTTCGCCCGATCTATCGGAGGGGAGAATCCGGTCCCCTGCGAGTCGGCCACGAACGCCGCTACCTTCGGGTCGTAAGCGAGGCCCACGAAGGGCGTGGCGCCCGCCGCCGCCAGGATGAGGCCGTGCAACCTGACCGAGACGACCAGTCGGGCGTGCGCGACGAAAGCCAGAGCCTGGCGGTGGTCGGCGGCTATCCGAATCGTAGCCCCGGGCAGCTCCGCCGCCAGGCGGCGGAGCTCGCCGTCGTCGGCAGCCGGGTGCAGTGCAAGCAGTTCAACGTCGCAGCCTCGCTGAAGGAGGCGCGCTCCAACGGCGGCAAGGTCGTCGGTCAGCGCCGAATGACCCCCCCTCGGTATCAGGAGGACGCCGTCTCGCACGTGTCCGGCTCCCGTTGGCGGCTCGAGCAGCAGGGCCGGATCGGCGGTCAACGTAGCGGGCAATCCCAACTCGGCCAGCAGTTCCCGCGAGGCCGGATCGCGTACCGCGATCGGAACGCCGCGCAGCGTGCTCGCTACCGCCTCTCTCCCGCCCGTAGACAACGGTCCCAGCGACTGTCCGTACACTACGGCGCGTTTGCCCAGCAGGCGGGCTGCTCGCACCAGCGCCAGATAGTAGTGGAGGCTTCGAGCGCTGGTACGGTCCTGAAGCAGTCCACCGCCCCCGGAAACCAACGCCTGACACCGGAGCAGCGCCGGAACCAGGCCGCGAAGCCGGTGAGTCGCCGCCACGCCGTGGAGAGTTCGCGTGGCCTCGGGGTCGGCGCTGAGCACCAGCGGCCGGTGGCCCGCGGACCGCAGGCCGGCCAGGAGGCCGTCCAGCAGCGCCTCGTCACCGGCGTTGCCGAATCCGTAGTAACCGCTGATCAGAACCCTCATCGCGGACTGACGGCGCCGCTGCCCAGCCAGTTGCGCACCAGGCGCACCACCAGCCGCGCGAGCGGTAACAGCACCAGGCCGATCGCCAGGCCCAGGCCGAGTGCGATCGCCGTGCGCTGCAGAGAGACCAGCAGCGGCGTGTGGTAGTGGCTGAACGAGTTCAGGATGCTGGCCTGGGCTATCACGCCGCCGGTCAAGAGCCCGGCGCGCATCCAGGCGGGCCACTCCGCGCCGGCCAGACCCAGAACCGCCAGCGGGTGGCCCAGCAGCTCCTTGAAGCGCGGCCGCACGAACAGGTCTGACAGCCACGAGCGAAACGCCAGCTCCGTTTCGGTAGCCCCGATGATAGGGAAGTTCCCGCGCCGCAGGATGACCAGGCCAAGCGCCATGACCGCCAGCAATACCAGCGCCACGTCGCCAATTCGCACCGGATGGCTCCAGAAGTCGCGAACCCAGGCAGCCGGCCGCCGGAAGCGCAGGGCGTATTGGAACACGAACAGCGCCGGTGGCACGACCAGCGTGGCCGCCACGCCCTTGAACGGGGAGATCGCGGTCATCGCGGCTTGGTCGCTGCCTACGGCCACCAGCAGCGCGGCCCCGGCCAGACTCACCAGTGTCGCCGTTCCCAACGCGTGCAGGCGCTCCCGGGCGTGGGCGTAGCCGATCACCGGGAACACCAGCGCGGCCATGAGCGCCAGTGCGTCCCAGTCGAAACCGCCGGCCAGCAGGCACAGCGTCAGGACCGCCAGTGCTGCCAGGGCGCCCCATGGACCAGGGAAGGCCAGCGCCAGCAGGGCAAGTCCGGCAATCACGCCGATCGCACTGAGCGCCCGGAGCCAGACGTTGGGTCGGTAGTCGATCTGCAGTGTCCGCAGCGGGCCGACCTGAAAGCCTTCACGCTCGAGAGTAGTCCGCAGCGCACGCACCAGCATCTCGGTGTTTTCGATAGGGTTGCCGAGCTGCGGCTCGGTATAAGGCCGCAGGTACAGAACCGAGATGCCGCGTTCACTCGCCGCCAGCAGGTACTTGTCGACGAGCTCCAGCGGCTGCAGGCGACGATTCACGTAGTCCTGGTTGAACGACAGGAGCCGAACAGTGGGCGCCTTGCCGGCTATGCTCTGCATTCCGCTCTGCTCGGTGCCCTCGATCACCGCCGTGAGGTAGGGTTGTGACGCCGCAACAGTCTGATCGAGCCGGTCGGGGTGACCGGCGACCTCGAGGCCGGCATGCACCAGATAGTGCGCCTGGGCGGGGAAGTCGCTGCCTACGTCGGTCATCAGCTGTCCGTTGCGGGGCCGGTAGGCTATATCGAAACCGGTGTCCCGATAGCGCTGCAGCCGGTCCGAGTCGGGTCCGGCGGGGAGCGTCGTGAAGACGTCTCCGGGAAACGCGTACCAGGTCTTGTCGCCCCAGGCGAACTCCTGCGGCTTGGGCTCGCTCTTGGCCAGGGCGGTCGTAAGAGCCCCCGGTTCCAGCTCGGCCACGACCGTCACGCCGGCGGCGAGCGGCGGTGGCGTGCCACCGGCCGCCGCCACCGCACCCTGGAGTTCGTGCCCGCGCATCGCCACGATCGCTCCGGCAGCCGCCAGCGTCTCCGGCGTCTCCTCGTAGACAGCGATTCCGGCGAGCCCCAACTCCTGATAGTGGAGCGCAAGCTCGAACGGGTCACGACCCACCGCCTCCGCCTGTTGCCGCAGCGCCTGCTCGTCCATCACCATCGTCACCCGGCGGGCATCGCCTTCGGCGGCGATTCGACGCGCCACCAGCACGGAGGCCGGCAGCAGCGACACGATCACCAGCAGCCACAACAGCTGCCTCATCTGGCGGTGCTCCCGTGAGGCGGCAGGGGTGGATCGGGTGGGCTGGCCAGGAAGGAACGTACGAAGGCGCTCAACACCTCGAGTGCGGTGCGGTTGCGGCCACCTTCGGGGATGATCAGGTCGGCGTGCTTCTTGGTGGGTTCGACGAACAGGTCGTGCATGGGCTTGACGGTCCTGCGGTACTGCTCGATCACGCTCTCGGCGCTGCGCCCGCGCTCTTTCACGTCACGCTCGAGCCTCCTGATGAACCGCTCGTCGGGCGGTGCGTCCACGAATACCTTCAGGGTCATTCGCTCGCGCAGGGCCGGCTCGTGCAGCACCAGGATTCCTTCGAGCAGGATCACCGGTGCCGACGCCAGGACGATATTCGCCTCCGAGCGATCGTCGCGGTTGAAGTCGTATACCGGACGGTGGATTTCGAGGCCGGCAACGAGCCGGTCGAGGTGCTCCACCAGCAACTCCGTGTCGAACGCGCTCGGTTCGTCGTAGTTGATCTTCTCCCGTACGGCCTGCGGCAGGTCGCCTTGCGCCCGGTAGTAGGCGTCCTGCGGAATCACCACCAGTGCGCCGGGGCCGGCGGCGCCGGCGACGGCTTGGGTAACCGATTCGGCCACCGTCGTCTTGCCCGACCCGGTGCCGCCCGCGACCCCGATCACCAGCCGGCTGTCGCGCTCCGTGCCCATCACGGGACCCGCCTGGGCACGTTCGCCTGGCTCCCCTGTACTGTCCACGCCAGTACAGGCGGGCTCAAACCTGGGCCTTGGGCTGTGCGCGCCGCGACCGCCTGGTTACCGCCGCCTCGATGAAGCCGCAGAACGGTGGGCTGGGCCGCATCAGCCGCGACTTGAACTCCGGATGCGACTGCAGTCCGGCGAAGAACGGGTGGCCAGGCAGCTCGATCGCCTCGACGAGCCCTTCTCCCCGCCCCTGCATTCCCGGAGTAACGCCCGAAACCACCAAACCTGCCGCCTGCAGGCGCTCGACATAGGCCGGATTCACTTCGTAGCGATGCCTGTGCCGTTCGTGCACCGTGTCGCCAGTCGCGCCACCGTCGCGGTAGAGCCGGTCGAGCAGGGTTCGCGGGGCAACCTGCATCGGCCACGATCCGAGCCTCATCGTTCCGCCCACGTCCTCGACGTCGAGCTGTTCAGGCATGAGATCGATGACCGGGTGCGGCGTGTAGGGATCGAACTCTGTGGAGTTGGCGTCAGCCAGCCCGGCCTCGTGGCGGGCGTATTCGATTACCGCAACCTGCATTCCCAGGCAGATGCCGAGATAGGGCATTGCGTTTTCGCGGGCGAAGCGCGCGGCGAGCACCTTGCCCTCGATGCCGCGAACGCCGAAACCGCCGGGAACGAGTATTCCGTCGAAGAGACCGAGACGAGTGATGTCGCCCTCATCGAGATCCTCGGCGTTCACCCACTCGATGTCCACCTGGGCGCCGTTGGCGATGCCGGCATGGCGGAGCGCTTCCAGCAGGCTCAGGTAGGCGTCGGGCATGGCCACGTACTTGCCGACGACGCCGATCGTCACTCGCGTGCTGGGCTCGCGCAGCGTTCGTACCGAATTCTGCCAGGCGCGCAACTCCGGGATCACCTTATCGAGCACGAGGTGGCGTTCGAGAAAGCGCCCCATTCCCTGCTGCTCGAAAATTTCCGGAACGGCGTAGACGAAGTCGGCGTCGTGCGAGTTGAAGACGTCACGCGCCTCGACGTTCGTGAACAGCGCGATCTTGCGGCGGGCATCCTCGGGGACCGGGCTCTGGGAGCGCAGCACGATGCCGTCGGGCTGAATGCCCCCGCCGCGGAGGGTGGCCACCGAGTGCTGGGTGGGCTTGGTCTTGAACTCCTCGGACGTCCCCAGATATGGCAGCAGCGTGACGTGCAGGTACACCGTGTTCTCGCGGCCGATCTCGAAGCGCAGCTGCCGAATCGCCTCGAGGAAGGGGAGCGATTCGATGTCGCCCACGGTACCGCCAACTTCAACCAGTACCAGTTCGGCGTCGGCCGACTCGCCGGCGGCTACGATTCGCGCCTTGATCTCGTCGGTGACATGGGGGATCACCTGGACCGTCTGCGAAAGATAAGCGCCGCGGCGCTCCTTTTCGATGACCGCCTGGTAGACCTGTCCTGTCGTGATGTTGTTTTCGCGACCGAGGTCGATGTCGAGGAAGCGCTCGTAGGTGCCGATGTCGAGGTCGGTCTCGGCGCCGTCGTTGGTGACGAACACCTCGCCGTGCTCGTAGGGCCGCATCGTTCCGGCGTCGACGTTTATGTAGGGGTCGATCTTCACGGCCGTGACCCGGTAGCCGCGAGCCCGCAGAAGCGCACCGATGCTCGAAGTGGCGATGCCCTTGCCTAGCGAGGACACCACGCCGCCGGTAACGAAGATGTACTTGGTCTCCATCAGCTCACCTTCTCCGGGATTCAATGCTACCACTCGCCGGACTGCGTTTCGCTCTGACGGGCCACGACGGCGCGTCCCCAGCGCTCCGGCTGGGCCGCGCTCGTGGTGCCAGCGAGTCGCAATCGCGTCGCAACCGGCGTCGGCACGGTGCGCCCACCCGCGTCACTACCGCGTTCCCACCGCGGTCTCAAGCGGGTCGCCTCCGCGTCACCACCGCGTCGTCACGCTGCCGCCCTCGCGTCACAACCGCGCCGGATCGGCCGGGTAACGGCCGCAACCGGCACGGCGGCGGGTGCGAAATCGCATACGCGCGCAACCCTTCACCGGTTTCTAATGTCTGCAAGTTACGGGTTTCGGATGGTTGCGTTCGCCGCGGTCTGACAGCGGCAACTTGCAGTCCGACGGGAAACGTCGCCAACCGGACTCGCAAGGCATGATGGGTGGCCGCCGTTCTACTGCAGTTGGCGGTGATTCGGTTGGGCGGGCTCGAGCGTGTCGAGTCGCGCCTTCACTTCAACGGGAGTGGGCTGTTGAACGACGAGCAACTCAACCGGGAAGCGGCAAGAGCACAACTGCGGGTCCTGATCCTCGAAGACAAGGAAACGGATACCATCCTGCTGTTGCGAGCGCTGAGGCGGAGCAATTTCGATCCGGTGCCGCGGGTGGTCGCCAGCAAGTCGGGATTTCTCGACGCCCTCGAGGACGAGTTCGATCTAATCCTGGCGGACTACAGCCTGGAGGACATGAACGGCGCCGACGCTCTGCGGATCCTCGGTGAGCGCGGGCTCGACATTCCCGTGATCATCGTCACCGGTACCGTGACCGAGGAGGTGGTGGTCGAATGCATGCGGCTGGGCGCCGCCGACTACCTCCTCAAGGACCGCTTGGCGCGGTTGGGCGAAGCAATCAAGGGCGCACTTCGCGCATGGGAGCTGCGCGAGGAAAATCGCGTGGCCGAGCGGGAGTTGGAGGCGGCACGGGAGCAAGCGCAGCGGGACTACCTGGCGCTCCTCGACCGCCTCGCCGGCTTGGCCGAACAGGTGGGATTGGCTCCCGACGCGCGCAGCGTCTACCGGGCTCTGTTCGACTTCTGTATCTGGTCGACGCCGGCAGACAGCATCTTCGTGGCGAGCTTCGATCACGAGACCGAGTTGCGCACCTGCGAATACACGGCCGGCGTGGTGAGCGGCGTATACGAGGAGCACGATCCCGCCGAACTGCCCAAGATGCCGCTCCACGACAGTCCACAGGGGCGGGCGATCAAGTCGGCCGAGGTGGTGCTGGTGCGTGACTACAGGGCCGAGGTGGTGGAACTCGGCTTGCCCGTGGTCGAACTGGGGAGCGACGTCGACGTGAACAAAGCGAAGTCGGCCGTCGCGGTTCCGCTACGGGTGGCCGGCCGAACCATCGGCGCATTCGAGCTGCAGAGCACCAAACCGGCGGTTTTCGACGAGAGTCACATCACGCCGCTGGCGATGGCGGCCAACCACGCGGCGATCGCCCTGGAGAACGTCCGGCTGCTCGACCGCGAGCGCGAGCAGCGTCGATTAGCGGAAACATCCGAGCGCCGATACCGAGACCTCGTGGAGCAGGCATCCGACGGCATCGTGGTGTTCGACGAGGACGGCAGTGTCAGCCAGATGAACCCGATGATGCGCGGGCTCATCGGTACCGATTCTGGCGGAGACGACGCCTACAATATCCGGAACTGGCTGTTCGATCGCGATTCGAACACCTGGACCTTGCCGTTCACCCGCCTCGACGCCGGCCATACCGTCCTCAACGAGCGGAGAGTGAGGCGCCCCCATGCCGATGACCTTCCGGTAGAAACGAACACCAGGAAGCTGGCCGACGGCAACTACCAGACGATCGTCCGTGACATCTCGGAGAGAAAGCGAGCCGCCGAGGCGTTGTTGGAAGAGAAGAGGTTTTCCGATACCGTAATCAACAGCCTGCCTGGCGTGTTCTACGTCGTCGACGAGGACTACCGGCTGGTTCGCTGGAACAACAATGTGAACGCCGTGACCGGCTACAGCGAGAGCGAGATCGCCACCATGTCCCCGCTGGACTTCTTCTCGGACGAACAACGCCCGCTCCTGCAAGACCGGATCCGTTCGGTGGTGGAGGACGGGTCGGCGACGGCACTGGCGCGGCTGCGCGGCAAGGACGGACGGGAGACCCCGTACTTCTTCTCCTCGGTTCGGCTGTTGGCGGGGGGGCGTACGTTCGTTATGGGCACCGGACTCGACGTGAGCCAGCAGCAGCAGGCGGAGGAGAGGGAGCGTGAGCTCAACCTGGAGCTGGAGAAGCGGCTGGCCCGCCTCTCCGCCCTGCACGAGATCGACATGGCCATCACCGGCAGCGTGGACCTGCGGTTGACGCTGAACGTGGTGCTCGACAAGGTCGTGCGGGAATTGGAGGCAGACGCCTGCAGCGTCTGGGTGTACGAGGAGCCGAACCAGCGCCTGGACCGCCTGGCCAGCAAGGGATTCACCTCCGACCGATCCGGTCCGGCCGATGCCCGCCTTGGCGACGGACCGGTGGGCCGCTGTGGACTCGAGCGCCGGATCGTGCGTCTTGCCGGCAACCAGCTCGCGCGCGAGCCGGTTGCCGGAGGCGAGAGCGAATTCAGCGATTACCTGGCGGTGCCGTTGGTATCCAAGGGCAAGCTGCAGGGTGTCCTGGAAGTCTTCGGCCGTTCCGAGCTGGAATCGGCCGGCGACTGGCTCGAATTCCTGGAAGCGTTGGCACTTCAGACGGCCATCGCTATCGACAATGTGATGCTCTTTCAAGGGCTGGAGCGCTCGGCTAGCGAGTTGGCTCTCGCCTACGACGCGACGATAGAGGGCTGGGCACGAGCGCTGGACCTGCGTGACCATGAGACCGAGGGGCACAGCCGGCGGGTAACCGAAATCACCGAGAGCCTGGCGAGGCACATGGGAGTAGCCGAGTCCGATCTGGCGCACATCCGCCGCGGCGCCCTGCTCCACGACATCGGCAAGCTCGGCGTTCCCGACGCCATTCTCGCCAAGCCCGCCGAGCTCAGCGACGAGGAGCGTGAGGTGATGAAGAAGCACGCTCGGCTCGGCTACGAGCTGCTCTATCCGGTGACGTTCCTGAGGCCGGCGATCGATATTCCTTACTGCCACCACGAGAAGTGGGACGGCAGCGGCTACCCCAGGGGCCTGCGGGGCGAGGAGATTCCGTTGCCAGCAAGGATCTTCGCCGTGGCCGACGTGTTCGACGCCGTCACTTCCAACCGTCCGTATCGGCGTGCCTGGTCGGTCGCCAGGGCCCTCGACTACCTCGCCGACGGCGCCGGCGAGCAGTTCGACCCCCAGGTCGTGCGAGCGTTCCTCGAGCTGTACCGTCGCGAAGACGGCGACCGGTCGTCCGGCGGAGCCACGCCTGAGCGCGAGTAACCGGGTCGATTTCGCCTTCCGCCATCGTCCGGAGGGCCGTGTTACATTCCAGAAATGACCCGCGCCTCCCGTCCTGAAGCCACACGCCCCAGTTTCCCCAGCGGAGCGCAAAGTTGAGCCGACGAGGATCTCTGTTCGTGATGACCGGCGCCTCAGGTGTCGGAAAGGACACCATCCGGATGGCTACGCTGCCCGAAATCGACAACCTGTTCTTCTCAGTTTCCGCCACTACTCGCGCCCAGCGCCCTGGAGAGATCCACGGAAACCAGTACTATTTCTTCGACCATGCCGAGTTCGAGCGCATGATCGAGCACGACCAGCTACTCGAATACGCCGAGTACGTCGGGGACTACTACGGCACCCCGACCGGGCCGGTCCTCGATAATCTCGACCGAGGGCGCGACGTCCTGCTCGAGCTGGAGTTGGTGGGTGCGCGCAAGGTCAAGGAGCGACTGAACGAGGCGGTCATGGTGTTCATCGCGCCACCGTCGCTCACCGAGCTGGAGCGCCGGCTGCGCGGACGCGGCACCGACAGTGAGGAGAAGATCCAGAAACGGCTCGCTCGCGCGCGCGAGGAGATCAAAGCGGTACCGGAGTTCGATTACGTGGTTGTCAACGATCGGTTGACCGAGGCAGCATCGACCTTCGCCGCCATAATCCGGGCAGAGCGGGCACGTGCCGCTCACTTGGGCAGCGAGGACATCGCCGCGTTCCTGCGCGAGGCTTAGCAGCCTGCGCACCCCAGAAGGCACCGACAGCGGCCTATAATGGCCTGTTTCCAGATGGCGCGAGCCCCCGCGGCCGCCCCACCGATCCGACCGAGGAGGTCCCGAATGGCTCAAGAAGGCTACGACGAACTGATGGCGCTGACCGACTCGCGCTACCGACTGACCATGATCACCGCCAGGCGCGCCGCCCAGCTCAAGACGGGAATCCCCTCGCTGCTGACGGGCGAGACGCTGCCCAAGACGTCGAACACGGTAACGGTGGCGATGAAGGAGCTCGAGCTCGGCATGCCGATTCGTTGGGGCGACGACCTGCCCAGCGCCGAGGAGCTCACTCGTGGCCTCGACGCCAGCGCTCGCCCCGAGAGTCCGGAATTCAGCGTGGCGAGCGAGCGGGAGTAATCCCACGGCACCGCCGCTGAAAGTCGTGGTGGCTGCGACCGGCGGCGCGGCGGCGGTGAAGACGCCGTTCGTGTTGCGCAGGTTGCGCGATGCCGGACACCTCGTCCGGGCTGCGGCCACGGAAGACGCCTACCGGTTCGTCACCCCGCTGTCACTCTCGCTGGCAGCCGGCGGCGAGGTGCTCGACCGGCAGAACTGGTTCGATCCGCATGGGCGGGCGCTCCATCTGGAGTGGGCCGCTTGGGCGGATCTGCTGCTGATTGCGCCGGCTACCGCCGAGGCGTTGGCCAACGGGGCACACGGACACGCTCACGACGTCGTTTCGGCATTGGTCGTGGCCGGTGTGGCCAGGGTGGCGTGGGCGCCGGCGATGAACGGCGAGATGTGGAAGCAACCAGCGGTGCGGCGCAATGTCGAGCAGCTCCGTGCGGACGGGCACGCGATTATCGGTCCCGGCCAGGGGGCGATGGCGACAGTCGGCGAGCGCGAAGGTCCGGGCCGGATGCTCGAGCCCGAGGAGCTGGTGCGGCGGCTGGATGAGCTGTTCACCGGTGTCCCGGAGCGGGTGCCGGAGGGCGACCGGAACCGTGATGCCGGTGAGCAGCCGGTCCGCAGCCGAAGCACCGATCTGGCGGGGCGGAGGGTGCTGGTGTCGGCCGGCCCGACCCGGGAGTACCTCGATCCGGTGCGATTCCTGAGCAACCCGTCGAGCGGCAAGATGGGGTACGCGGTGGCCGCTGCCGCAGCCGCGCGGGGCGCGCGCGTGACGCTCGTCAGCGGACCGACCTCGCTGCTCGCGCCGGCCGGCGTAGAGGTTCGACAGGTCACCACCGCCGAGGAGATGCTGGCGGCACTGAGCCGTGAGTTCGACGGCAGCGACGTGCTGGTGATGACGGCCGCAGTGGCCGACTGGCGGGCGGCGACGCCCGCGAGGCGCAAGGAGCCGAAGTCGGGGAGCCGGCTGAGCTTGGAGTTGGTGCGAACGCCGGACATACTGGAACTCCTCGCCGACCAGCGGAGCGAACAGGTGGTCGTGGGCTTCGCGATGGAGACGGATGAAGGAGTCGAGCGAGCCGCCGACAAGGCGCGCCGCAAACGCCTCGATTTCATCTGCCTGAACTATCCCACGCACGCGGGAAGCGGATTCGGCGGCGAGGAGAACGAAGTGACGATCGTAACCGCCGACGGCACCTCCGAGCCGCTACCGAGAATGGCAAAGAGCGAGCTCGCGGACACGGTACTCGATCGGATCGTGGAGCTGTTGTCCGACCCGTCCGGCGGTGATGACCACACCGGCGAGGGGACGACGACGAATGGCGCGGCCGCCTCGGTCGAAGACGGGAATTATTAGGCAATTCATACCGTATTGCGGTATCCCACAGCCTCGCAGCGACGGTGTATCGTGAATAAATATGCCGAGCAAAGAGTACCGCCAGAGGCTAATCGAGGAGTTGGTCGAGAGCGAATTCATCTCGACCCAGGCTGAGATCGCCGAGCATCTCGGCCGTCGCGGAATCAAGGTAACTCAGGCGACCATTAGCCGTGACGTGAACGAGTTGCGCCTGGTCAGGCTGCCGGCAGGCAACGGCCAGCATCGCTACCGCTCCACTCCACTGGCGGCGCAGGAGGACGTGATCGGTGAGTTGAGCCAGCGCTTCCGGCTTTTCGTTCGCGACCTGGACCGGGGCGAGAACATCATAGTGATCAACACCGATGAGGGGCATGCCAGCGGAATCGCCTATGTGATCGACAAGCTCGATCGTGATGAGATCGTCGGCACCCTCGCCGGCCAGAACACCATTCTGGTAATCGCCCGGTCCACCGCAGGAGCCCAGGACATCCTGGAGGAGTTCGAGGGCCTCTTCGCGTAGTCGGCCGGTCGCCGCGAACCGGGCACCTCGCGACTAAGTGCTAGCGTTAATCGAGTTCGACCCCCCGGGAGGAAGCATGTTCGCACGAATCCTCGCCACGCTTGCCGCGCTCCTGATCGCCACGGCGGCATATGCCGAAACGCTGGTCGTCTATCCCCTGACCAGCCGCGACTCATTCATCGGAGCGCTGGTGGCCGACCGGATCGCTACCGGCCTCGGCGACGGGCATGAAGTCTACGGGCCCGCGGTGGCACCGTCGCTGGTTCCGCCGTTACCCATCGGCGAGGGTTTCCTGAACCCCACCGAGTTCCTGCGCGACGGCGGGGTCGCCAACCGGACGGGAACCGTGCTGCTGCGAGATGCCCTGGGAGCCGATGCGGTTCTGACAGGCGACATCGTCTTCGAAGGGGATCGCCTGGTTGCGCGACTGCTCCTGGCGAGCCGAGCGGGAACGCGAGAGTTCTCGATCAGGGCTCCGGCGGACCAGCCCGCCCGCCTGGCCGCCCGCGCCATAGCGGCTGTCGCTCGTCGACTGGGGACTCCGGTCGACGAGCCCGACGTGGATATCGACATGTCGGGTCCCGACGGTGTGCTGGGTCAGGCGCTCGCCCTGATAGCGGCCGGCCTGATCGATGACGCCCGGCGGGTGCTGGAGGGTGATGAAGAACCGAACGACCGCAGCCGGCAACTGCTGCAGGCCATGCGCGAGATCGAGCGCGACGGACTCGAGCCTGGGGGGGAAGCCGATCCGGCTCTGCTGGCAACGCTGGCGGTCAACAGGGATCCGCTCGACGAACGGCTGGCGCTGCACTACTTTCAACGGCTGGCGGAGGCTCGCGAGTTGCCGGCGGCGGCGCTGTGGGTGGCGGTCCTGGAGACTTCGGTCAACGACCTGGCCGCTGCCGAGCGTCACTTCGGCGAGTTGCCCGGCGATTACCCGTACGGTCAGGCCGCTCATGCGGCGTTCCTGCTGGGCGGCGGGGCCGATGGGTCCGAAGCGCCGCTCGAGCGCGCCCTCGAGTCCGAAGATGTGGCGGCCCTGCTGGGCGTAGCTGCGGCCGCCGGCAGCCTCGGCGACATCGAGCTCGAAAAGGTGGCCTGGGCTCGCCTGGGCCGCGTTGCCCCGTTCTTCACTTACCCGTTCGAGCGACTTTCGTTCATCGCGTTCGACCAGGAGGACGCACTGGCGGCAGCCGAGGCGTTGGCGGTGGCGGTCGAGCTGGAACCGGAAAGCGACCTCTACTGGACGAATCTGGGCTGGGCTTACTACCTGCTGGGGATGCTCGAGAAGAGCGAGCGGGCCTCCGAGCGGGCGATCGAACTGGCACCCGGCCAATACATCGCGCAGTACAACCTGGGCCTCGTTCAGGCGGTGAAAGGACGGCTGGAGGAAGCGAACGCCAGCTATCTGAGTGCGCTGCGCAGCGATCCCGAGGTCGACGACGCGGCTATCGACGACCTGGAACAGGCACTTGAGCTGTTCCCGGACGAACCGGCGGTGCATTACGCCCTGGCCATGCTGTACGAGGCCGAGGGCCGACGTTCCGAAGCGGCCGAGCAGTTCCGGCTGTATGTGGATCGCGCCGAGGACTCGGCCTTCCGGGAACGGGCAAGCGAACGAGTCGAGATACTCAGCGCTCCGCCGCCACCCATAGAGCTGACCGACGGAGTCGTCACCGTGCGACTCGGCTCCCGCAGGGTGGCCGCCGGGCCGTACCACCCGGGTGATCCTCTCTATCCGTCGTTCGAGGTCTACACCCCCGGTGAGGAGCTTCCGCAACGGCTGGACGTGACCGTAGACTTATCGACTGCCGACGGCGAATCGGTCATGACCCTTGAGCGGCCAGTGGAAGTGCCGCGTGCGGCAGTGGCCTTCGTAGTAAACGACATGGAGTTGGCCCTGCCGCGCGACCTCCAGGCAGGCCCCTACCGTCTGACGGTCGTCGTGCGGGCCGACGAAGGTCGTGACGCCTCGGCTACCGTGATGTTCGAGGTGGCGGGACAACCTCAACTGCTGCGCCAGCTGCTGGGCCGCAATCTGCAGATGCAGGCGCTCGATACCGGAGTCCGACTCTATGGGCCGGAAGACCTGGCACGACCGCAGCTTCTGACCGATCTGCTGCTGGCGGAGCTCCAGTCGAGCGCGGATGCTGCAGAGCAGGCTCTGCCGGCGGTGGAAGCAGGTCGCTTCGCGGGCATGACCGGTGGCGAACTGTTTCGCTCGAGCACCGGCAGTGACGTGAATTCATTTCTGGAGTACCTGCTGGCCAGTGGCGCGCGCGACGCGTCGTTCATCTTCGCCGAGGCCTACGCCCAATGGGCGCTGGAGGGGGCACCGGACGAGGCGCTGGAAGAAGAGGACCCGGACGGGGCCCGGTAAGGGACCCCGCAGGTCGCTTAGAACGTAGCGCAGTAGCGAGCCGGCTCAGCCGAGCAGGCGCGTGAGGACCCGGGCGCCGGCGAGGTAGGTGCCCGCGGCGGAACCGAGCGTCACGAACAGGAACACCAGGAATGTCCTGGCTACCCTGTTGCGCCACCAACCGCGCGCCGTGGTGACGTCGCGTCGTAGCGTCTCGAAGTCCGACACGGTCGGCTTGCGCAGCCACAACTCCAGCCCCGCCGCGACAATGCCCGCGCCTACCAGCGGATTGAGCGAGGTGAACGGCGCCGCAAGCAGCGAACCCACAACGGTGAGCGGGTGAGCCAGGGCGGCTGTCGCGCCGATCGCCGCCAGTACACCGTTTATGACGAACCAGTCGCTCAGCAGCGCCAGGCCCAGATCGGGCGAGCGCCAGAAACCGACGGCGAACCCGGCGATGATGGCGGCAACCAGGAACCAGGGGAGCACCCTCGGCCAGATCGACGGTGGAGCCACGGTTTCCAGCTCGGCGCGAGCCTGACCGGGCGACGCCCGACCGCCGGCCTCCAGCAGCTCTCGCACTCCCTTGAGGTGGCCCGCGCCCATGACCACCAGGACTCGCTCGAACCGTGGTTCGACGCCTTCGCCCGCCTCCTCCTGGAGTCGAATCGCCATGTAGCGGTCGCGTTCGGCGATCAACGGCTCGTACAGCTCCCTCGATGTCTCGGCGAACTCCGTGAAGGTCGCTTCGAGAATGTCGCCTTCTTTTAGCTTCTCGATCTCCTTGGGGTCGATCTCCTCGCTGGAAAGCACGCTCGCCAGCAACCCCGCCATCAGAGTCAGCCTGCGCCACCAGGGAACGTTCCGGTAGATGCGCCGGAGGGTAATTCCGATGTCGCGATCCACCAGGAGCAGCGGGAGCTCCAGCCTCTCGGCCGCCGTGATCGCTACTCGCATCTCCTGTCCAGGCTGGATCCCCACCTGGTCGGCGAGCCGTTGCTGAAATGCGCCAAGTGCCAGGCTGGCCATGACGGCACCGGCCTTGCCCTGGCGGAACACCTGAAACAGGTCGAGCCTCTTCCAACGGTCGGGATCCTTGATCGCCGAGTGGCGATCGCTGTCCAGCTCGATTGCGACGGCGTCGAATTCGCCGCCTGCGATCAGCCTCTCGACCTCCTCGGCCGACGACTGCGAAACGTGGGCGGTTCCCAGAAGGGTATAGCGAACGCCTCCCGACTCGACGACCGCGGTCGGTTGGGCGGCCGGCGGTGCGTCGGGTCCGGCGGCGGCAGTCGATTCATGCATGCTGCGAGTCTACCGTCTGCTGCCGCCGCGGGCAGTCGGCCCTCATCGCAGATCGCGGAAGAATCGTGCGATGGCGAGCGGCGCGGCGTCGGGCCAGTTGTGTGGGTAGTAGCGCCCGCCGAAGGTCGTGGCGTCCTCGTGCTCGCACCAGATCACCGGATCGGGAGAATCGGGGCCGTAGCGGACACAACCGAGGGCCAGAAGCTCCGGTTCGCTGGCCGGCAGCGGCTCCGGAGGAAGGTCGTTGGCCGCCAGGAAGGCGTCGCGTGCCCGCTCGCCCTCGCGGATCGGCACCAGCCTGTCCTCGGGATGGTGGATCACCAGTGCAGCGGCGCCGCCGTCGCAGTTTGCCGCGTCGATCCCGCCGGCAACGCTGGCCACCGCCCGAACCACCTGCCCGCGGTGGCAGGCCACGCTGTTGGCGAACGATGCTCCCAGCGAGTGCCCGACCACGAAGATGCGGTCGAGATCCAGGCACAGCTCGCTACCGAAGGCTACGAGGAGCGCATCGAGAAGGGCGTAGTCGCGAAGCTCCGCGGGCAGGTCGCCCGGGTCGGACCAGCGATAGCCGCCTTCCATGGCAAGGGCGCTGGGGTAGAGGATGATGGCTTCGGGAAGAGCCTCGTCAAGGTCGAAGTAACCTCGCACCTGGCTGTTCGGATTGGTTCGGCCGTGAAATGCGACTACCAGATCGTGTGGCGCGTTCGCGGTATAGGTCTCGGGAATGCGGGCGATGAAAGCTCGTTCGCGGCCGCGCACGGCAACGCTGGTCGGAGCGGAACCGTCGCCGTCCCGGCAACCGGGCGAGACTCTGTTCTCCGGGGAGACCGACCAGGAGCCGACCAGGGCGAGCCGTTCGGTCCCCTGCTCGCGGGGTGCGCAGGCGAGCAGCACGGCGGCCACGACGGCGAACAGGGCGGCAAACAGGGTGGCGACGACGGCAACAGACCGCCTGGGGGCACGAATGGTTGCGCGGAACACGGTCCTGTGGAGGGCCGCGACGACCGCCGCGAGGAGTCTCGGCATCTCCTAAGCTTAGCCGAGGATTGCGCCCCCGCCGGTAAAAACTTCCGCGTGGACGATTCGGGGACGGGGCTGCACAGCCTGTCGGGGGGAGAGTGCCCGGCCACCGCCCGCCTCCGTACAATGGAGCGTGATGGAAGCGACTCGGGTCGATGAGCGCGCTCACGAGGCGGAGAATAGCGGATCGGCGACTCGCCGCCGGGCGCCTGCCGCCAGCCTCTACCAGCAGGTCAAGCTTGCCCGGTTCTGGCTGCCGGTAACTATCGTGGGCGTGGTGCTGGTACACCAGCTGGCGATAGTGCCGTTGGGCAGCGAAACCTGGCGATTTTGGGCGCAACTGCTCTTCTATGCGATTCTGGGACCAGCGGTTACCTTCGTAACCCTGAGCTGGATCGCCGGAGAGGTACACCTGCGCGAAGAAGCCCAGGACGAGATGGCTCGGCTCTATCGGGAATTGCAGGCCAGTCACGAGCTCCTCGGGGCGATCCAGGGGGTGACGGAGCGGTTCGTGGCGGCGCCCGATCTCGAGACCGCCCTGTCGACCGCGTCCCGCGGCATCACCGACGTTTCGGGCGCTACTGGAGCCTTGGTCATGCTGGGCGCGAGCGGCAGCGAGCTTACCAGCGACTTCGGACTCGGCGACCTCCTGCGCGAGCACGGCATGAAGCGTGGCCGGGCAATGCTGGACGGCCGGGCGTTGCCGGAGGAGGTCGAGGT
Organism: Trueperaceae bacterium; assembly: GCA_040905465.1. Classification (GTDB taxonomy): domain Bacteria; phylum Deinococcota; class Deinococci; order Deinococcales; family Trueperaceae; genus DASVCN01. Next base: position 28,368 of record JBBDRK010000019.1, on the reverse strand, counting down.
GGCCGGTGAGCGGCACTGGGTACTCTCCTCGCGACTGGTGTGGGCGGGCAATGCGGCGGGGAGCGTTCACGCCTATTACGCTTACCCGCCGAGCGCCAAGGAGCGCGAGAGCTTCGGAATCCTCGCCTCCGAATTCTCGGCCGCCGCCGAGGCCGGCAGCTCGCGTACCAGGGACCTGGTGACGCTATTCGAAGTCGACCGGAGCATCCGGGCCGAGGGCAACCTGGAACGGCTATTGGATACGCTTCTCGTGCACATGGTGGCGCGCGTTTCAGCCGAGTCGGGCGGGGTCTACCTGCTGGATGACGACGGTCTGCTTCATCTGCGGTCGGCGCACGGACTCATGGGCGGGACTCCGTCGCGTTCGCTGAAAATCGGCACGGGTTTGGCAGGCTCGGTTGCCGCCTCGCGCGAACCGCGGATCCTGAAGTCGGTCGAAGCGCGAGATCGCGCCACCGGCAGCCCGTTCCTGGTCGACGCGGGCTCGGCCGTGGCGCTGCCGCTGCTGGGCGAAGGAGTCCTCCTGGGAGTGGTGGTGCTGGCTCACGGCGAGAAGACGCACTTCGACGAAACTGCGCTGCCGTTCCTGGGGCTGCTGGCCGGTCAGGTCAGCCTGGCGGTGCGCAACGCCCGCGCCTACCTGCAGTCGGAGGAACTGGCGATCGCCGAGGAACGGGCACGCATCGCCCGGGAGATCCACGACGGCGTCGCCCAATCGCTGGCCTTCGCGGCACTGAAGCTCGACCTGGTGGACCGGCTGCTGCCGAGTGACCCGGCCAAGGCGGCCGCCGAGGTGTCTTCCACCCGAGCCACCATCCGCGAGACGATCAAGGAGGTTCGCAGGTCGATCTTCGCACTCCGTCCGGTCGAACTGGAACGGCACGGCTTCATGGAGACCTTGCGTCGCTACCTGGCCGACTACGGACAGCAGAACGAGATGCAGGTCGAACTCGAAGAGCATGAGATCCCGCTGCTCACCACCAAGGCGGAAGCGGTGCTGTTCCGCATATTCCAGGAGGCGATGAACAATGTTGCCAAGCACGCGGCTGCCCGCCGGGTAACGGTGTCCGTTGGCCGTGAGGCGGACGGACAGGCGTTCGTTCGGGTGCGTGACGACGGCCGCGGGTTCGACCTTGCCACGGTATCGGACCGGGTGACCAGCGCCGGCGGCCTCGGCCTGCGGCAGATGCGCGAGCGAGTGGAGGCGCGTGGCGGACGCTTGCAGCTAGAGAGTGCCCCCGGTTCGGGCACTACCGTCATCGCCAGCGTTCCCGAATGAAAGCCGCGGACTCCTCAGAGAGGGCCGCGGCAATGCCACGAATCGCTTTAGTGTCGGGACGCTTACTTCTTGGCGCGCCGGTAGGATTCGCCGAAGCGCTTCTGAAACTTCTCGACGCGCCCTTCGGTGTCGATGAACCGCTGCTGGCCGGTGTAGAACGGGTGGTTGCCCGACCATACGTCGACTGTCATCTCCGGCTTGGTGCTGTACGTTTCGAGCACTACTTCGCCGTTGCAGTAGATCTTGCACGGCACCATCTTCGGGTGAATGTCCTTCTTCATGCCTGGCCTCCTGGCGCCGCCGTTTCGCTGGCGCGCCGATAACCCATGAATTCTAGCAGGTGGCGAGGGCAGCGGTCGACAGGTGCGACACGGTCGCCGAAAGCCGCCCGCGGCTGGTGGTATTCTGCCGCGGTATGCAGCCGGACTCAGACAGCTTGATCGTTCCCACAACCGACCGGCCCTCGTTCGAGATGTCAGTGCCGGGTTCAAAAAGCCTTACCAACCGGGCGCTCGTCATCGCGGCGCTGGCACAGGGCCAGACCAGCCTCGAAGGGGCATTGGTTGCCGAGGATACCGAAGTAATGAAGCGCGCCCTCGCTGAGCTCGGATTCGAACTGACCGACAGCGGAACCACCGTTCGCATCGACGGCGCAGGTGGCCGGGTTCCGGCCGCGGGGGCCAGGCTGGACCTGCGACTGTCGGGCACCTCGATTCGGTTCCTGGCGGCGCTGGTGGCTCTCGGACGGGGACGTTACGAGCTCGACGGAAACGAGCGCATGCGCGAGCGACCGATCGGCGATCTGCTGGCGGCGCTGTCGGCGCTGGGTGCGCAGGCGGTGTCCCTGGCCGGCAACGATTGCCCGCCGATCCGGATCGACGCCAACGGCCTCACGGGCGGCAGGGTGGCGGTTGCCGGCGACCGCTCCTCGCAGTTCCTCTCCGGCTTGCTCCTGGTAGCCCCTTACGCGCTATCCCAGACGACCATCGAGGTGACCGGCGAGTTGCAGTCGAAACCGTTCGTAGACATGACCGTCTGCCTGATGGCCGACTTCGGCGTCGACGTGCGCCGTGAAGGCTACAACCGTTTCAGTGTGCCGACCGGTCGCTACCGAGGTCGTTCGTTCCAGGTCGAAGGCGACGCCATGGCCGCCGGCTACTTCTGGGCTGCCGCCGCGGTTACCGGCGGGCGAGTTCGCGTAAGCAACCTCGGCAGGAAGTCTTCACAGGGGGACCGGCGCCTGGCCGACGTGCTCGAGGCAATGGGCTGCGCCGTGGCCTGGGGGGACGACTGGTGCGAGGTGAGAGGGCCGGCGAACCGGGTTCTGCATGGAGGCACTTTCGACCTCAACGACTTCCCTGACCAGGCGCAGACACTTGCGGTGCTGGCGCTGTTCGCCGACACTCCGGTGGAGATAGCCAACGTATGGAACCTGCGGATCAAGGAGACCGACAGGCTGCAGGCGCTGGCCAACGAGTTGCGGAAGTTCGGGGCGCGGGTCGACGAGCGCCGGGACGGCCTCCTGATCGAGCCGTCGGACCAGCCGCGTCCCGCGCGGGTGGAGACTTACGGCGATCATCGGATGGCCATGGCTTTCGCCGTGGCCGGCCTGAGGCTGTCCGGAACGGAGATCACCGAGCCCAGCTGTGTGGCAAAGACCTATCCGGGATTCTTCGCGGACCTGCGCTCCCTGGCCACCAGCGGGTCGGCGCTATGATCGCCCGATGAGCGCTCACACTTCGGGCGCGGTCAGGAGCGTTGTCACGATAGATGGTCCGGCTGCTTCGGGAAAGTCGACGGTGGCTCGCCTGGTCGCGGACCGAGTCGGCGTGCCTTTCGTTTCGAGCGGGCTTCTCTATCGCGCCGCGACGTTCGTGGCGCTCGAAGCGCGCTGCGATACCGCGACTTCGGCATCGATCCTGCGCGAGCTGAACGCCCGCGATGTCTTGCTGGTGCCGGACGTACATGGAAATCGGCTGCACATCGACGGCGGAGATGCCACCGCTGAACTGCACACCGACGAGGTTGATGAGGCGGTGTCGCTGGTCGCCGGCCACCTGGAGGTTCGTTCCTGGGTGAATGCGCGCCTGCGGGAGATCGACGAGCCGTTCGTGGTGGAGGGCCGGGACATGGGCACGGTCGTGTTCCCCAACGCCGAGCACAAGTTCTATCTCACCGCGCCTGCCGCGGTTCGCGCCAGGCGCCGGTTGGGTGAGCGCAGTGCCGACCTCGAGTCGGTCACCACGGCGTTGCAGCGTCGCGACGAAATGGACGCAGGCCGACTGATGCGGGCCCCGGATGCGCTGGTCATCGACACCGGGGGCCTGAGGCTGGATCAGGTGGTCGAGCAGGTGCTGGGACGCTTGCCGGGAGGCGACGGGCGATGACCTTGCCCGGCGAGCGGCCGTTCCCGCTGCAACCCGCCGCACTCCGCAAAGTGGTGCTCACCAGCACCCACTACAAGCCGCGTGCCCAGGAGTTGGCACGCAGGTTGGCGGCGTCCGCCGAACGCCTGGGCGTCGAGGTGTTGTCCGATTACGATGGGGTACTCCCGCTTCAGCAGCTCGTCGAGGGGGCGGATCTTGTCGTCGCCGTGGGCGGGGACGGCACTCTACTGGGAACCGCGCGCCGCCTGGTGGGGTGCCAGGTACCGGTGGTCGGGGTAAACCTGGGCAAGCTCGGCTTCCTGGCCGAACACCGGTTCGAGGACGTCCTCGCCTACCTGGACGGCTCGCCGCCCCAAGGCTGGCGGCTCAGCCCCAAGATGATGCTGCAACTCAACCTCAACGGGGCGGAAGAACCCCGTTTCGCCCTGAACGACGTGATAGTTTCCCAGGGCGTCATGACCCGCCTGATCGAGATCGGCATGGAGGTAGACGGCCTGCACGCCACCGAGTACCGGGCGGACGGTCTGGTGGTGTCCACGCCCACCGGTTCGACAGCCTACTCGCTGTCGCTGGGCGGTCCGATCCTCGGTCAGGGACTGCGCGCGTTCGTGATCACGCCGATAGCGGCCCATTCGCTCACCAACCGGCCAATCGTCATCGAGGGTGACTCTCAGGTGTCGATCGAGGTTCTCAGCGACATAGGGGAGCTGGCCCTGGTGGTGGACGGCCAGGAGCGATTGGACCTCGGCCAGGGCGACCGTTTCACGGTGCGCGCAGCGCCGACCGACCTGTTGCTGGTCAGTCCCGGGCGTCTCACCTATTTCGACGTACTGCGTCACAAGCTCGGTTGGGGCGCGCGCCCCCGGCTCGACGACGGCGATTGAAGAAGCGCGTCCAGGAGCGGCTGGAAATGTCGGATAGCTTGCTGCCCACGCTTCCGGCAGGACCCCATGCTTAGGGTCATGAGCAACCTCTACCCCGAGTTCTTCCGCCGTCTCGACGAGCGTCCTGACTCGCTCTTCTATGAGCGACCACGGCCCTCGCGGCACCTCGACGAAGCGGCGTCGCGCCGCGCGCGCGAGCTCTACGACGAGGTAGTGCCGGCCGGGGGCAGGGTGCTCGACCTGATGGCCGGGGAATCCTCGCATCTGCCCCCTAAGTTCGAACGAGTAGTGGGGCTGGGACTGAACCTCGAGGAGCTGAGCGCGAACGAGGCAATCGATAAGCCGGTGATCTTCGACCTGAACCGCCACGAGCGGCTGCCGTTCACCGACGAGGAGTTCGACGGTGCCGTCTGCACCGCCAGCGTCCAGTACATGACCCGTCCTGGCGACACATTCGCCGACATGGCTCGCTGCCTGCGAGTCGGCGCTCCTTTCGTCGTCGCCTTCTCGATCCGCATGTTCCCGTCCAAGGCCGTTCTGGCCTGGCGGTCGTCCGATGACTCCGCGCACGTGCGACTGGTCGCTTCCTATTTCCACCGTGTCCCCGCCTTCGGGCCGTTGCACCGGCGGCACTTCGTACCCGAACACGGCGAGCCGCTCTACGCGCTGTGGGCCTACAAGGAGAACGTAGCTGGCACTTCCCGGTAGACTTGTGCGGTGAGCAGCGCCCAGCCCCCGGCTCCCACCATGTTGTTCGTCTCCAACGGCCACGGCGAGGACGTGGTGGGCGCCAGGGTGGCCTCGGCCTTGCTGCGTATCAGGCCGGAGTTGCGCGTGGCGGCATTCCCGCTTGTCGGGATCGGCGCGCCATACCGGAGCGCCGGCATCGAGTGCCTCGGCCCCCGACGGGCACTGCCTTCGGGCGGCCTACTTCTGCACAGCCTGCCGCTGCTGATCGGTGACCTGCGGGCCGGTTTCCTGCGACTGACGGCATCGCAACTGGGTTTCCTGGCGCGGCAACGACCCGACATGCTGGTGGTTGTGGGAGATGTCTATGCCCAACTCCTGTCGGGCCTGGTGCGCGCTCCAGGCCGGTTCGTCATCCAGACCCTGGTATCGGCGCACCACGCCGAGGGGTTGGCGTTTTCCATTCCCACGAGGGTATTCATGGAACGGATCACCTGGATAGAGCGGATGCTGATGCGTTTCCGGGCGTCTCGCGTGTATGTGCGCGATCCAGTCACCGAGGCCGTGCTGCGAGACGCCGGTCTTGCCCACGCGGTGTCGCTGGGCAACCCGATTGCAGACGAACTCGACGGCTCGCCACCTCACGGCCTCGCCGGGCATCAGCGTGTTGTGGCGATGCTTCCGGGGAGCCGGGGGTACGCCAGGGAGGCGTTGGCGCTGATGCTCGCGGCGATGGAACGGTTACCGGGCGAGACGCCTCTGGGAGCGGTTGCCTGGTCCGGAGGCGAACTCGGCGCTACTTCCGGATGGCGGTTGTCGCCGCCGGAACCGGGCGACCGCGGCCTCATCGCCGTGCTGTCCAAGGGCGAGTTGCGCGCTCTCGTGTACCGCGATCGTTTCGCCGACGTCCTGCAGGCGGCACGGTTGGTCATGGGCACTTCGGGTACCGCCAACGAACAGGCGGTGGCTGTGGGCCGGCCGGTCGTGGCGTTCCCGGTGCCGCCTTACTATTCGAGCGCATTCCTCGCCAATCAGAAGCGGCTGTTGGGACCGGCGTTGACTGTGACGAGCGCTGACCCTGTGGCGATCGCCGAGGCGGCGCAACGGTGGCTGGACGATCCGGCGATGGCGGAGCGTGCCGGACGGCAGGGTCGGGCCCGGATCGGCGGACCCGGAGGCAGCTCGGCGATAGCTGCCGACATGCTGGAGCTTTCGGCCCAAGCCAGCTGGTCGTGATGAGTCCGGTGGTCGAGATGAGTCCGGACGGTTCCCGGTGCCGGGCGTGGCTCGGCCTCGATTGTTCCTAAGGCGTTCGTTCCTGAGGCCGGTTCAGTCGAAGGCCTCGACGCTCGCGGTTGAAGAGGGCGTGGCAAGGGCCGGCTGGAGCGGTTCTTCGAGCAGCTCCCCCAGTCGTGAGAGGCAACGCTCGTACTTCTTCTGATAGGCGCCGCGACGGTAGCTGTCGTCGAAGATCTCCGGCAGGGAAACGGTTCCCGAAGCGCGCAGGCCGACCTGTCGGTCGTACAGGTGGTCGATGAAGTGCACGAACCTCAGGGAGTCGCTCTGCGACGGCAAGTTCTTGACGCCACGCACGAATATTATCGCGATTCGGTCCAGCAGCGAGCCGTAGCGAACCGGGTGCAGTCCGCGCAGGACCTCGAGCAGTTCGGGGAAGTCGCACGTCACCAGCGACCGGTTCCTGGCGCCCGTCGCCGGCGGCGCGTTCTGCTCTCCGGTCGTCAGGGGCTGTAGATTCTGGGCAGCCGACAACTGGCTCGCCAGCTCGGCCGGGCTCAGGAGTTCCGCCGGTCGTGCCCGACGGCGGTAGTCGCTCCCACCGAGCGAAACCACCTGGAAGCTTCCGGCGATCGCCTGTATCTCGCGACGGAAGTCCTGAGCGTTGAAGCGGCCGCGGCCCTGTGCCTCCGGCGGCGTGTTCGAGGTGGTGATGACGGCGCCTCCGGCTGCAAAGAGAGCCTCCAGAAAACGCTTCACGATGAGGGTGTTGCCCGGGTCGTCCAGTTCGAACTCGTCGAGGCAGAGCAGCGAGACACTCGCGAAGCGCTCGCGCGCGGCTTCCATGCCCATCGTGCCGATCAGGTGAACGAGTTGCTGGAAAGTCAGGTAGGCCTTGTCCTTGCTGGTCGAGGCGTGGAATGCCGCCGCCAGCAGGTGCGTTTTACCTACGCCGTATCCGCCATCGAGGTATAGGCCGCTGGCACTGCCGCCTCGCATGCCGTCGCCGGCAACAACCTCGCCACCACTGTTCGCAACCCTGTTACCGCCACTGTTACCGCCACTGTCGCCGCCGCTCGTCCCGCTCAACGAGCGCAGCCACGGCCAGAGCCAACGCCGCCGTGCCTCGCCCGAGCGGGCGGCGAAAGTCCGGACCAGTCCGCATGCTTCTGCCTGACTGGGATGAGTGGGCAGATAACTCGAGAAGGTCGCGGTTGAGAACCTGCGCGGAGGACTCGCCGTCGGCGGTTCGGGCGTGATCTGCGAGGCCAGTTCTGCTAATTGGGTGACGCGGCGCACCGCGGCAGCCTAGCATGGCTCCGGTGGCGCCGGGGTTGCCCGTGGCGTGTCGTCGGTCGCCGCTGACAACCGCCGCTGACAACCGCCGTTGACACCGCCGTTGACAACCGCCGTCGCCGACCGTAAGCTGACCCTGTCCGAAGCGTGGGGAAGTCCGGTGAGAACCCGGCGCTGTCCCGCAACGGTATGCCCTCCGGGGTGAGCCCGAATACCACGCCCAGGAAGCACTGCACCCCTTGCGAGGACGAGGAAGGGCAGCCAAAGTGAAACCGCCATCGGCGGCACATTGGCGTCCATCCTGGCCCTTCCGGTCGGATGGATCTTCCATGTGGTCCTCGCAAGAGCCCGAGGAGGCATCTCGTGAAGGACCCCATTCGCACGATCGCGCTGATCTCGACGTTGCTCCTGATGTTGCTGTTCGCTTCGGCCGCGGCGGTTTCCTACCCGCTTACCGTGACCGACGAGCTCGGCCGCCGAGTCGTGCTCGAGCGGCCGCCGCAACGGATCGTCGCCATGATTCCCAGCCTTACCGAAGCGGTCTGCGCTCTCAGGGCCTGCGACCTGCTGGTAGGGGTCGACCAGTTCAGCAACTTCCCGGAGCAGGTCGTTGAGCTGCCCAAGCTCGGCAGCGGCTTCTCACCCAATGTCGAAGAGATCGTCGCACTGCAGCCGGACCTGGTGCTGGTGGACGAAGACAGCGGAATAGCTTCCCAGCTCGAGGCGGTGGGCTTGACGGTCTTCGCCGGCACCGGCCAGACCTACGATGAGGTCTTCGAAAACTTCGCGCTGTTGGGAACGCTGCTGGACCGCGAGACGGAAGCGGCGGTGCTCTCCGGCCGGGTCCGCGGACAGATCGAGGCGGTTGCCGCCGTGGTGGCAGACCTTCCCGAGCCCACGGTCTTCTACGAGCTCGATGCCACGCCTTACAGCGTCGGTCCTGCATCGTTCATCGGCGTCCTGATCGCCAAGGCGGGCGGGAGAAACATAGTGACCGAGGACATGGGAGAGTTCCCCCAGGTCGATCCCGAGTACATCGTGGCGTCCGATCCCGAGGTGATCGTTCTGGCCGATGCACCTTTCGGCGAGACGGCCCTTACCGTCGCCGCTCGACCCGGCTGGAACGAGATCGCGGCGGTAGCGGACGGGCGCGTCGCCGAGCTGAGCGGCGAGCAGGCGGATGCATTGAGCCGGCCCGGTCCACGGATGGGGGAGGCGGTGCTGATCCTTGCCGGCATCTTCCACCCCGGCAGTTTCTGATGGTCGGGACCGATGGCTAGTACCGGTATCTGGGGGGAGCGGCGTGACTGTGCAGAATAGGACGGTGCAGCATAGGACTGTGCAGCATAGGACGGTGCAGCATAGGGCGGTGCCCGTTCAACCTGGGATGAGCCGGCGGCACCGCTGGACGCCGCTCGGGCTCGCCGGGCTGCTGCTGCTGGCGTCTGCGCTGGTCGCCACTTCGGTCGGTGCGGTAGCGGTGGTTCCGGGCGATGTGGTGAAGGCGCTGTGGCACGGCGCGACCGGCCAGGTCGACGGCGTCACCGATGTCATCGTTTGGCGCATTCGCTTTCCCAGGGTGCTGCTCGCCGCGCTGGTAGGCGGTTCACTCGCCCTCGCCGGCGTGGCCTATCAGGGGATCTTCCGCAATCCGCTGGCCGACCCGTACCTGTTGGGGGTCGCCAGCGGAGCATCGCTGGGCGCCGCCGTGGCGCTCGTATTCGGCGGCGCAGTTGCCTGGATCGGCGGCTTCGGCGTGCCGGCCATGAGTTTCCTGTTCGCCCTGATCGCGGTCGGCCTGGTGGTGGCGTTCGCTAGGCAGGGGAGCCGCGTCCCGGTACTTTCGCTGATCCTGGCCGGCGTGGTCATCGGCTCGACCTTCACCGCCGCGACCTCCTTCCTGATGCTCGCCTCGCGCGACCGGGCCGCCGGCGTGCTGGCCCGGCTGCTGGGCAGCTTCGGGCTCGCCGGCTGGGGGGAGATAGTTACCGTCCTGCCGTTCCTGGTACTGGCCTGCATTGCGATCATGGTGTCCGGTCGAGCCCTGAACCTGCTTCAACTCGGAGATGAGCAGGCGGCACAGCTGGGGCTGCCGGTCGAGAAGACCAAGCTGCTGCTGATAGTGCTGGCGACTCTGGCGACCGCTGCCGCGGTGAGCGTCTCGGGGATCATCGGCTTCGTGGGTCTGCTGGTGCCGCATGCCGTGCGGCTGGCGGTGGGACCCGACCACAGAATGGTGACGCCCCTGGCGCTGCTGTTGGGGGCGACGTTCATGGTGCTGGCCGACCTGCTCGCGCGAACGGTGATCGCGCCAGCCGAGATACCGATCGGGGTGGTAACCGCTCTGGCGGGCGGTCCATTCTTCTTGTGGCTTCTTCGCCGCCAACGGACGCTGATATGAGTCTGAGCGCGCGGCGGCTCAGCTACGGGTACGGATCGATGGCAATCGTGCAGGAGCTCAGCCTGGACGTCAGGCCCGGTGAGTGTCTGGCACTGGTTGGTCCCAACGGAGCCGGCAAGTCGACCGTGGTCAGGCTGTTGAGCCGAGTCGTCAGCGCCTGGAGCGGGGAGAGCTCGGTCGACGGCGTTCCCCTTCGCGAACTGTCCCGCACCGAACTGGCGCGCAAGGTGGCCGTGGTGCCGCAGGGAGGCGAGCTCCCGGGGGCGTTCCGGGCGCTGGAGATAGTGATGATGGGGCGGGCGCCTCACCTTCGCTTCCTGGCCGGCGAGACGACTCGAGACTTCGAAGTGGCCCAGGAAGCGATGCTCCGAACCGACACCTGGCGACTGCGCGACCGACCTGTCGGTGAACTCTCCGGCGGCGAGCGTCAGCGAGTGGTGCTCGCTCGAGCGCTGGCTCAGGACCCGAGTTACCTGCTGCTCGACGAGCCGACCACCCATCTCGACCTGCGCTTCCAGGTGGAGATCCTGCGTCAGGTGAGAAAGCAGGCCAGTGCCGGGCTGGGCGTCCTGGTCGTGCTACACGATCTCAACCTGGCGGTTCGTGGTTGCGACCGCGTCGTCGTACTCTCGCAGGGCAGGGTCGAGGCGGAGGGCAACCCATCCGCGGTACTATCGGCGGAACTGCTTCAACGTGTATACGGAACGGAAGTCGAACTCATATCCGACGTGGAAGGAAGCCTCTCGGCCCTGTTGCCCAGGTTCTGACGTCAGGCTCGTCGTCAGCCCTTGGTAGCACTCGCCTCGCCAGGCGGGTGGGGTTGCAATCGTGACCCGGTGTCAGTTGTCGTGAATCAGCGCCGCGGCCTTCTCGCCGATCATCATGCAGGTGAGCGCCGGATTGGTGCTGACCATAATCGGGAAGACCGACGCGTCCGCTACCCGCAGACCTTCGACTCCCCGGACCCTCAGGTCGGGAGCCACGACCGCCTGCGCGTCGTGGTCCGCGCCCATCCGGCAACTGCAGCCGGGATGGTAGACGGTGTTGGCGGTGGTCCTGACGAATTCGCTGATGGCGTCGAACGAGGTAACTTCGGTGCCAGGCGCCAGCTCGCGCTTCGTCCAGGCGGCCAACGAGGGCTCCCGGGCGAGTTCCCGCGCCAACCGCACTCCCTCGACCATCAGCCGTTCGTCGTACCCCTGCGGATCGGTGAAGTAGCGGAAGTCGATGATCGGCGGGTCTCCCGGGTCGGCGGAGCGCAGGCGCACGAACCCTTCGCTTTTCGCACGCGTCACGTTCGGAGTCAGCGAGAACGCATGGTCGGCGGTAGGGTAGCCTCGCGGTGCCGTGTGCATGTCGAACGCCTCGCTGCCGAAGTGGAACATCAGGTCCGGCCAGGCCGCGTCTTCGTCTACCCGGGCGAACAGCCCGGCTTCGTAGTAGTTGTGGGTCGTCTCGGGCACCGGTCGGTTCGCTTCGAACACCACCACGCCCTCGGGGTGATCCTGCAGGTGTTCGCCGACCGATGGCAGGTCGACCACGACCGGGACGCCGGCGCCGCGGAGCAGTTCGGCGGGCCCGACTCCGGAGCGCTGCAGGAGCGTCGGACTGCCGAACGCCCCGGCGCAGACGATCACCTCTCGCTCGGCCCGGATCGCTCCGCCTGCGGTGTCCACGCCCACCGCGCGGCCGTTCTCGAGCAGAATCCGTGCGACCTGTACGTTCGTCCTGACCGTGAGGTTGCCGGGAAGGCCTGCGAGCGGATGGAGGTAGGCCACCGAGCTGGAGCAGCGCTGGTCGCCCCGTTTGTTGAGCAGGAACCAGCCAACGCCCTCATCCACGTCGCAGGTGAAGTCGCGCTCCCGGAAGCCGTGTTCCCGGCCGGCAGCGATGAACGCCTGCACGACCTCGTTGCCGCTGTCGGTCCGCTCCAGCGATACGCAGGAGCGGACCCGCTGGAAATAGGGCTCCACGTCGTCCGGCCCCCAGCCCAGGGCGCCCAGTTCGGTCCATTTCTCGAAATCGGATGCGGGGGGCTGAAAGGCGATGCAGGAGTTGTGCGAGCTGCAACCTCCCAGCATCACTCCACGGCAGTGCAGTATGTCGCCGTTGCCTCGCAGTTGCGGCTCGATCCGGAAGTCGCAGCCGTAGTCGGGGTCGCCCAGCAGCTCCTGCCAGCGGCGAAGCGACATCACCTTGTCGATTCCTTCGTCGCTCGGACCCGCTTCCAACAGTGCCACGGTGACTCCGGGATCCTCGGCCAGCCTCCGGGCCACTACCGCCCCGGAGGTGCCGCCGCCCACCACCAGGTAGTCGAACGTGCCGGCTTTCCTGTCGGCGGCGTCACGCCCACCGCGTCCGGCAGAACGCCCACGACCGAGGGTCGCCTGCAGGCTGTGGCTCGACTTGTCGCTCGACCTGTCACTCGACCGGTGGGTCGACCTGTCGCTCGATGGGCGGCTCAACGCGAGCCGCCGCGTCCGAACCAGCCGGCCGGCTTCACATCGAGATTCAGGTACAGGTGTTTCTCCTCCTGGTACTCGCGCAGGCCAGTCGGTCCCAGCTCGCGTCCCACACCACTCTCCTTGTAGCCGCCCCAGGAGGCCTCAGGGTAGTAGGGGTGGAAGTCGTTCAACCAGACCGTGCCGAAGCGCAGCTTCTGGGCCAAGTGCACACCCTTGGGCGTGTCGCGGGTCCAGACGGCGGCGGCCAGGCCGGTAGGGGTGTCGTTCGCCTTGGCTAGCGCCTCGTCGGCATCGGCGAAGCGCTCGACCGTGAGGACCGGCCCGAAGATCTCCTCGTGCGCCACGCGCCCGCTCGATGGCAGACCGGTCAGCACGGTCGGTTCGAGGAAGAAACCGTTGGCAAGGCGCGGATCGCCCGCACGGTCGCCGCCCAGCTTCAGCGACGCACCCTCCTCCTGTGCCAGTCGTACGTAGCTCTCCACCTTGTCGCGGTGCTCCGCCGAGATGAGTGGGCCCATCTCGGTCGCCTCCTCCCAGCCGAAGCCGAGGCGGATGTCGCGCGCCCGCTCCAGGACTGCCTCGACCAGACGGTCGTGAAGCGACGACTCGACCAGCAACCTCGAACCGGCGGAACAGATCTGGCCGGCATGGAAGAACACTGCGTTGAGGGCGTGGTCCGCCGCCGCGTCGAAGTCGGCGTCGGCGAAGACGATGTTGGGGTTCTTGCCGCCCAGTTCGAGCGCCACCCGCTTGGCCCCGGCGGCCGCGGCCTGTCCGATCGTCCGGCCGGTGGCGATGCCGCCGGTGAACGAGATCATGTCTATTTGCGGGCTTTCGACCAACGCCTTGCCTACCGTCTCGCCCGCGCCCAGCACCACGTTGACCACTCCCGGTGGCGTGCCCGCTTCGCCGAGCAGCTCACCTAGCCTGAGGGTGGTGAGCGGCGTCAGTTCGCTCGGTTTGATCACGAACGTGCAGCCGGCGGCCAGCGCAGGTGCGATCTTCCAGGAGGCCTGCAGCAACGGGTAGTTCCAGGGTGTGACCATGGCGACCACGCCCAGCGGCTCGTGCAGCGTGAGGCTCAGGGCGTCGGCGGGCACGGCGTTGACGCTTCCGGTCTGGCTGAGGATGAGGGCGGCGTAGTAACGAAAGACCCAGGCGATCTGCGCCATGTCGTCGCGACTCTCGACCAGCGTCTTGCCGGTGTCGAGAGTTTCCAACCAGGCGAGTTCCTCCTGGTCGCGTTCGATCAGGTCGGCGACGCCGTTGAGCAGCCGGCTGCGCTCGCGTGCTCCGAGCCGCGGCCACGGCCCGGTGTCGAAGGCGCGGCGCGCTGCGGAGACTGCCTTCTGCACGTCTTCACCAGTCGCTTCCGGGAGCTCCAGGATCGCCTCGCCGGTCGCAGGGTTGACGGTACTCCGGGTCTCGCCGCGAGCGCCGCCGCGGTGCTCGCCGCCAATGAGCAGGCCGGGTTTGGGCAAGCGGGGTGCTGCGGGCGCTGATTCGATCATGGATATCTGCTCCTTCCGAACAGCAGCCGCTCGGCCGCCTCCAGCGATGGGACGACGTGCCCCGTCAGTTCATGGAACGCCTCCGGCGGTCTCTGTTCGAATGTGACGGCGATGCAGGTCATGCCGGCTCGAACGGCCGCCAGTGCGCCTGTCGGACTGTCCTCTAACGCCAGGCATCGCTGCGGAGGAGTCGCCAGGGCCCGGGCGGCGTGCAGGTAGAGGTCCGGCTGCGGCTTGCCGTCGGTCACTTCGTCGACCGAGAATCGCCGCGGCAGCAGGCCCGCCCAGGTGTGGGGCGTAAGGGTGGCTGAGACCATCCGGCAGGGGGAGTTCGAGACGATGGCCCGCGGCGACGCAGCGGCGGCCAGCCTCTCTACCAGCGAGGCGGCGCCGTCTCGAGCACTGGCGGTCGGAAGACGGGTGAGTACCTCGGCCAGCAACTCCGACACGAAGGTCTCCGGGTCGGTGGCCAGACTGTAGCGTTGGCAGAGCCTCCGCACCAGGTCTTCGGTATCGAGCCCGTGCAGTTCCGTCGCGGCTTCGGGCGGAACGGCGGCGCCGAAGCGCGCCGCCACCTGGCGCTCGGCGTTGAACCAGAGCTCCTCTGTGTCGACCAGGGTCCCGTCCATGTCCAGGAAGATCGCTTCGAACCGCTCGATCATCGCCAGCCCTCCGTCGTCATCGACCTTATCGCCTACCTCGAGCCCGGCAGCATCGCCGGCATCGTGGTTAGCCACGGAGCAGTCGTCGGCCGCGGTCATTACCGTTCCTCGGCTCGCGGGTCGATGGTGTCGCGCAACCAGTCGCCCAGCAGGTTGATGCCGAGGGTGGTTATGGCGATGGCGATCCCGGGATAGATAGCCATCCACGGGTAGATGGTCAGGAAGCGCCGGCCGAGGGCCAGCATGTTACCCCAGCTCGGCACGTCCGGAGGAACGCTCAGGCCCAGGAATCCCAAGCCGGACTCGTAGAAGATCATCGCCGACATTTCGAAGGTGGCCAGCGTCGCCAGCGGGCCGATGATGTTGGGAAGGATGTGTCGGGGGATGATGCGGCCGGCGCCGGCGCCCAGACCAAGCGCCGCTTCGACGTAGGCCAGCCGGCGGATGCGCAGGACCTCGCCACGGGTCACTCGGATGAACACCGGGCTGCTGGTCACTCCGAACAGCAGGATCACGTTGGTCAGGCTGCGGCCGAGGATGGTGGCGATGACGATTACCAGCACCAGGTAGGGGATCGACAGCAGCAGGTTGGTGAAAGAGGTGACGACCGTGTCTGTCCAGCCGCCGTAGAAGCCGGCCAGCAAACCCAGCGTGACTCCGATCGCCACTGCCATCAGCGCGCCCAGAACACCTACCAGCAGTGAGACGCGCGAGCCGTAGATCATGCGGCTGAACAGGTCCTGGCCCAGTTGATCGGTACCTATCAGGTGAGCCGTGGAACCACCCTCCTGCCAGGCGGGCGGCAGTCTTGCTTCCAGCAACGCGCCTTCGTTAGGGCCGTAAGGGGCGATGTAGGGCGCGAACACCGCGCAGATGGCGACCAGCAGAACCAGGCTAAGGCCCACCATGCCGGAGGCGTCGTTGAGCAGGAATCGCAGCAGCCGCCGCGGGTGGAAGAGTCCTTCGCCCGACGACAGGGCGTCGCGAACGGTGGCCGGCCCGGCTGCGCTCACGACAACCTCAGGCGCGGGTCGATCACCCCGTAGAGGAGATCGGTGAGCAGGTGGATGAGAATTGCGAACAACGAGATGAAAATGGTCACCGCCTGCACCAGCGGGAAGTCGCTGTCGCGAATGGCGGACTCCAGCAGGGTTCCGAGACCCGGCCAGGCGAACACCACCTCGATGTAGACCGATCCGCCCAGGAGGTAGGTGAACTGAATGCCGAGCACGCTGATGATGGGGATGGCGACATTGGGCAGAACGTGCTTGGACGACACCCGGCTGCGCTGCAGGCCCTTGGAGCGGGCGGTGCGGATGAAGTCGGAGCTGCGCACCTCCAGCACCGCCGAGCGGGTGAGCCGCACCAACTGTCCCATGCCGGCGAACCCCAGCGAGACGGCCGGCAGCACCAGCGACAGCAGGGTGTCGCGGCCGAAGGAGGGTAGCCAGCGCAGTTCGACGGCGAAGAACACGATAAGCAGCATCCCCAGCCAGTAGTTCGGTACCGACTGCCCCGCGAGGCCCACGGCCCGGGCGAGACCGTCCATCCACGTCCCCGGGTTCATCCCGCCGGCCAGGCCAAGCGGCACGGCCACCACAATGGCGAACAGCAGGGCGGCGAACGCCAGTTCGATGGTGGCCGGCAGCCGTTGGAGGATCAGTCCGACGTTGGGCTGGCGCAGGCGCAACGACCGGCCCAGGTCGCCCTGCGCGGCACCCAGCATGAAGTCGCTGAACTGCGTCAGCAGCGGCCGGTTCAACCCCATGGCTTCCCTGAACTGTTCGCGCTGTTCGATGGGGGCGGTGACGGGCAGGATCAGGCTGACCGGGTCACCGGTGAGGCGCACCATGAAAAACACCAGCACCAGCACGCCGATCATAAGGAGCAGCGTCTCGCCGAGTCGTCTCGATAGGAACCGGATCACAAGATAGACAGAGGAAGGTCCGGACGACGAGCGCCGTCCGGACCGAGCTGCGTCAGTTCGTTACGCTGACGCTCTTCAGGAAGTACTCTTCCGCCGGCCGCGGATTATAGCCCTTCACGCGGCTCGTGGTCGCTTCGAAGATCATCGGCTGGTAGAGGTAGATGAACGGCGGGTCCTCGGTCATGAGCTCGTGCATCTCCTGATAGAGAGCGGCGCGGGCTTCCCGGTCGACGGTCTCCTCGATCTCGGCGATGAGGTCGGCGAAGCGCTCGTCTTCCCAGGTGTTGTAGTAGTTGCCGGGGATCAGGGCGCCCTGCAGGCGCGGCAACGCCTCCCCAATCTCGGAGGACCAGCTGTCAACGTACATCGGTCCGGTGACGCCGTAGTTCGGCTCGCTCCAGAAGCTGTTGGTGGTGCGGAAGTCGACGTTCACCTCGACGCCGATTTGCGCCAGGCTGCGCTGAAGCGCCAGACAGACTTCGTTGATGTTGACGTAACCGTCGGCCGGGCAGCCCATGGCGATCTGGAAGCCGTCCGGATAGCCCGCTTCCGCCAGCAGTTCCATGGCGCGTTCCGGATCGTACGGGTACGGCTGCATCATTTCCGCGTCGTAGCCGAGGTTCCCCTGCACGATGAAGCTGGCCAGCGGCTCCGCCTGGCCGCTGAAGATCGCCGCGATGATGCCGAAGCGGTCGGTGCCGTAGTTGAGCGCCTGCCGTACCCGGCGGTCCTCGAGCGGAGTTCCCTCGCCGGCGCCGACGTTCTTGAAGCCCACGTAGTAGGCCCGGTCGTTCAGGTAGCTCACCAGTTCTATGTCGTCGTTGCTTTCGAGCGTGCGAACCTGGTCGAAAGTGAGCCGGTTGGCGATGTCGATCTCGCCCGTCTGGATGGCCGCGAGCCGGGTCGAGGCGTCCGGTATCACCCGGTACACCAGCCGCTCAACCCTGGGCAGCCCCTCCTCCCAGTAGTCGGGGTTCGCTTCCATCACCACGCGATCGCCGGCGGCGCGCGAAACGAAGCGGAACGGCCCCGTGCCCACCGGTTCCTGAGCGAAGGCGTCTATGCCGACCTCACGGATGTACTCGGGCGGCACCATCCCCCAGAAGGTGGCGAGACGCGTGAGAAAGGTGGCGTTCGGTTCCGGCGTGGTGATCCTGACCGTGTAGTCGTCTATCACCTCGACCGAGTCGGCCTCCTCGAAGGCGTTGGCGTAATCGTTGCTGGGGTCCATGCCGGTCTCCCAGGTGGCAACCACCGATTCGGCCGTGAACTTCTCGCCGTTGTGGAAGGTCACGTCGTCACGCAGCTCGAACACGTATTCGGTGCCGTCGTCGGTGATCTCCCAACTCGTTGCCAGGGCGGGAACGATCTCGAGGTCGTCGTTTATCCACACCAGCGAGTTGTAGAGCGACCAGGCGGTGTTCGCTGCGGTTCGATCGGCTGTGCGCGGCATGAAGAGCGAGGTGGGATCGCTCGACAGCGACACGACCAGCTCGCCGGAGGCCTCCTGGGCCGACAGTGGGGCTGCGAGCATTGAAAACAGTACGAGGACCGTCAGCCGTTTCAGAAATCTCGACATAAATCTCCCTTCTGAGTTGCGGCTCGTGTCCGAATCGTGGCGTGCAGTTGCCCGCCCGGTTAGACGTGATCGCGTCTGTAGTGAAGACCTCGGAAAGGAGCCGCTCGTGAGAACGTTGCCTTAGGGCAGGACCCAATCAAGGTAACACACCGGAATTTCCTGCTCCCGGTCGGCTGCTCTCCAGCGACCGGTACTCGGTGAGGCGGGCCGGCGTCGGTCGTGCGCCCCTATCCGCCGTTCGGCGTTACAGCCACGACTTTCCGGGACCCGGATGGGCGACGCCGAGTAGCGCCGCGACCGTGGGAGCCAGGTCTTCAGCTTCGGCTCGAGCCCTGGTCTGCCTGGGTACTCCGGAGCCGCGGACGATGGCGAAGCGTTCATCGGCGGGATGGCCGGGGCGGAAGCCGTGGCTCGAACGGTACTTGGGTGCCCCGCTGATGGCCCTCTCGGCGTTCATGCCACGGATCGGTCGGCTGCCCGGGGCACCGTCTGGATCCCCGCTCGAGCTCGTCGGGCGCAGTTCGAAAGCGGTGCCGTCGGGCGCCACGAACGCCGCCAGATGTGAGCGACGGTCGCCGGGCAGATACTCGCTGGCCAGTGGATAGACTCCGTGCTCGGCCAGAAGCCCGACAACTGTCCGCGCCTCGCCGGCGCCATCGACAACCACTAACAGGATTCTCCCCTCACAAGCCACCGTGCGTCCGGGCAGGAGCCGCTCGGCGTAGAGCGCGCGTTCCACCAGGCCGTGACCGTGGTCGCTGGTAATCAGCAGCGTCGTCTGGTCGAGCCGGCCGGCGCGGCGCAACTCGTCGACCAGAGTGCCGACCAGTGCGTCGGCGTAACCGATCGCCCAGTGACTGAACGGGTGCTCCTGTCCGGCATGTGCTGAACCGTGTCGGGCGCCAGGATCTCGGTGATCAGCAGATCCGGTGGCGTGTCGGAGGTGGCCAGCCCGGCGCTCCACCGCAGCATGCTGCGGTCGCCGGTCGGTTCGGAGAGCAGGTAGTGCAGCCGATCGGCGGCGTAGGCGTCGGGGACTTCGCCGGCCAGCCCGGTCTCGGCAAGTGCCGCCAACCTGCCGCTGGCGTCCTGGTATCGGGATGTTCGCAGCCAGCCCTCGTCGGCGCGTATCGGCTCCTCGTCGTGGGCACGCTGCAGCATCTCGTTGACCCACCAGGCCCCTCGGAATACGGTGGCGTCCTCGGGGCGCACCATGCCAAAGCCGATAGCTGCGACGTCGAGTCCGGCATCCATGGCTCGCCGCGGTAGCGTGGGAGTGCGGACATCATCGGGATTGGCGTAGCGGAACAACTCGCCGTCCCAGATGGTGTTGCCGTAGATGCCGTGCTCGCTCGCCGGAGCGCCGGTGAGGATCGAGGTTCGGCCGGGCAGTGACGTTGCCGGCACGTCGCTGGCCAGTCGCTCGACCAGCAGTCCTTCTTCGGCGAGCGCGGACAGGTTCGGAAGGTTCGGGCGGTGCCGCTGCAGGTAGTCTGCGGCAACGCCGTCGATCATTACCAGGATAAGTGGCGACATCGGTACAACCTAGCCCTGCCTCGTTGCGGTGCCTGCGAGGTCCACGCGAGCTTCTTCGAGGACGGCCCGGAGTTCTAGTTTAGTGCCGGCTCGGCCGCCGCGACGCAACTGAACGAGTCAGTCGGCAAGGCGAGACATGAGTAGAGGCTGACTAACCTTGCGGGTGAACGGTAGTAGAGCCGCTTGCCTCGGTTCCTCCCGTTTCCGTTGTCGCTCGGCGTTCGACTGCGATGGTGAGGTTCGCGACGAGAGCCGCAAGGGCGCCGAGGGCAGCCCAAACCGGCAGAAGGATCGTGCCGACCACCCCGACCGTAAGGGGGAGTTCGAGGAGCGTCCGGCCCTCTTCGTTCTTGATGATAATGCGGCGGACGTTGCCCTCTCGAATCAGGTCTTTGACCGTGCTGATCACGCGGTCGCCGGTTACGTTGAACTCTTCCCGGAAGGTGTTTTGCTGGTTCTCTCGCCTGGCTTCATCGTTGTTGTCCATGAGGCGAGAATATCCGGGGGCGGCGACACTGTCGTCCTACTTTCGTCGGAGGTTACGGCGGCCGGCGCTCGAAAACGACGGTCAGACAGGCGTCCAGAAGTAACCGCCTATATCGGTGCGGCCCACACGACTCGCGGCGGCAATCGCCGCCAGGTTGCGGCTGTCGATGGTTCCGAAAAGCGTTTCACCCGGGGCCGAAGGGAGCCATTCGATCAGTTGGCGCTGCACCGCAGCTCCCAGTCCTCGTCCGCGAGCATGAGACTCGAGTATGATCTCCACCATCCAGTAGCCCAGGAGACCCTCTTCGCATTCTCTGTCAACCGCGGTGACGCCGGCCCACCGGTCGTCTGCGAAGATCTCGAAGAGCCGGCCGTGCCGCGTCAGTTCCGCCAGGTCTTCCTCGCTTTCCAGGCGCGTGTACTCGCTATGTTGGGGCGAGGTTACGAGCAGGTCCTGGAACGCTTTCTGGTAACGGGGGTAGAAGGACGTGTCAGGGGCGGCAGAGAGCGTCAGCCGGTCGTATCCACCGGGCTTCGGAGTCGACCGGAGTCGGCCGATTCGTCCTGCCAGGAAACGCTTCTCCCAGAATTGACCGGTTCGCACCGGTTGCAGGGGAGCCCGTGGCGGCAGAAAGAGCCGGACGTGCTTGGGTGTGAACAACGAGTAAACGGACCGCAAGCTCGCGACTGCCGAGGCCAGGTCCGCCTGGTCGGTCGGCAGTTTGGTCGAGGCGACGATCGCCACGAAGGGCCTGTTCAGGTCGAGGCCCCAGAAGCGAATGCCGGTGAGCGCCCACCCGAAGCCAGGGACGCGCAACCAGCGGTTCCGGTAGTCGCTTGGGGTGGCCCCGAGGACCGGGCAATGTTCGGCGAAACCATTGGAGAACTCCTCGCTGTCGAGCCGCTCGACCTCGTTGCTCAGCCAGGCGGCTAGCTGCGTGCGTAGCGCTGCCGGGCCGTACCAGCGTTCCAGAATCGAATCGCACTGTCCCAGTTTGGCCGAGACCAGCCGCTCGAGAACTTCGCCGGTGTCGGCACTGACCCCTGTCATGTCCATGGCGAACCGGGCCGGAGGCGGTGTCGGCCCCGCTCAGCGAGCAGGCGCTGCGTACTGGCGCCGCGACTCTCTTTGAAACGGCGTCTCGATGAAGTAGTGGCGGTCGCTCGCCGCCTCGACCGTGGCAATCGAGTAGTGAACGCCGGCTCGAGCCTGCACCTCCCGGATGAAGAAGGTGCGGTCTTCGAGTGCGCCGAAGTTCTGGGGTCGGACGCGCGAGTCCGCTTCGGCAGCGATTACCTGCCGTGCTCCCCCCGCCCCGTCCAGCGACACACTGGCCGAAGCCAACGCCATCGTTGATGCGAGCGATACGAGAGCGATAAGCAGTTTCATCGGATAGTGCCTCCTGCCGGACAAGGACGAACTTGTGCAAAGATTGGTGCGTACCGCCATTTTACTCGCCGGCCGACTCGAACGCCTGGATTATTTCGTCCCACGTCGAATAGGTGGGACGGTCGGGCATGTCGACGAGGTCACCACTATTCAAATAGATGTAGTAGAGGAGGGCTTTGCCGGGTTCCTCGCCGACGGGGCCTATGTCCTCCTGTTCAACCAGCACGCCCTCGAACAGCAACCAGGTATCGAACGGCAGTACCGCGTCGTGACCTGCCCGGGAAAGCGGGCCCGGAACAAGCATCCCCCGAAATCTCGAGGCACTTGATTCGTCGAGGCAGTGAGTGCTGGTGCTGGAATAGCCGCCGCGGCCATCGGCGGGCGTGAGCTCTATGCGGCCGAACGACATGGCTGCGCAATGACCTACACCGTTGAGGCCACCAGCGCTCACGACTGCGCGGGAACCAGGGTTGGTAGCCAGGTCGACATCCAGGGAGAGCAGGGCTTCGTCGTTCAGGACCCCGACGACGAACAACTGGAGCACGCGATCGGGAAGCTCCAACTCGATGGCATTACCCGAACCGAGAAGATCGAACAGCAGACCGGGTTCCAGGTCGGTCTTGGTTGCCGGAGCCTGAGCCAGGACGACGGAGACGGCGGTGGCCGCGGCGGCCGCGATCAGGGGCTTCATGTTCCTCCTCTCGCAGTTCGGTTAAACTGTACTGGCCACGACCATACCGCATACGCGGGCTGGATGTTCAGTTACAGGCCCTACTGGTTGGCTTTGTCCTCGTAATAGTCGGCGATATGGCGGTAGATCCGGTCAGGGAACTTCAGGTCGTCGTAGACGTTTCCGGCATCGACGCCGTCGGACTCCGGGACGATCGGGAATTCCTGCTCCTGCTGCCAGGCGCTTATCTTGTCGCGTCGCGGGGGACTGTAGTCGTGCTCTTCAACCTGCCGAAGCATGCCGTGAGCCTCGCGCTCGCCGACCTCCGGATCCTTGGCCAACCAACCAACCGACCAGTTCGTCGGCCGACAGGAAGTGCCGGGCGACGATCGTGAACACGAGGCGGCCGTAATGACCGATGTTCCTGCCTGAGTCCAGCGCGTCGAGAAGGTGCGCCATCATCCGGTTTCGCCTGAGATCGTTCTCGCTCACTTCCGCCCCCTTCGCTCGCCTGTGTCCGAAAGCTAGCCAATCCAGCGATCCGTTACCCGTTGGTGGGCCACAAAATATGGCTTGACGCAGGCAAGTCGAGGGGAGGGTTCGGTTACATGTTCGCCGGGACTGATGGCACAGCCAAGGGAAGACAGTAGTGATCCAAGAGGGGAGTAGTAATCGGTTGTGCTCGCTACTCTTGCCGACTATTCCTCTTCGACTGCAACGCGCTGAGGCAGTCCGACTGAACCGTTGGCCAAGACCTTCCGGCCCGCACCGCTTTCTCTCCACAGCTTGATGCCGATATCGACCAGGTCTACCCTATGGAGCTGCGGGACGTCACGAAGTCTGAACCAGCGTGCATCGTCGGTCGAGCCGCCGACTTCGATCCGCAGGTCCCCGCCCAGGATATGTGCACCATAGATCACGCGGAAGGAGTGCAATTGGCGGCTGGCACGATCGAGGCGAGCGCCCGCCGGTATATGAACGCTGTCCACGCCCAGCAACTGTTCCAGGCTAACGCGGTAGCCGGTTTCTTCGAGGATCTCGCGCTTGGCGGCTGTTATCGCGTCCTCACCGGCCTCCAGACCGCCACCCGGCAGCGTCCAGTTGAACCTGCCGTGGCCGCTCCAATGAGCCAGCAGTATTTCATCGCCCCGAACGATTACGCCGTATGCACCGATGCGGGTGTCGAATGTCAGGGACACGACCAAAAGGGTAACAGAACGGCTTCGATTGTCGATGCGGGGGCGGCCTCGCGGTCACGGTACTCACGAAGTATATCTGCACGGCGACGGCGAGCATGATATACCTCGCTGGTGCTTTTCGGCCTCACCCTCGACGCCCTGATCCTGGTCGCGCTCGCCGCGCTCCTCATGGGGATAGCCAAGGCGGGTTTCGGCGGCGGGGTCGGCGTGATTGGCACTCCGTTGGTGGCATTGGCAATGCCGGTCTCGGAGGCGGCTGCGCTGTTGTTGCCGGTGCTTATCGGTACCGACTTCTTCACTGTCGGACATTTTCGTCGCTCTGCCAGTGGCAGGGACCTGTCACTGCTGTTGCCGGCCTCACTGGTGGGAGTCGCGGCCGCGGCGTTGGCTTTCGACGCTCTCTCCGATCACGACCGCGCTTTGAAGGCTGGCGTGGGCGCACTTGCACTCGCCTTCGTAACCTGGCGGCTGATCGCGCCACGGCTCACCGGGCGCCTTCAGCAAGCGGCTCCCCCATCGCCAGCGTTAGGCGGTCTAATGGGCGCGCTGGCCGGCTTCGGATCCACGCTCGCGCACGCAGGGGGTCCTCCGCTTACCGTCTACCTGCTTCCTCGACGGTTGCCACGTCACGTGTTCGTCGGCACCACCGCCTGGTTCTTCTTCGCACTCAACCTGGTGAAGCTCGTACCTTACGCCTGGCTGGGACTACTTTCGGCGCAGAGACTGGCCCTTGCCCTGATGCTGCTTCCGTTGGCTGGGCTCGGTACCTGGTTGGGCGTGAGGCTGCTAAGGGGGTTCGACGAGCGCCTGTTTACGCGTTTCGTGACGGTTCTGCTTACCCTCGCCGGGGTACAGCTTCTGCTGGGGCGAGGTCTTATGACCTACTTTCGGTGACGGACGGCTGCGGCGCCGTCCTGGGATCTCGTACGAGCGGGACCGGCCACCAAGAGCGCGTTTCGAGAAGCACGGGTTCGAGGACTACCACCGGACATTGGTGCGTCGGAGTCAGTCGCCGCTAAACGGAGCCTCCGCTGCTAGTATCTGTTCTAGCCGAAATGGCGCAACTAGCCGTCAGATTTCGACACGCCATCGATAGGATGCGGGGGATTGTGTTGCCGACACTTCATCTAGTTTGCGGCCTTCCATGTTCAGGGAAGACCACCCTTGCAAAGCGGCTGGAGAAGGAACAGCGGGCGCTCCGCTTGACGCCCGACGACTGGCATATCCGGTTGTTCGGCCAGGACGCCCAGCATAAGCAGCACGATGAGCGCCACGACAAGATCGAGGTGCTGCTTTGGGAGGTCGCCGCCAGGGCACTCGAGCTAGGTTTCGACGTGATTCTGGACTTTGGTTTCTGGTCCAGGTTCGAAAGAGACGACTACCGGGATAAGGCAAGAGCACTTGGAGCGGCGACTCAGCTCCACTACCTGGACTTGCCTGAATCCGAGTTATTTCGCCGACTAGTGGTAAGGAACCGGATCCTTCCGACCGGCGCCTTCAAGATTTCGCCGCAGCAACTCGGGGAGTGGGCTCGAAAGTTCGAGGTTCCGTCGCAAGAGGAACTCGACTGAAGTGTCGAGTGCAATAGTGGAGATCTCATCTGGCCGAGGTAGGGGACGATTTCGAGTCGAAAGAAAGGATCTATAGGCTGGTCCGCGGTCAACCGATCACTGGTCTTTCGCCCTCCGAGTAAGATCCTTTCCGATCCGTGAACTCCCGCCCAGTCACACTTCTTCGCTCCTGACA
>JBBDRK010000019.1:0-2927 GCA_040905465.1 Trueperaceae bacterium | reverse complement strand
AACTCGATGTCTTCGAGGCCGCTTGCTTCGATGCGCTCTTGGATAACCTCGGCGCCACTGCTGTGCACGCCCAGCATCCAGCCTCCTTTGCGAAGTATTTGAGGGTTCAGGAGGATGCTGGTTGGACCGCGACGTGAATAGATGAGGTCGAAACTCGCGTCGGAAAAAGGCATGTTGTGGGTGCTGGCGACAATGTAGTTGCAGTTGATCGCCCCGGCGCTCGTCGCGTTCGCCTTGGCTCGCCGGACCATGTTTTCGGAGAAGTCGAAACCTGTGAGATGCCGTACCTGCCTTGCGACCTCGATGCTGAATTCGGCGCTGCCACAGCCGGCGTCGAGTACCTCCATATGAGGCTCGAGCAGGTTCAGAAGCGTGTCACGGAATACGTCTTCGCCCGATTCGCCCTCGATGGTCGACGACCAGGTTTTCCGGTACCCGCCGTTCCTCGTGGCGATAGCGTCATACCAGTCACGGTGGTTGGGGCCGGTGCACTTCATGGATAGCTCTTCCGCGCCTGTCTGAGGACTCTACCGATGAACTCCGCCTTCTCAGCCGTGTGAGAGTGGCGGTCGTCGGGGTAGAGACTGGCGAGGCGTTGCTTGAGGACGAGGTACTCCTCTTGGGAATCTTCGTGAACGCGCAGGGAAGGCCAGATCATCATTTCTCCTCACCCTGGCTGCCGGCTTTCGGAGGCTCCCTTAATCGGTTCAAGTCGACCAGGCGCTCAAGAGGTTCCCCTGATTCCCAAGTGTCTCTCTTGAACTGTTGATGGTAGGAATCGATGTCGTGTTTCGACTCTCGAACCGAGGCCTGAGAGCGATCGAAGCTCTCAGCCGTCATGACGCCTATCAGATAGTCTCCGTCTTCAGCCTGCTCCAGGAAGAAGTTCTCGAGGAGAACTGATTCGTCCCTCAGCGTCTCGAGGGCCTCCTGCTGTCGGCGCATGATTTCGCCGGCCCACTCACGTACTCGATGAATAGAGTTCGGTTTGAGCTTTATTCGGAACGCCCAGGTTTCCATGGAGGATGCTAACAGATGTGTTCTGTCCAGGGCCGGCGCAAAAACGGCTTCTCCAATGCAAGTTGCCGCTAGCGGCTGAAACGCAATATGCGTAGACTTGTCGCCCACGTCTACCGTTATGTCGTCGCTGCGGACCACCCCCTCCCCGCGAGACGTGGGGCCGAAATCGAGGGTGTCGCCTGGCATGGGGAACCCGCTGAAAGCTTCGCTGAACCCATCCGACACGGCATGGACGGTGCCGGTTTCTCCATCTTCGTTGGTCACCTTGTAGAAGAACGCCCCGGTCTGGGTCCGAGTTAGTTCGACGCCGGCATCGGTCACGGTCTGCCCCAGGAGCTCCAGATCCAAGTCGGTCGCCAGGCACACGGTGGCGACCCGATTGACTGTCGTAAGCGTGTGGGCGTGGTCCCGGAGCGCAGCCTCCGCCCGCTTGCGCTCGGAGATGCTCTGCGCGATTTTCGAAGCGCCCGCTATCCGGCCCTGGAAGTCTACTACCGGAGAAATTGTGAGCGAGATGTCGACCAGGCTGCCGTCCTTGCGGCGCCGCACCGTTTCGTAATGTTCGATGCGCCGACCAAGGCAGGGTATCCACCAGATGGCGGAAGTAAGTGTCGAGCCGCGCCGGTACCGCCGCTGGGGTCAGTAAACGCTTGGCGGATCGTACCTCCGCTGCACCGTTGCCGCCAGTCGGTAGTACTCCACCAGCTTCTCGGTTGCCACCCGCCAGCTGAGCCCTTCCATCGATAGCCGTGCTGCGCCAGCCAAGCGCATTCGCAGATCGGCGTCACGTAGCAGTAGGTCCAGCTTCTCGGTCAGGTCATCGAGATCGCCCGGCTCGAACAGCAGTCCGTTTTGACCGTGCTGGATAACGTCGGGAATGCCACCGGCGTTGGCGCCAACCGCCGGAACGCCTGAGGCCATTGCCTCCATCGCCACGAAGCCCAGTGTTTCGGTGTCGGACGGAAATGCGAACACGTCGGCGCTGGCGTAGGCCTGAGCCAGCTCGTCGCCGCTCATGTACCCGGTGAAGACCGTCCGGGTACTTTCGAATCGTTTTCGCAGGAAACCCTCGGCCGGGCCTGCTCCCACGAAAGCCAGTCGAACGCCCGGCAGCCTCGTTATCGGCGCATGCAGCCATTCCAGGCGCTTCTCGAACGACAGCCTGCCCACGTAGATCATCAGCGGCGCCTCGGGATCGCCTGCGCTCAGGCGCGAGCGCATCTCGCTCGAACGGTTGCTCGGCTGATAGCGCTCGGTGTCCACCGCCTTGGGCCACAACCTCACTCGCCTGATCCCCAGCTCCCGGGCCGCGCGCACCATCGGCCCACTGGTGCACAGGTTTAGATGCGCCTGGTTGTGCACCTCGCGCAGGAAGGTGCGGGAGAACGGGCCGAGGAAGGAGAGCTTCATGTGCTGGGCGTACTGGGTGATGTCGGTGTGAAAACTGGCCAGCAGGGGCAGGTTGCGCTGCTTGGCGATCGCCGTGCCCCACATGCCCAGAATCACCGGGTTCACCACGTGCACTACGTCGGGAGCAAAGGCGTCCAGTTCGCGGCCGAGGCGCGGCCTGGGCATTCCCAGTACCAACTCCGGATACCAGGGCCGAAACGGCACGCCTGGTACCCGCACCACCCGGAAGCCGGCGTACTCGGGCGGCGGATGGTGCGGCGCGAAGATCAGCACTTCGTGTCCGAGGTCGCGCAGGTGCTCCAGTGTCCGCACGATGCGGGTGACCACGCCGTCGATTTTGGGGAGGAAGGTTTCGGTGAACAGAGCGATGCGCATCGGTGGGCGTGCTTGCCGGAATGAACCGGTGCTGCTAGCTGCCGCCCGAGGTACCGGCTGCCGTTCCCGGCACGCCGGGTTTCTGTTTGTCGGTCCAGGTGCTGCGTGCCGGGATTTTGCCC
>JBBDRK010000018.1:2474-52428 GCA_040905465.1 Trueperaceae bacterium | reverse complement strand
GCCGTGGTGCCGCGTGCCTACACCCCTCCTTTCCGCCCGACGCGGCGCGGCCCGAGAAAACAAGCATTACTTGACAAGGTGATATTAGGGGCTGGCGCGGTCACTGTCAAAAACAACTGCGTTTCGCCCATGCGGCCGGGGTCCAGGGAGCCGTCCTGGAAGCGCGCTCGCTCGCGACCGGCAGTGCCGTTCACCGCGTCACCACCGCCCGGAACCGGTCGTAGGCCTCCTGCCATGCATCTCGCGTTCCGGCGTGCGGCGTCGGCTCGAACCGTCGCAGGTGGACCGAATCCGCCACCGCCTGACGGCCCGCCTCGACGCCGGCCAGTCGCCCGGTGGCGATCGCCTGGACCATCAGGTTGCCGAGCGCCGTGGCCTCGACTGGGCCGGCTACCACCGGTCGGCCGCAGGCATCGGCTGTGAGCTGGTTCAGCAGGTCGTTGCGACTGCCGCCGCCGACAATCCTGATGGTCTCGACGTTCCTGCCGGTCAATTCCTCGAGCGCGTCCAACACCCAGCGGTAGCGCAGCGCCAGGCTCTCCAGGCAACAGCGGACTACTGGGCCTACGCCGTCCGGCTCCGGTTGGCGGATGCGGCGGCAGTGGCCAGCGATGGCGGCAACCATGTCGTCGGGGCTGAGGAACTCCGGGGCGTCCGGATCGATGATGCTGCGGAAGGCAGGCGCGGCCTCGGCCCGGGCCAGGATCTCCTGCCAGCCGACCTCCAGGCCTTCGCGGCGCCAGCGGCGCCGGCTCTCCTGCAGGAGCCAGAGCCCGGCGACGTTCTTCAGCAGGCGAATGGTGCCGCCAACGCCCCCTTCGTTGGTGAAGTTCAGCTCGCGCGCCCGCTGGTCGAGCACCGGCTCGCCCACCTCGACCCCCACCAGGCTCCAGGTTCCGCTGCTGATGAAGGCGCTGCTCTCGTCCAGTTCCGGGATCGCCGCCACGGCGCTGGCTGTGTCGTGGCCGCCCACGGCGATGACCTGGGTCTCTTCGAAGCCGGGTATCGCGTCGGCGAGGTCCGGGTGGAGGTTGCCCAGCACGCTTCCCGGGATCACCAGTGGCGGCAGGATGCTTTCCGGCAGCCCGATCTCGGCGAGCAGGCCGGTTGCCCATTCGCGCCTGGTGGCGTCGAGCATCTGGCTGGTGGAGGCGATGGTGTACTCGCCCGCCTGCACGCCGCTCAACCAGTAGGCGAACAGGTCGGGCATCATCAGCAGGCGTGCGGCGTCGCTCAGGCGCGGGTCGTTCGCCTCGGCCATCGCCAGGAGCTGGTACATGGTGTTGATCTGCATCACCTGGATTCCCGTGCAGGCGTACATGCGCTCCGACGAGATCCTCCGCGCCAGGAGCTCGGGCATTCCCTGCGTGCGCCGGTCGCGGTAGTGGAAGGGGGTGCCCAGCAGGGAGCCGCGCTCGTCCAGGAGTGCGAAGTCGACACCCCAGGTGTCGACGCCGACACCCGCCGGCGGCTCCCCACCGTCGCGGCCGAAGCGCGCCAGGCCCTGCCGGAGCTGCCGCCACAGGCCCAGCACGTCCCAGTGGAGGTCGCCCAGCACCCGCACCGGCCCGTTCTCGAAGCGGTCCAGCTCGGTCAGTGCGAAGCGCGCCCCGTCGAAGGCGCCATGGATCAGCCGCACGCCGGAGGCGCCCATGTCGACGGCCAGATAGTCGCCGCGGCCGCTCACGACGGATCCTCTCCCAGTCGCGCCCGGCGGTACTGCTCGTCCAGGCGGCCGTCGATCCGGGCCACCTCCGACTGGGGCAGGAACGCAGGGCCGCCCAGCGCGTAGCTTCCCCAGACGATGCGCGCCCACTTGTCGGCCATGAGCATGATGTTGAGGGCCTCCCGGGCGCTACTTCCCAGCGCCACCGGGCCGTGGTTGGTTAGCAGCAGGAGCTTCGGGGGACCGCCGTGCTTCTGCCGGTAACGCCGGAGTTCGGTGCGAGCGGCGACGCCCAAGGCGAAGCCGGGGTCGACGTAGGGGACCACCGCCGGCGCCGGACCGCACACCACAACGGCGTCGGGGAACACATGGCCGAGGAACGGTTGAGCGCCCAGGCGGCTGCAGAGGATGCGGTTGACCGCGACCGAATGGACGTGCGCCACCCAGTTCGCCTCCCCTTCGCTCAGGCAGACCGCGTGCAGGAACGTCTCCACCGACGGCTTGCGGTGACCGGGCTCGACCTGGGCCAGGATCAGCTCCCTTTCGATCTCCTCCTCGGCCATCTCGGGGCGCTCCAGCAGCCTCAGGATCGGCTCGAGCCTGATCCGGCTCGCGTCCTGGGGACCGAGCGCGCCCAGGTTGGCGCCCGACGCCTTGATCCAGAAGGTGCCGTCCCCGCAACTCAAGCTGGCGTTCCCCTCGCCCAGGATGGCGAGCTCGCGCTCCTCGCGACCCAATTCGTGGCAGAGGTCGACCAACTGGTCACGCCACTGCTCGTGGAGCTGTTCCGTTCCGGTCATAGCTGGCCCGTCCTGTCAGCAACCGAGATCGACGGCACTGTAGCACATCGCCTCACAAATCCTCACAGCATTTTGTGATCCGTCTTGCAGGCTCTTGTGAGCTTATGATAGCGTGCGCCGAATGGCCAGTCTGTCAAGCCGCCGCCTCGTGGAGGGCGCCATCCTACCGGTAACTGGGCAAGAGTTCCTTCGTCGCCGAGAGGCGCGAGCAAGGTTGGGTTGAGCGACGATGGACCTGGTTCCCGCGGAACGACAGCAGGAGATTGTGCGGCGAGCGGCGATAGAACGCATTGTCAAGGTAAAGAGTCTGGCAGAGCGACTCGGCGTCCACGAGATGACCATTCGACGGGATCTCGATGCCTTGGTCGAAGAAGGCGTACTGGAGCGCGTGCACGGCGGGGCACGCCTCAAGAACCAGGCCGGAATGGAGTCCTCCCATCACATACGTGCATCCTCGAACGTGCCTGAGAAGGAGCTGATTGCCGAGGTGGCCGTAACGCTCATTGGCGAAGGGGATACCGTCGCCTTCGACGCAAGCACGTCGGCTCTCGCAGTAATTCGCCGTCTGAGACAGCGGGCACTGAACGGAATCGTCGTAAGCCTCGACGCAGCAAACGCGATGGCAAGCGCAGACATCCCGTTCATCCTGATAGGGGGAAGCTTTCATGCACCGGCGCGGTCCTTCGTGGGGCCGCAGGTGAGCAAGCAACTGGAACGCCTTCACCCCGACAAGGTGTTCTTTTCGGCGAAGGGCCTCAGCCGGCGAGCTGGCTTTACCGATGCGTACCTGGATGAGGTCGAAACCAAGGAGCGACTCGTCGCATCAGCTGGATTGGTGATTGCCCTTCTGGATCATACGAAGTTTGGGAAGGCGGCTCTGGGAACCATCGCCCGGCCAGACGAAGTAGACGTGCTGATAACCGATCGCGAACCTCCGCAAGAGTACCGCGAGCTGCTGGAAGCTGCGGGCGCCAAGGTGGTCGTCGCCGAAAGCGATTAGGCACCCTGTGGTTCTCACAGGTGCACACATCGCCGCACATAAGTCTTGCATCTCCGCACATAATTGTGGTACAAAGCCGTAGCCACAACTTCAAGGAGGACTAGCATGGGAGTTCAAACGTTCCGCCGAGTCCGCAGCCGCTTTTCGCCCGGCATATTGGTGCTAGCCGTAATTGTCGCCTCGATTCTTTGCACCGCCATGGGGCAGGAATCGGTAGACGTGTGGAAGTTCGGGAGTCCGCAAGGAGAGCGGGACTATTTCAGCGAGGTCAACGAACAGTTCACCGAGTACCCATTGGATGTTCAGTTTTTCGACTGGGACTCGCGGTTTCAAAGGGTGGCAACGGCGAACAGCGGCAACAATCTACCGGACATCCTGATCATCGAGAACTCGATGCTCCCGAACCTTGCGGAAGAGGCGGTTCTACTGGACCTGCAGGAGATTGCGCCTGACGCAGCCGAACAGTGGAGCCGGGCCTACCCGGAACCCCTTTGGGAGTTGGGCGTCTTCAGGGACTCCCTGTACGGGTTCTCGCCATACGTGGATCTCAGCCCCGTCCTCCTGTACAACACGCGCCTGCTGGAGGAGGCGGGAGTTTCGCCGCCCCGGAGCTGGAGCGAACTCGTCGATACCGCCGAGAAATTGACGACTAACAGTGTCTACGGAATTGCGTTCGGCGCGAGCACGGCAAGCCTGGACGCCGACATAATCGAATCGATAGCAGCAGGAAACGGGGTTCGGTGGATCGACGAAAATACGGGCGAAGTCGTCATCGGCGATCAGGGCCTGGTCGATACTTTCCAACTGATCCAGGAATTGCTGCCCTACGCCCCGCAGGGCCTGACCGACCTCAATTTTCGAGGTGCACTCCAACTGTTCTTCCAAGAACGCGCCGCGATGGTCATCACGAAGTCGTTTGCCCCGATCATTCAGGCCGACTACGGGGTGAGCAGCGACTTTCCATCCGTCATGATCCCCTTCCCGTCACCCGATGAGGCAACCGGACGGTATGCTCCGGCGTCGTTTGAAGCCCAAGCAGCCTTCCTCTTTGCTGCGACTCGCCAGGTGGACAATCAGGACGGAGTCATCGCCTACCTCGACTTCTGGGCGGACCCGAGCCAGCACCAGGGCTGGGATGGGTCAGTCGTTCAGGGCAGAATCCCAAC
The DNA here is from genome assembly GCA_040905465.1 of Trueperaceae bacterium. Lineage (GTDB taxonomy): Bacteria > Deinococcota > Deinococci > Deinococcales > Trueperaceae > DASVCN01. The sequence goes on along the minus strand of JBBDRK010000018.1, from coordinate 47,796 downwards.
CGCGAAGGCACTGCTGGAGAGCGACGGCTTTGCCCAACAGTACCCGGGGTTGGCCGCCGCCTACCGGGAAGGGGAGTTGTTCGAGACCGTCATCTCGATTCCGGCGTTCCCGGAATACACCGAGCTACGATCAACGCTTACCGAGGTGATTCAGAGGCTCGTGCTAGGTGCAACTACTCCCGAACAGGCAGCAGCGACACTCGAGTCGCAGGCCAATCGGGCAATCGAGTAAGAAGGCGGCCTCAAGCGGATCGGCTCGGGCTCGTCGAGCTCCGGGCCGGTCGGCACTGGAAAGGCTGTATGCGAGCTGACACCAAGTCCGTTACTGTCGACGGTCGCGGGCGCCACGGGAGCTGGAATTTCTTCCGCGGACGGCGGGAAGAGAGTCTCTTTTTCATCCTCGCACTTGCGCCTGGGCTACTGCTGTTCCTCGTCCTTATCGGCTACGCCCTCCTCAACCTGGCACTCCTGTCGTTCCAGCAGGTGAGCACGCTGAACATACGGTCGGGCGCATTCGTAGGCCTGGCCACCTATCAAGAGGTGCTCGGTCGGCCTGAAACCTGGAACGCTGTTCGTAACTCCCTCGTCTGGATCGGCGGCTCCGTTGTCACTATCACCGTCCTCGGGGTCGGAGTTGGCGTCTTCCTCAGCAGGTCGACAGTCATAGCTCGCGTTACCCGGGCCTTCATGCTTGTGCCATGGGTGCTGCCGGGAGTCGTAGTGGCGGCACTTTGGAAGTGGGTATACGGCAGCCAGACCGGCATTCTCAACAGCTTTCTGATCCAGACCGAGCTGCTTGACAGGGGCTTTCCCTGGCTGGGAAATCTGTCTACGGCTCTCTTTGCCGTAATCGTCACCATGTCCTGGCGACTTTTTCCCTTGTTCGGGCTGGTAGTTGCTTCGGCGATCAACACCGTAGATAGACAGCTATACGAGGCCGGCCGGCTCGACGGAGCCAGCCCATGGCAAGCGTTCTGGCATATCACGCTCCCTGTCATACGACCGCAGACCCTGACGATGATCCTGCTTTCGACGATCTGGGTGGCCAACAACCTGGTTTTCGTCCATGTCATGACGGGAGGCGGACCACTTCGTGCCAGCGAGATCCTACCCGTCTACCTCTACCGGCTGGCCTTCCAAAACTACGCGCTCGGCGAATCCGCCGTCGTGTCCATCATCAACGTACTGATCCTTCTCATCATCGGCTTCCTCTACGTGCGCAACCTGAGGCGCCAGGTCCAGGTGAGCTTCCTGTGAGGAACCCCGGTAGGAAGTACTTGGGCACGACCGCCGAGCTACTGCTCGCGGCAATCCTCCTCTTCATCGTGCTGTTTCCGGTGCTGTGGCTGCTGTTGATTTCGTTTCGAAGTGTAGCCGAGGTCTACCGATTCCCTCTGACCCTGCTGCCCGAACGGGTGGACCTGTCCGCCTACCGGGAGGTTTGGCTCAGCAAGGGTTTTTCCAACGACTGGCTGCAGTACTTCGTAAACACCACTCTGGTTTCGTCCATCGTATCGGCCGTCGTGATGCTCTGGGGAACACTGATGGGCTATTCGCTTTCTCGGCTTCGGGGCAGATTACTGCAACCCGTTCAGCTACTGCTTATCATAGTGCAGCTCTTCAACGGTCCTGCACTCGTAATACCCATGTACTTGCTGCTCAATAGCATAGGCCTGTATAACAGTCTCTTCGGCTACGGCCTATTGCTTGTCCTCTTCTTTCTTCCGTTCTCCACCCTCCTCAGTCTGAGTTTCGCGAAGTCGATTCCGTTCGAGCTAGACGAGGCGGCGAAGTTGGACGGCTGCAGCCAGTTCCAGTCGTTCCGCAAGGTCTTTTTGCCGCTCGCAAGGATCGGAATGACCACGACCGGCCTTATGACGTTCCTCCTCGTTTGGAGCGAGTATCCCTTTGCGGTAGCGCTTCTCGAAGGCAGGAACCGGACCGTATCTACCGCACTCGTCGATCTCGTGTCCGGCTTGAACGTGTACTGGAACCAGATGGCGGCTGCGTCCGTCATCATCTCGATCCCGGTCCTGATAGTCCTCCTGTTCACGCAGCGTTACATCGTGCAGGGCCTTACCGCTGGATCGGGGAAGTAGGTGAAAGCGTGAACCGCCCCAACGTCCTGCTGATAATGACGGATCAGCAAAATATCAACACTCTTCGTTGCTATGGCAATCGGGTGATCGAAACGCCTGCTATCGACTCCTTGGCTGAGCGCGGGGTCCAGTTCGAAAACACGTATGTGGCCATCCCGCTATGCATGCCGAACCGCGCAAGCATCTGGACTTCGATGTACCCACACTCCAATGGGATCATGTTCAATGATGACGGTCGGGATGTGACCCTTCCGCCAAGCCTCGTCACCATCGGTGACGTGGCAAAGGGAAGCGGATACAGGTGCGGATATATTGGCAAGTGGCACGTCGGCAATGAGAAAACTCCCCAGCATGGCTTTACCGACGCGTGGTGGACCCATCTGCGTGGCAGCTACGAGCAAGAGTTGGAGGAACGGGCATCCTTCAGCTTCGCTTCGGCAGACGCGGGCTCGAAGCTCGAGGAGCGGCTGAGGCAGCGCGGACAAGTGCCGTTCGAGCAGGCCCACGACACGACGGTCACCGACCGCACCGTAACTTTCATGCGAGCTCATCGCAGCGACCCATTCTTCGCGGTCTGTTCGATGCGTGCTCCGCACGACCCTTACACAGGACCTTTCAACAATTACTACGACCCGGCTGATGTTCTCCTCCCGCCTTCACTTGCCGAGACCTTCAAGTCGAAACCGGTCCTGCAGCAAAAGGGCGTACCACGCGACTGGTTTCGGGAACTCGCGGGCGAGCGGGACGGAGAGTTCGACGAGTACCGGCTGCGACAGTCGATAGCCCGCTACTGGGGCATGGTCCGCCTCATCGATCTGAACGTCGGTCGATTGCTCCAGGCACTCGACGAACTCCAGATCAGGCGAAATACCATCGTGGTCTTCATGTCTGATCACGGAGACATGATGGGAGCCCACCGACTCATGTCCAAGGGCAACTTCATGTACGAGGAAGCGGTGAAGGTTCCCTTCATCCTGAGTTGGCCGGGGGTCATCCCAGAGTCGGTCAAGGTATCAGAACTTGCCAGCACGATCGACGTGGTCCCCACACTCCTCGAGCTGATGGCACTTCCTCAGCCGAGCTCCATGCAGGGACGGTCGCTGAGGCAATCCTGGGATTACGGCTTCAGCAAACGAGACGCCGTGTTCATGGAGATGTTCGAAAGCTACGGCCTCTTCAACCCGGTGTTCTCAGTTCGAACCGAACGCTGGAAATACAACTGGTATTTAGCAGACATGGACGAGCTCTACGATCTCGAGACAGACCCTTACGAGCTGGAAAACCTTGCGCTGGACAAACGACACGGCGATACCCTGCTCGGGCTCCGCTCTCGCATACGAAACTGGTTGACCGAGACCGGTGACATTCGCCTGAGCGACTTGGCCATGACGACGAAGAGCTTTCAGGCCGACTTTTGAGCTCACTGGAATGGCGGTGACCGTCAAGGTGCAACTGGACACAGAAGAGCAGATACTGCAACACGCAAAGACCCGACTAAAAGAGCAGGCGATCGAGACTCCCTCCTGGGGTTACGGCGACAGCGGCACCCGCTTCAAGACCTTCACCTGGCCGGGGGCGGCGCGCAATGTCTACGAGAAGATCGCCGACGCGGCCTACGTCCACGGACTCACCGGCGTCGCGCCGAGCGTGGCGCTCCACATTCCCTGGGACGCCGTCGACGACTGGAACGGGCTGTCGCACTACGCCGCGGAGCAGGGCGTGAGGATCGGCGCGGTCAACCCGAACCTGTTCCAGGACGACAGCTACAAGCTGGGATCGCTCTGCCATCCGGTTCAGGCTGTGCGCGAGCGGGCGCTGGAGCGCATCGCCGAGTGTTGCGAGATCATGGCGCGGACCGGCAGCAGGCTGCTTAGCCTGTGGCTCGCGGACGGCACCAACTACGCCGGGCAGGACGATCTCTTCCGCCGCAAGGAGCGGCTCGAGCAGGGGCTCAAGGCGGCGCACGAGATGCTGCCCGCCGGCGGCAGGCTGCTCATCGAGTACAAGTTCTTCGAGCCGGCGTTCTACCATACCGACCTGGCGGACTGGGGAATGGCCTATGCCATGAGCCTGAAGTGCGGCGAGCGGGCGCAGGTGCTGGTCGACACCGGCCATCACGCCCAGGGAACCAACATCCCCCACATCGTGAGCTTCCTGCTGCACGAGGGGCGGCTCGGGGGCTTCCACTTCAACGCCCGCAAATACGCGGACGACGACCTCATCGTCGGCAGCGAGAATCCGTTGGAGCTGTTCGACATCTTCGTGAAGATGGTCGAGGCGGGCGAGCGCACTGCGGACGTTGCCTACATGATCGACCAGAGCCACAACATCGAGCCGAAGCTCGAGGCGATGATCCAGAGCGTCATCAACTGCCAGTTGGCGTACGCGAAGGCGCTGCTGGTCGACTACCGGCGGCTGCGGGAGGCCCAGCAGGCCGGCGATGTGCTCGGCGCCCACCGCATCCTGATGGACGCCTTCGAGACAGACGTACGGCCGCTCCTGGTCGAGGTTAGGCAGGAGATGGGGCTAGCGTCCGACCCGATTCGCGCCCACCGGGAGAGCGGGTATGCCGAACGCGTGGCGCGCGAGCGCGGATCGGGCGCGGGTGGCGGTGGGTACCCGGCTGGCGGGTAGCACGCCGGTGACATGTGACCGTATGCGCGTGGCCGTACGAGCACGGCCGGCCTGAAAGGCAACTGGACCGAAGTGACTGAATCAAGAGGTGGAGCGTGAGCGACGAACGAGCGACGGACGAGTTTCGGCACGTCGAGTACCTGTGGGACGACGGTGTCACCGACGCCCTGGACCCTGTCGAGCGGCTGGTGTACAGGTCCAACCTGCTGGGAAGCGACCAGCGGATAACCAACACCGGCGGCGGCAACACCAGCAGCAAGCTTCCCATGGCCGATCCGCTCGGCGGCGAGGAGGCCGAGGTCTTGTGGGTGAAGGGCTCGGGCGGAGATCTCCGTACCTCGAAGCGTGAAAACTTCGCCTCCCTGTACATGGACAAGCTGCGTGCGCTGCGTGACCGATACCGAGACTCGGACGAAAAGGGCCCGAAGACGCCGGTCGAGGACCGGATGGTGGGAATGTACGCTCACACCGTATTCGACTTGAACCCGCGCGCCTCCTCGATCGACACTCCGCTGCACGCCTTCATCCCCCACCGGCACGTCGATCACACACATCCCAATGCCGTCATCGCAGTTGCCGCCTCGCGCGGATCTCGCGAGTTGACCCGGGAAATCTACGGCGAGAGCGTCGGCTGGGTGCCGTGGCAGCGGCCGGGTTTCGACCTGGGGCTGGAGATGGCCGAGGTGTGCCGCGCCAATCCGCATATAGACGGAATCGTGATGGGTCAACACGGCCTCATCAACTGGGCCGACGACGACAAGACCTGCTACCGGACGAGTCTGAGACTCATCGAGCAAGCGGCACGCTATATCGAGGAGCGCGACCGGGGCGAGGCGACCTTCGGCGGGCCGCGATACGAGTCGCCGACAGACGAGCTGCGCTCCGGGCTGCTGAAGGGCATCCTGCCGCGGCTGCGCGGCATGGTCTCGCTGCAGAACCGTTTCGTGGCCACCGTGCAGTCGGATGACAACATGTTGCGCTTCGTCAACAGCAACGACGCGCCCCGCCTTGCCGAACTGGGGACCTCCTGCCCCGACCACTTCCTGCGCACCAAGATCAAGCCACTCTATGTCGACTGGGACCCGCAGAAGGAAGGGCTGGGCGATCTCCTGGCGCGCCTCGAACAAGGGCTGGAACTCTATCGCAACGACTACCGAACCTACTATGAGACTTGTCGACGGCCCGACTCGCCCGCCATGCGCGACCCCAACCCCACGGTGATCCTCGTTCCCGGCATCGGGATGATCGCCTGGGGAAAGAACAAAAGCGAATCGCGGGTCACCGCCGAGTTCTACAACGCCGCCGTCGAAGTCATTCGCGGAGCAGAGGCCATCGGCGAGTACGTCGCACTTCCGCAGCAAGAGGCGTTCGACATCGAGTACTGGGCGCTCGAGGAGGCGAAGCTCAGGAGGATGCCGGCAGAGCAGGAGTTCGCTCGCCGGATCGCGGTGGTAGTGGGAGCCGGAAGCGGCATCGGCCGCGCCGTCGCCCAGCGTTTCGCGGGCGAAGGAGCGCACGTCGTCTGCGCCGATCTGGACGAGCGGTCAGCGGGTGCGACGGCGAACGCTATCACAGAGACCCGGGGCGCTGGCATAGGGATCGCCGGAAGCGGCATCTCAAACTGTGGTCCTGCGATAGCCGTGCAAGTAGACATAACCGACCGGCCGAGTGTCGTACGGCTGTTGGAGCAAGCGGTGCTCGCCTACGGCGGTATCGACGATGTGGTCGTGACCGCCGGCATCTTCGTGCCGCCAGGGAGAGATGGGGTCATTCCCGATGACAAGTGGGCGCTGACCTTCGCCGTCAACGTCACCGGCGCCTACCTGGTGGCGGACGAGGCTCGCCGGCTTTGGCAGGAGCAGGGGCTCGATGGCAACCTGGTGCTCACCACCAGCGTCAACGCCGCGGTGGCCAAGAAGGGTTCCCTGGCCTACGACACCAGCAAGGCAGCGGCCAACCATCTGGTCCGTGAGCTGGCGATCGAGCTGGCTCCGCTGGTGCGGGTAAACGGTCTCGCTCCAGCCACCGTGGTCGAGGGCAGCAACATGTTTCCGCGAGAACGGGTGATCGCCTCACTCGCGAAGTACGAGGTGCGGTTCAGCGAGGACGAGCCTACGGAGACGTTGCGCGACAAACTGGCGGCGTTCTACGCGGAGCGCACGCTGACCAAGGCGCCGATAACGCTCGACGACCAGGCCGAAGCCGCCTACCTGCTCAGCAGCCGGCGGCTCGGCAAGACTACCGGCCAGATCTTGAGCGTCGACGGCGGGCTCGTCGAGGCGTTCCTGCGCTGACGACTAATACCTTGGACCGCGAGCCACGACGCACGGCCCGCCCGGCCAACCACGAGAAGCGATTCAACCCTGCTGGTCGCCCAGCAGTGACTCCACCTCGTCCCGCATGGGCGGATCGGTTCCGGCGCGGGAGCAGTTGACGGCGGCCGCGGCGACAGCGAAACGCAGCATTTCGCTCCACTCCTGATCGTCTTCGGGAAGGCTCGTTCGGTCCCTGGAAGCCAGCCGGGCCAGCAGGGCGCCGCTGAAGGTGTCCCCGGCTCCTACCGTGTCGACCACATCGACCTTTACCCCGGGAGCGCTGGCCCGCACACCGTTGGCCAGGTAGGCCCGGGCACCATCGGACCCGTGGGTAACCAGCACCGCCTCCACGCCCAGCTCGAACCACTCCGAAGTCACCGCTTCCACCGGACGGTCGTCGAGCCAACGCAGGTCCTGACTGCTCAGCTTCACCACCCGGCTCAGTTCCAGCCACAACGGTAGTGTCTCCAGGTATCGCTTACGGTCGGAGATGAGCGCCGGACGCACGTTGGGATCGAAAACGGTGATGGCGTGGCGATGCTGCCGAACGATGTCGACGATGCTTCCGGCAGCCGGCTCGGCCAGCAGGCTTATCGATCCGAAGTGGATCAGGCCGGTATCCTCAGGCAACCGTGGCCTGGGACGCGGATCGAACAGCGTGTCGGCGCTCCCGTTGGCCAGGAACTGAAACGACTCCTCGCCGCCCAGCTCTTCGACAAAGGCAAGAGTGGTCGGCGCGGAGCTGTAGCAGAGCAGGCCGGTATCGATACCGTTCGTCTCGAGGTGTCGCCGCAGTCTCAGGCCGAAGGCGTCCTCAGAGAGCTGGCTGAGGAAACTCACCCGGGCACCGAGTCGAGCGGCGGCAATCGCGACGTTGAACGGCGATCCCCCCAGGTAGCCCTGGAACAGGAGGTCGCCGACCGCCTTGAAATCGATCAGCGCCTCACCGATGCAAACCGCCTTCACCGCACGGCCTCGGCGTCCACCAGGAACTCGTCCTCGGCGCGCGTCGTCGCCCGATTGTCGAGCAGTTCCTCGAGCAACGGCGGCGCAACCGTAACGGCTCCAACCCCCAGCTCGAGCAGCGCCCGAAAATCGTCGATCGTGCGGACGCTGGCTACCAGCAACCGGCAGTCGTTGCCGGCCGCTTGGTACCGCGCCACGATCCGCTGCATGTCGGCGATTACCGCGAGCCCGTCGCGGCCCTGGTCGTTCAGGCGCCCCAGGTAAGGAGCCACGTACCGGGCACCTGCGAGCAGCGCCCAGAGGGCCTGCTCGGGCTCGAAGGCGGCGGTTACCGTGCTTCGCACGCCCCCACGCGCCAACTCCGACACGGCGATCAGGCCCTCGCGGGTCGCAGGGATCTTCGGAATCACCCTCCCTGAGTCGCCCCAGGCCACGAAACGCCGGGCCTGCTCGACCATCTCGCCCGCCGCGCGACCCTTTACCTGCACCTGTACCGCTCGGGCACCGTCGGCCAAACAGGACCGCACGAACCGCTCCAGATCTCGCTCCCGCAACTCGACCCGGCGTTGCAGGGTCGGGTTGGTCGTTACGCCGTAGATGATCGGCAGGCGCAGGAGCGGCGTCAGCGCCTGCGCGTCGGCGCTGTCCAGGTACAGGTGCACCCGTCTACGATATCGCGAACTCGGTTGCCGCGGCCTTGTCCGGCTTTTGCCACGGCGACCAGGCTACCGACCTCGGGCGACATACTTCGGGCGACCTTTGGCCGGCTCCCAATGCCACTCCTCATCGCGAGTACAATCGACACGTGCAGCCCGAACTCGGTATTCCTCACGGACAGATCGCCGGCGAACTCGATGCGGAGCTGCTGGAGGCGGTCGCCAGTCTGGTCCGGGATTTGCAACCGGAGCAAGTCATCCTCTTCGGCTCGAGAGCACGAGGCACGCAGAGCAAGCATAGTGACCTGGACCTGTTCATCGTGATGGAGACAGCTGAGAAGCCACTGGACCGCGTCGCCGAGGTAATGCACCACATGCCGCTGGCCCCTGAGTACGGCATCGACATCATCGTTTACCGGCCCGATGAACTGGCGGAGCGACGAGACTCCCCGTTCATTCGGCGGATATTGCGCGAGGGAGTGGTCCTCTACCAGCGAGAGGAAACACCGTGAGTACCGAAAGACTGCTGCTCGAAGCGCAACGGTGGCTCGCTCAGGCGCATGATGACCTGCAAGCGGCCGAGATCCTGATGGAGCGTGGCAAGCACGCCCAGGCATCATTTTACGCACAACAGAGTGCCGAAAAGGGCGTTAAGGCGGTATGGCGGGCGCTTGACCAGGAATCGTTGGGACATTCGATCACCCGACTCATCACCACACTTCCGACCGGCAAGCCAAGAGACCTGCTCGCGCCGCTCCTGGACGAAGCGAAGCTGCTCGACCGGCACTACATCCCGACGCGCTACCCGGACTCACTGCCGGACCTTACTCCCAGCGAGGCCTATGGCCGACGCGACGCGGAAGCGGCGATCGCAGCAGCGCGATCGATCATCCAAGGTTCTGTTGTTGTGCTCGAGCAGGGTCGGGAGTAGGGATCGGGGCCTTCACCCCAGGCGGTGGACGATCTCCCTGGTCTGCCTGTACAGCGCCAGGAAGTCCTGGTAAAGCGGCTCGTAGGCCGCCTGCCGGTGGCCGTCGGGTTCGATCTCCTCCCGCACCTGCACCCAGTTCGCCAGATCGGCCCGTTCGAGCAGCCCTGCGGCGCGCCCGGCGAGGAATGCGTCTCCGTAGCTTGCACCGATCGTCTGCCGAGGCAGGATCTGGGACACTCCGCTCACGTCCGAAACGATCCGCAACCACACGTCGCTCTGAGCCCCGCCGCCCACTGCCACGATCCGGTTGATGGAGGCGCCCATCTCCCGGAACGTCTCGAGGTTGTGGCGGATGCCGTAGGCCACACTCTCCAGAACCGCCCGGAACAGGTGTTCGCGAGTGTGGGACAGGCTCAGCCCGGCGATCACGCCGCGCGCCCGGGCGTCGTTGATCGGGGTGCGCTCGCCGCTGAAATAGGGGAGCATCAGCAGGCCCTCGGAACCGGGCGCAACCCGCGAGGCAGCCTCGAACAGCACGCCGTACGCCTGCTCCTCGGGAAGCTCGCGCGCCAGCTCGTCGCGGAACCAGCGGGTCAGCGAACCGGTAGTAGCCATGCCGGCGGCAAGATTGTGCTGGCCCGCGAACGCCCCTGGCACCGACCAAGTTCTTCGGTCTGGAACCGGCCGCTCCCCTACCAGGATGAAGAACGCCGTCGAGCCGTACATGATCATCAGGTCTCCCGGCTCCACCGCGCCTACGCTGATCGCCTCCGACAGAGCGTCGACCGCTCCCACCGCCACCGGCGTTCCGGCCATCAGGCCCGTTTCGCTGGCGCCCGCCGAGCTGACCTCACCGGCTTTTTCGTCGCTCCAGCCCAGTCGCGGCAGCATGGAGAGCGGAGCGACCTGCTCTGCGAACCGCTCCGACCACTCGCCGGTCGCCGGATCGAGCAGCGGCATGTAGTGGCCGGCCGTGTGGCGGTCGATCGCATGCTCGCCGGTAAGCCGGTAGACCAGGTACGAACTGGCCGTGGTCAGGCGCTTCGTCCGCCTCCATACGTCGGGCTCGTGTCGCTGCAGCCACACGATCTTCGGCCCGATCGCCTGGCTGGTGAACGTCATCTTGGAGAAGCGGAAGACCTCCTCCTCGCCGAGTGAGCTGTTGAGAAGTCCGATCTCCTCCTCCGCACGGGTGTCCACCCCGTAGAGGATCCCCTTGCGCAGCGGTCGGCCCCGTTCGTCGAGCGGCAGCAGGCAGGCACCGATGGCGCTCACCGCCACTCCGGCTACGTCCGCGCCGCTGTAAGGATCGCCATCGAGCAGCATCCGGCACAACTCGACCAGGTCGCCCCACCAGACTGCATCGGCGTCCTGTTCCGCCCAGCCCGGCCGCGGCACTTCCATGGTGTGGGCCACCACATGAGTGCGCAGCACCTCACCCTCGGCGCTCACCAGCACGCCCTTGGACGAGTAGGTGCCTACGTCGATGCCGAGCAGCAGACTTCCCATCACTCGAACCCCACCACGCCGCACAGGTGCACGATGACGCCCATCCGCCGGAACATCGCGGCCTTGGCGGCAAGGGCCAGTTCGGCATCAGCGGCGTTCGGCGCGTAGGCGACCTGAATATGGTTCGCCTTGTGGCGCCCCATCATCTGGTCGCGGCTCACGCCGTGCAGCACGGCGTGCATCATCGGCCACTGCGGCGTCGTCGCCTGCCAGCGCCGCTCCGTCTCGGCAGCCGGCAGCTCCACCGCCGTGGCACGGCCGAGATCGACGTGCAGAGCCCCGTCCATCACGAACACCCGGCTCCACACCACCTCGCCGGGTTTCGACACCCCCTTGAGGGTGCCGCCGCCGAGCGGAAAGAACATGGGCGGCTGCCTCTCGCTCACCGCGCCCGCGTAGCCGCCAGCGAAGTGCGAAGCCGGTGCGGCTCCCGAGATCTCGAACACCCACACGAAGTCGTCGACGCGGTCGCCAGAGAAGTGCTCGCCCCAGCGCAGGTCGTGGAGCGTGGTCGCCGGATCGAAGCCGAGCGCGGTCCACACCCGATTGGTCACCAGCGCATCCACCGCCGCTGCCTCGTCGACCTCGTTGAAGTGAGGCAGCGCCTTGCCCGGGTACAGCTCTTGGCCGCCACCCCGAGCCAGGACCGGGGGCCGTTCCACGTTGTTCAGCAGGCCCTCGACCAGGTCGCTGGCCGGCGCCATGTCCTTGAGGCCCTGCTGGTACTGAATACCGACCGCGTCACAACCGAAATCGGCGGCGATCCGCAGAACGGCGACGTACATCCGACACTGTTCCAGGATCTGGCCGTCGGTCAACTCGGTGGCCTCGTCGCTGCCGGTAATGAAAGTCAGACCGCGGTCATCGAGCCAGCGCCGCACGTCCCGTGCCTCGCTATCGGCGACTCGCCGCATCTCCGCCAACAGCGCGGACTGGCTCAGGCGCTCCTTGTAGATGCCCAGCGGGTTGAGCATCTCGTCGTCGACGATGGCGTTGTACATGCCCATGCAGCCTTCGTCGAAGACGCCGAGGATCGCCTTCGAAGTATCCAGCTCAGCTGCCAGGCGACGGCCGAGCTCCAGCGCCCGAGCGGGCAGCTCGGACTCGTCGAGGTCACGAACATGACTGGCGTCGTGTTCCACCGTGCCGCCACGGATCCAGGCGCGGAGACCGGAGCGGAAGAACTCGTCGCCGAACGACTCGCTCCACAGGGTGCTGTAGCGCACGCCGGCCTTGGTCAGCGATCCGTTGAGGTTCAACATGCCCACCAGTCCGGGCCACTGGCCGCTCCAGTTGGCGACGGTCAGTACCGGCCCGCGGTGGCTCCGCAACCCGGCGAGGACATGATGGCTGTACTGCCAGACCGCTTCGGCCACAACGACCCGGGCGTCGCGTGGGATCTCCCGAAACACGTCCATGCCCATCCGCTGGCTGCTGATGAAACCGTGCCCCTCTTGCTCGTCGAATCCGTGCGCCCGAACTACTTCGACCCCTTCGGCCGCGAACGCTTCGCTCAGGAGGCGCTCCATCTCGGCCTGGGCCGGCCAGCACATCCGGTTCGCGGCCAGCCGCAGGTCGCCGCTGGCTACCAGGTAAACCGCTCCCTCCCCGGCCACTTACCGCTCCTCGAACGGCAGACGGAAGCTGGGGACGCGCTCGGCCGCCTCGGGAAGCGGCGGGAACGGCAGGTGCGGTTCCGTCTGGTACCAGAAGGCGACGGTGCTGACCTCGTCGCTGCGCCGGTTGGCGTGTCCATGCTCGATAGTGACCCTAATGTCGCGTTGAAAGACTACCGGGTCCTCCACGTGGAAGCGGTACACCGTCACCGGATCGGTCCAGTTGGGTCCGCCGCCGGCGAGTATGCCGTGGTAAGGGCCGTTGTACTCCTGGGTCGGGCACCAGGCGGTGTTGAAGTAGTCCTCGGTGCCGGTCCCGTGCAGCGTGGGCGGCCAGGCGTCGTTGGCGCCTGGCGAGCTCTCAGGCCGCGGCTCGATCGGCTCGCCCGCCGCCGGCCGCTGGCGGCCGCCGTCGGGAACGCTCACTCCCGGTGCACCGTCGACGAAGATCATGTCGTCACCCTCGCCGTACCAATCCCACTCGGGCGACCGCCTCAACGAGTAGAGCGAGTACAGGCAACCGACATAGTGCCCGTGCCCTGTCGCCTCGAGGATGGTGTAATTACGCTTCCCGTCGGTATTCACACCACTGAACAGGTACTCCTCGTTGCTGAGCGCGCCCTGCTCGTCGCCCTCGGGGATCGACTTGCGCCACTGAGCGTGGAACCGCCCCATGCCCTCCTCGAGCCGGTCGTGCTCCTCATAGTCGACGTAGTAGTAGAACAGCACCTCGTCTTCACAATCGCTGCTTATGGTGAAGCGCATTCCCGTCACGAACGGCATCGGGAAGTAGCAGTTGAAGGCCTTGCCGTCCTGAGGGCTCATCTGCAGCGGGAGGCTGGCGAAGTTGCGGGTCTGGCCGTGGCCCATTCCGAAGAAGTCGCCGATCGGACATTCGATGCTCGGCCCCTCCTCCCCGTCCCAGAAGCCCCGCAGGACTATCTTGCGGAGGAAGTGACGGCTCTTGCAGTCGATCGTCACCCAGATGTGGGTCACTATCCCGGCGCCGCTCGTCTCGGCGATGGTAACCGTCTCCCCCGGTCGGATGTGGAGCCGGTCGTCGTTGCCCCCACTCCTGTCGAAGCTGGAGAAGCGGCGAGTTCGGGCTTCGCGGAGTTTGGCAAGGCCACGAAGGGGTGAGAGTCCAGCGTTCTGCGTCACGTAGGTAACCTCCAGGTAGTTTCGTCGCCTGTCGCCGTCCGGCCCGGCCCCTGCCCGGAAGGGCCCGCTCGCCCGGGTATCTGCTCACGGCTCATTCGAGGCCGAGAGTAGCCTTCATGATGAAGGTGTTATAGGGACCGAATTGCGACATCACGAAGTAGACGGTACGGCCATCCGTCGAGATGAACGAGGGCGTCATGTAAGCGCCGTAGAGTTGGGGGAAGCGACCGGCCGTAGCCAGCGTCACCGGTTCCGACCATGGTCCCCAGGGGTTCAACGCCTCGCGGAGCTCGAGCGCCGCGGAGTGCTCGTTGAGGTAGGAGTACAGCCACCGCCCCAGGCCCTCGTTCCACACCAGGCTGCCCTCCCCCACCGGCTCCGGGATCACCTCGCCGGCCTCCCCCCGCTCGCCACTCCACCCATCTCCGGTGAAGTATTCCCAGGCGCCACTGTCGAGGATGGCATTCGGCGCGACCCGTGCGGCGCGGGCGCCGCCGAAGCGGCCGCAAGGCGTGCCGATAGCGTAGACATAACGGTCCTGGCCCTCGCCGGCAGCGGCGAGGGCGAGCATGTTGAACCCTGCCTCGGCGTCTCCGAACACCTCTTCCGCCTCGCGCCACGACTCTCCCAGATCGTCGGAATAGAGGAAGCGGGAGAAGTTGCAGCTCCATACTCCTCCTTGGGCCGCGAAGCCGTGCACCGACATGTAGTGAACGTACAACCTATCCTCGACCGCGATCATGGCCGTCGGGATCCGGGTCTGTTCCCCGCTGAACGCCGGCTGGTGAGCGCCCTCGGTCATGGCCACCGCCGAGCCTCTACTGCCGGTGAGCCACTGCTGGAGCACTATTCCGTCCGCCGGGTCGTGGTCGCCGGTGCTCGCCAGGACGTTCGAGCGCCAGTTGGGTCCGAACTTGGGGCACTCCTCGCCGCGGTAGCCGAAGGTGTCGCCGAAGGCGAAGTAGATGCGCCCGCCCAATTCGGCCATAGTGCCGATATCGGTGCCGCAGATGTCCGGTCGGCGCATCTCGCCCGGCGCCTCCGGACCGGTGAGTGCCGCTACCTTTTCGGTCTCCACCGAACGTATGAGCGCTTCGGGCGGCTGCGCCTGTGCCGACGCCGCCATCAAAAAGACGGCGAGCGCCAGCCGCTTGAACGCGGCCGGGGGCCCGACAGAAGCGAAATTAGCTCGTGTTCGGAACATCGTCCTCCTCCCACCGCCCGGCTTCGGGCGCCTCACTTCAACCCCGAGAGCTTGATGCCCTCGATCAGGTAACGCTGCAGAAAGACGTAGAGGATCAGACCGGGGATGGCCGCCAAGGTGGAGCCGGCCATGATCAGTTGCCACTGAGTGGTGTGCTCGCCGGCGAAAGCGGCAATCCCCACCTGAATCACCCGCATTTCGGGCGACTGAGTGACGATCAACGGCCACAGGTAATTGTTCCAGTTGAACAGCCAGAAGAACACGGCCAGAGTGGCCAGGATCGGCTGACTCAACGGCAGGGCGATGTGCCAGAAGATGCCGGCGGGAGTGTCTCCATCGAGCAGTGCCGCCTCCTCCAGCTCGACCGGTATCCCCAGGTAGAACTGGCGCAGCAGGAAGATGCCGAAGGCGTTGAAGATCGGCGGCACGATCAGCGCCCAGTAGCTGTCGAGCCAGCCAAGCGAGCGAACGATGATGAAGCTGGGGATGAGCGTGATCGAGAACGGGATCATCAGTGTAGCGATGATGACGACGAACAGAATGTCGCGGCCCGGATACTTCAGACGCGCCAGCGAGTAGGCCGCCATCGCATGAAACAGCAGCGCTATCAAGGTGACACTCGAGGCAACCAGGAACGAGTTGAAGATGTAGCGGAGGAACGGCGCGGTCGTGAACACTTCGACGTAGTTGTGCCAGGCGAAGACGCTCGGCAGCAGCACCGGCGGGTACTGCGCCGCCTCGGCCGCGGTCTTGAGCGAACCCAGAACCATCCATACGAACGGCACCAGCGTTATCAACGTGACCAGCAGACAAAGGAGATAGGTGAGTATTGTGGCCGGCGCCAGGCGAATCGACCGGCGGCCCGCCTTGCCGGTGGTCGAAGAGGGGACGCTCCTGTTCATGCCCTGCGCTCCCCCGCTCACGCTTGCGTCCTCAGGAGCCGGAACTGCACGAGACTGATCACCAGGATCACCAGGAACAGCGCGAACGCCATGGCGCTTCCGTAACCGAGGTTCAGGTACTGGAACGCCTGCTGGTAGATGTACACCACCGTGACCCTGGTGGCTCCGGCCGGACCTCCCTGGGTCATGACCCAGATCTGGTCGAACACCTGGAACGAGCCGATGAGCGAGATAACCAGCACGAACAGGCTGGTCGGCTTGAGCAGCGGCAAGGAGATGTTCCAGAACGACTGCCAGGCGTTGGCTCCGTCGATCTTGGCGGCGTCGTAGTAGATCCTCGGTATGTCCTGCAGCCCGGCGATGAAGATCACCATGAAATAACCCATCTGGATCCACACGCTCACGACGATGATCGCCGGCAGGGCCAGCTCGACCGACCCCAACCAGGGCTGAGGCTCGATCCCGACGAAGCTCAGAAGATAGTTCAGCAGTCCGGCGCGTTCATCGAATATGTACTTCCACATCAGCGACGAGACCACCAGGCTCAGTACCACCGGCACGAAGAAGAGCGTGCGGAAGAAGTTCATCGCCGGCAGCCGCTGATTCACCAGCAGTGCCAGGCCCAGCGACACCGCGAAGAGGATGGGGACGTAGGCGACGGTGTAGAGAAGCGTGATCTTGAGCGAGTCCCAGAACTGCCAATCCGACAGCAGCCTGGTGTAATTCGCCGTGCCGGCCCAGCGCATGGGAGACAGGGCGTTCCAGCTGTTGAGGCTGATGTAGAAGGCGTAGCCGATCGGGAAGAGCACGAACACCAGCAACCCGAGCAGATCGGGAAGGAGGAATCCGTAACCGGTCAGCCATTCCCGGCGTTTGCGCGAGGCCGGTGCCCGCTTCCGCGGTTGTCGGCTCGTGACCATCTGCTTACCTCACTCTCCCCTTATAGGAGTACGAATCGCCTTCGCCCATCTGAGCAGCATGCCGCCTCGTCGTGCAGCGGCGGCTGGACGTCCAACTCGGTCGCCGGTACGGTTCCGGCCGCGTCGGCAGTGGGCGGGAAGGGGGGGGGGGGGGCCCCCCACCCCCCCCCCCCCCCCCCCGGCGATCGGCCGGCTCCTGAACGGAACGATCGAGGGTACCGTTCAGGGGTTGTAGGAGCGAACGAAGCGGTCGAGTTCGCGCTGGGCCTGCTCGGCAGCGCGTTCGCCTGGCGTGTTGCGGAACATGGCCGACTGCAGCGCGTCGCCGATGATCGTGACCATCTCGCCCGGGTAGCGCGGTTCCGCGCGGGCCGTCGGCAGGATGACGTCACGGAACGTGCTGAGGTGCGGCCGACCGTAGAACTCGCTGGCCGCCTCGACCACCGAACGACGCGGGCTGAACTTGGAGTTGACCTCGGTGGCCCACTCGACCGGGCGCTCCACGTCCTGCGCCCACATCCAGGCGGTGAAGGCCTTGGCCGCCTCGAGGTTGTCGCTGCGCGTGTTGACCATCTGGGTCCAGCCGCCGTACACGGTTACCGGGTCCTCACCGGTCGGTGTTGGCAGGTGGGCGATTCCGAAGTCGATGTCGGGGAACTCGTTCTGAAGGACGCCGATCGCCCACATGCCGACGACCTGCATGGCGGCTTCACCGCTGGCGAACGGTGTGGACGCAACGTTACAGGTGCAGTCGGTCTGCGTGCGTGGCGCGTAGCCCTCCTGAATCAACGTGCGCCACAGGTCGAGCGCCGCCGCCGTGCCTTCGCTGTCGAAGGTGGCCTCGGAGAGATCGTCGGTAGCCGCGTCGGCCCCGGTCTGCCACAGGAACGGGTACCAGGTGAAGTTCTGGTACGGACCCGGGGCGACCTCTATGACGATCGGTATGATGTCGGCCGCTTCGAGCTTCTCGGCTGCATCGATCAACTCGTCCCACGTCTGGGGAACATCCACGCCGGCCTCCGCCAGCAAGGTCTTGTTGTAGAAGAGGGCGACTGGCTCCTGCTCGAACGGCATCGAGTAAGGCACGCCGCCCACCGATACCGCGTCAACCGCAGCCGGCAGCAAGTCGGCGCGCAGCTCCTCCGTGAAGAGGTCGGAAAGGTCGGCTGCAACTCCGCCCTGGGCAAACTGCATGAAGGTGCCGGGCGAAGCCCAGAACACGTCCGGCCCGGTGCCCGACGCGAACGCTGTGGTGAGAACCGGTCCGCCGGCGTACTCGCCGAACGGGAAATAGCGGGCCTCGAACTGGGCGTCGGGGTTCAGCTCGTTCCATTGCTCCACCCATTGACTCAGAGCCTGGTTGGCAGGCTCTTCCGCGGTTCCGAACTTCCAGAACTGCAGCGGCTGGGCGGAAGCCCATCCGATTACGGCGGCCACTATAGCGATTGTTACGATTCGATTCATCTCTTCCTCCGAAGCGATTGAGTTGCCAAACGATTGCAGGACACCGGCCGATCAAACTTTTCCAGCGTCACCCCCTCGGCGCCACGCGGAAGCGGCGACCTCGCCGGCCGGGGCGGGTGTTACGGGCGCGCACGACTCTCTCACCACCAGCGACGGCGACAGAATCCGGACCACCGGTTCGGTGCGTCCATGCAAGCGCTCCCAGAAGAGCTCGGCGGCGACCGCTCCGAACTGTTCGGTCGGCTGGGCGATTATGGTCAACGGCGGATCGACGTACTTCGCCCAACGCACGTCGTCGAAGGAGATCAAGGATATCTGGCGGGGGATGTTGACACCGGCTTCGCGCAGAGCCGACAAGGCTCCGGCCATCATCTCGTTGTTGGCAACGAACAGCGCCGTCGGCGGAGCGTCCAGCTGCAGGAGCCGGCTCGTGGCCTGGTAGCCAGACGCCTCCCGGAAGTCCCCGATCTCGGTGTACTCATCGTCGAGGGTCACACCTGCGTTCGCCAACGCCTTTCGGAAGCCTTCGAGTCGTTGCCGGCCGGTGGTGAGCCGCTCCGGACCGGAGACGATGGCGATCCGCCTATGGCCGAGCCCGAGCAGATGCTCGGCCGCCAGCCGCGCACCGAGGGCGTTGTCGAGCAAGACGGCGTCGACGCCCGGGAGGTCCGAACGGCGATCGATCTCGATGAGTGGCATTCCCTCGGCCTGCAGCCGGCGGAGGGTGTCTACGTCGCCGCCGGTGAACGCATGGATGATGCCCCGCACCTTGAGCTGGGCCAGCAGTTCGAGTGCATGCGCCTCCTTCTCGGCGCTCTCGTCGGCGTCGCAGATAACGCAGCTGTACCCGTGGTCTGACACCTGGTTCTCGATCGCTTTGGCTACCGTGGAATAAAACGGGTTCTTCAGATCGGAGACGATCACGCCGATGGTGTTGCTCTCCCCCCGGCGAAGCGACCTGGCGATCCCGTTGGGGCGGTAGCCGTGAGCCTCCACCGCCGCCAGGATGCGCTCACGCGTCTCGGCCGCCACGAGGTCGGGACGACTGATCGCCCGCGAAATCGTCGACGGGCTGAGTCCGAGTTCCCTGGCCAGCTCGATGAGAGTCATATCAAGATCCCTACCTTTTGCAATCGATTGCAGCAACGGCGTCGATACTGCTGGTGCCTAGCTCTGCAAACGATTGCTAGATTTCGATTGGTTTGACGATAGTCGTTTTTCGTCCACGGTGTCAAGCGCTTGCCGACGCTCTCCTAACCTACACCTTGCCCGAAACGGCCCGTATGCGGTCAGTGCCGGGTAAAGACGAGTCCATAGGCTGACAGGAGCTGCGCAGCACGTCACTTAAGGAGACTCGCAATGAAAAGACTTGTCGTGCTGATCCTGGTGCTTGCTGTCTCGTTTGGTCTGGCCGATCCAGACCGGCCCACCGACCCTGTCGTCAATTCCGCGGACGTGCAGGAGACAGCCGACGCGGACTAGTACTCGCGACGAAGCTGCGCAACTCGGGCCCTCGCCAAGAGGGCCCGAGGGTCGTTCGAATTCAACGAATCCAGGGCATGCTCCCAAAGCTCCAGATCATCACCAACCCGTTGGGCAAGGGCCATGCTCGCCTCGGGATCGTGAACTACAAGAGTCGCCTGGCGGAACGATTCGTCGATGAAAGATCGCAGGTCGACGATTCCGGGCGCGTCGGATTCCTCGAGCAGCGGACCGCGGTAGAGTTCCAGCGCGCTGCGAAGCCGGCCGTCACGGAGCAACTTCGGCGCTTCTATGAAGTCGGCCGTGACGTCCACCTCGAGCCGGTAAGGCGGCGCGGAGATCGGCACCAGTTGACGGAGCTTGGAGAGGGCCGCGTAGAGTGCGGCCGAGTTCCTGCTCTCGTACTTCAGGTGGGACAGCAGTTGCGTCGCAGTCAGCCCTCGCGGAAATTGCGATAGAAGCGCCAGCAAGGTACAAGCCTGGAGGCCCAAAGACACCGTCTCGCCTCTGACGAGGACTTCCCGGCGACCCATAAAGCGAAGCTCGAGAGTCGGCG
Organism: Trueperaceae bacterium; assembly: GCA_040905465.1. Lineage (GTDB taxonomy): Bacteria > Deinococcota > Deinococci > Deinococcales > Trueperaceae > DASVCN01. Next base: position 27,381 of record JBBDRK010000018.1, on the reverse strand, counting down.
AGTTGCCGCTACACCAGGACCAGAGTTCACGAAATCGCGCCGGCGGCCCGGCGAGCAGTCGGAGTCCGGTCGCGGTGAGGAATTTCAGGCCGTTGGGGCAACCCTCAACTAGCGACCGCGCCTGCTCCGACTCGCCCAGCGCCAACTTGGAGCATGCGAGGTACAGCGTCGCCTGCACGTGCTGGGGTACCGGTAACGCGACGTGCTCTTTCCGGAGAACTTGCGTCAGATGCTCTTCGGCGGAGTATGGATCGCAAACCGCAAGCACCATTCCCAACGCCAGAACAGCCGAGCGGTGGTAGTCCCATCCGTCTATGCTGCTCAGGGCGTAGGCCTCATTCGCAATCGCGCGCGCGTACTTGACTTCCTCCGGAGCCTGTTCCAACAGTGCTCTCACCAGGTTCAGCGCGCGAATTCCCTTCATCTTCCGGGGTGCCTCTTCGTAGTTGGTCTGGTAGTACTCGAGCGACTCATCGGCTCGGTCCATGGCCAGTAGAAAGTCCCCAAGTGTCGAGCGGAACTGCGCCCTGAGGCCCGGGAATGCGCCTGCTAGCTCCTGCTCTGCCTCGCGCAGCAGCCCCTCCAACCCGACGGATTCGCCTGTCAATAGGCGCGCGTACGCCCAGTTGTTGAGGATGTAGAGCCGTTGCTGGGTGTTGCTCAACTCCAGCCGGTCGAAGCGAGCCAACGCCCACTCTCCCCAGCTCGCCGCCTGCGAATATTCACCGGAATCGATCAGTCGGGCCGTCAAGGCGCTGGCGTTGCGCGTTACGTCGTACTCTCTCCCACTGCCCTCTGCCAGTCGCACTGCCCCCTTGAGGATCCTCGCACCCTCGCGGGCATTCGCCAGGACGCGTCCATACTGATAAGCCGTGAAGGCCGTTTGCCGGGCTCGATATGCGCGTTCAACCTCCAGGCGTGCGTCCCCAACGTCCAGGAACACGCCCGCGTGGAGGGCGCGCAGATCCGGTGCCTCGCGACTTGCGAGACGCGCCTCCACGACATCGCGAACCTCGTGCTGCTTGCCTAACCTTACGGCGGCGGTCAGTTCCCAATAGAGAATCTCGTCGTCTCGAATAACCTCGCTGGAAATCTGTTCGAGCAGGCGCCACAGTGCTCGGTGCAGACCATGCTCATGGAACATGGGGGCGACGTCCCGCAGTACCATGGGAGCCCTCGCCGAGGCCTTGCGCACGGCCAACTCAGCCGCCTCTCTCCACTCGCCTGCCTCGAGCAGAATGTCGATCTCGAGGTCCGGTGTGACGTCGGGACCGCCGGCAGTCGGATCCGAACTTATGGCGTCGCCGTATGACGTTCCGAGCCGAACCAGTAAGCTCTCATAAGCATGGCCCGTCTCGTCCAGGTGACGCCGCAGATCCGCGTCCGAAACGTGTCCAGCAGTCTCGACCTTCGCTTCGACCATGGTCAGGCGGAGGGCTTCTTCGTCGAGGACCAGAGCGCCGGAACATCCGGCGAGTTCGGTAAGCGCAGATAGGGAGATCGCGTCGTCACTCAGTAAAACGCGGCAGTCCGGAGCCCGAAGGGCGATGAGGCCGGCTGCGAGTTCCACGCCGTTTCCCACGCCGGAAAGTGCGAGCGTAATCGGGCGCAGCGCATCAAGATAGCGCCTGAGCAATCCCAGGCCAGCATTGACCGGGGTAGCACGCGGGAACAGCCGGCTTCCCACCGCGACAGCCAGGCCGTCCGACAGCTTGATGCCTTGGGCGATCGGGTCTCCTCGATCAGTTGCTTCCAGCACCACCCATGCCAGCGGCCCATCACCGGCAGCGGCAGAAATCAGCCTATGCACCCCCATCTTCGGAGGCGCATTCAAGATCACGGCGTCATGGCGCCAGATCCGGTCTAGCCGCCGTTCGAGCCACACTGTAAAAGCTGATCTTACGCCGATGCGGGGCCTGTCGATAACCCGACAGGTCTGTCGTGTTCATTTGGTTCCTACCGTTCCGATTATGGGCGTGTGGCCGATGATGCAGCTTTTCGCCTACTTTTCGACGTCATCAGGCTGCGGATCAGGCAGGCGCGCCGTACCAGAGGGCTAAGCCAGGAAGACGTTGCCGGAAAGATCCCGGCCGACGTCCGTATCCTGCAGCGGTACGAGGCGCGAGAATCCGACGTCTCGGATCCCCGATTGAAGTCCCTCTACAAAATTGCGATGGCCATTGGAATCGACTTGGCGGACCTGCTGCGGCCACCTTCGGAGAACGAGTTACGGGAACTGGAAGACCGTGACTAACGTGTCATGCCACCGGCGGGCGGCATCGCAGTGGAATACAACGGCAATTTGCTGAGCAACCCAATGGTGCGGCCGGAACTCGGCCGGCGATCAATCTGTCGACGATGATCCCGGGTAAGGCGGCGGTAAGGACCAGCTGAGGTTCCCTTGGTTTATTGAAGAGGCGTGACAAGCGCCGGCAGAATCTGCCGGCATCCGTCAAACGCTCGGCGGCTGCCGCAGGATGCCGGACTCTCCTAATTGTCCTGGTATGGCAGGGGGCTGCTATGGGCTGGGATCGACGGGAAACCGATCGGCACGAAGCTGGCGTCAACCGCGCCGAAAGCATCAACGTCCGCTTTCCGACCGTCGCTTGCGTAGGGGAGCCGGCTTTTCTGAGCGTACTCAGTGAGCGCTGCCCGGTTTTTGCCACCTCGGGTGTACCCCGGTGGCTGGAAGCGGAACTGCTCATCATCGACAATTGTTCAGAACCAGTCGCCCTCGCTTGGGCTGCTGCGAACCCGCTCGTACCCGTGCTCCTGACGCGGGAGCGTTCTCTCGACGCCGTAAGGGTCGGGCACTGGCGAATCACGCCTCCCGGGGGCACGAGGTTGACGGATCCGGCCCGGTTCAGCGCGGGTATCGTACTTGCCGCCGACCAGTTGGAAACAGCAGGTAGTCCTGCCACGCGACGAAGGCTGCTGACGCCCCGCGAGCTGGAGGTTCTCGAGGCACTGGCGCACGGACAGCGGATAAAGCGCGTCGCCGGCCAGTTGAACATCTCGGAGAACACAGTAAAGCAGCACGTCATGAACGTTCGGCACAAGCTCGGAGCACCGGATAGGATCACGGCGGTCCTCTGCGCAATCCGCGATGGCCTGATTCCGTTCCCCGCATGCGAACTGAAGACAGGGGAACCGGATTGGCGCTAGCCATCAATGCTCCCCTCCCGCTTTCTACTACTGCCAAGCGACTAGCCCAAATGGGCTAGCACTGAACGAGGATTGCGCGGTAGTCCGGGCACCCGGAAGATATGGCATGACAGCAGATGAAACCGGCAGTTGGACGATACCGCACGACGTTCGGGTGACGGCCGACGGCGAAAGCCTCCTACTGATATCGCCCAACGGCCAGTACTTCGGGTTGGACGACATTGGGGTTCGCATCTGGCGCGCCCTGGAGCACGACGACCTAGCGGCGACGGTACTTAAGATTTCGGAGGACTATGAAGTTTCCGTTGACGTCGTTTCAAGCGACATGCGGTCCCTTCTGCACGACCTGCAACGCGTTGGGCTCCTGCAACGCGGCAAGTCGTGACTTCATATCTTGCCCTCGTGCGGGCAGACCTCGACGTCCTGACGCGAGGAGTCCAGCGAGTGGTAGCGAGCCTACCGGACTGCTGCAACAGAGAGGTCACTTCAGCCGAAATGCGATCGATGCGAATGTGCGCTCGACAGGTGCAGGCGGCAGCGCTCTATTACCGCCCGGGCGCGCGTTGTCTGCCCCAAGCCATCGCCATCGCCCGCTTGCTTAGGCGGCGCGGATACCCGGTGTCCCTGGTGATCGCCGTTCGGCGCTTCCCGTTCGCGGCACACGCTTGGGTCGAGTGCGACGGGCAGGTTCTGAGTGACCGACAAGCTGTGAGGCGCGAATTCACAGCGCTGGTTGAGAGCCTACCGATAGTTCGGGACGTCGAGGCCACGCCATGAGTGGCATTGCCGCAATCCTTGAACTCACATCAAGCCAGGCGGGGTCCGGTGCACTCGCGCCAATGCTGCGGGCGCTTGAGTCGCGCGCGCCCGACGGTAGTGACAGTCTCACCTTGGGTCCCCTGACGATAGGTTGCGCCAGGCTCGACACGCTGCCGGAGGACGGGCATCAACCTGTAACCGTGCGCAACGTAACGGTGGCGGCCGATGCGCGGTTGGACAACCGCCCAGATCTGGAAGCATCGCTCGGCATGAACAATGAAGCATCGGAAGCCGAACTGGTGGCTGCAGCTATCGCCAAGTGGGGGGATACCGCGCCAAGCAAGCTGGAAGGCGATTTCGCCGTGATCGCATGGGATGGCGAGCGAGTGTTGGCGTTTCGGGATCGGTTTGGAGTGAGGCCGCTTTTCTTCGCGGAGTCCAACGGTTTGTTCGCGATGGCCTCCGAAATCGGCGCTCTTACGGCCCACCCCCGGGTTGGCGCGCACCTGGACCGCGACTACTTTCTGCTTCAGCTCGCAGCACTCGTGCCGCCTACTACTTTGACACCGTATAGGAGCGTTAAGCGGCTGATGCCGGGCGAATCGGTAGTGGCGGAACCAGGGAAGCCGGCGCGATTCTGGAGATATTACGAGTTGCCGGTCAGGTACCAGCGTATGGAAACCGCGGAGGCCGCGGAGCGGACACGAGCGCTGCTCGATCAAGCGGTTCAGGCTGCCTTGCGTGGGCGGGGCCAGATCGGATGCGACGTCTCGGGCGGTATGGACTCTACGAGCATCTACGCGACTGCATTGAGCCTCGGCACAGTGCCCCTCGCCCTCTCGATCGTGTCGGACGCATGGCCGACGGTGGACGAGCGTGAATTCAGCCGTCCGCTGGTAGGATCTCGCCCATGGAAGCGGGTGTACGCCGAGCACCATGAGCCAGGCGGAGCAGACTCCGGGCTCTGCCTGCCGACGATGTTCGATGAGCCGACTCAGGACGTCCTGTTCGGGGTCCGCGTCGGACTGTATCAGTCGTTGCCGGCAGGTTGTCGCATAGTTCTGTCGGGACACGGTAGTGACGGCACGATGACTGGCGGCGTGGGTGCGGCGCGGCAGCTGTTGCAGGAGGGCCGGTTCCTCAGTGCCTACCGGGAGTTGCGAATGTGGGGTGACGCGCGCGAGAAGCCGTTTTGGTCGGTCGCGAAGAGCACCTTGCTGCCAGGTCGCATTCCGGTCGCAAGGCTCCCATGGGCCTCCGCAAAGGTTGCGCGCAAGGCTCGGGCCATGGAGCATGCACTGTCAACCAGCGTCGCCAGGCAGGCAGATGGCAACCTGGACGCAGTCAATTTCCTTCGCTCGACCGAACCGGGTCTACGGCAGCAGCCACGGCTTGCGGTCGAGTTTCGTTACCCCTTCCTCTACAGGCCGCTCGTAGAGCACGCGCTCGCGACGCCGGCGGCCTTGAAGGCAGGCGGTGGGATCGGCAAACGGGTGCTGCGAGAGGCCATGAGCGGGCGACTCCCGCAGGCCATTCTCGAGCGCAAACTGAAAACCGGTTTTACGGAAGCCTACGCATTCGGGATCCGAGCCAATTGGCCGAACGTCAGTGCTTGGCTCCGCGAGCCGATTCTGGCCGAGTTGAATGTCCTCGAGGCGCAGCGCATGCGAGAGTTGGCCGAGGCGTTCCGGGACGGCCGGCTCTCTCGCGATGCAGAAATCGTTTACATCCTCGCAGACGAACGCTGGTTCTTCTCGCGTTTCGTCAAGGACGACCCGACGAATCTGCCCAGCCGCCGGTCCGCGACCGGCGTACGACGGTAACGTGACCAAGGCTGGTGGAAAGGAGGTGAAACATGTACGTAAAACCGACACTCATTTGCTTCGGTTCAGCGCTCCGCTTGACCCGCGGGGATGTTGAAGGTAGTACCGAATCCATCAGCTTCCGATTGTGAGCCGAGTAGAGGCGGGGAAAATCTCCCCGCCTCTTCAAGTTGTTGGATTATGCCCTCTAGTAGTACTATTTGACCCTGCCTTTTGTTCGGCCCCGGCTTCACTCGTCGCCGAGATAGGTGTCGAACCACCCGAAGATGCGCTCCAACACATCTCTTATGTTGGCGGGCGACATTATGACGTGTCCTTCCCCCCAGTAGCGCACGAGCATCGCTTCGTTTCCCTGGCGTCTGAGACGCTTGAATAGCGCCTCAGATTGCGCCATCGGCACTGGATCCAGATCGCCCTGAATCAGCATGAGCGGACTCTCGATGCGGTCAGCGTAGACTAGCGGGCTATTGCGCGAATACTGTTCCGGATCCTGCTGCGGCCTGATTCCCATCCGCAGGACGGCATTGGGGTTCTCGAACTCGGCCGAGTAAACCAGGCTCAATTCTGCGGCCAAGTCGAAGTAGCGCAGCTTGAAGGGAATCATATCGTTGTAGGCAGCGAGATCCACGAATGGGGCAGAAGCGATAGCGGCCTTGAAGCGCTCTGTCTGCCCGAGGAGTCCGACCACGGCATAGCCTCCGTAGCTGTGTCCCAACAGGCCGATGCGCTCAGAGTCAGCGACGCCCAAGCGAACAACTTCGTCCACCGCCGGCAATACGTTCTTGCTCAGTTCTGAAAGCGGGTCTATCGGCCCAGAAGTGCTGGGCAGCGGAATGCTCGGGTACAGGACAGCGTAGTCGCGCGCTGTAAAGAGCAGCGGGTGATAGAGGCGCGACTGGTTTTTGCTTGCCGGCCGGTAGGCTTCGTCTCGAACCACGCTGCCCGTGTAGAGGGTGACGATTAGCGGGTAGGCTCGCCCTTCCTGGTAGTCCTTGGGAAGCACCACGAGCCCCTTGAGCGGCTGGCCGTCATCGTTCTCGTATGAGATGAGGATGCGCTCGGCGTCCTCGACTCGCGCCAGATGAGTATTCAGGGAGAGCGTATTGATGTAATCGCCGGTATGCGGATTACCCGACCAAAGGTAGTCCCCATCAGGATCGGACTTATTGAAGACTGCGGTCTGGCTGGGCGGCGCGTAAGCCAGAAAGCTGGCCGCGGCGTCGGGGGACTTGACGGGGCTCAGGCGAAGTGCATCGCCTTCTGCAAGCGCATGATACATGCCGTCCGACGTGCCGAGTATCCATTCGCCGCTCGAGTCGGTGCTGGTAGCTGAAGGCCAGATGATCCGCTGGATGGCGGGCGCGAAGTCTTCTGTTGCATTAGTCAGTCGACCCGACGCTCCGAGCAGAAAGAAGTCGTCGTCGCTGACCCCCGCGAGCCCGCCGGCTCCAAAGCCGCGAAGTTGTTGCGGTAAATCCTCGTAGTCACCGCCTGCCGCTTCTGCGGAGCGGGCAGCAACCTGCCAATCCCCGTCGACGTTCAAAAGAAGTTCGTCCCCGTACCATGCGAACGACGAGATGTTAGCCGCGCCGACCCCGATGGGATCGGCTTCCGCTGCATTGACGTCGATCCGAAAGAGGGCGCGACCGGCAGCGCTCTCGTCACGTTCGACAAGGACGGCGAGTGAATCCGCGCTTGGCGACCATTGCAGGTCGCTCCTGTAGGTGAAAATGCTGGGATCGACTACCTCGGGAAACCAGGTGAGTTCGCCAGCGCCCTCGAGTTCGAGGACCGCCAGCTTCGTGTGCACGTAAGGTCGCCAGGTGTAGACGTTCCAACCTGGCGGGAAGGGCAGGCCTCCCTCGACAGGAAGCTCATCGGGTCCAGAGACTGTGATGATAGCCGCGCGCCGGCCGTCGGGTGAAAGGCTCACCACGCGAATTTCGCCTTTCGTCAACTCCGTGATGTCGCCGCTCTCGACGTCAATGCGCACCATTGTTCGTTCTAGCGTCCAGTCTTCGGGGCTGCCCACGTTACTGTGTAGGACGCTTACTGACGGCTCGAGGCCGGCCTGTGTCGCCTCCCATTTGGGGACGATCACACCTTGGGGATTGGACGTGAAGTAATCGACCGGCAGCTCACCAACAGGCAGGAGGACGGTCAGGAGTTCCCTGTCGTTCAGCCATACTGCTGACACTCGGTCGAAGAGGCTCCTTCCGCCGAAGTTCGCCTCGACATCCACGCTCTGCTCCGTCAGGCGCTTGAGCGAGTCGCCCGACCTGTCCCAAACATAGAGCCTGATGCCGTCGTTCCCTTCCGTCGAAAGCATGGCGAGTCGCTGTCCGTCCGGGGACCATAGCGGGCTGAAGTAACTGTCACGACCAGTGCCGTCGGTGAGGTTTTCTATCTCCCCCGACTCTGCCGAGATGAGCCAGATGTCCGCACGGTCGTTCGAGAACATGTTCTCGTTTGCGGGTCCGTTTCCTTGCGCGGGACGCTGGATCACCACGGCGATCAGGTCGCCAGCGGGCGAGGGGACTACCTTGTTGAGAGCCTGCAAGGACAGAAGATCATCCACCGTAAAGCGACGACGGTCCTCGGACTGGGCGATTGCCACGGACAGCACGAGGACAGCGCCCACCACCCTCAGCACGACTAGTGCACTTCGAGCATGCATAGAACCTCCCAAGGGAGGTTTGGAGCGCCGACAAACCAATTTGAAGTAAGCTCAGGTTGACCCAACGCGGGCGCTCGACCCGATTGGCCTCGCCTATTGGGGGACGGTCCTGGCCTTGCGAAGCAAGAGACCGCGTGGCGCCCGGGTTGGGCTTCCATTGGCGAGAGACGGCACGAAGGGCAGCGGACGAAGCAACATGACGGGCTCAGGTCATTCAGCACCTCACAGCTTGAAATTACGCATAACACGATAACATGATATCGTTCAAGTCGGCCACAATCGTCGCGATGATGAGGCGGTGACGGATGAGGCCTACCTTGCCGTGGTCCGAAAGAGAATTCGCATGGCGCGTCTCTCGAGGGGCCTGCGGCAGGAGGATGTCGCGGAAAAGCTCGGCATCTCGGTTCGGTCATACCAGCGATATGAGATGGGCCGACTCGATAAGCGCTTCAACCCATATGCGCTGACGCTGCGTCGCATCGCCGTTACGCTCGGCGAGGACGTCGCCGAAATCGTTCGAGAACCGACGAACGGCGAGCTCCGCGCGCTCGAAAGCCCCGACGTTCACCGCAGGGCGTAAGGAAATACTCATCAACACTCCTGCCGCCGCCCGTCCCTGATCGAATCCACCGATCGCCCGTGGCCTCCGGAGGGGTCTCGGCAGAGCCGGAACCGGGGAGTTCGGGGCAGGGATGCCGAGCGACGACTCGCTCGGAAAGAGGCGACGGCAGGAGCGTCGACACGCCAAGGAGGCCCGCCAACACGATAACATTGTATCGTTCCAACAGTTCCTGAACGCCGCGATGATGGCGAGGTGTCGGACGAACTCTATCTCGCCGTGGTCCGTCGACGCATACAGCGTGCGCGCCTGGCGAAGAATCTGCGGCAGGAGGATGTCGCGGAACGGTTGGGCATCTCGGTGCGCTCCTATCAGCGTTACGAAAGCGAGGCGCGAGAGAAGACATTCAATCCGTACGCCGCCACGCTGCGGAGATTAGCTCTAGCCATAGGCGAGGACATCGGCCACATCATGCGTGAACCGACGGACCGGGAGTTCGACGAACTGAGGGCGCAGCCTCGGCGGTCGCGGGTTCGCCGTGGCAAAGGTTGAGCCACTCCAGTCGAGCCGCCGCACCGACACCCCGCTAACACCGATCGACTACTCAGGAGGCGCAGCGAGTTCCTGTCCGCCAGCCTGTTCCTGCACGAAGAGCAGCGCTTCGAGGATTGGCGGCGCCATGTGGACGTGACTTCGCCAAAGGTAGAGAGGCAGGAGAGCGACTAACAGCTCGTTCAACAGGACGATGGCACGACTGCGCTCTTCAATCGACGACCTGACGGCCGCGAGGTTCGCCCCGTTGTCGCGGCTGGCGCCTGATGGGCTTATCCAGAGAGCGGCATCTACAGCATTGGCGAAGTCACGATCCCTCATTCCCGTATCCCTCCCGATGAAGTTCGTGCCGTTGAAGTCTCCTTTACTCCAACGTTGAAATACTCTAAGCTCTAACGTGCGAGAATGTCAGGGAGGCTACACTTATGCCTAGACCTGCGAAGAAGTCGGCAGTAGGGTCCACCGGGCCGTTCAACTCACGCATATTGCGAAAGATGGAACAGCTCGGCATGGTCAGGCTCGAGCAGTTCGCAGAGTTCTCAGGCATCGGAGCGACGACGGTCTACGGCTTGGTCCAGGGCAGGATGTCGCGCCACGGCAAATTCGTGAAGCCCTCGATAGAAACGTTGGCACGACTGGCGGAAGCACTGGAAGTGCCGCTACACGAACTCGTCTACGAGTTGGAACCGGCTGCCCGGGGAGCCGAAAACGCAAACCCGCGAAAGGTGCTCCGCCTGCCCGTCCATGTTGCAGGTTGGGTAGGAGCGGGACCGGTTCAGGAAGCCGAGATCCTGGACGACAATGTCTGGGTTGACGCTTATGTCGCGCGCAGCAAGAGCCTCATTGCCTTTCGCATCCGGGGCGATTCGATGGCAATGGGACCGCGCCCAATCTTCAATGGTGACATTGTGCTGGTGGATCGCAACGACAAGGGCCACGACGGGGCTGCGGTGGTAGCGCGGCTCGCCTCGGAAGGCTACGTGTGCAAGGTGCTGAAGGACGACAGATTCGGTTGGAAGCTGGTAAGCGCGAATCCCAGAGCAACCGACGGCACGCCGCCTTATGTCCTGGCCGAGGATGTTGCCGAAGTCGTCGGACGGGTGATCGAGACACGCCGGCTCGAGTTCGGTACGCCAGACAGCGAATAATATCCAGCGAAAGCCCGCGAACGCAAGCACTTGGGCGGCGACTCGATCGCACGGTCGTTGCCCTTCATCTACCGGTGTTGCTCCCAGTGTTGGACGTGTTACATTTGCGTCCGTCAGGAAGGTGACAACCTTCGGGGGGTCGGCAGGAGGAAGCATGATCGAACCGGTCCCTGACGGTACACGCGTTCACCGACCCGCGAGTTTCGTCGTCGCAACACTGCTGGCCGCGCTGTTGATCGCGCTGTTGGCGACGCCGATGGCCAATGCTCAAGGCGTTCGTTCACTGGGAATGGGCGGCACGAGCACGCCGGCGAGCAACGGAAGCGGCAATCCGGCATTCGGGGCACTACCTGACGCCGGCACGCCGTTCTTCCTACCCTTGCCGCTGGGAGCGGTAAACGTCCTGCTCCGGCCGGAGCTCGATCCGCGAAGCGACCAGTTCGACCTGCTGAGCGCGTTCGATCAGGCGAGTCACCTCGGCACCTTGCTGCTGAACCCCGCCCGCAGCCCTGACGAGGTAATCGTGTCGGTTGCAAACGACAACGGGGTGCCCGCCGTGGCCATCGACTTCGTTGGCGGCTCCCCCTTGCAGATAAGCCACGGAACTCCGGTCGGTTACGGGCAGGCGTTCGAACTGCCGATTGGGTTCGACGTTGGGCCGGTCGGGCTGGGCATCCGCCCATACATAGATGCCGACGGACGCCTCACCCCACTCGCCGGCTTCGGCGAACTGTTCAACGAGGGCACCAGCAGCGGCGAGATCGCCGGACGGCTGCAGGGCGAAGCCGGGGTGGGCGTGAACGTCACTTACGCAACCGCCTTGCCCATCCCAGCCAGCGAAGCCTTCGCGGGCCAGGTCTTCCTGGGAGTGCGCGCTGAACCGTTCATCGGCCTCGCCCGAATCGACGGTACCGGCACTTTCACGGTAACGACCACCGAGAACGACGACGGCGAGACCGAGTTCGGCTACGACTACGAGGGAGACGGATTCTATGCGCTGGTGGGCCAGGGCGGACTAGGCTATGGGGTAACCGGAGACCTGGGGGTTGCGGTCACGCTCCCGACGCCCGACGGACGCCTGACTGCCGGCCTGGGCGTAACCGACCTCGGGATCGGGCTGTGGCAGGGCATGGAGGTGACCGTGGCCGGCGACAGTCTCGGAGCCAGCTCGCAGACCGGCCCCACTCCGTCATCTCGCACCTACCTCTTCGACCGGTTCGGCGTAAACGCCAACGTAGCGTACGAGTTCGACACGGCGGTACTCGGCGTGCCCGACCTCGGCTCGCTTCTGGTGGCGGCCGACGGCGCCTACGACGACGGTGCGATCAGCGGTCACCTGGGCGTCGAAGGGGGCTACGATTTCGAGATCGTTCAACTACTGCTTCGTGCCGGCGGTGGCTTCGACGATGGCCTGACTGCCGGCGTCGGGGCAGGGGTACGCGTGGTTGGTATCGGGTTCGACGTGGCAGTACACACCTACCGCTCTCCCTTCACGGCTCACCAAGCGGTCGGAGCGGCCGTCGGACTGGGCTTCGGCTTCTAGGATGGTGACCATATGATTTTCAGGCGATCGCTGGTACTTACCGCCGTGACGCTCCTTCTCCTTGCCGGTTGCAGTCGCCACACCTTGTTGACTGTCGAGGCGGACGTCCTTTCCTTCCTCTCCGACGAGGAACGGGCCGGAGAGTTCAGCCTGGCCGCCGACGAGTATCTGCTGCCCGATGAGGAAGGGCTGACTGCGGAGCAACTCGGTGTTCCGGCTCAGATGCTGGAAGGGCTCGAGGGCCTGACTCTCGACTTCAGTGCCGCGATTACGTCGAACGCGGCCACTGGCAGCGAAGAGGTCGCCGCATCTTTCCATATCTCCGACTCGTCCGACGCCTCACCGTTCGACTCCCCTGCCATTGCCAGCACGTCCGTTTCCCTGGAACCTGGGGAGACGGAACAACTGACATTCGCCGTCGAGGTCAGCGATTCGGTAAACCCCGATGCGCTGGCGACGCTGAAGAGCGGCGACTTTCGCTTGGGCGTGCGGCTCGAGTACGTCGCCGGCCCGAGTGCGAGCGGCGTAGACTACCGGCTCGACGACGTCACGATATCCATCACCGTCAGACCGGGGAACCTGCTCCCCTTCTAGCACCGCCAGCTTGCGGCCTCGTCGGCAACTGCCGATCGAGGCCGCAAAACGAAATCTTCCACAACGCCCGGCCATCGAATCGGTCAGACTGGTCTTCGGCCCAGAAGTGAGGGTGCCGAGGACTTTCCATGACCGATCCCAAGAACGAACTGTTACAGGTAATCGAGAGCTACGAAGCCGCGGCCCGGGTGCTACCCGGTTTCAGCCCCGATGCCGCCAACTACTACAGCGCCTTGCGGCCCACCATCGAGAGTGCCATGCGCTGTCTCGAGAGGATGGCACAGGCGGTCACCCTGAGGTCGCGTGGCGACATCGAACGCTTCCGGCAGGTAGTCGGCCAGGCTCGTACCTATCTGAGCAAGGCTCTTGCCGACAAGTATGAACACACGCTCGGCTGCATCTACGATCTGCTGCGCGGCATCAAGAACCTCCTGCAGGACCTCGTACACAATCGGCTTCTCGATGAGGAGCGACTGCTGTCGTTCGACCGCACCGACCTGGTCGCGATCCTGGCCCATCTGAAATTCCCGCCCCGCAAAGGCAGCCGGCTGCGCGCAGCATTCGACGCGGCTTAACTGACTCGGCTTGACTGACTCGGCGTAGTCGCCACGGCATAGTCGTCCCGCCATAGTCACCGCGGCACGGTTGCCGCGGCTTCAGCCGGTGCCGGACTTCCAATCAACAGTCCAATACGGTAGGTTCGGGAATCTGATGAGTACCGACCTGCACCACGGATCGAACTATCCCGCCTCGCCGGGCCCGGCCGGACGCGAAAGCCGATGACTACCCGAGTCGGGGCTTCCCACCTGCTCTACCCGCAGTTGGACGAAACGTTGCCCGAGATCACCCGCGGCGAGGGATGTTACCTCTACGACCGCGACGGTCGCGCCTGGCTCGACGGCAGCTCCGGTGCGGTAGTGGCCAACCTCGGCCATGGAGTCGAGGACGTCGTTTCCGCCGCGACTCACCAGGCCGGACAGCTCGCCTTCGTGTTCCGATCGCAGTTCACCAGCAGGGCGGCCGAGGAGCTGGCCGACCTGTTGGCCGAGTTGGCGCCCGGCGACCTGAACAGGTTGTTCCTGGTCAACAGCGGCAGCGAGGCGACCGAGCTCGCCCAGAAGATCGCCATCCAGTACTGGCAGGAACGAGGGGAACCCCAGCGGTTGAGGGTGCTCTCGCGCACTACCAGCTATCACGGGGTGACTCTCGGCGCACTCGCGATGTCGGGCCACGCCGGCAGGCGCAAGCGCTTCGACCCGCTCCTGACCGACCACGCTCGTGTGGCGACCCCATACTGCTTTCGCTGCCCGCTGGAGCTCACCTTTCCGGATTGCCGGGTGGCCTGCGCCGACACGCTGCGGGACGAGCTCGAGCGTGTCGGTCCCGAAACCGTGGCGGCGTTCATCGCCGAGCCAGTCGTTGGGGCGAGCGGCGGGGCGATAGTGCCCCCGCCCGGCTACGACGGTCGCGTGCGGGACCTGTGCGATGAGCACGGCATCCTCTACATCGCCGACGAAGTAATGACCGGCATGGGCCGGACCGGGCTGATGTTCGCAAGCGAGCGCGAGGATGCGGTTCCCGACATGCTGGTTCTCGGCAAGGGGCTCGGGGCCGGGTACACCCCGGTGGGCGCGGTGCTGGTTAGCGACCGGATCGTCGACACGATCCGCAGCGGCACGGGCCAGCTCCTCTTCGGCCACACCATGAGCGGCAATCCGTTGACCGCTGCGACCGCGCTGGCCGTGGTTCGCCACCTTCTGGAACACGATCTGCCAGGCAACGCTGCCAGGCAGGGAGAGAAGCTCGGCCGCCGATTGCGCGAACTGGCGGTGCGCCACCCGGTAATCGGCGACGTCCGCGGCAGCGGCCTGCTTTGGGGCCTCGAACTGGTGGCTCCGAGCGGCGCGCCTTTCCCCGCTGAAGTGGCCGCCACTGGCCGACTGGTGCGGGCCGCTTTCGATGCGGGCCTCGTGATCTACCCTGCCGCCGGGGCTATCGGCGGGCTGGGCGACGCGGTTCTCATCGCGCCACCACTGAATGTCACGGACGACGTGCTGGACCATCTGATGGTCCTCCTGGAAGCGTCGTTCTCGCAGCTGGAGCGTGAGCTGTCGGCTCGGAACGCATGAACTCCGGACCCGTCGGCAGCGGCCGCTTCCGCAAGGTGCTGGCGATGGAACAGGTAAGCGACCTGTTCCGGGACGGAATGTCGCTCATGTTCGGCGGCTTCGGCAGCATCGGCACCCCGCCGCTCCTCGTCGAAGCGCTGCTGCAGAGCGGCGTCCGAGATCTCACGCTGATCGGTAACGACAGCGGCTACCCGTCGTACGGCGTGGGGCGGCTCATCGCCGAGCAGCGAGTCAGCAAGCTGGTCGCTTCCCACATCGGCTCCAACCCGACCGCAATCGAGCAGATGAACGCCGGTACGCTGGAGGTCGAGTTCGTTCCCCAGGGAACGTTGGCCGAGCGTATTCGCGCAGGAGGCGCCGGATTGGGAGGGATCTTGACAGACGTAGGGGCGGGCACCGAGATCGACGCCGACGGGCCGCACGCCGAGGTCGACGGCCGGCGCTACCGCATCGAGCCAGCGATCCGGGCGCCTCTGGCCATAGTGCTGGCCGAGTACGGTGATGAGTACGGTAATCTCGTCTACCCCGCCAGCGCCCGCAACTTCAATCCCCTGGTCGCAACTGCGGCCGACGTCGTGATCGCCGAAGTCCGCAACCTGGTTGCGTGCGGCGAGGTCGCCGCCGACCTGGTTCACACTCCCGGCGTGTTCGTCGACTATGTGGTCGGCGGCAGTACGAAACCGGAGCGAGTGCCGGTTCCGAAGACCTGAGACCGAAGACGTGAGAGGTGTCGTAGTGCAGGTGCAAGAGCAGATGGCCAGACGGGCGGCGCGCCTCCTGTCGTTCGGCGAGGTCGTCGCCCTCGGCATCGGTCTGCCCACCCAGGTAGCCGAGTACGTAACCGACGATCAGCGGGTCACGTTCTTCGCGGAGAATGGCGTTGCCGGGATCGGGCCCCGACCGAGGGCCGACCGCGAGGACGCGGACGTTATCAACGCAGGCGGACAGCCAGTGACGCTTCTCTCGCACGGTTCGTACTTCGACAGCGCGACCGCGTTCGCCGCGATACGCGGGGGGCGGCTCACCACGGCCGTGTTGGGGGCGCTGCAGGTGAGCGAGCAGGGGGATCTGGCGAGTTGGAAGATACCCGGCAGGTTCAGCCCGGGCATGGGCGGCAGCATGGAGTTGGCCGGTAAGGCTCGTCGAACCATCGTGCTCACCCGCCACGAAACCCGGGACGGCCAACCCAAGCTCCTGCCCAGCTGCACCATCCCGCTTACTGCGGCGCGCGCGGTAGATATCGTGATCACCGACCTCGGCATGTTCGCCGTCACCGACGACGGTCTGCTGCTGCAAGAGGTAGTGCCGGGACTGACGGCCGACGAGGTGCTCAGGCGTACCCCCTGCCGGGTGCGGGTGGCCGACCCGCTCGGGAGCATGGCGCCCACCACGGCGCAGGCGTCGGAGGGTGCCGGAGGGGAGGATCGATGACAAAGCTAACAGCGGCGATCCTCGAGCAGGTCGACCGGAACTGGGGAGCGCAACTGGACTTCATCGGCGATCTGGTGCGGACGCCGAGCCTGCGCGGCAACGAGGCCGCGGCTCAGGAGCGGGTGGCCGCCGAGATGAGCGACTTCGGGCTCGAGCCCGAGTTGTGGGAGATCGATCACGAGGCAATCAGCGACTCTCCCGGCTACTCGCCGGCGGACTGGTCTTACGTCGGCCGGCCCAATCTGTCTGCCGCCTGGCGCGGTAGCGGCAAAGGCGGACGCTCGCTCATCTTCAACGGCCACATCGACGTGGTTCCGGCCGCACCCGAGTCGTTCTGGACGCGCGACCCCTGGGGAGGCGAGGTCTCAGGCGGGCGGATGTACGGGCGGGGCGCCGCCGACATGAAGTCTGGTATCGCGGCGATGGTCTACGCCGTCAGGGCGTTGCGGGAGGCAAACGCGACGGTGCGCGGCGATATTCACCTGCAAACGGTGTTGGAGGAGGAGTGCACCGGCAACGGAACGCTGGCCGCTCTCCAGCGCGGTCCCGGCGCCGACGCCGCCATAATTCCCGAACCGTTCGGTCATACGATGTTGGAGGCTCAGGTGGGGGTGCTGTGGGCGCGGGTGCGGGTGCGCGGTGCGGGCGCTCACGTGCTCGGTGCCGACAAGGCCGTCAACGCAATCGTGAAGGCCGGGCGGCTGATCGACGCGGTTCGTGAACTGGAGCTCGACGTCAACGGCAGAACCGGCAGGCCGCCGCAGTTCGCGGAACTGCAGCATCCCCTCAACTTCAACGTCGGCACCATCAGAGGCGGCGAATGGCCGTCGTCTGTCCCGTCGGAGTGCATTTTCGAGGTGCGGCTGTCGGCGTTTCCGGGCGCGGACCTGGCGGCGGCGCAGTCGGACTTCGCGTCCTACCTGCTGGCCGTCTCCCAGCGCGACCCTTGGTTGGCGAAGAACCCGCCTGACATCGCGTTCTTCGGCTTCCTGGCCGAGGGCTGCGTGCTGGAGAGGGACGAACCGATATTCGCCTCCCTGGCGCAAGCGCACCGCGCGGTCACGGGCGGTGCGCCCGAGTACCTGGTGAGCACCGCCACCACCGATGTCCGCTTCTTCAATCTCTATCACGGAATCCCGGCAACCTGTTACGGCCCGCTCGGCGGCGCCCTGCACGCTCCTGACGAGTGGGTCGACCTGGAGAGCGTACGGGCGGTTACAAAGGTACTGGCGCTGGCCGCCCTGGACTGGTGCGCCTGAGCGGTCCCGCCGGGGCCCGCTCGCGACTCAATCGTCTTTGTCATCGTCGTCTTTGTCATCATCGCGGTCTCGGTCTCTGTCGCGGTCCGGCGTCGGCACGCCGTCCTTCCCGCCTTTTCCGTCCTTCCCGTCTCGTCCGTCCTTGCCGTCATCGCCGGGGGCACCCTGCGGTCCCTGTTCGCCCGGCGGTCCAGCCGGACCGGGTTCTCCTCGTGGTCCCGAAGGTCCCTCGTCCCCTGCGGGCCCTGGCGGGCCGGCCGGGCCTTCCGGGCCCGGGACGCCTTGCGGGCCCTGAGCCCCTTCTGGGCCGGCTGGACCTTCGGGACCGGGCGCGCCTTGCGGTCCCGGAGGTCCCTCTGTACCCGGCACGCCTTCTGGGCCAGGCGGACCCGGTTCCCCTTGCGGGCCGGGTTCTCCTGGCGGGCCCGGCGGCCCGGGCACGCCCGAGCGGTCCGGCACAGAGCTTGCCACCAGATCCTCCACCTGCGCGCTAAGGGCTCGGCGTATCTCCGCCGACAGCTCGGGCCGCATCTCCGCCAGCCGCGTATCCAGACGAGCGAAGAGGCTCTGCTCGAGCCGCTCCTGCAGCTCTAGCAGTGCCTGGCCCCCGATCTCCAGGCTCTTGCTCGCCGGCTGCACTCCTTCGGCCGCCGCTGCGCCGGCCGCGCCACCGCCCGCAACGGCGCCACACAGCAGCCGGGTGTCGACCGTTTCCATCGCTCGGGTTACCAGCATCAACGCCTGAAAGCCGCTGAGGTACTCGCTGCCGTCGAACTCTCCTTCCGGAAACGCATCGCGTACCCCCAGCCGGGCCGCCCGCTCGACCGCCGGCCTTGCCCAGTGGTCCTCGGGCATATCCTCGAATCTGAAGGTGGGGTCAGGATATCCGAAGTCGGCTTCGACGCAGCGCGAACGCTCATCCGCCGCCGCCAGCATCTTGTCGATGAGGTAGGCAAGTTGATAGCCGGTGGCGCCCTGGTCGGATATGAACGAGCCATCAGGAAACGCCGGCTCTATTCCCAGCCGTTCGGCCGATTCCAAAACCCGTTCCTGCCATCCGGCACCCGCCGCCGTGTCATCTAGCGCCGCTTCCGACCTATCCGCCGAAGGAGCGGCCTCTCTGTCGCGCAGTGCCAGCGCCTGCAGGACTATCAGCCCTGCCAGACCCGCGAGCGCTGCAACGGCCAGCATCTTTCGCATAGTCCCCCCGCGACGGCGGGCACAGGCCCGGAGCCGCCGTGCCCTCCATGATGCGTTTCGCACGCTGCCGGGCGGCGGTAGCGGTCACTTTCGAACTCAATCGGGAACGGCGCGCCGAATGCTCAAGGGCGACACTGCGGTCCCCGAACTTCGAAGACAAGCGCCACAGGCGAGCTTGCGTGCCGGCTTGCGATAGCGGGGCCACGATCGGCCGCAGTGCGGACACTCCAGGATGAAACGCGGCGGTGACGAGACGACCGACGAGCCGGAGATGCACGAAGAGCCGCTGCAGCCCAGCTCGCGCGCCTTGCGCTTGAACACGCGGCCGTGCCCGTCGCCCGGCGTAAGTGCATGGGCTATCTCGTGCAGGACTACGTCCCGGACCACCGTCAGATCATTGAGCGCAACGAAGTCCCGTGACAAGGTGATTCGCTTACGGTGGAGCCAACACGCACCCAGCCGGCGCTTGGCGCGGTCGAAGCCGAAGGTCCAGTCTGCCAGCCCATGCTCTTGCATCAGCCTGAGAGCCAGCGCTCGCGTCTCATCCAGTTGCACGCGCTACTCTACCCTTGGCGGCGCACGGCGGGGCGCCGGCTTCACCAACACGAAAACACTTGAAGACCTCCTGCGACTTCGGGGCGAGGCCACTTAATCTCAACTAGACTCGCCTTGTGAAGTTGACGCAAGCAAGACGACTCGGTGACAGCCGCGTCACGGTGACGGACGGGAAACCGCTGCCGTTCCGGTGGGCCGTCCGGTGAGAGATGAGAGCGCTCTCGCGCGCCACTTCCTGGCCGCCCTCGCCTACCGTTTCCACAAGGCGGTGGCGGGCGCCCCCGAGCGCTTCGCAATACTCGATGCCGGACACGGCATCCGTGCGCCGCTCGCAATCGTGCATCACATCAACGGAGTACTCGGCTATGGCCGCGAGGTCCTTCGAACCGGGCGAGTCGACTACCGGCACCATCACCCGCGGCTCGACTGGCCAGGCGAGGTCGAGCAGGTTCATGCCACCCTTGCCGACATCGACGGCCTCCTCTCGCAAGGCCGCGGAGGCGATTCGGAGCGAATCCGCCGACTCCTGCAAGGGCCGCTCTCGGACGCCATGGCACACGTCGGTCAGCTGGCGATGCTCCGCAGGATGGCCGGCTCGCCGATCCCGGGAGAAAACTTTTACCTGGCGGCGATTCACCCCGGCCGGGTGAGCGAGGAGCAACCCGACCCGGTGAGTCCGGACGACAACGAGTCTTAGCGGCCGACGAGAACCCGGACGGTGCAAGCGGCACGGTCGATCCGCATCGGCTGGCCTAACCTGTGGCATGAAGCCCAAATCGCTGCACGAACTGTTCCAGGAGCGCCGGGAGACGCGAGCGGCATCGGGTGCTATCGCACGGCGGCTACGGCGAGTCGCTGTCTCGCGCAGCAGCAGTCTGAGTCGCGGCGGATCGAAGCCCGGTGAACCCGCCTTGCGCCGCGGCGACTCACACCCCGACAATCCTGGCGCACGCCGCAACGGCCCGGCCGGCTAGAGGGTGATCACCTGATCCGGCGGATTGCCTGCCAAGGCGCCGTAGAGGTCCGGGAAGCACCCCACCTGCACCCCTTCTACAGCACCCGACGCGACCAACCCGCCCTTACCGTCCGCAGTCGCCAGGTGGCGCTCCTGAGCGCACTGGTCACACAACATCAGCAGGATTCCCTTCTCCCTAGCTACCTTGCTGAGTCGTTCACCGAGCGGGTCACCCTGCCGCAACGCGAAGGTGTTGTCGTCGAAGAAGAACATGCCGACGACGTCGGCACCGTGGCGGTTCTCCTCGAGCTGAGGAAGGATCATCTTGCCGAGCTTGTAACTGGCGGTGTGACCCGAAGTTGAGAAGACGTAGGCTACTTTCATCGATACCTCCACGCGAGCAGGCGACGCTCCACTGCCCCCGCAAGGGCAAAGAGCATCAGGACGAAGACCATGATCAGCAGGATCAGGGCGATGGTGAGGGCCGCGTTGAACTGGCTCTGGGCGAACGACAGCAGGTAACCCAGTCCGCGGCTTGCCGCCACGAACTCGCCCACTACCGCGCCGGTGAAGGCGAAGCCCACGGCTACGCGCAGGTTGCTGAGCACCCAAGACGTCACCGACGGCAGGTAGACCTGCCGCACCAGCGTCCAGGTGCCGCCGCCAAGCGTGCGAACCCGCTCGACCAGCCGCATGTCCACCTCGCGGATACCGTTGTAGACCGCGAAGAACGTGAGCACCGCGACCAGAACGAACGCAAGAGCGACCTTGGAAGCCAGGCCGATTCCCAGCCAGATGACGAACAGCGGGGCCAGAACCACACGCGGGATGGCGTTGAGCAGGATCATTACCGGCTCCAGCAACTCGGAGAGCACCGGAACCAGTGCGGCCAGGAAGCCGATCAGGGCCCCGATCAGCAGGCCCAGCAGCAGGCCGCCGAGCGCTGCAACGAAGGTGGCCTCGAGATGGCGCCAGATGCTGCCATCGGCGAACAGCCCGGCCATCACGCTAGCTACGCGCGAGGGCGCCGGCATGAAGAACGGGTCGAACACGCCGAACCGGGAGAGCGCTTCCCAGGTGCCGAGCAGCACCATGCTGGCGACCAGCCGCCGGAGAAAGACGGGGGCGCCGGCGATCACGCCGTCACCAGCCTCGGCTCGACCTCGTCCGCCAGGCCGTCCCACAGCTTTCGCAAGAGCGGCGTGAAGGCAGGGTGGGCGCGTACCTCGACGAGATCGCGCGGCCGCGGAATCGGAACCTGGTAACTCTCCCTGACATGAGCGCGAGGGCCGCGTGACAGCAGGTGCACGGTGTCAGACAGGCTCAGGGCCTCCTCGAGGTCGTGCGTGACCATCAGCACCGTCAGCCTTTCGCGTTCCACCCAGCGCAGCAGGTCCTCGGTAATGCGCCTGCGCACGATGGC
The DNA here is from genome assembly GCA_040905465.1 of Trueperaceae bacterium. GTDB lineage: Bacteria > Deinococcota > Deinococci > Deinococcales > Trueperaceae > DASVCN01. The sequence continues at coordinate 5,609 of JBBDRK010000018.1, read as the reverse complement.
GTCGAGCGAGGCGAAGGGCTCGTCCATCAGCAGGAGACGCGGCTGCAGCGCGAGCACCTGAGCCAGAGCCACCCGCTTTCGCTGACCCCCGGACAGTTGGCGAGGGAAGCGGTCGCTCAGGCCCTCCAGCCCCAGGCGCTGCAGCCAGGTATCGGCCCGCTCGTTTGCCGCCGCCTTACCGGTGCCGCGAATGAGCAGGCCCAGCGCCACATTCTGGAGGACCGTGCGCCAGGGGAGCAGCGCGTCGTCCTGGAAGAGGATGCCCAAGTGCTCGCTGTCGATCCCCAGGTCGATGTCGCCGGCCTCCGGCTTCTGCAGGTTGGTAATGGCCCGCAATACCGAGCTCTTGCCCGAGCCCGACGGTCCCACCAGGCTGGCGAACTCGCCGGTGGCGACGCTCAGATCGACACCCGCCAATACCGGCTCGCCACCGTATCCGAGGGTCAGGCCGCTGACCCTCAGCATCGGATCAGCCACCGCTACCTCCGACCACGCCGGTGGCCAGCAGTTCGTTCAGGTCCACCGGCTGCTCGAGCAGACCGGCGGTCCGCTGGGACTCGACTACCCGCTCGACGGCGCTGACATCGATCGTCACGGTGTCGGGATAGAGCGAGTCACGGTGTTCCTCGAGAATCTGTTCGAGCTGTGCGAGGTTTCCGCCCGCTACCAGCTCCGAGGGCAGCGCCGCCACGACCTCGGACGCCGGCACCTGCTTGAGGGCAACCAGGCCCTGACTCAGCGCGCGGCCAAGCGCCTGCATCTCTTCCGTGCGCTGCTCGAGCTCGTCCGCGCGCACGGACACGCCCATGAACTCGTAGGCTCCGCCCAGGTACTGCCGGGCATGATCGAGGTCCATGCCGTTGAACAGCAAGCCGCCGCCGGCCTCCCGGATCAGGGTCAAGGAGGGCTCCTGCACCCAGCCCGCGTCCACCTGACCGAGGCGCAGTGCGTCGTAGAGGTTCACGCCCAGGGTGGCGAACTCGACGCTATCGGGGTCGACGCCGGCACGTTCGAGCAGGAACAGCATCAGCACGTGGTCGCCGTTTCCCAACGCCGAGACGCCCACCGTCCGGCCAGCGAGATCGGCGAACTCGTTGATCTCCTGCGCGCGGCGCGGAGCCGTGGCCAATGCGAATAGCGGCAGCCGCCCGGTAGTGGCGAAGCGCCGGATCTTGGCGCCGTTGCTGTACGCCTGCAACGCGGCATCGAATGAGGTAGCGGCGTACTCCACTGCTCCTCCCACGAGCGCCTGCAACGCCGCACCTCCGCCCCGCGTGTAGACCAACTCGACGTCTAGACCTTCGTCCTCGAAGAACCGCTGGGAGCGCGTGAACTCGTAGGGGACCACGCATAGCAGCTGGCTGCAGAAGGCAAGCCGGATCTTGCGGTTCTGGGCCAGACTGAAACCACTACCGCCGAGTATCAGTCCCGCTACCGTCCCCGCCATTCCCTTGAGCACGGTCCGGCGGTCCACCGGATTCCGGAATCGGTCGGCAGTGGTCGGGCTGGTGTCGCAGCAGTTCATAAAGGACTCCTTAAATGGCCAGCGGCCATAGTGGATAGAATTTATCAGGTTTCACCGCAAAAGGGAAGGGGTGGAGGCACGTGCGGGTTGCTGTCGCGTCACAATTAGTCGCAAGCCGAATTAAATTGGTTCGCCCGTGGCCGGTCCGGCGGAACGCAACCGGTTCTCCATGAAGCCTAGTAAAGGTTCGGGCCATATGCTTTACTAACCTCTGGGCTTACTAAAGAATCTTGTCTTAACGTGGTGGCGACTATGCGTGTTCGTGAACTTTCTGGAATCTATCTTCCCTCGACCACCGCCGGCGAGACGTTTCGTGCGTTCGTACCGCGGGACCTACCGCCGGAACCGCGTGTCGAGCTTTCAGACGACCTTTATGACGTGTACGAGAAGGCGAATCGGGCGCTCGGTAGGCTAGATGGGATCTCCCTACTACTCCCTGATACTGGGCTCTTCATCTACATGTACTTACGTAAGGAAGCTGTGCTGTCGAGCCAAATTGAGGGAACGCAGTCCAGCCTTTCCGATCTGCTCCTCTTTGAGTTGGATGAGGTACCGGGTGTACCCATTGATGACGTTGTTGAGGTCAGCAATTACGTGGCGGCCCTGAACCACGGACTACAGCGAATTAGGCGCGACGGCTTTCCTCTCTCCAGTCGGCTGATAAAGGAACTTCACTCCGTCCTGATGAGATCTGGACGTGGAAGCGAGAAACAACCGGGGGAGTTCAGAACTTCTCAAAACTGGCTTGGAGGTGGCCGGCCCGGTAATGCCCGATTTGTTCCCCCTCCGCACACCTACGTCCCCGATCTCGTGAGCAACCTCGAGCACTTCCTGCACGACACCTATGGGCGAACACCTTCCCTCATAAAAGCTGCACTTGCGCACGTTCAGTTCGAAACTATCCATCCATTTCTCGACGGCAACGGACGACTTGGCCGACTACTAATTACGCTCTTGCTCTACACCGAAGGCGTATTGGAGGAACCAACCCTGTACCTGAGTCTCTATTTCAAGGAGCACCGCGATCAGTATTACCAGCTCTTACAGAAGGTGCGGGAGGAGAGCGCCTGGGAGGAGTGGCTCGAATTCTTCCTACAAGGCGTACGTGAAACAGCGCAACAGGCGTTCACGACCGCCCAAGTGCTGGTGGCAATGTTCACCCATAATCGCGGAAGAATACAGGACCTGGGCCGAGCCGCAGGCAGCACACTACAAGTCCATACATATCTGCAGCGACAGGTGTTCCTTAGTGTTTCCGAAGCAGAGAAGCAGTTGCCGCTATCCGTTCCCACCATTCTGAAATCAATAAGCGCCCTAGAGGAACTTGGGATGGTGCGCGAAGTAACAGGAAAAGAACGAAACCGCGTCTGGGTATACGAGGAATACCTGCGCATCCTCAGCAATGGAGGGTAATTAAGCCAAGCTCGCAGACGGCGTCACAGGTCGCCAAGAGCTGGTCGTGCCTTCCCGGAAATTCCTTCGTTGTCGCGCCCAACAGGTTGAGTAGCCCCCTGGCGAGCACGGGCTTGAATTACAATCGCTCATAGATGCATCAAGACTTGGTCGACCAAGTCCTTCAGAACCCTTTCGTCGTCGAGGTAATCGAGGCG
>JBBDRK010000018.1:0-2374 GCA_040905465.1 Trueperaceae bacterium | reverse complement strand
AGACTTGGTCGACCAAGTCCTTCAGAACCCTTTCGTCGTCGAGGTAATCGAGGCGACTCCGGAACTGGCTCTGCCCAACTGTTTCGTCGCCGCCGGGTGCGTAACGCAGACCGTATGGAATCTGTCGCACAGGCGCGACCCAACAGCCGACATCAAAGACATCGATCTCGTCTACTTCGATCCCGATCCCTCTGAATCAAAAGAACAGGCTGATCGACAGCGCGTCACACGACGCTTCGAGGGCGTGCCAGTGAAGCTGGACGTCACGAACGAGGCCCGGGTCCACGTCTGGTACGAAGGAGTCGACTCTGTGGGCAACCCGTCTAAACTACAATATGTTAACATGTGGGTAGTAAGGAGGCCAGTGAAGGATAACTGCTAGCATGTTGCCATTTGAGCTTAAGACTACGAGTGAGGTCGCGAAGGAATTAGCGCACCGCGTGCGGGAACTGCGGGTCGAACGAAGGCTTACCCAGGCCGAGTTGGCGAAAAGAGCCGACGTTGCCCTCGCCACCTACCGCCGGTTCGAACAGACGGGTGACATCTCCTTGGATCGCCTGTTGCGCATCGCCCAGGTACTGGAAGTACTTGGTGACTTCAACAAACTCTTTCAACCGCCACCCGCAAGCTCATTGGATGAACTGGAACACAAACGGTCGTTGAACGGCAGGCGACGTGTTAAGAAGACTTGAGGTTCTCCTCGACTGGGGAACCCGAAAAGTCCCCGTAGGCACCCTGGCAGAGAACGGACGACGCCTTTACTTCGAGTTCGCATCCACGTTCCAAGAAAATCCACTGCCGATATCACCCTTCAAACTGCCAGTACGCCCGGGCCTGCATGAGGACAAGGATCGCCTCTTCGGCGGCTTGTTCGGCGTATTCAACGACTCCCTTCCTGACGGATGGGGATTGCTTTTGATGGACAGGCACTTTCGCCAGCAGGGACTCTCATTTTCGGAAATCTCCCCGCTCGATCGACTGGCTTACATCGGCAACCGCGGCATGGGCGCGCTCACCTACCAACCGCCAACAGAGACCTCGGAGGACGGATTCCCGGAACTGGATCTAGACGCACTGGCAGCGCAAGCCCACCAGTTGATCGAGGGGCACGCCGTAGAGGTCCTCCCCACCCTACGCATCGCTGGCGGCTCGCCAGGTGGAGCACGCCCAAAGGTGCTCGTTGGCTGGCGCGAAAGCGATGGTCGCCTAATCACCGGCGTAAACCAACTTCCCGAAGGGTTCAAGTATTACCTGGTGAAGTTCGGCACCAAGGAGGAGGGTCCGGAGATAGGGGCTGTCGAGGCCGCTTACGCGTTAGTGGCCAGAGCTGCCGGCATCGATTTCCCAGACTCCCACCTCTTCGAGACCAAGGACGGCGGCAGGTACTTTGGCGTTGAACGTTTCGACCGTCTAGGCCAGAGTCGCTTCCACGTGCACACCTTGGGCGGTTTGCTACACGCGAGCCACCGCCTCCCTTCTCTCGACTACGAGGGGTTCTTGCGAGCAACGCTCGCGTTGACGCGTGACTATTCACAGCTCGAGGAAGCATTCAAACGAATGGCCTTCAACGTGTTCGCCCATAATCGCGACGACCACGTCAAGAACTTTTCGTTTCTAATGCTCCCCAGCGGCGAGTGGCGCCTTGCACCCGCCTACGACCTGGTTTACTCCGAAGGCATCAACGGCTGGCACACCATGGACGTGGCCGGAGAGGCACGGAAACCAACAACTCGACACATGCTTCAAGTCGCCGCGGCTTGTGACCTGAAGGGAACCAGGGCCAAGGAGCTGCTGGAACAAGTACGCGAAGCCGTAAACGCCTGGCGAACCTTCGCCTCAGAGACCGGAGTCAGTAACGACAGGGCACGGCAGATCGCTGAGGCACTGGCGCGGTGCACCAGCCAGACATGAGCGGATTTCCCCCTGAAAAAGGCAACTGCCGTCACCCGAACCGGAGAAAAGCTACAATTACGCACCCTCAAGTACAGCTTTGCGCTTTCGGTGTGACCCACGTTGATATCGAGCCGAGTAGCTAGCGGGAAAGAGCGGAAAGCAACTCCGCATGGGCGGCTTTCAGCCACGGGTGGATTACTCGCAACTCGTGGCGACGGCACCAGAGGTGGTCGAGATAGCGGAACACTCCCAACTCCAGGGATTCGTCGAGTCCGCTTATCACCTGGTTCAAGTACGGAGGGTCGCCTTGGCCGTCCCAAGCTAGCTTGTCAGCGACGAAGACAACTTTATCCAGCCTGGATGCCCCGGACTTGAGCGTTGTGTGGCAACCGATCGCACTGAGGATCTCCGGAAGCCGGACACCGAAGACCTCGCTGGCGATGAATGCTGATAGCTTCTGGTGAACAATCATAGGAAAGAC